>NZ_CABVPR010000004.1 GCF_902499135.1 Burkholderia dolosa
CAAGGCGGCCAGCACGTCGACCGAGCGCGCGGTCGCGCCGCGGTGGCGCGCGGCGAACGCGGCGCCGGCCGCGCCCATCGCGATGCGCCGCGGCTTGTCGGCGAACAGCGCATCGAGCACGTGCGCGAGATCGAGCGGATCCTCGACCTGCACCGCGGCGCCGGCCGCGACCGCGTCGGCGGTCGCCTGCGTGAAGTTGAACACGTGCGGCCCGATCAGCACCGGCACGCCCACTGCGCACGCTTCGATCAGATTCTGCCCGCCGAGCGGCAGCAGGCTGCCGCCGATGAACGCGACGTCGGCCGCCGCGTAATATGCGCCCAGTTCGCCCATCGAATCGCCGAGCAGCACCGTCACGTCGCGCGGCAACGGCTCCGCGGCCGCAGGCTGGCCGGCCGCGAGCGCCGCGGCGTCCGCGGCCCACGCCGAACGCCGCACGCACTTGAGCGCGCTGCGCGCGACCAGCGCTTCGACCTCGGCGAAGCGCTGCGGATGACGCGGCACGAGCACGAGCAGCGCGTCGGGCGTATTCATCGCCGCGAACGCCTGCAGCACCAGCGCCTCCTCGTTCTCGCGCGTGCTGGCCGCCACCCACACCGGCCGAGTGCCGATCGCATCGCGCCACGCATGGCCGCGCGCGGCGAGCTCGGGCGGCGTCGTCATGTCGAACTTCAGGTTGCCGAGCACCGTCACGTTGCGTGCGCCGAGCGCGCTCAGCCGTTCCGCGTCGGCCGGGCTCTGCGCGAGCACGCGCGAGAAGCCGCCGAACACGTCGCGCGTCGCCGCGCCGAACTTCGCTGCGCGCCGATACGAACGCGCGGACATCCGCGCGTTGGTCAGCACGAGCGGCACGTCCGCGCGGCGGCATTCGTCGATCAGCGTCGGCCACACCTCCGTCTCCATCACGAGGCCGAGCGTCGGCCGCCACGCGCGCAGAAAGCGGCGCACCGCGCCCGGCATGTCGTAAGGCAGATAGCAGCGCAGCACGCGGTCGCCGAAGATCTGCTCGCCGGTCGCGCGGCCGCTCGGCGTCATGTGCGTGAGCAGGATGCGCGCGTCGGGGCGCGCGCGCATCAGCGCGTCGATCAGCGGCTGCGCCGCGCGCGTCTCGCCGACCGACACCGCATGCACCCAGATCAGCGGCGCGCGATCGTCCGGCGAGCGGCCCGCGACGCGGCCGAAGCGCTCGCCGATATGCTCGCGATAGCCGCGCTCGTTGCGCGAGCGCACGTAGAGCCGCATGACCGCGGCCGGCGCGACGAGCCACCACAGCGCACGATAGATCGCCCTCAGCATGAAGCGGCTCCGCGGCAGCGACGCATACGATGCGCGCTCAAACCAGCGCCCTGCCGGTCAGGCGCTCGAGAATGCCGAGCGGCGCGCATTCGCGGCGCACCATCGCATCGACCGGCAGGAAGAACGTCTGCTCGAGCATGAACTGGCCGGACATCACAGCGTGCGAAGTCTGATCGGAGAAACATATCCACACGCTACCCGGCGGAAACGGCATCGTCTGCTGCGGGCAGGTTTTCTGATAGTCGAGATCGGCCTTCATGCCGTCGTGCAGGTTCAGCATCAGGTGGTCGTACGCGCTGCGCGGCGACTTCGTCACGTGCAGCAGGTTCAGCAGCCACGCGGAGCCCGGCAGCTGCGGACGGATCTTCGGCAGGAAGCGTTTCGCGACGTCCTCGAACGGTTCGCCGACGCGCCACACGCGCGGCACGCCGGCCGGATTCACGTTCGTGAACACGCGCAGGATGCGCTCGCCGTAGTTCGGCCGCGACGGGAACGCGTCGACGTGCAGCCGGCTGTCGTCCTTGCGCCACGACGTCCGGCGCGTCTCGACCTGCATCAGCCGCAGGCTCGTCGGCGCGACGCGCAGCTTGCCGCGGTATTCGGGAAAGAGGCCGTCGACGAGCGTGCCGGCCTGCTGCTGGAAGCGCGCGACCAGCGCGCGCACCGCCGACTGCGTGACGCTGTCGCCGAGCACGCCGACCAACGCGCCGCCGTTCGGCGCGAGGCTGATGTTCTTGCGCTTCGGATCGGCGAGCGCCGGATCGAGCAGCGCTTCCTCGCCGCCTTCGATCGCGAAGCGCAGATGCGGAAAGTACAGCACCTTGCCTTCCTCGACCGCGGCCAGCAGCTGCTCGCGCGGCGCCGACAGGTTGTGTCCGCTCCAGTCGGCGGACGGGACTTCGATGATCTGCGATTCGCTCATGATCGGTTCGCTTGCGTGACTGGCATTACAGGAGACCGAAGCCCGCGAGCGCCGACTTCACCTGCGCGATCGACGGCGGCTGCCCCGCGGTGCCGAGATTGACGACGTTCGGCGACCAGTAGCCGCCGGTCCGCCAGGCCGTCGCGAAATTGTACAGTTCGACCGTCGGGCGTTTCAGCGCGGCCGCGATGTGAACCAGACCTGTATCAACGCCGACCGTCGCCGCCGCGCCGTCGATCAGTCCGACGACCGCAGGCAGCGACAGCTTCGGCGGCACGATCGCCGCCGCGCCGAACTCGTTCGCGAGCCGCTCGCTCGTCGCGCGCTCCGCGTCGTTGCCCCACGGCAGCACGAGCGACGCGCCGCGCCGCACCAGCGCCTGGCCGAGCTCGATCCACGCGGCGTCCGGCCACTGCTTGTCCGCGCGCGACGTCGCGTGCACGAACACGACGTACGGCACCGGCAGGTTCAGTCCGACCGACGCGATCGCGCGCGACGCGTCGCGCGTGTCGAGCCCGAAATCGACCGGGTCGGTCGGCGTCGGCGCCGGATCGCCGAGCGCGGCCGCGACGAGCTGGCGCGAGCGCTCGACGACGTGCGTGCGCGCGTCGATCGGCACGCGCTTGCGATAGAAGAAGCGCACCGGCCATTCGTAGCCGGCGCCGTCGGTCCGGTTGCCGAGGCCGACGAGCGGGCCGCGCGCCCAGCTCGCGACCCACGCGGTCTTGATCAGCCCCTGACAGTCGATCACGAGGTCGTAGTGCTCGGCCGCGAGCCGCTTGCGGAATGCGCGGATCTCGCGCCACGTCGCGCGCGCGAACGGCTTCTTGCGCCAGCGGCGCAGCGAGAACGGCAGCACGTCGCGCACGCTGTCGACGAGCTTCACGAGATCGACGAAGCTTTCCTCGACGAGCCAGTCGATCTGCGCATCGGGATGGCGACGCCGGATATCGGCGATCACCGGCATGTTGTGCACGACGTCGCCCAGCGACGACACGCGCACGATCAGGATCTTTTGCACGCTGAAGAAATGCCGGCGGAATGCCGGCGACAGGCATAAAGACGCGATTTTATCGCGCCCGCGACGGCAGATTGGCAAAAGCGGCGCACGCATTGCGCGTACGCCGCTTTTCAACGCCGGCGCGACACATCGCCCGGTGTCGCGTGGGCGGCCGCCCGAACGCCGCGGGCGATCAGAACGGCAGCTTCACGTCCGGCTTCGCGGCCGTCAGCACGCGGCGGAAGTCCGCCTGGATGCGCGCGAGCCCTTCCTGCGTCTCCGCTTCGAAGCGCATCACGACGACCGGCGTCGTGTTCGACGAGCGCGCGAGGCCGAAGCCGTCCGGATATTCGACGCGCAGGCCGTCGATCGTCACGACTTCCTCCGCGCCGTCGAACTTCGCTTCCTTCTGCAGCTTCTCGATCAGGCGGAAGTTCTCGCCTTCGTCGAGCCACAGCTGCAGCTCCGGCGTGCTGATCGCGTCCGGCAGCGCGTTCAGCACCGCGCTCGGGTCGGCCGACTTCGCGAGAATCTCGAGCAGCCGCGCGCCCGTGTACAGGCCGTCGTCGAAGCCGTACCAGCGATCCTTGAAGAACACGTGGCCGCTCATCTCGCCCGCGAGCGGCGCGCCGGTCTCGCGCAGCTTCGCCTTGACGAGCGAGTGACCCGTCTTCCACATCAGCGGCTCGCCGCCCTTTTCCTTCACCCACTGCGACAGATGGCGCGTGCACTTCACGTCGTAGATGATCTGCGCACCCGGGTTGCGCGACAGCACTTCCTCGGCGAACAGCATCAGCTGGCGATCCGGATAGATGATCTGGCCGTCCTTCGTGACGACGCCGAGACGGTCGCCGTCGCCGTCGAACGCGAAGCCGAGCTCCGCGTCGGTGTCCTTCAGCGCCTGGATCACGTCCTGCAGGTTTTCCGGGTGCGCGGGATCGGGGTGATGGTTCGGGAACGTGCCGTCGATGTCGGTGAAGCGCTCGACGAGTTCGCAGCCGAGCGCCTTGAAGAGCCGCGTCGCGAGCGGGCCGGCGACGCCGTTGCCCGCATCGACGACGAGCTTCAGCGGCCGCGCGAGCTTCACGTCGCCGACGATACGCGCGACGTACTGATCGGCCACGTCGAACTGCTCGTACGTGCCGCTGCCCGTCTCGAAGCGCTCGTCGACGATGCGGCGGTACAGCGCCTGGATCTGCTCGCCGTAGATCGCCGCGCCGCGCAGCACCATCTTGAAGCCGTTGTAGTCGGGCGGGTTGTGGCTGCCGGTGACGACGATGCACGAATCGACGCGGCGCTCGCCGCCCGTCAGCGCGAGCGGCACGCTCGCCGCGAAATAGCCGACCGGCGTCGGCACCATGCCGACGTCGACGACGTCGACGCCCGCCGCACGCAGTCCGTCGGCGAGCGCGCCGACGAGCTCCGGCCCGGACAGGCGGCCGTCGCGCGCGACCACGACCGCGTCGCCGCCCTGCGCGCGCACTTCGCTGCCGAACGCGCGGCCGATGCCGCGCGCCGTCTCCGCGTCGAGCGTCTTGCCGACCACGCCGCGAATGTCATATGCCTTGAAGATGGATTGGGAGATCATCGATTCTCTCTCGGTTGCGTGCATGGAAAATTAATCTGGCCGCCTCTCGCCGGTGCCGCGCGTGCGATGCGCGGGCCCGTGCGGGCAAGGAACGGGCCGGCTGGAGCGGCGCCGATCCCACTTATAATCGCGGGTTTTGATGACGTGCATGCCGCCCATTTTAATGCCTAGCCGCCCCGCCGCCGCCAACCCGCCGCCCGCCGGTGCCCTGCCGGCCGCCTCGCGCGCATGCCGCCGCTGCGCATGCTGAAACGATTCGGCAACCCGGACGTCGCGAAAGCCGTCGCGAACCTCGTCTGGCTGGGGCTCGAACGGCTCACGCAGATCGGCGTCGCGATCGCGATCAGCGGTCTTCTGGCCCGTTATTTCGGGCCGGACGTGTTCGGCAAATGGCAGTATGCGAATACGCTTCTCCTCGTGCTGGCGCCGCTCACGTGGGTGTGCGGCGCGGAAATCCTCGTTCCGACCATCGTGCAGCGCCCGCCCGCGCAGCTCGGCGCGGTGCTCGGCAGCGCGTTCGTGCTGCGCATCGCGGTGTCGGCGGCCGCGCTCGTCGTTACCTGGATCGCGATCGGCGCGGGCGCGTTCGATCCGCTCGTCGGCGCGATGCTCGCCGGCCTGGCCGTCACGATGGTGTTCCGCGAGCCGTTCGTCGGCGTGATCAACGCGTGGCTGCAGAGCATGACCTACAGCAAGCCGCAGCTCGTGACCAGCATGGCCACCGCGCTCGCGAAGGCGCTGCTCGTGTGGCTGCTCGTACGCGCCGCCGCCGGCCCCGCGCGCTTCGCGTGGCTGTGGGCGCTCGAGGCGGCCGCGATCGGCGTCGCGCTGCTGCTGTACTACCGGCATCGTAACGGCGGCACGCTCGGCTGGACGTTCGACAAGCCGCTGTTCAAGCATTTCGCGACGGCCGGCACCGTGTTCTGGCTCGGCCTGATCTGCATGTACCTGTTCCTGAAGCTCGACCGCCTGATGCTCGAGCGTCACGTGTCGTTCGCCGATCTCGGCCGCTACGCGGCCGCGCAGCAGCTCAACGAGAACTGGATCACGCTCGCGCTGATGCTCGCGCAGACCATCGCGCCCGCGTTCGTCTACCGCGTGCAGGACGTCGCGCGGCTGCGCCGCAACGTCGTCCGGCTGATCGCGATGACCGCCGCGCTGATGACGGCCGGCGCGCTCGTGCTCGACGCCGCCGCGCCGCTGATCGTCGGCAAGGTGTTCGGCCGCGGCTACGAGGCGTCCGTCGACATCTTCCGCTGGGCCGTGTGGCTGTCCGTGCCGGCCGGCATCGAGGCGATAGGCAATCTTATCGTTCTCAAATATCAAGCAAAATTCGTGTTGCTCGCGAAGTGGGTGCTCGCGCTCGCGCTCGCCGCGCTCGTGAACCTGTTCGCGATCCCGCGGCTCGGCCTGTACGGCGCGCTCGTCGGGCTCGCCGCCGGCTATGTCGCCGCCGCGGCCGTCAATTTTTATTACATTCGTTTCAAATTGCGCCCATGACGTCTCCCGTTTCCGCGCCCGCGCTCGACGACGTGGCCGTGCTGATGCCCGCCTACAACGGGCACGACGATGTCGTCCGCACGCTCGCGTCGTTTCGCGAGGACGCGCGCGTGCACGTGCTGATCGTCGACGACGGCAGCACGCCGCCGATCGTCGCCCCCGACCTGCCCGGCCTGGCGATCGACGTGCTGCGCATGCCGCAGAACGGCGGCATCGAGCGCGCGCTCGAGGCCGGCATCGACGCGCTTGCCGCACGCGGGTTCCGCTATGCGGCGCGCATCGACGCCGGCGACCTCGCCGCGCCGCGGCGGCTCGCGAAGCAGCGCGCGTATCTCGACGCGCATCCGCGCGTCGCGTGCGTCGGCATGTGGACGCAGGTCGTGTCGCGCGCCGGCGAACCGCGCTTCATGCTGACGCCGCCCGCCGATCCGCGTGCGCTGCGCCGCACGCGCTTCCTGCGCTCGCCGCTCGTGCATCCGTCGGTGATGCTGCGCGTCGATGCCGTGCGCGAAGTCGGCAACTATCGCGCGAAGTACCGCGCGGCCGAGGATCTCGATCTTTTTTTACGGTTAATGCAACGCTACGATTGCGCGAACCTGCCCGAGCTCGGCCTCTATTACGAGCTCAACGAGGGCGGAATCAGCGCGACCAAGCGCCGCCGCCAGCTGATGTCGACCCTGTCGCTGCTGCTGCGCCACTTCGACGCGCTGAACCCGTACGACTGGGCCGGCCTCGCCAAGAACCTGCTGCACTTCGTGACGCCGTACCGCACGCTGCAGCGGATCAAGCAGATGCTGTTCGCCGCGCGGCCGTCCGCTTAGCGCGCTCGGCATTTTCGACGCTTTATTTTTTCTTTTTTTCATGTCCGCCACCTCTTCGCTGCGCATCGCGCTTGTCTGCAACACGGCCTGGGCGATCTATACGTATCGGCACGGGCTGATCCGTGCGCTCGTCGCGCGCGGCGCCGAGGTGATCGTGATCGCGCCGCACGACCGCACCGTGCCGCTGCTCGAACAGATGGGCTGCCGCTACGTCGCGCTCGCCATCGCATCGAAGGGCACGAGCCCGCGCGAGGATCTCGGCACGCTCGCCGCGCTGGTGCGTCACTATCGCGCGCTGCAGCCCCATCTCGTGTTCCATTACACGATCAAGCCGAACATCTACGGCTCGGTCGCCGCGTGGCTCGCGCGCGTGCCGTCGATCGCGGTGACGACCGGCCTCGGCTACGTGTTCATCCAGAAAAGCCGCGCGGCGAGCATCGCGAAGCGGCTGTACCGGTTCGCGTTTCGCTTTCCGCGCGAGGTGTGGTTCTTGAATCGCGACGACCTTGCAACCTTCACCAATGAACGGTTGCTTGCGCATCCGGAACGCGCGCGGCTGCTGCATGGCGAAGGCGTCGATCTCGAACAGTTCGCGCCGGTGCCGCTGCCCGGCGGCGACGCGCCCGTGTTCATCCTGATCGGCCGGCTGCTGTGGGACAAGGGCGTGCGCGAATACGTCGACGCCGTGCGCATCGTGCGCGCGCGTCATCCGAGCGCGCGCTTTCAGCTGCTCGGGCCGCTCGGCGTCGACAACCCGAGCGCGATCGGCCGCGCCGACGTCGATGCATGGGTCGCCGAAGGCATCGTCGAATATCTCGGCGAAGCGCACGACGTACGTCCGCATATCGCGGCAGCCGACTGCGTCGTGCTGCCGTCGTACCGCGAAGGCGTGCCGCGCACGCTGATGGAAGCGTCCGCGATGGGCCGCCCGATCGTCGCGACCGACGTGCCCGGCTGCCGCGACGTCGTCGCCGACGGCGAGACCGGCTTCCTGTGCCGCGTGCGCGACAGCGCGAGCCTCGCGGAGCAACTGATCCGGATGATCGAGCTCGGCACGGCCGGACGCGACGCGATGGGCGCGCGCGGACGGTCGAAGGTCGCGGCCGAGTTCGACGAGCAGCAGGTCGTCGACCGCTACCGGCAGACCATCCATTCGTTGACAGGCATCACACTCTGAAGGAGCGCATCAGCAATGACCGCTAAAGGCACCATCCTCGTCACCGGCGGCGCAGGCTACATCGGCTCGCACACCGCCGTCGAGCTGCTCGACAACGGCTACGACGTCGTGATCGTCGACAACCTCGTCAACAGCAAGGCCGAAGCCGTGCGCCGCATCGAGCGGATCACCGGCAAGACGCCCGCGTTCCATCAGGTCGACGTGTGCGACGAAGCCGCGCTCGCGAAAGTGTTCGACGCGCATCCGATCACCGGCACGATCCACTTTGCGGCGCTGAAGGCCGTCGGCGAATCGGTCGCGAAGCCGCTCGAGTACTACCGGAACAACCTCGGCGGCCTGCTCGCGGTCCTGAAAGTCATGCGCGAGCGCAACGTCAAGCAGTTCGTGTTCAGTTCGTCGGCGACCGTGTACGGCGTGCCCGAGCGTTCGCCGATCGACGAATCGTTCCCGTTGTCCGCGACCAATCCGTACGGACAGACGAAGCTGATCGCCGAGCAGATCCTGCGCGATCTCGAGGTATCCGACTCGTCGTGGCGAATCGCGACGCTGCGCTATTTCAATCCGGTCGGCGCGCATTCGAGCGGGCTCATCGGCGAGGATCCGGCCGGCATCCCGAACAACCTGATGCCGTACGTCGCGCAGGTGGCCGTCGGCAAGCTCGAGAAGCTGCGCGTGTTCGGCGCCGACTATCCGACGCCGGACGGCACCGGCGTGCGCGACTACATCCACGTCGTCGATCTCGCGAAGGGCCATATTGCCGCGCTCGACGCGCTCGCGAAGCGCGACGCGAGCTTCGTCGTGAACCTCGGCACCGGCCGGGGCTACAGCGTGCTCGAGGTCGTGCGCGCGTTCGAGAAGGCGTCGGGCCGGCCGGTGCCGTACGAAATCGTCGCGCGCCGCCCGGGCGACGTCGCCGAATGCTATGCGAATCCGCAGGCCGCCGCCGAGATCATCGGCTGGCGCGCGACGCGCGGGATCGACGAGATGTGTGCGGACCACTGGCGATGGCAGGAGGGCAACCCGCGCGGTTTTGTATAATCCGCTGTCCATTTTTCGAGCGATCCCATGCTCAGCTTCGCGTCCGGCTTCATCGTCTCCCTGCTCGTTACGCTGTTCATCGTGCGCTATGCGCATCTGCACGAGAAATTCTCGATCGACAGCGATCTGGCCGGCGTGCAGAAATTCCACGTGCGGCCCGTGCCGCGCGTCGGCGGCATCGGGATCCTCGCCGGCGTCGTCGTGGCTGCATTGATTCTGTCGCGGCGTTATCCGACGATCGCCGGCAGCATTCTCGGCATCGCCGCGTGCGGGCTGCCGGCGTTCCTGTCGGGGCTCGTCGAAGACCTCACGAAGCGCGTGTCGCCGCGTGCGCGGCTGCTCTGCACGATGGGCGCCGCGGCGCTCGCGTTCTGGCTGATGGGGATCGCGGTCAAGCGCATCAGCGTGCCGCCGCTCGATTTCCTGCTCGGCTACGTCGCGATCTCGGCGTTCATTACGGTGCTCGCCGTTGCCGCGCTCGCGAATGCGATCAACATCATCGACGGCTTCAACGGGCTCGCGTCGATGGTCAGCTTCATGATGTTCGCGTCGCTCGCGTATGTCGCGTTCCACGTGAACGATCCGGTCGTGATGTCCGCGTCGATCATCATGATGGGCGCGGTGCTCGGTTTTTTCCTGTGGAATTTTCCGGCCGGGCTGATCTTTCTCGGCGACGGCGGCGCGTATTTCATCGGCTTCATGCTCGCCGAGCTCGCGATCATGCTCGTGATGCGCAATCGCGAAGTGTCGGCGTGGTATCCGGTGCTGCTATTCATGTATCCGATCTTCGAGACGTGCTTCTCGATCTATCGGAAGAAGTTCATCCGCGGGATGTCGCCGGGGATTCCGGATGGCGTGCATCTGCATATGCTCGTGTACAAGCGCTTGATGCGGTGGGCGGTGGGGACGAAGCACGCGCATGACCTGACGCGGCGGAATTCGCTGACTTCGCCTTATCTTTGGCTGCTGTGTCTCGTTGCGGTGATTCCGGCGACGCTGTTCTGGCGGCATACGGTGCATCTGTTCGTCTTTGTCGTGCTGTTTGCGCTTACCTATGTTTGGCTTTATCTCAGCATCGTGAGGTTCAGGGTGCCCAGGTGGATGGTGGTGAGGAAGGAGCGGCGCGGGCATTGACGGCGACGCATCAGCCTCAGCCCCGGAAAGACAAAAGCGCCCTGCGGGGCGCTTTTTCGTCTGGGGTCCGACCAGCAGCGTTACGCTACTCGTTCGATGCCGCGCGCACCGCCCTCGACACGCTCTGCAACACGGGCGCAACCGCCGTCTGATACTCCGGCACCCAGCGCCGCAAATCGCGTCGCACTTCGTCGTCGCTCAACACGCGATGCTGCATCAGCCACGGCAGCAGTTCGTCCAGCAGATGGTCCGGCACTTCCCGCGCGCGCGCGATCCGCAGCTTCGGATGCGGCGTACGTGTCGTCGTTTCGTCGTCCGCGAGCAATTCCTCGTAGAGTTTTTCGCCCGGACGCAGACCCGTGAATTCGATGCGGATCTGGTCTTCGGAAAAGCCGTACAGACGGATCAGATCGCGCGCGAGATCGACGATCTTCACCGGCTCGCCCATGTCGAGGATGAAGATCTCGCCGCCGCGCCCCATGCTCGACGCCTGCAGCACGAGCTGCGACGCCTCCGGGGTCGTCATGAAGAACCGCGTGATCTCCGGATGCGTCACCGTGACCGGCCCGCCCTTCGCGATCTGCTGCTGGAACTTCGGAATCACGCTGCCCGCACTGCCGAGCACGTTGCCGAAACGCACCGTCTCGAACTGCGTGCGCTGACTCGTCTGCTGCAGCGCCTGACACGCCATTTCGGCCAGACGCTTGCTCGCACCCATCACGTTGGTCGGGTTGACGGCCTTGTCCGTCGAGATCAGCACGAAATGCCGCACCTCGTGGCGGATCGCCGCACGTGCAACGCGGTACGTGCCGAGCACGTTGTTGCGCAGCGCCTGCCACGCGTTGTGCTCTTCCATCAGCGGCACGTGTTTGTAGGCGGCCGCGTGGAATACGATGTGTGGCGCGTAGCGCGACATCACCTGATCGAGCAGCAGCGAATCCTTCGCGTCGCCGATGATCGGCACGACCGGCTGATCGGGAAAACGCTCGCGCAGTTCCTCGGTGAGCCGGTACATCGCGTATTCGGACAGGTCGAACGCAACGAGTTGCGCCGGCGCGAAGCGGAGAATCTGCCGGCAAAGCTCCGAACCGATGGAGCCGCCCGCTCCCGTCACCATCACGACGCGCCCGCGCAGCAGCGCCTCGACGTGCGGCGTGTCGATCGTCACGGCCTCGCGGCCGAGCAGATCTTCGAGATCGATGTTCCGCACCTGCGACAGGAAACCCTGCCCCGGCATCAGCGCGGTCAGCGACGGCAGCACCATCGCCTTCACGCCGGCTCGCACGCATAACGTCGCGACGCGACGCTGTGTTTCGACGGACGCCGACGGAATCGCGATGATCGCGTACTCGACCTTCATCGCGTCAGTCCAGTGCTTCAGGTCGTTGAACGAGCCGAGCACCTTGTAGCCGTAGATTTCCCTGCCCTGCTTGGTGACGTCGTCGTCGAGCAGGCCGACCAGACGCCATTCGCCCGAACGCGACAGCTCACGCGCGAGGCTCGCGCCAGCCGTACCGGCGCCCAGCACGAGCACCGGCTTGCCCTGCCCAACGAGCCCCCCGTACAGGTAGAACTCCTTCGTCGCGCGGTACAACGCTCGTGCGCCGCCCATCATCAGAAACAGCATCAGCGGCGACACGAGCAGCACCGAGCGCGGAATGATCGGCGACGGCTGGAACATCACGGCGCCGATCATCACGATCACGCCGCCGCCGATCACCGCCTTCGAGATGCGCATCAGGTCGGGCAAGCTCGCGAACACCCACAGGCCGCGATAGAGCCCGAACACATGGAACATCAGCGCGTAGACCGGTAGCACCCACATGAGGGCGGTCAGGCCGCCGCTCGTGAAATCAGGCGGAATGCTGCCGTTGAAGCGGACGAGATACGCGAACAACCATGCGGCAACGACCGCCGTCAGGTCGAACAGAAAAGCACTTAGCGACAGCCACGATGCTTTGGATCGCAACATCGGCGGGAAACCTCACGAATTGTTTTCGGCGGCCGACTGAAACCGGCGCCAACGCATGTCGATCACCAATCCGATACATGCCAGGACGCCGTACCATGCGAAAAATGACAGCCATTGCTGCAGTTCCGGGCGGCCCTTCGCCCACAAGGCGACAATTATGCCTGCGAGCATGATGAGGTACCAATAAAGCGCGGTCCGGCCATGACCCATGCCCGAGCGGACCATCCGCTGATAGTAATGCTCGCGATGCGCTTGCCAGAACTTTTCGCCGCGTAACAGACGTCTCAAAAGTGTTACAGATGCGTCGGCAATAAAGGGCGAGAACACCAGAGCGGGGAACCAGATCGGCCACACACCCGTTCGCCAGCCCCAGTAGCCGAGCGCGCCGGCCATGAAGCCGAGTGGAATCGAGCCTGCATCGCCAAGGAACAGCCGGGCCGGATGGAAATTCAGCAGAAGAAAGCCGAGCGCCGCACCGGCGATCGCTGCTGCGCCGAGCGCCAGTTCGGTGGACGGATGCACGCGCAGCAACGCGGCTGCCGCATACGCGCCGAAACCGAACAGCGCCATCCCGCCGGCGAGACCGTCCGCGCCATCCATGAAGTTATAGAGATTCGTCAGCCACACCATCGCAAAGCCGACGCCGGCGAGCAGCCACCACGGAGCATCGGCCGGATATACGGCGATCAGTGCAACGACCGCTGCGAGATGCGCGGAGAAGCGCACACGGGCCGGCAGCCCGCGCCGGTCGTCGATCTGGGACATCGCGGCCAGCCCCGCCGCCGCCGCGGCAATGAGCCAAAGGTGCGGCGCAAGCGCTGCGAGCGCGACGACACCGACCGGCACGATGCCCCACCCGCCGACGCGCGGCGTCGGCAGCGTATGGAGCGAACGATCGTTCGGAATATCGGTGGCCAGCCGCCAGGCCAGCCCGGTGGCAAGCAGCGAGCGCAGGATCATCGTCGAAGCGAATGCGGCGGCCACGGCCACCGCGGCCGCGGTAAGCCAAGTAGAGTTCGCGAGAAGCATGTTGCTTATTTTCGGATATCGCGCGAACGATACCACGCGGCGGTCGCTTCGAGGCCTTCCCGGGTCGTATAACGCGGCTGCCAGCCCAGTACGCGCTTGATGCGGCTCGTGTCCAGTTGCAGGCTGCCCGTCAGGCGGTCGACGGCGGCGCCGCGGCCGGTCAGTTTGCCGATCGCGTGCAGCGCGGCTGCCGGAACCGGCAGCAGGCGCGCCGGCTTGCCGACGGCGTCGCCGACCAGACGCAGCAGGTCCGTGACCGACGGCGGATCGTCGTCGGCCACGTGGAAGCATTCGCCGGCGGCGCGTGGGGCGCTGGCGCATTGCAGCAGCGCGTCGGCGAGGTTCTCGACGTACAGAATGCTGCGCCGCGCCGCGATTGAACCGAGCGGCAGCGGTATCCCGCGCGCGACGGCGTCCATCATCCGCAGGAAGTTCGCGCGGACCTCGGGGCCGTAGACCAGCGGCGGACGGACGATTACCGTCTCGACGCCTGCCGACTCGCCGAACTGCCGCAGCAGCACTTCTGCATCGCGCTTCGAACGTCCGTACGGATCTTCGGGGTGAGCCGGACAATCTTCGCGCAGCGGTTGACCATCATCGGTCTCGGCAACGGCTTTGATGCTGCTGACATACACGACTCGGCGCGCGCCGTGCTGCTGAGCGGCCTCGGCAACACGCAACGTGCCGTCGACGTTCATTGCGCGAAACGCGGCGTCCGGATCCGAAGCCGAGTCGTTCATCACATGGACGCGCGCGGCGAGATGGACGACGCAATCGACGGCGCCGCGCGCAGCCGGCCAGTGTGTGCCGATATCGGAAAATTCGCGGCCCGTATAGACGTATTCGTCGATGCCGGCCGGGACGGCGCCGCGACGGCGGACGATACCGGTCACCCGATGGCCGCGCTCGACGAGAACGCGACAGAGGGCGCGGCCGACAAAGCCGCTTGCACCTGTTACTACGACATGCATCAGCGATGTTTCCGGTGGAGCGGTTGAAGAAGGGGAGCGGCATGAAGGCGCGAATGGCCGGCTGCGCGCGCCGTCTGGCCGATGCTCGACGGCCAAGCCTTGCGGCGCAGTATACCGGCTCAACGTCGTCGCTCCGCTCGCGCCGGACCCGCAAAGGCTGCTATCCGCGGCAAAACCGCCGACACCTACAGCAGCTGCCGAACACTGTCAATGAGCGCGCAAGTGCTTGAAAAGTCATTGTTTTTACTGCATGATACGCCGGCTTCACTATATGACGGCCAATCCGGCACGGCCAGACGTCGAGACCAGTTTCACAATAACGCTGCTCCATGGGATCCATACCAAACTCAAATGAAAATCAGCAAATCAGGAATGGGCTCGCAAGCAGTGCCTGCGCTCTTGATGCGTTGATTTTCCTCATCGTTGCGCTCACGTTGTTGGTGATCAATTGGCATCTGATCAACGTGCACAATGTCGAGGCCACCGATTTCGCGGCCAACAGCCTGTTGATTCAGAAAGCCAAACATCTGGATCTTTTTGTCGGCAACTATTCGAGAGTCGGGTTTTATCACCCCGGGCCGGCCATTCTTTACGTGCTGGCGCTCGGCGAGCTGGTTTTTTACGACTGGACGCACCTTCTGCCGTCGGCGTTTTCCGGCCAAATGGTCGCGGTGATTCTATATAACGCCGCCTGGATCACCGCCATTTTTCGGATACTTCGAAAAATTGTCGGCTCGTCGATTGACGCCGGGCTGATGCTGTCCGTATTTCTGTGCATCGTCGCCTATCAGAACTTCCAGTTCTTTGCCGGGATGTGGTTTCCGGAGCTGTATTTCTTCCCGTTTGCAACCGCGCTGGTGGCCGCATCCCGGTTTGCCGCCGGCAAAAGCGACACGTTGCTGCCGCTTGCATTGAGTGCGGGGTTTCTGATCAACGGGCATGTATCGTTCGTTTCGACCCTCGGGATCATATTTGCGCTGCTTCTGCTCTACAACCGCCTTCAACGCGACAGGCTCGAGCGCAGCGAATATATGTTCGGATCGGAATACTGGCAGGCGAATGGCGGCGCGATCGCACGCGCGGCGGGCGTCCTGTTTCTTTTTTTCGTGCCGCTGATCATCGAGACCATTCGCCATTTCCCCGGCCCCGTCGCGAGCTACGCTTCTTTCGGCAGACAACACCATGCCAATACGCTGGGCGCCGCACTTCGATACTCGGGGCAGTACTGGGGAGGCACTGCGGTATTAGTGTCGGCCATTGTCGTCATGAGCGCCGTGCTTGCTTCCGGCATGTCGAGTGCACGCCGTGCCATTCAAGGCAGCACCCTCGCGCTGCTCGCCACGCTCGTTTCGGCAACGGCGGCCATGCTTTTTTATTCGAAGTTCGGTGTCGACCAGCTTCAGCACAGATACATCGGTTACTTCTACTATTCCGTTCCGGCACTGGCGGCAGCGCTGCTCGTCGCAGCGACGCTTCGCGCCTATCTGAGCAAGCTTTCCCCGATCGTCGTCGCGATCGCAATCGCGGTGCTGCTGATCGCGAGCGCAAGGAAAATAGACAACACGCCCAATTACGCACATTTTTATAATCAACCGGGCATCGCGGACCTGTACGATGCGCTCGCGCGCATCAAGCCGGAAGGTCGGATCGTGCTCAACCTCGACAGCAAGCCGGATCCCGGAAAAATATGGGAAACGACGCTCGGGCTATTGATTTACGCGAAGCGGGCGGGCAACGATCTGGTTTGTGTCAATCAGAACTGGCACATCAGCTACACGAAGGACGCGCAATGCACGCCCGGCGAGGTAAAAAATAATCCGGGATACGAGGTGTCCGCCGCGCCGGTGGCCGATCGGATGTCGACGGATATTGAAGGCGCCGGCCTCGTTCTCAGAAAATACCCGGACGATTACTCGGAGGCAGGATTCATTTCGGCCGAGAAAAATCCGGCGCTGTTCGGATCGGTCCTCAACGGCGGCTGGTCGCCCGTGGAGTCGCATTCCGTGTGGATGGAAGCGAAGGAAGCCCATCTGCTGCTCAAGGTGCGCAAAGGTTTCTCCGGCGTGCTGCAGCTCGATGTCGGCGCGTTCCTGCCCCGTCCGGAGTCCGCTCAACGTCTGACGATCTATGTCAACGACGCCGCGGTTTACCGCACCACGTTTGACGCGAGTGCCCCGCGTCAAACGATCCGCATACCGATCGAGCGAGTCGATCAGGGTCCACTCGACGTCAAGCTCGTCGATCTCGACGTGGTGTCCCCGAAGTCCCTCGGCATATCGGACGACCCGCGAACGCTGGGCGTCTCGTTATATGGACTCGGCCTCGTCCATTAAAGTGATTTCGAACGCGCTTTCGACCGTCTGCTCATGCTGTTAGATTCGACACGCCCCTCGCAGCACACCCCTACGATCAGCAGACCGCTCGTTGTTGACCTCGATGGGACGCTGCTTCGTTCCGACGTCCTGATCGAGTCGGGTTTCTGTTACCTGAAGTCGACGCCGTCTCGATTCCTGACGCCGCTCGTATGGTTGCTTCGCGGCGGGAAGCCGGCGCTCAAGTCGAGGCTCGCTGCGGAAACGGACCTCGACGTCAGCGTGCTGCCGTACGACCCGCAGATCGTCGAGTGGATCAACGAGGAGCGGGCCAACGGGCGCACGATCGTGCTCGCAACAGCGAGCCACGAGAAGTACGCACACGCGATTGCCGAGCATCTCGAACTGTTCGACGAAGTCCTGGCGACCAACGATCAGGTCAACTTGTCGTCGCATCGGAAAAAAGATCGGCTCGTGGCGCGGTTCGGCGAGCGCGGCTTCGACTATGCCGGCAATTCGCGCGACGATCTCCCGGTATGGAAGTCCGCCGAGCGCGCCTATGTGGTCAACGCCCCCGCCGCCGTGCGGCGCGCGGCAGAAAAAGCCGGCAACGTCGAACGCGTGTTCGAATCGCGTGCGCCCGCGCTGAAAACGTGGGCCAGGTCGCTGCGCATGCATCAGTGGCTGAAGAATCTGCTGATCTTTCTGCCGCTGCTGGCCGGACACATGCTCGGGTCTCTGCAACTGCTCGCCAATGCGGTATTGGCTTTCGTGGCCTTCGGTCTATGCGCATCGAGCGTCTACCTGCTTAACGATCTGCTCGATCTCGAGGACGACCGGCACCATCCGTCCAAATGCCGGCGACCGCTCGCGTCCGGCGCGTTGCCACTGATGCACGGGCTGGCCGCCTTTCCCGTCTTGCTCGTCGGCGCGTTCGCGCTGGCGCTCGCCACACTGCCGTGGCGCTTCTCGGTCGTGCTGCTCGGCTACTACGCACTGACGCTCGCTTATTCGACGGTGCTGAAGCGGCTGGTGATGGTCGATGTCGTCGTCCTTGCGATGCTGTATACGGTGCGTATCGTTGCGGGCACAACCGCAATCGCGACACACCTGACTTTCTGGCTGCTCGCGTTCTCGATGTTCATCTTTCTCAGCCTCGCCCTCATCAAGCGCTATGCGGAGCTACAGTCGATGAAAAAACGCGGACTGAATCAGTCTCGTGGACGCGGCTACATGGCGAGCGACCTCGAACTGGTGTCGTCGCTCGGCTGCGCGTCCGGATATCTGTCCGTGCTGGTGCTCGCGATGTACATCCAGGACCCGAAGACCGCACACCTTTATAGCCGCCCGCAATTGATATGGCTGGCTTGTCCGCTTCTGCTCTACTGGATCAGCCGCACGTGGATCATCGCGCATCGCGGCCACATGCATGACGATCCGATCATCTTCGCTACCGCGACCGGCTGAGCCTTCCGTGATCGGATTGTGCGGCCTCGTCTTCTGGGCCGCGATCTGAGCGATGCGTACTGTCCTTTCGTGGGGGCGCTACCCCGTTCAGCCGCAAACGCCGCACGATATTGCGTGGCGCGGCGACTTGCCGCGCGTCTGGTCGACTGTCGCCGATGCCCATCGAACGACACTCGCCTTCGGCAACGGCAGAAGCTATGGCGACAGTTGCCTCGCGAGCTCGGACCATGTCGTGCGAACCCGCACACTGGACCGGCTGATTTCGGCGAACTGGGAAACCGGCGTGCTGCGAGCCGAGCCGGGAATCACGCTGGAGCAGATTCTGGAAGTCGCGATACCGCGAGGCTGGATGCTGCCCGTCACGCCCGGGACCAAGTATGCAACGCTGGGCGGCGCCATCGCGAACGACGTACATGGCAAGAACCATCACGTGCGCGGCACGTTCGGCCGCCATGTGCGCCGCTTCATGCTGGCCCGCAGCGACGGCGTGCAGCTCGAATGCGCACCGGGCGAGAATCCCGCGCTCTATGCCGCGACGATCGGCGGCCTGGGCCTCACCGGACTCATCGTGTGGGCGGAGATCCAGCTGATGCCGATCAAGTCCAGCCGGATCGACGTGACCAGCATCCGCTTCGGCGACCTGGACGAGTTCTTCACGCTGTCGGACGCGTTCGATCGCGCGCATGAATACAGCGTCGCGTGGGTCGATTGCCTCGGCAGCGGCAAGCATCTCGGGCGCGGTATCTTCATGGTGGGCGACCATGCCGACGTCGGCCCGCTGGACGTCGATCGGCGCGTGAAGCGCACCGTGCCTTTCACGTTCCCGGTGCCGATTTTCAACAACGCGACCCTTCGCGCGTTCAACGGCCTGTATTATCACCGCCAGCAGGCACGCGAGGTCCGCTCCACCGTCAGCTACGACCAATACTTCTATCCGCTGGATGGTCTGCTCGAATGGAACCGGATCTACGGGCGCCGCGGGTTCCAGCAATACCAGTGCGTCGTGCCGCGCGCGGTTGCACTCGACGCCACGCGCGAAATGCTCCGCGCGATTGCAGGAAGCGGAACCGGATCGTTTCTCGCCGTATTGAAGCGCTGCGGGGAGATCCGCTCGCCCGGGCTGCTGTCCTTTCCGATGGACGGCACGTCGCTCGCGCTCGACTTCCCGCAGAGAGACGAGCAGAACCGGCGGCTGTTCTCCGTACTGGATACGATCGTCCGCGACGCTGCGGGGCGAATCTATCCGGCGAAAGACGCGCACATGTCCGGCGAAGACTTTCGTGCGGCCTACCCGGATTGGGAACAAGTCGAAACCCTGCGCGATCCCGCGCTGCTTTCCCGTTTTTGGGAACGCGTCACCCGTACATGATCATGCAGAAAAAGATATTGATAGTAGGAGCAACCTCCGGCATTGCGATGGCCTGTGCGCGCATCTGGGCCAGTCAAGGCGCCGGGCTGTTCCTGGTCGCGCGCAACGGCGAGCGCCTGCAGCAGGTGGCTGACGATCTGCAGGCGCGCGGCGCCGCGCTCGCGATGACACACGTGCTGGATATCAACGCGCTCGGCGAGCCGCACGCGGCGATGCTCGACGAGTGCAAACGCGCGTTCGGCGGCCCGCCCGACGTCGTGCTGATTGCGCCGGGCACGCTGCCCGATCAGGCGCAGTGCCAGGCCGACCCGGCTGTTGCGGTGCGGGAGTTCAACACCAATGCCACTTCCGTGATCGCATTGCTGACGCTCATTGCCAACATGCTCGAAACGGCAAGGCACGGTGCAATCGGTGTGATCGGCTCGGTGGCCGGCGATCGCGGTCGTCCGTCCAATTATCTTTACGGAAGCGCGAAGGCCGCGCTTGCCGCCTTCTGCGAAGGGCTGCGCGCGCGGCTCTACAAGGCCGGCGTGCACGTCGTCACGATCAAGCCCGGCTTCGTGGCCACGGCGATGACGGCGGGACTTCCGCTGCCCGGCCCGCTGGTCGCGTCGCCCGACAAGGTTGCCAACGAAATCGTCCGCGCAATCGACAAAAAGAAGAACGTGCTCTACACACCGTGCTTCTGGTCGCCGATCATGCGGATCATTCGCTCGATACCGCAGTTCGTCTTCAAGCGCCTGTCGCTGTGAGGATTCACGACGAATCCTCTCCTTCCATGCAGAAACACGACATCATGAATCAAACGCGTATCGTCCTCCCCGGTGGCGCCGGCCTCGTCGGCCAGAATCTCGTCGCACGTCTGAAGCAGCACGGGTACACGAATATCGTCGTGCTGGACAAGCACGAGGCGAACCTGAACGTGCTGCGGCGCGTCCATCCGGACGTCACGGCCGTGCTTGCCGATCTCGCCGAACCCGGCGACTGGGAAAAGCATTTCGAACACGCGAGTACGGTCGTCATGCTGCAAGCGCAGATCGGCGCACCGACCCGCGAGCCGTTCGTTCGCAACAACATCACGTCGACGAAGCGCGTGCTCGACGCAATCAAGCGCTACGCCGTTCCCCATACGGTCCACATCAGTTCGTCGGTGGTCAATTCCGTCGGCGACGACTGGTACACGGAAACCAAGCGCGAGCAGGAAGAAATCGTCGCGGCGTCCGGCATCAACTGCGTGATCCTCAGGCCGACGCTGATGTTCGGCTGGTTCGACCGCAAGCATCTCGGCTGGCTGTCGCGATTCATGCACCGTGTGCCCGTGTTCCCGATTCCTGGCAGCGGCCGCTACATGCGGCAGCCGCTGTACGTCGGCGATTTCTGCAACGTCATCATCAGTTGCATTCGGTCAGGAAAAGCCGGTGAGGCATTCAACATCACGGGCCTGGAGCGTGTGGACTACATCGACCTGATCCGCCATATCAAGCGCGCGACCCATGCACGCTGCGCGATCGTCAAGATTCCGTACAGCCTGTTCTATGTGCTGCTCAAGGTCTACGCGCTCTTCGACCGCAATCCGCCGTTCACCGCGGATCAACTGAAGGCGCTCACCGCCGGCGATGAATTCGAGGTCATCGACTGGGAAGGCATCTTCGGCATCAAGGCGACCCCGCTGGACAAGGCCATGACCGAGACCTTCAACGACCCGACCTACAGCCATATCGCACTAGAGTTCTAATCCATGAGCGCAGACCGCATTGCCGTTCTCGGCGCCGGCCCGATGGGTCTCGGCGTTGCCTACCAGCTCGTCAAGGACGGGCGCAAGCCCGTCATTTTCGAAGCAGACGATCGTGTCGGCGGCATGGCCGCATGCTTCGATTTCGGCGGCCTGTCGATCGAACGCTACTATCACTTTCACGCCATTTCCGATCACGCATTCCTGAAGGTGCTGCAAGAGCTCGGCCTCGAGGACAAGATGCACTGGCGCGAGACGAAGATGGGCTACTTCTACCAGAATCGCGTGCAGCCCTGGGGCAACCCGATCGCGTTGCTGAAGTTCAAGGGACTCAGCCTGACCGCGAAGATCCGCTACGGACTGCATGCGTTCCTCTGCACGCGCCGCGACGACTGGAAGCCGCTGGACAAGCTCGAAGCGACCGGGTGGATTCGTCGCTGGGTCGGAGAAGAAGCGTGGGAAGTGTTGTGGCGCAGACTGTTCGACTATAAGTTCTACGACTACGCGCGCAGCCTTTCCGCCGCGTGGATCTGGAGCCGCGTTCGCCGAATCGGGCGGTCTCGCTACAACCTTTTCAAGGAAAAGCTCGGCTATCTCGATGGCGGCTCCGAGACGCTGCTCGAGGGCATGCGCCGCTATATCGAAGAGAACGGCGGCGAATTCCGGCTCGGGACGCCCGTCACCAAGGTGTCGATCGACGGCGGCAAGGTCACGGGCGTCGAAGCGGGCGGCCAGGTACACGCGTTCGACAAGGTCATCAGCACCATTCCGTTGCCGTACGTGCCGCGCGTGATGCCGGATCTGCCGGAAGACATCCTCGCCAGGTTCGCCAGCGTGAAGAACGTCGCGGTCGTTTGCGTGATCGCCAAGCTTCGAAAGCCGGTCACCGAAAATTTCTGGTTGAACACGAACGATCCGGACATGGACATTCCCGGTATCGTCGAATACACGAACCTGCGCCCACTCGATGCGCACGTCGTGTACGTGCCGTTCTACGTGCCGGGCGAGCACCCTGTGTATCAGCAGCCGGATTCCGTGTTCATCGACAAGGTGAAGCGGTACCTGATGAAAATCAATCCTGCGATCACGCCGGACGATTTCATCGATATTCGCGCGAGCCGTTACCGCTTCGCGCAACCGGTATGCGAGCCCGGCTTTGCCGACCGTCTGCCGCCGATTCAGTTGCCGGTTCAGGGGCTGCTCGTCGCCGACACGTCGTACTACTACCCGGAAGATCGTGGCATTTCCGAAAGTATCGGACTGGCACGAGAAATGGCGCGAATGGTATGACCGACATTGCTCCCGCTGCGAAGCGCGGCCTCGTCTCCAGAAAATTCCTGCTGTTCCTGCTGACGGGCGGCTTTGCCGCGGCCGTCAACTGGGGCAGCCGAATGCTGTACAACCTCTGGATGCCCTATTCGGCCGCGATCGTCGTCGCATACGTGACAGGCATGATCACGGCTTTCGTGCTGGCGAAGCTGTTCGTGTTCACGGAAAGCACGCAATCCACCGGGCGCTCGGCGTTCTTCTTTACGCTGGTGAACGTCGTCGCGGTGTTCCAGACGTGGGTCGTCAGCGTCGGACTCGCGTACTACGTGTTTCCCGCGATCGGCCTGCACTGGCATGACCGGGACATTGCGCACCTGGTCGGCGTGATCGTTCCGGTTTTCTCGAGCTACATCGGGCACAAGAAGTTCAGCTTCCGCCATCACGAAAGCTGACCCGTCGCTCCGGAGTCTCAACCCTCGGCGCGCACACCGGGGCGCGCCGCCAGCAACTCCCCCACCCGCTCGACCAGCACGCGCGTCATCTCGCTCCAGCCATGCTCCCGCTCGACGAATCGCCGCGCATGGCTAGCCATCTCCACGGCCGCCGCTTCGTGCGCAACGAGCCATTCGATGCGCTCGACAAACGCGTCCGGCGTATCGGCGATCAGCAGATCGTGCCCGCTCTTCGCGCCCAGACCCTCGTGCCCGAGCGACGTCGTCACGACCGGCAGCCCCAGCGCCATATATTCGAGAATCTTGTTCTGCACGCCCGCACCGATGCGCATCGGACACACGCCGATCGCGCCGTCGGCCGCGGCCTGCGCGACCGACGCGACGCGGCCGGTCACTTCGACGCCGTCGTACGCACGGAATTGTTCGGCGAGCGCGGGCGCGATGGAGCCGACGATCCTGAAGCGATAGTCGGCGCGTTTGCGCAGCAACGGCAGCACCGCTTCGGCAAAGAAATGGCACATGTCCTAGTTCTGTACCGTGCGCATGTCGCCGATGAAAATCAGCAGGCGGCTCGCCATGCTGCGCGCGACATACGGCAGGCCCGACAAGTCGACGCCATTCGAGCACACCATCACGTTCTTGCCCGATTCGCCGGGAAACAGGTAATCGCGATCGGCCTTCGATACCAGCACCGACAGATCGAAGTCGTCGACGATCGTACGCTCGTAGTCGAGTAGACGTTTCGCCTCGATCGCGAACACGCGCGACTTGATTCCGCGCGCGTTCCTGAGCTGCTTGACGCGGCTGTAGTTCAGCGAGATCGCATCGGTCATTTCGAGCACGCGCGGCTTGTCCGACTTGCGCACGTACTCGGCGCAGCGCACGAGATGCACGAACACGCCGTCGTGCGACGGCAGCAGCCGGGAAACGGCGGCCGCAAACGCACGACTGCGGTAGTACGCGACCTGCAGCGGCGTGCGCGTGGGCAACGCGAGCAACGTGTTGACGTACGAACGCGCTCGCGACAAATAGATCCGTTCGACGCGATCGAATACACCGTCGTCAGGCAACGCTGCGTGCATGTCTTCCGGCGTATCGCACAGGCTCAGCAACGTCAGCGAGTAATGGCGGGACAGCTCCTTGCAGAGGTGATAGATCCGCAACTTGTCGCCGCCGATCACCGGGTATGGAAACCGCGGAGTCAGCACCAGCAGCTTCTTCTTGTCGCGACTCATGCCAGACGTGCCCAGAAATCCTGAATCGACGGACGAACCGCCGATTCCGAGTAAGTACGCGCGCGGTCCATGCCCGCGCCGGCGGCGATCTGAAACCGTGCGTCGTCGCGCCATACGTTGCGGATCTGTTCCGCGATGTCTTCCACCGAATACGGATCGAACTGCAGTGCGCACTCGCCGACGATCTCCGGCATCGACGTCGTATTGCTGCATGCGACCGGCGTGCATGACGCCATCGCTTCCAGCAGCGGAATGCCGAACCCTTCGAACAACGAAGCAAACACAAACGCCTTGGCATGCCGATACTGCTCGCGCAATTCGTCGCGCGAAACATAACCGAGCAATTCGACGGCGCCAGCCACGCCGAGCGCATCGGCGCGTGCAAGAAAATGTGCGTGATGCTCGGGCTTGATTCCGGCAATTCTCAACGACGCGTCATCGCCGAGCGCCGGCTTGGCGATCGCGAACGCCTGCAACAGCCGATCGACGTTTTTGCTCGGCACTTCGCCGGCGACCGTGAACAGGTACGGCCGACGCTGTGCGCGGCTCAACGGCGCCACAAACCAGTCGTCGGAAATCGTGCATGGAATGACATGCACCTCGGCTTCGCGCAGCCCGAACGTCTGCACCAGCTCCCGTTGCGTGAAGCGCGACACGGTCAACACGACGTCGGCCCGGCGTGCAAGCTGCGGCACCACATGCCTGCGGTAGACGCGCCCGGCGGTCTGATACAACGATCTCGCCGGCGGCAGCTCGCTCCACGGCTTCATGTAGATCAGGTCGTGAATCACCGTGATCAGCCGTGTACTGCCCGTGGACCGTACGGGCCCGGTGTTGTACGGGCACAGCAGATAGTCGAGCTTCTGCTCGCGACACAGGCGCGGCAATTCGACCTGCTCCCACCACGGAAAGAAGCCGCTCCCTTCGCTGATGCACGGCCATTCGTCCGTGGTCACGCCGCTCGGCGCGAGACCGAGCATCGATGTACCGACCGGCGCGACCAATTGGCGCGCGAATCGTCCCATGCCGCGGTAGTTGCCGACCATCCATGTGATGTCCACACCGAGCTTCACGCTGCGCTCCTCGATGCGAGACCGATCGCCGACGACGGGATCCGCGCATCCGAGCCGAAACCAACCTTCACGCACGCCCTCCGCCAAACATCCAGCGCAGCGTGCTTTCCAGCGGAATATCGTCGAGCGGCCCAATGGCGGCCTGCAGCCGCGCGCAATTGCCCTGCAATCGGCGCACCTCGTTCGCGCGCACGAAAGCAGGATTCACGCGCACTTCGATCTGGTAGCCGGCGATCTGCCCCATCATCGCGATCACTGCCCTGAGCGACACCGCGCGACCGGAGCACACGTTGAACACACCGCCGGCCGGCGCAAGCTGCAGCAGGCGGCAATACGCATCCACCACGCGGCGCACGTCCGAAAAATCGCGTTCGACGTCGATATTGCCGAGTTCGATCACGCGCTCGCCGCGCTGAAAATGATCGACGATCTTCGGCAGCAGGAATTGCGGCGACTGCCCGACACCGGTGTAGTTGAACGGACGCGCCACGACGATCGGCAACTTGTCGCACCAGAGGCGCGCCATGTACTCCATTGCCAGCTTGCTCACCGCGTAGTCGTTCGCGGGATTCGGCTCGACCGATTCGTCGATGATCTCGACCGCCGCATTGCCGTAGATGTTGGCGCTGCTCGTCAGCAAAACGGCGCGCGGACGATTCTCCAGATCCGCGAGCGCTGCCAGCAGGTTCCGCGAGCCGACCACATTGGTGCGATAGATCGCGTCCGCATCGCCGTGCGCGACGAACGAAACCGCGGCGAGATGCACGACGACGTCCGGCTGCACGTCCGCGACGACCTTTGCCAGCTCCGCGCGGTCGCACAGGTCGACCCGGTACATGCCAGCGCCTGTCGTCTCGGAACCGTGCGTCGTGCCGAACACGCGATAGCCGGCCGCTTGCAGCGACTTCGCGAGATAGTCGCCGGTAAAGCCGCCGAGCCCCGTCACCAGGGCACGCGGGACGTCAGAACGAGAAGCCGCGTTCATTGCGTCGCAAATCCGCTTCAACCATCATCGCGCACAGCTGCTCGAGCGTCGTCTGCGGCTCCCAGCCGAGCTTCTGCTTCGCTTTTTCCGGATTGCCGATCAGCAGATCGACTTCAGCCGGCCGATGGAACTTCGGATTGACGCGGACGACGGTCTTGCCGGTCGCGACATCCACCGCGATTTCCTGCTCGTTGCTGCCCTTGAACTCGAGGTCGACGCCGGCCGCCTTGAACGCCATGCTGACGAAATCGCGCACGGTCTCGGTACGGTTGGTCGCAAGCACGTAGGTATCCGGCTCGTCGGCCTGCAGCATGCGCCACATGCCTTCGACGTATTCCTTCGCGAAGCCCCAGTCGCGCTTCGCATCCATGTTGCCGAGTTCGAGCACGTCGAGCTGACCGAGCTTGATCTTCGCAACCGAGTCGGTGATCTTGCGCGTGACGAATTCACGGCCGCGCAGCGGCGACTCGTGGTTGAAGAGGATCCCGCTGCAACCGAAGATGTCGTAGCTTTCGCGGTAGTTCACCGTGATCCAGTGCGCGTACAGCTTCGCCACGCCATACGGGCTGCGCGGATAGAACGGCGTCGATTCGATCTGCGGGATCGCCTGCACTTTGCCGAACATTTCCGACGTGCTCGCCTGGTAGAAGCGGATCTTCGGGTTGACGATGCGAATCGCTTCGAGCAGGTTCAGCGGACCGATGCCGGTGATTTCCGCCGTGGTGACCGGCTGATCGAACGACACGCCGACGAAGCTCTGCGCCGCCAGGTTGTAAACCTCCGTGGCGCCGGTCGTCTGCAGCAGGCGGATGCTCGCGGACAGATCGGTCAGGTCGTATTCGACCAGATGCAGGTTCGGGTGCTTGGCGATGCCCAGCTCTTCGATGCGCCAGAAATTCACCGAACTGGTACGGCGGTAGGTGCCGTAGACCGTGTAGCCTTTGTCGAGCAGCAACTGGGCCAAATAAGCACCGTCTTGTCCGGTGATGCCGGTGATGATGGAAGTTTTGTCAGACATAATCGCCCTGCTTTAAGAATACGCTTTATTGCGCGTGAGAATTTTTGCCAGGTGGCGCGCACTCTGCGCCCACGTCAGAAACGGCATGCCGCGAGACGAAGGCTCCTGCTGTTTCGCCCGAAGCTCCAGCCATGCGTTGATCTCGGTGGCCAGATCATGCCCTTGTTGCGCGGAAAAATAAAATGCATGCTCGCGCGCTACTTCACGAAATACCGGCAGATCGCGCGCAATGATCGCCAGTCCATGCTGTGCAGCCTCGATCAGCGGCAAGCCGAAACCTTCGCCATAGGACGCCGCGATCAGGCACGAACTTGCGTCGTAGATTTTCTCCAGATAATCGTCCGACGCGTTTTCCAGCCAGAACAAGCGACGCCCCTGTTGCGCGTGCGCCCGCAACCGCCCGACCAGATCCTCGACCATCCATCCTTGCCGTCCCACGAAGACGAGGTTGACGTTCTGATTGTCGCGCCACAGATGCTCGAACGCGTCCAGCACCTGCGCATGTCCCTTGCGCGGCTCCAGGGTGCCCACCATCAGAAACGTCGGGCAACTACGCAGTTGCTGAAGCACCTTGCCGCCGTCGCGCGGAATTTCCGAAGACGCCGGGAAGTTCTCGATATCCGCACCCAGGTGGAACCAGTCGATCTCGAACGAGCGCGCGCGCTCGGGTGCGTGCTTCTCGATCCATGACGACAGATCCGTGGCCACCGCCTGCGAAATGCACAATGCTCCGTCGCTTTCCGCCACGACGTCCAGCCAGCCCGTAAAGCCGTCGGCGGCGCCAGGAACAAAATACTGCGGAAGCAGCACGCACAGCAAATCGTAGACGACGAACTTGACCTGCACGCCCTGCAATCGCAGGTTTTGATAAAACGCCCGCTGCGCGGGGACGACGCGCGGCTGCAGATCCAGACCGACGAACACGTCTCCTGCCGCATAGTCGATCGGCTCGTCCTGCAGCCAGCCATCGTCGAATCCCATCATCCGCATCGTAAATTCACGCGCATAGCGATAGGAATCCGTGGTCGTCGCATATACCGGCTCCACGCGAAAACCGTCGGGCGGAGAGTCCAGCCACTCCTTCAGCAGGTTGCGCACCACGCGCTGAATCCCACTGCGGGCATCCACCTGCACGAGCTCGGAGATATCGACGAGCAATTGCCGCTTGTTGTTACGCGGAACGAAACTCTTCGCGACGGTCAACGCCCACGTGCGCGACTCGTCGTCGCTGGTCCGGCCGGCCCGCTGCGCGATCGCGCGCGTCAGTACGAGCGGATTCGCGGCGGCCTGGAGATAGAACCGCTCGATCGCCTCGCGATACTGTTCCGCGCAGACGTCGGCGGCATGGGCGCTTACGATGATGTCCCGTGCGCGCGCGCCCATCCGTTCGCGTCGCGCCGAATCCGAACGCAACGTTTCCAGTGCTTCGATCAGTTGCTCGTCGGTGAACTCGTCCGGCAGCATCCACACGGCCTCGGGATCCAGATCCGCCATGCTTCCGTTGGCATTGGCGATCGTCGCCTTGCCGTAATTCATGCAGTCGAGCACGGCTGCCGACGTCTCGCCGCGCGACAGCGTGCGCAACTGGACGCCGACATCCACAGCCGCGAGGTACTGGCGGAACAACTGCGCGTCGGCCCATCCGGTGATGCGGACACGCCCCTTCTGACCCATCTGCCGAATACTGCGCGCAAGTTCCTCGCCATATTCGGTCGGCTGATTTTCGCCGACAAAGACCAGTTGGCAAGCCGGATCGCGCGCGAGCGACGATCGGCTCCATGCACGCAGCAACCGATGATTGAGCTTGGACGGCCCGAGCGCGCCGAACGCGCATACCAGGAAGTCGTTCTTGCCGATTCCCAGCGCCTCGCGGGCGTCTTCGCTGCCCGACACGGTGGCCGCACCGCGCATAAGCGGAATCACGGTCCAGTCGGTCGTGTCCCCGCCGTACCAATGACGCGCCAATCGCAGCGAATTCGGCGAGTGAACGATCAGACCCAAGGCTTTCTGGATCACGCCGAGGCTGCACGGATACTCCCAGATGGCGTCGGCGATATCCTCTTTCAGGTGCCGCGCCGTCAGACCGACATACCCATGTGCGTCATACAGCGCCCTGGACCAACCGTCGGGACGATTTCCGTGAATCGCCATGTGCGCGAGGATGCCCGACAGAAAGAAATCGTGCAGCACGACCACACCCGGCACGGTTTCCAGCAACGGGAACATGTACTCGTGAAACGCCGAGTTCCCGAAATGATAGAGCACGCGATCGTAGGAACCCGCATGCTTGCGCAGCCACGCCGGCGTTTTGATCGAAACGTGCTCGAGCTGGACGGACTGAGCTTCTTCCGCTTCATTCGAGTCGACGATCACGTCGATTTCGTAAAAGCGCGCCAGTTCCGGCAGCAATTCCGCGCTGTAATCGGCAATCCCGGTGCGAGCCGGCGGCAATGGCGACACGTAGGCCAGCCTTGGCCGCCGCGGCTCGACTTCCGGCTCGCGCGACTCGGCGAGCCACGCGTCGCGTCGTCGCTCCATCGCGTCGAGCGCGCAGCGCCCGCTGCGGTCCCATGAGAACTTCGCGGCCTGACGCTTACCGTGTTCGACCAGTGCGTGACGATAGTCGTCGTCCGTCAGACCGCGCTGCATATGCTGCGCAATCGCTTCATCGGAGCGGGGATCGAACAAAGCGTCGTCCCAGCCGATCACCTCCGGAACGCTCGACGTATTCGCGCCGATCACGGGCGCGCCGCAGCGCATCGCCTCCAGCACCGGCAAACCGAAACCTTCGTGCCACGAAGGAAAAACGAACAAGCGGCACAGGTTGTAAAGTGACAGCAGATCCTCGTCGGGCACGAATCCCGTGCATACGACGTCCGTCGCGTCCAGTCCGACCTGCCGCGCCAGACGCGTCAACGCGTCACGGCTCGCCGGCTGAATCGAGCAAACGATCGCCAACTGGTGCGACTTGCGCAATGCGGGCGGCAACAGCGCAAAAGCGCGAATCATGCCCTCGACGTTCTTCCGATGGTCGATGCCACCGGTATAGAGCACGAACGGTTTCGTCAGCCCGTACTTGTTCCGCAATGCCGCTTCGCGCTCGGCAGCGATCTGCTCCGGACGAAACCACGCGTCGACATCGGCGGACATGTTGACCGACCACTCCGGTGCGAGACCGAGATGCTCGATTCCCTCGGAGCGAGACGACTCGGATATGGCCAACCACAAATCGGCGCGTCGAAGCTGTTCGATTTTCCCGAGGTACCAGTCCTTGAAGACAGGGTTCTCGAGATACGGCTTCGCATAGAGGTACGGGATCAGGTCGTACAGCGTGACCGCGACCGGAACATTCTTCTGAAGCGCGTGGATGCTGGTGACCGAATCGTCGCCGAAGCCTTCGAAGTGGCTCGCGATATAAATGAAATCCGGCCGCAGGCTCGTCAGAAACGCTTCATAGGTCAGTTCGCTCGCCTGGCGGCGCCACAGGTTGGCGCGGTCGGCGTGAGCGACGGGCCCGGCGGCATACCAGACGCGGATGTTCTGCTTCGGAAGCAATGCTTCGAACTGCTCGCGCAGGATTCGGGCGGACTCCTCGAACAGCCCGTTCAGCGCGAGTACGATTTCATGGTCGCCGCGATTCCGGATCATCGCCTTGACGATGGACTCGGTGTAGCGGCCCACGCCCCGGTTACGCGAATTGAGGCTCTGCGCCCCCTGCATGTCGACAACGATACGCATTTATTCGATATCCCCATTTTCATGCGCGAAGACGGACTTCAGTGCCATGTATGCTTCGCGCGCGCGGGGCGTCAAACCGTCATCGTCGACGGGCTTTCTTCGCATCGACTGCATCGGCGCGCCAACGATGATCCGAACGAGCCGCTGCTTCACGCCGGGCATCGAGCCCAGCAGTCGCACTGCCAATCGTCGCAGGCGGGGATTGCGATTGACGTACGCGACGCTCGTGAAAAGCACGCGCCTGATGCCGGATTTGCACGCGCCCTTCGCGCCACGCGCGTACGTTATCGCATTGCGCATGGGCGCGGTGACACGCCAGGATGTGCTGCCGTAGACGGCCTGCAATTGCTCGGCCGTGGCCCGGGCTGCGTCGTGGGCTCGCGTCAGCTCGCCGTTCACTTTCGACAAGTCGCGCCGAAGCTGCCCGAGTTCGCCCTGCGCTCGCCCCAGTTCGTCACGGACTTGCGTCAGCTCGCCGCGCGTGCGTGTCAATTCGTCGTGGACCGCACCCAGTTCGCTGTGAAGTCGCGCCATTTCGTGCTGCGTGTGCTGGACCTGTTCGGCAACCATCTCATGTTCGCGCGCGCCGCCTTCCTCGAAACGCGCAGCAAGCTCGACCAGGGACAGCCCGTAATCGGCAGCGAACGCTTCGTCGAAAAGGGCAGCCTGTTCTTCGCTGCCCGATTTCTGGGCAACAATCGCGTAATCCGGACTTACGCCGCCCAGCACATCGAGAAGCTGAACCCGCGCGCCGGCGTCCTGCAACGCAGGGTTTTGTTGCAGCCGAAGCAACTTGACCCTTGCAAATCCGGCATGCTCGGCGACAAAACTCAGCAATTCCGAAGGAATCGGGTGTTGGTGGCTCGGGTCCAGATAGAAATTGCAGCCTGCGACGACAATGTTTTCCGGGTTCGGCGTTTCGAGAATCAACAGCCCGCCCGGCTTGAGCACGCGCAACGCTTCGCCGACGATCGTTCGAACCTGTTCGAACGACACGTGCTCGACAACATGAAAAGCCGAAACAAGGACATGACTATTCGAATCGAGCGCGGCAAGGTGCGCGATAGCGTCACCCTGAAATGCCGGCAGACCTCGCTCCCGACAGGCTTCGAGCATATCGGCATCGAGATCCACGCCGATCGGGCTGAACCCCGCTTCGACCATCAACTCCAGCCATTCGCCGCGACCGCAGCCCAGGTCGAGCGTCTTCCCGCCCGGGTGGAGCGTCGCCAGAGGCGCAATGAACGGCTGGTATTTCGCCAGTCGGCTTTTGATCAGCTCCCTTGCGCCTCGGTGCTGATCTTCGAACGCGCGATAAAAGCTATCCACTACGGCAAACTCCTCACCGTCGTCTGCAGCCACGCCACACCGACGAAATTGGCCATCCGTGGCAGGCGGAGCCGGGGACGGCCCGGCCGCGTGCCACGGATATCGATGGACGCGTTCCGGGCGCGGCTGGCGATTTCCATGAACCTCCACGGCAACCTACGTACATACCGGTGGATGCTGTACGCAAAGCTGTTGCCGATACCAGACAGCCGCGCATGCATGACACGCGACAAGATCATCATCGATTGCGGACGGCCCGGGCCGCGCCAAGCAGGAAATCCCGCTTGACGCTTCCCGCGATGAAGTATCGATAGCTCCAAAGGATGCTCGGCATTCCAGGCATCAAGCCCGCCCGTACACGTCCTGGAAGCGAACGATGTCGTCTTCTCCGAGATATTCGCCGCTCTGCACCTCGATCATCACGAGGTCCAGCACGCCGGGGTTCTCGAGACGATGCTTGTGACCGGCCGGAATGTACGTCGATTCATTCGTTCGAACGAAGATCTCCTGATCGCCGTTGACGACCTTCGCCATCCCGCACACGACGATCCAGTGCTCGCTGCGATGATGGTGCATCTGCAGGCTGAGACTCGCACCCGGCTTGACTTCGATGCGCTTGATCTTGAAGCGCGGCCCTTCCTCCAGCACCGTGTAGGTGCCCCACGGGCGGCTCACGGTGCGATGCAGCTTGTACGCATCGTGATTCTGCTTCTTCAGCCGTGCGACGACCTGCTTCACGTCCTGCGCGCGATCCGGATGCGCAACCAGCAGCGCGTCCGGCGTATCGATGATCATCAGATCGGCCACGCCGACTGCCGCCACGACGCGATCCGGGCTCTGCACGTAGGTATTGCGGCTATCGACGAAGATCGCTTCGCCGACGGCCCGGTTGCTGTCCTGGTCCGGCGCGACCAGTTCGCGTACGGCACCCCACGACCCGATGTCGCTCCAGCCGAAACTCGACGGCACCACCACCACTTTCGACGAGCGCTCCATCACTGCATAGTCGATCGAGATGTCGGGCATCTTCTGGAACGACTCGGCCGGGAGCTCGAGCATCTGCGCGGATCCGTTGTCCGATTGCAGCGACGCCCAACATGCGTCGGCGGCCGCCGCGACGTCCGGCGCGTGACGCGCCATCTCGTCGAGAATGACGCCCGCCTTGAAGCAGAACATGCCCGAATTCCACAGGTAGTTGCCCGCCGCAACATACTCGGCGGCCTTCGCCGCATCGGGCTTCTCGACGAAGCGCAGCGCAACGCGGCCGTCTCCGACTCGCTCGCCGGCCTCGATGTACCCGAAGCCCGTATCCGGGCTCGTCGGTACGATGCCGAACGTGACGAGCTTGTCCTGCTTCGCCAGTTCGACCGCGCTCGCGACGGCGGCCGAGAAACCTTGCTGATCCTGCACCAGATGATCGGCTGCCAGCACCAGCATCAGCGCATCGCGGCCGTACTTCTGCGCCACATGATGCGCCGCCATCGCCACCGCAGGCGCGGTGTTGCGACCGGTCGGCTCGAGCATGAATACACCGGACTGCTGATTGCCGAGCGCGGCATAACCGAACTCGTCCTTGCTCATGAAGTAGTAGTCGCGGTTCGTGACCGTCAGCAGTTCCCCGCGTTGCGACTCGGCATCGTCGGCAACGACCGCTGCCGCGCGACGATAGGTCTTCACGAGCAGGCTGTCGCCATCGGCAAGCTTCATGAACGGCTTGGGATGCCCTTCGCGGGACACCGGCCAGAGTCGGGTGCCAGCACCACCGGACAGGATGACGGGGATTAACATCACATTCACTCCAGAGATTGAGTATCCGTCGGCAAGGTCGAGGCCTTCGCCATTTGCATCAATACACCGCCGGCATCGGTCACTGCACTCGTACCGGACCGAAACCGGAAATTATAGCCGCCGAACGACCCGGGGCGGCCGGAACGACCGCCGCAGAAGGCACGGACGCTCGCACGGGCAACCGCCGCGCATATCGCCCGACGCGCACGTCGCGACGATTCGTCATTCGCTCAGGCACAGCTGCAGCGCACTGCGCCAATCCGGCATTTGCAAGCCGAATGTTTCCGTCAGCTTCTCCAATGCCAGCCTCGAATTGGCCGGCCGCTTCGCGGGCGTCGGATAATCGTCCGACGAAATCGGCACGACGCTCGGCCGATGCGGGGCCATCGCGAATATCGCCTCGGCAAAGCCGCACCAGGAGGTCGCCCCGGCAGCAGTCAAGTGGTAGACACCGGACCGGCGCGCCCACCAGTCGGTGTCGGCCGATGCCGCGCGCTGGGCGACGATGTGCGACGTCGCGGCGGCAATGGTCCTGGCCCACGTCGGCGCGCCGATCTGATCCGCGACGACCCGCAATTCGGGACGCTCGGCGCCGAGCTTCAGCATCGTCAGCAGGAAGTTTCTGCCACGCCGCCCATATACCCAACTCGTTCGCAAGATCAAATGCGCGCAGCCCGTCGCGGCGATCGCGTGTTCGCCGTCGAGCTTCGTCGCGCCGTACGCATTCAGCGGATTCGTCGCATCGGTTTCAACGTACGGTTCAGCTTTCGTACCGTCGAACACATAATCGGTCGAATAGTGAATCAGCGTGCTGCCGCTGCGCGCCGCCTCTTCGGCGAAGACGCGCGGCACGTCGACGTTCAGGCGTCGCGCGAGTTCGATTTCGCTCTCGGCCTTGTCCACCGCCGTATAGGCGGCCGGATTCACGATCAGCGACGGCTTCAGATCCCTGACGAAAGCGCGCACACGGTCGAGATCGGAAAGATCGAGCATCGACCGGTCGCACGGCACCACTCGGCCGAGCCCCTGCAGCGCGCGCAACAATTCGAAGCCGACCTGGCCGGTCACGCCGGTCACGAGAATCGTCGACTTCCGGCTTGCATCCTGTCTCAAGCGTAGACCTCGGCTTCACTGAGTCGGACGCCCGCGGCGTCTTTGGCGGCCAGTAACGGTTCCACATCGACCGGCCACTCGATCCCGATCTCCGGATCGTTCCACACGATACAGCGCTCGTATTCGGGATACCAGTAGTCGGTCGTCTTGTACAGGAACTGCGCAGCGTCGGACAACACGACGAAGCCGTGCGCGAAACCGGGTGGAATCCACAGCTGCCGATGATTCTCCTCCGACAGCACGACGCCGACCCACTGGCCGAAATTCGGCGAACGCTTGCGGATGTCGACCGCGACGTCGAAGACCTCGCCCTGCACGACGCGCACGAGTTTCCCCTGTGCATGCCGAACCTGGTAGTGCAAGCCGCGCAGCACGCCCTTCGCCGACAGCGAATGATTGTCCTGCACGAACTCGACGCCGGCCGCCACGTGCTCGGCGAACTCGCGCGCATTGAAGCTCTCGTAGAAATAGCCGCGTGCATCGCCGAACACCTTCGGCTCGATGATCTTGACTTCCGGCAGCGCCGTCGCCGTTACTTGAATTGCCATGCGACCTGATCCGAAAGAACGTGTTCGAGATAGCGTCCGTAGCTGTTCTTGGCCAGCGGCACGGCAAGCTTGCGCAGTTGATCCGCGTCGATCCACTGCCTGCGGTACGCGATTTCTTCAGGACACGCAACGACGAGCCCCTGACGCTTCTGCAACGTCGCGATGAACGTCGCCGCGTCGATCAGCGAATCGTGCGTGCCGGTATCGAGCCATGCATAGCCGCGCCCCATGATCTCGACATCGAGCTTGCCGTCGGCGAGATAGCGCGAATTCACGTCGGTGATCTCGAGTTCGCCGCGCGCGGACGGCTTGATGTCGGCGGCGATCCCGCACACCTGGTTGTCGTAGAAGTACAGGCCGGTCACCGCATAGTTCGAGCGCGGCACGGCCGGCTTTTCCTCGATCGACACCGCGCGAAATTTCTCGTCGAATTCGACGACGCCGTAACGCTCGGGATCCTGCACGTGATACGCGAACACGGTCGCGCCGGACTCCTTCGCGTTCGCGCGCTCCAGCTGTTTCGCCAGATCGTGCCCGTAGAAGATGTTGTCGCCGAGGATCAGCGCCGACGGATCGTTCCCGATGAAATCCTTGCCGATGATGAACGCCTGCGCGAGCCCGTCCGGCGACGGCTGCACCGCATAGCGGATATTCATCCCCCACTGGCTGCCGTCGCCGAGCATCGCCTCGAAGCGCGGCGTATCCTGCGGCGTCGAAATGATCAAGATGTCGCGGATGCCGGCCACCATCAGCGTGGATAGCGGATAGTAGATCATCGGCTTGTCGTATACCGGCAGCAGCTGCTTCGATACGACATGCGTGATCGGATACAGCCGCGTGCCCGAGCCGCCCGCGAGAATGATGCCTTTACGTGCCATCGACCATGCCCTCAAGCGCGTTGCGCGTAGTTCGTCTCGACCCACTTCCGATATTCGCCCGACACGACGTCGTCGACCCACGCCTGATTGTCGAGATACCAGCGGACAGTCTTGGCCAGCCCCGTCTCGAACGTCTCCACGGGCTTCCATCCCAGTTCGCGCTCGAGCTTGCGCGCATCGATCGCGTAGCGGCGATCATGGCCGGGACGATCCGTCACGTAGGTAATCTGGTCGCGATAGGAGCCCGTCGCCTTCGGACGCGTGCTGTCGAGCAGATCGCATAGCGTATGCACGACGTCGAGGTTCTTCTTCTCGTTCCAGCCGCCGACGTTGTACGTCTCGCCCGGCACGCCGCGCGCAAGCACCTCGCGAATGGCGCTGCAATGGTCGCCGACGTACAGCCAGTCGCGCACGTTCTGGCCGTCGCCGTAGACCGGCAGCGGTTTGCCCGCAAGCGCGTTCGCGATCATCAGCGGAATCAGCTTCTCGGGAAACTGATAGGGGCCGTAGTTGTTCGAGCAGTTCGTCGTAAGGGTCGGCAGCCCGTACGTATGGTGATAGGCGCGCACCAGATGATCGGAGCCGGCCTTCGTCGCCGAGTACGGGCTGTTCGGCGCGTACGGCGTCGTTTCGGAAAATTGCGGATCCGTCGCGGACAGCGAGCCGAACACCTCGTCGGTCGACACATGCAGGAAGCGGAATCCGCCCTTGTCGGCATCGCCGAGCCCGTTCCAGTGCGCGCGCGCGGCTTCTAGCAGCGTGAACGTACCGACGACATTGGTCTGCACGAAATCGGCCGGACCGTGGATCGAACGATCGACGTGGCTTTCGGCGGCGAAGTGCACGACGGCGCGCGGCGTGTGCTCGGCAAACAGCGCGTCGAGCGCCGCACGATCGCAAATGTCGGCACGCACAAACACATGCCTCCGATCATCGTTCAGCGACTGCAGCGTGCGCAGATTGCCCGCATAGGTCAGCTTGTCGACATTGAGCACGGGCTCGTCGTTGTGATGCAGCCAGTCGAGTACGAAGTTGGCGCCGATAAAACCCGCACCGCCCGTCACCAGGATCATGAAACTCTCTCTCGAAATATGCGCGACGCCCGCTCGGGCGTTCGCCGCATGGCACATGCGGGTAGCAACGCCCCGGGGAGCCACGTCAGGCCCGGATTTTAACCGGTCGCCGCAGGGATCAAAGTCAAGAATGCGAATTTTGCGACGCAACATGGAATTATAAGAATCGCAGGGGGCGAGAGCCATGCCGTTAACAACTCGAAACAGCGCTGGCCGGAACCGGCCGGAGCGTTGGCCGAATCGGATACATCTCGGGGACGGATCGTCATAGCGCCCCATATCGAGATACGCGCAACCGTATGACACCATCGTGACGTCAGCCGTGGCAAACGCGTTTGGAGTTTCCGCAAACATAATGAGATACTTGCGGGTTCGAGGATGCGCCGAGCCGCACCGCTGTCCATCGGACATCGTCGACGCATTTCAGACACAGGCATGCTGGGACGACCTCGTTTGAAGTTCGAAGGTCCAGACACGCCGGATCAGGATTTCCCTAATGAGAAAAAATCTGAGGCTTGGCGTTGACGTCGACGTCGCCTTTGCATCAACGCCGGAACGAGGCGCTGCCATCCATTACGCGGCAGCGGCAGAAGGTACGCCCCCGCACGCCGCGCGCACGGGCGACGGCGGCACGATCGAGTCGACGCACGCGGCGCATCCCGGCATCCGGCAACGCGTGAAGGCGCTGCTGCGCCCGCTGGCGCAAACCGCATACAGGCTTCTGAAACCGGGCATCCGGCCAATCGCGCTCAGGGCGCGACGGTATCTGATCGCAGAATTGCAGCAGGAGATCCGTCAGGAAATTCAACACTCGCTGGCAGCCAACCTGAACAAGCTGCAGGAGGTCCACCACCTGCTCCGTCAGGACGTGCTCGCGTCGCGGGCGGCCCTCCATCAGGAACTGCAGCAAGCGACAGCTCATATGGTGCAGGAGCTGCAGAAGGTACGGCCGTCGCTTCACGGAGATGGTTCGACTGCCCGGGAGCTGGTCCGCGAAATCGGTCCCGCCCTGAGCCGCATCGAGACTTACAGCCATGCGACCGCCCGCCGCGTCGCGGTGAACTGCGGCAATGGCGCCGTGCTCGTCAAGACGGAAGCCGGCTTCGTGCTTTGCGGGGAGAACGATCACGCGCTGCTGGCCTGCCTCGTCGACACCGGCGAGCTGGAGCGCGGCACGCGGCTGCTGATCGAGAAGTTTCTTCGGCCGGGGGATTGCTTCATCGACGTCGGCGCGAATATCGGACTGCATACGCTTGCGGCCGCGCGATCGATGCAAGGTCAAGGGAAGATCATCGCATTCGAACCGTTCGGGCCGACGAAGGCGCTGCTCGAACGGTCCGTCTGGATGAACGGCTTCTCGTCGCTGGTAGAGATTCATCAGGCCGCCGTCTCGAACGAGACCGGCCATCACAAGCTGTTTCTGGGCGCGACGAGCGGCCACCACTCTCTTTTTCCGCTGGACGGGAGCACGAGTACCCACACCGAGCCGGTCGAAGTGTCCGTGGTCAGAATTGACGACGTCGTTCCGGCAACCCAGAAGGTCGACCTTCTGAAAATCGACGCGGAAGGCGCCGAACTTCAAGTCATGGAATCCGCAGCGGGCCTCATCGAGCGCAATGCCGAACTCGCGATCATCGTCGAGTTCGGCCCCGCGCACCTCGAGCGAACCGGCGTCGCGCCCGGCGACTGGTTGAAAGCGTTCGCGGCACGGGGTCTGCAATATCGGGCGATCGACAGCGTCTCCGGCAAGCTGGAGCACTGGGACATGGAAAAACTGCTTGCATGCGATTCGATCAATTTGCTTTTCGGTCGGAAAGATGCGGGCGTTTGGAGAAGGTTGGACGCATGACACAGGAAATTGTTGTCGTTGGCGCCGGCGGACACGCGAAGGTCTGCATCGAGTTGCTTCAGGCAATGGGCGAACGCGTCGCTTATTGCATTGGCGGAGAGGACAGTCCGAAGCAATGCGTCGGCGTGCCGGTGCTCAACGGTGACGAAAATCTCGAAGCCCTGAGCCGCGAAGGGTACGCGCGTGCGTTCATCGCCATTGGCGCCAACAAACTCCGCGACAAGCTCGCGACGCTCGCGCTGAGCCACGGTTACACGCTCGTCAACGCGATCAGCCCGTCGGCGACGATTTCTCCGAGCGCAACGATCGGTTCGGGTGTCGCGATCATGGCCGGAGCCGTGATCAACGCAGAGGCGAGCATTGGCGACCTGTCGATCATCAATACCGGCGCCACGGTCGATCACGATTGCCGGATCGGGCGCGCGGTACATATCGCGCCGCAAAGTGCTCTCGCCGGCAATGTCGTCGTCGGAGACCGCGCATTTCTCGGCATCGGTACGAAAGTCATTCCCGAAATGGTCATTGGTGAGCAAGCGATCATCGGCGCCGGCGGCGTTGTGGTCAGCAATATTGCGGATGGGTGCACCGCCGTCGGCGTGCCTGCCAGGCAAATAAAGTAAGAGGAACAGCGAATATGCAGCGAATCATGGTAGCCCAGCCGAAGATGGCCGGAAACGAGCGCAAATACGTTCTCGATTGCCTCGATACGAACTGGATTTCCTCGAACGGAAAGTACATTCCGGCCTTCGAAGAAACGTTTGCGAAATTTTGCGGCGTCAAACATGCGATTGCGACGAACAACGGCACGACCGCCCTTCACCTCGCGCTGGTCGCGCTCGGCCTGCAGCCCGGCGACGAAGTGATCATTCCGACGGTCACTTATATCGCCACTGCAAATGCCGTTCGCTATTGCGGCGCGACCCCGGTACTGGTCGACGTCAACGCCGACACGATGAACATCGATCCGGCCGACATCGAGCGCAAGATCACTCCCCGCACCAAAGGCATCATCCCCGTCCATCTGTATGGCCACCCGGCCGAAATGGATGCGGTCAACGAGATCGCGAACAGGCATGGCCTGTGGGTGGTCGAGGACGCCGCCGAAGCCCACGGCGCCGAAGTACGCGGCAAACGTGTCGGCAGCATGGGCACCTGCGCGACCTTCAGCTTCTTCGGCAACAAGATCATCACGACCGGCGAAGGCGGGATGGTCACGACCAACGACGACGAGCTCGCCGCGAAGTTGCGCCTGTATCGCGGCCAGGGGATGGATCCGAAGCGCCGCTACTGGTTCCCCGTCATCGGCTACAACTATCGAATGACGAACATCCAGGCGGCGATCGGGCTCGCGCAAATGGAAGGCATCGACAATGCGCTCGCCGAGCGCGAACGTCTGGCCGGCTGGTACAACGAAGCGCTGAACAACCTGCGCGACAAACTCGTTCTGCCGTCCGAAGCTTCGTGGGCCAAGCAGGTGTTCTGGATGTACAACGTGTTCCTGCGCGAAGGCGACGAACGCAAGCGCGATGACGTGATGCGAAGCCTCGACGAAATGGGCATCGAAACGCGTCCGGTGTTTTATCCGATGCACGTGCTGCCGCCGTACCTGGAGGAGTCGACCTATCCGGTCGCGGATCTATGGTCGCAGCGCGGCATCAATCTGCCGACGCATCAGGATCTGACGCGAGCCGACGTGCAGCGAATCGCCGACAGCCTACATCGGATCCTGGCCGGCTAATGAAAATCGCGCTTGTTTCATCGTTTGTGCCATTCATCAACGGTGGCGCCAGAAATATCGTCGAATGGCTTCAGGTCATGCTCGAAAAGGAAGGGCATCATGTCGAACGGGTCTACCTGCCCGAGATCGATGCCCCCGACCTGCTGTTCCGGCAGATGATGGCCTACCGGTGGGTGGATCTGGAGGCGGCGGACCGCATCATCTGCTTCCGCCCACAGGCGCATCTGATTCCTCATCGCCACAAGATCCTGTGGTTCATCCATCACATCCGCGCGTTCTACGATCTGTGGGACAGCCCTTACCGCGGTTTTCCGGATGACCCCAAGCATCAAGGGATACGCGATGCGCTCCGCCAGGCGGACGACGCCGGCCTGCGCGAGGCCAAGGCGATCTTCACGAACAGCCGCGTCGTAAAGGATCGACTCGCCGCGTACAACGACATCGACAGCGAAATTCTTTACCCGCCGGTGTTTCAGCCGGAGCGCTTCCACTGCGCCGGCTATTCGGACGAGATCGCGTGCATCTGCCGGATCGAACATCACAAGCGGCAGCACCTGCTGGTGGAAGCGATGCAGTATGTGACGACCCCGGTGCGGCTCGCGTTGTTCGGCCGGACCGCATCGCCGGACTACGAGCGCGACATCCGGAAAAGGATCGCCGATCTGAATCTGCAGGATAAGGTGGTCCTGGAAAATCGCTGGATATCCGAGGAAGAAAAGGTCGAGCAGCTGTCGCGTTGCCTCGCTGCGGCCTACGTTCCGCTCGATGAGGATTCCTATGGCTATCCCAGTGTCGAGGCCAGTCACGCGTCCAAGCCGATTCTGACCACGTCGGATTCCGGCGGTGTGCTGGAACTCGTCGAGGACGGCGTCAACGGTTATGTCGCCGAGGCCGACCCCAAGTCGTTGGCCGCGGCAATGGACCGGCTTTACCTCGATCGAAACAAGACGATTCAAATGGGTAACGCCGCGCCCGAACGCCTGAAATCCCTCAACATCTCCTGGGAGCATGTGCTTCAAAGGTTGCTCGCATGAAGGTGCTTGTCGTCAACAACATGGCGCCGTTCGTTTGGGGCGGCGCCGAAGAGCTCGCCGCGCATCTGCAAAGGAATCTGGTCATTGCCGGCCATGAAGCCGAAGTGATGCGCATCCCGTTCCAATGGGAGCCGGCAACGCGCATTCCATCGCAGATGCTGATGGTCCGCGTGTTCGAACTGTGGAACGTAGACCACGTCATTGCGCTCAAATTTCCCGCGTATCTGATTCGCCATCACCGCAAGTCGCTCTGGCTGCTGCATCAATACCGGCAGGCATACGACCTGTTCGATGCCGGGCAGACCAATCTGCCGCCCGGCGCCGAAGGCGAAGCGTTGCGCGACATGATCCGCAACGCGGACAACGAGACCTTCTCGGAAAGCCGCCACATCTTCACGAATTCGGTGGTCACGCAGCGTCGGCTCAAGCAATACAACGGCTTCGACGCGGAGGTTCTGCTGCCACCGGTCAACGACCCGGAGCTCTTTCCGGGACACGAACCCGACGGCTACGTGTTTGCGGGCGGCCGTATCAACGGCATGAAGCGTCAACACCTGCTGCTGGAGGCGCTGGCCAAAGCGGACCCGTCAGTACGGCTGATCATTGCCGGCCCGCCGGACACCGCGGACGACGCCGAGCGTCTGCATCGGCTGGTCGAGCAGTTCGGTCTGGCGGACCGCGTCAAGCTCGATTTGCGGTTCCTGCCGCGCACCGAGTACGCCGACTACGTGAACCATGCGTCGGCCGTTGCGTATTTGCCCTTCGATGAAGATTCACTGGGTTACGTCGCGATGGAAGCGGCGACCGCCGGCAAGGCGCTGATCACGACCGACGACAGCGGCGGGATTCTGGGGCTGGTCAAGCATGGCGAGACCGGATGGGTTGCGCGGCCCGACGCGGACGCTCTGGCAAGCGTCATGAGCGCCGCCTTTGCGAACGCCGCCCGCACACGGGCTTACGGCGTTGCAGCCAAGGCACTATGGGAAAGCCTGGGCGTGAATTGGCCGCAAACAGTGGAGGCGCTCCTGCGATGAGGCTCTTGTTTTTTACCCCCGTCAGCAAACGTTCGGCAATCGGTCGCATGGCGTCGCTGGTCGTGCCGGAACTGGTCGCGCAAGGTCACGACGTTACGGTCATCGGAACCGAATCGCCCCGGTTTCGGGATGAGGAGACGCACCGGTTCGACACGCCCGTCATCGCGTGGAACGAATTCGAACACGTCGGGCAACGGGTGACGACCGCGGATCTTTGCATTTACCAGATCGGCGACAACTACGAATTTCATGAAGGCTGTCTGCACTGGATGCCCGCAGCGCGCGGCATCGTGTGCCTTCACGACTTTTTTATCGGTCACCTGTTTTGCGGCTGGGCTCAGTCGCGTCCGGGCGAAGCCAACGCGATCCTGCGGCATTGGTACGGCGACGCGATCGCGGAGCGCTTCTTCTCGTACACCAGCGGTAACACGTTCATCGACAAGACGCGCGATGCCGCGCCAATGACCGAATGGATCGGTGCGATGGCGCTTGGCGTCGTTACCCACAGTTCGTGGGGATGCGATCGCGTACTGAAGTCGTGTGCGGGTCCCGTCAGTGTGGTCCCGCTTCCGTATGATGCACCGGCCGCTCGTAGCCAACGGCCGCCCGTCCACACCGAAGCCGGCTGCATGCAGGTCCTGACCATCGGACACGTCAATTCGAACAAGCGCGTCGAAAGCGTGATCAAGGCGATCGGCACGAAGACCACGCTGCGAAACAACGTCACTTACAAGCTCGTGGGTCACGTCGCGCCGCAGATGGTGCTGTCGCTGTCTCACATGGCGCGAAGCTATGGCGTGAACCTGGTGATCGCCGGAGAAGTCGACGATACCGCGCTTGCGCAAGCGATCGCCGAAAGCGACGTCGTCAGTTGCCTGCGCTGGCCGACGCTCGAAGCGGCGTCCGCGTCCGCGATCGAGGCGATGCTCTATGGAAAGGCCGTCATCTGCACCGACGCGGGCTTTTATTCCGAGATCCCCGACGAATGCGTGCTGAAGGTATCGAGCGACAATGAAATTGACGATATCGCGTCGAGCTTGCTGGCGTTGATCGCCGACCGGGAAAAAATCACGGAGATCGGTGAAAAGGCGCAGCGTTGGGCGACCGATACCTTCTCGGCCGCCGTCTACGCGCGATCGTTGACGGACATCGCGCAACGCGCGCTTATCGCGAAACCCGTGATCGACGCATGCCGTTCGCTGTCCGCAATTGCGGCGAGTTGGTCCGCGACGATCGCGAATCCGCTTCGCGAAGAAGACCTCGCGGCGCTGGAGATCTTCAGCGGGGGCCGCGACGCAAAGGTCGCGCCGGCCTCGGCAGCGCCGCAGGCCGACGATCTGCAGCTCACCTGAATCGTTCGCTGCAACCGTTCGTTGCGGGCACCGGCCCGCAACGAACGGCACATCGCGTGCGCGTCAGGCCGTCGCCGCCTCGTACGCCGATACGACCTCTTCCGTCGGCCCGAAAGCGCGTACACGGCCACGCTCCATCCAGAGCACCTTGTTGCACACCTTGCGGATCTCCGCGTTCGAGTGCATCGCGAGGACGACGATTTCAGCCCGGCTGTGCAGGTCCGCCAAGCGCGCTTCGGCCTTGTGCATGAACGATGCGTCGCCGACGCCCATCACTTCGTCGAGCAGCAGGATTTCGGCGTCGACCGCCGTCGATACGGCAAACGCGAGCCGCACTTTCATCCCGCTCGAATACGTCCGAATCGGCAGGTCCAGATAATCGCCGAGTTCGCAGAATTCCGCGATTTCGCTCTGCTTCGACCGTATCTCCGCATCGGACATGCCGAGCAACAGCCCTCGGAGCCTGATGTTCTGCATGCCGGTCGAGTTCTCGTCCATGCCGAGGCCGATATCGAGCAGCGGCACCACCTTTCCCTCACGCAACAACTGGCCCGCCGACGGCGGATAGATGCCCGCCATCGCGCGCAGCAGTGTCGATTTCCCCGCGCCGTTATGCCCGATCAGGCCAACGCGGTCGCCCCGTTCGAAACGGAAACTCACTTCGTCGAGCGCGCGCACGACGATCACGCCGTCGTTGCCCTCCGCGATTCTGTTGCGCCGGCCCATGCTGAGCACCTGCTTCTTGAGCGAGCGCCCCTGCACGTCGAAGATCGGCAAATCGAGCGTCACGCTCTGCAATTCGATAAAAGCCATATCGTCTCTCTCAGACCCAGTACGGGATGCGCTTCAGATAACGCCCGGTCATCAACAAGGCGAGAGGCCACCCGACCGCCGCCATTCCTATCGTCACCGCCCAGGTCAATTCGCTGGGCATCTGCCCGATCAGCGGGCTGCGCACGAGATCGATCAGATATGCGAGCGGGTTCCACTCGACAATGAACGAAAAGCGATTCAACGCGTCGGGGCGAAAGATGATCGGCGTCACGTAGAACGCCACCTGGAGCAATGCGCTCACGATCTGCGGCAGATCGCGAAAGCGCGCCGACAGCAGGCCCACCATCATCGCAATCCACATCGCGTTCAGCACATACACGGCCAGTGCCGGAATGAACACCGGCAGCGTGTCCCAGCGCTTCACACCGAAGATCGCGAGCAGTCCAACGACGATCACGAAGTTGTGGGCAAGCACGATCAGGTTTCGCCACACGACCTGCAGGATGTAGATCAGTTTCGGCGTCGCCATTTGCCGGATATAGGGCGCGCTGCTGATGTAGGCAACGCTGCCTTCGACGATAGTCGTCGAGAACAAACCCCACAGCACGATGCTGGCGGCAAGAAACGGCAGATATTCGTTTATCTTCTGCCCGAACAGCGTGCCGTAGACAACGCCCAGCGACGTAATCATCACGCCCATACTGATGGTGAGCCAGAACGGCCCCAAGCGGGAACGCGCATAGCGTTGCCGGATTTCGAGCCAGCCCAGCAGTGTCCACAACCGCCACGCCGTGATGCTTTTCTTCAGGTCAGCAAGTGAGAGGGTCAGCATGCAAGCTTTCAAAATGTAGGAATAGGGATCACGAGACAAATATAGCCAACCATGTCGGAGCGCTCCGGTGCAGTCGATGGGGCCACGTCGGCCGCGGCAGCGCCGGCGGCAACGGGCCCGGAAGCAGCACGTCATCGAGGATGGGGGCCGCCGGTGTTGGCGCACGGCAAGCCGACCGCGAACGCTGCCACGCGGATATTGCAAAGGGGCAGCATCATCCGAGTCGCCTCGGGGCCCGGTATTTTACTCGGTTGCCACGCCCGCCAGCGCCCGCGCATAGCAATTTTCGCGCACGAAGCCGATGATTATAGGAAGCTTGCGGGTGCGCGGGCCATGCCGCTAACAACTTGATACAGCGCTCCGAACCTGTGTTCGCGATGAAAATTTCCACCCAATCAACGACATCCGGGGAACAACAATTGCGAAACGCCGTCCCCGCCCAACGATTTTTCCGCCTATCAGATATCCGGCAGCACTGACGCTCTCATGACTCACTCCCCCATCGCCATCGGCGACATCCAAGGCTGTCATTCAGCTTTCGATTCGCTGCTGAAAAAGCTCTCCCCTCCTGCCGACACCCCGCTATGGATCGCCGGCGACATCGTCAACCGCGGCCCCGGCTCGCTCGCCGCGCTGCGTGCACTGATCGACCTGGGCCCGCGCGCCACAGCCGTCCTCGGCAACCACGACCTCCATCTGCTCGCCGTCTCGGCCGGCATCCGCACCGAGCGCCCCGGCGACACGATCGGCGAAATCCTCGACGCGCCGGACGCGGACGCGCTGCTCGACTGGGTCCGGCATCGCCCGTTCGCGCACTTCGAGGACGGAAAACTGCTGGTCCACGCCGGCGTGCTGCCGCAATGGGACGTCACGCTCGCGCTCGAACTCGCGGACGAACTGCAGCGCGCACTACGCGCGCCCGACTGGCGGGACACGCTGCAGAACCTGTACGGCAACGAGCCGAACCAATGGAGCCCGAACCTGAAAAAACGCGACCGGATGCGCGTCGCGTTCAACGCATTCACGCGTCTGCGCTTCTGCACGCCGGAAGGCGCGATGGAGTTCAAGGCGAACGGCGGCCCCGACAGCGCGCCGCCCGGCTACCTGCCGTGGTTCGACGCGCCGGGCCGCCGCACCGCGGACGTGACGGTCGTGTTCGGCCACTGGGCGGCGCTCGGCCTGATGCTGCGCGACAACGTCGTCGCGCTCGATTCCGGATGCGTATGGGGAAATCAGCTGTCGGCCGTTCGGCTCACGGCCGATCCGTCGCAGCGCACGATCACGCAGGTGCAATGCGAAGCGTGCCGCACGCCCGGCGGCGAGTGATCGCGACCTAAACCGTAGACATAGACGCCTCGGCCCGCGCGAACGGACCGCGCCAACCTCAGCCTTCGCGACCCGGCACCGGCTCGTCGGCGGCGCCGTCGCCGGCCGCATCCGGGCCGGCTTCCGCGACCGGATACGCATGCTTCGCGAGCTCGGCAAGCGACGCCGGCGACGGCTTGCCGACCTTCGCCTGCATCTTCTCGAGCGCGGCGGCGATCGCGTCGCGCGCGGCCGCCGACATCGCACGCCGATCGCCGCCCGGTGCGATCGGATCGCAGACGTACAGATGCGCGACGAGCGGTCCGCCGCGCAGCACCATGTCGAGCGACGTGCCGAGCGACAGCTCGCCGGTGTATGCCGGCGCGACGGACTGCCGTCCGTGCGCATCCTCGTACATCAGGCAAATCGGCTGCACCGCGCACCCGGCCGACACCGCGGCCTGGAACAGATTCGCGTGAAACGGCAGCAGCCCCTGCCCGTCCGACGTGGTCCCTTCCGGAAACACGCACATCACGCCGCCGTTGCTCAGCCGCTCGGCCATCTCGTGCATGATCCGCATCGCCTCGGTCCGCTTCTCGCGCTGCAGGAACACGGTGTCGAGCTTCTCGGCGAGCCAGCCGACCACCGGCCACTGCCGCACCTCGGCCTTCGACACGAACGGCGTCGGCCGCCACGCATTGATCGCGTAGATGTCGAGCCACGACACGTGGTTGCCCACGACGAGCGCGCTCGCATCGAGCCGCGCGCCGTCGTTGTGGACGACGAGCCGCATCCCGCAGATGCGCAGCATCTTCAGCGACCAGCGGCGCGTCAGCTCGGCGCGGCGCGCGGGCGTGACGCGAGAAAAACGCAGCGCGACGATCGCCATGCCGCGCAGCAGATGAAAGACGAGACGCAGCTTGCGGAGAGCGTTCATGGCGAAGGTCCGCGTGGTTCAGTGGCGCTCGAACGCGACCTGTCCGGCCACGAGCGTCGTACGCACGCAGGCCGGCAGTTCGTAGCCGAGGAACGGCGAGTTGTGGCCCTGGCTCTTCAGCGCGCGCGGCTCGACGCGCCAGTGCGCGCGCGGGTCGAATACGCACAGGTCCGCGGCGGCGCCTTCGGCGATCCGGCCGGCCGGCAGCTGCAGCACGTCGGCCGGCGCTGCGGTGATGCGGCGCAGTGCCTGCGCCAGCGGCGTGCGTGTTTCATCGGCCCACTTCACCGTCAGCGACAGCAGCAGCTCGAGCCCCGTCGCGCCCGGCGTCGCTTCGCCGAACGGCAGCAGCTTCTCGTCGTCGTCGACGGGCGTGTGGTCCGAGCAGATCGCGTCGATCGTGCCGTCGGCGAGCGCCGCGCTGATCGCTTCGCGGTCGCGCTCGCTGCGCAGCGGCGGATCGAGCCGGAACTGCGAATCGAAGTAGCCGATGTCGACGTCGATCAGATGCAGATGGTTCACGCCGACATCGCACGTCACCGGCAAGCCCTCGGCCTTCGCCGCGCGGACGAGCGCGAGGCCGGCCGCGGACGACAGCCGCGCGAGATGCACGCGCGCGCCGGTCACGCGCATCAGTTCGAAGATGGTGTGCAGCGCGATCGTCTCGGCTGCGACGGGCACGCCGGACAAGCCGAGCCGCGACGCGACCGCGCCGCTCGCGGCCACGCCGCCGCGGCCGATGAACGCATCCTGCGGGCGCAGCCACGTCGTGTAGCCGTACGTGCTCGCGTACTGCAACGCGCGCAGCAGCACCTGCGTGTCGCGCACGGGCACGTTCGCATGCGTGAAGCCGACGCAGCCCGACTCGGTCAACGCGACCATCTCGGTGATCACTTCGCCCTTCAGGCCGACGGTCAATGCGCCGAGCGGATGCACGTTCGCCTGGCGCAGGTTGCGCGCGCGAAACTTGAGCATCTCGACCAAGCCCGGCTCGTCGAGCACGGGATCGGTGTCGGGCGGGCATACGAGCGTCGTCACGCCGCCCGCGACGGCCGCGGCCATCTCGGACGCGAGCGTCGCCTTGTGTTCGTAGCCGGGCTCGCGCAGCCGCGCGCACAGATCGACGAGGCCGGGCGCGACGGTCTGGCCCGACGCGTCGATCGTCTTGTCTGCGTTGAAACCGGCCGGCGCGGCCGTGCCGGCGTCGGCGATCGCGGCAATCTTGCCGTCGGCGACGAACACGTCGGCGCGGCGCTCGGTGCCGGCGACCGGATCGATCAGCGTGCCGCCCTGGATATGAATCTTCATGCGCTGTCTTTGAATACGTGGATTGCGTGAAAGGGATGCGCGACGGGGTTCAGCCGTTGTTGCCGGCGACGATGCCCATCACCGCCATCCGCACGGCGATGCCGAACGTGACCTGGTTGAGGATCACCGACTGCGGCCCGTCGGCGACCTGCGAGTCGATCTCGACGCCGCGGTTCATCGGGCCCGGATGCATGACGATCGCGTCGGGCGCGGCGAGCGCGAGGCGCTCGGGCGTGAGCCCCCAGGTCTTGAAGTACTCCTGCGCGGACGGCAGCAGCGCGCCGCTCATCCGCTCGTTCTGCAGGCGCAGCATGATGATCACGTCGACGCCCTTCAGCCCTTCGTCGAGGTTGTGGAACACCTTCACGCCCATCTGCTCGAGGCCGCCGGGCAGCAGCGTGCGCGGGCCGACGGCGCGCACTTCGGGCACGCCGAGCGTGGTGAGCGCGTGGATGTCGGAGCGCGCGACGCGCGAATGCAGGATGTCGCCGACGATCGCGACGCGCAGCTTCGTGAAGTCGCGCTTGTAATGGCGGATCGTGTACATGTCGAGCAGGCCCTGCGTCGGGTGCGCATGGCGGCCGTCACCGGCGTTGATCACGTGCACGTGCGGCGCGCAGTGCTCGGCGATCAGGTACGGCGCACCGCTCGACGCGTGGCGCACGACGAACAGGTCGGCATGCATCGCCGACAGATTGTTGATCGTGTCGAGCAGCGATTCGCCCTTGCTCGTCGACGACGCGTTGATGTTCAGGTTCAGCACGTCCGCCGACAGGCGCGTCGCGGCGATTTCGAACGTGGTGCGCGTGCGCGTCGAGTTCTCGAAGAACAGGTTGAACACGGACTTGCCGCGCAGCAGCGGCACCTTCTTCACCTCGCGGTCGGTCACGCTGACGAACTGCTCGGCGGTGTCGAGGATGTGGTTGACGATCGAGCGCGGCAGGCCCTCGATCGACAGCAGATGCTTGAGCTCGCCGTTTTTCGTGAGCTGCGGGTTGCCCTTCAGGAAACCGTAGCGGAACCGTTCGGGGCTCGCGGCCGCAGCGGGATTGCCGGTGCGGCCAGTGGTGTCGGTGGTCATGATGTGCGTGATTCCAACTATGCAAACGGGCCGCGGGAAAACCGGCGGCCCGGGATACGGTTTCGCGGCTCGCTCAGCTGCCGTGCGCGTCGACGCTCAGCGTGAATTGCGCGTCGTCGCGGGCGAGCACGAGCGTCGCGCCGTCCGGCACGTCGAGCGTGCCGCCGGCGAAGCGCGCGGCAACCGGCAGTTCGCGGCCGCCGCGATCGGCCAGCACCGCGAGCTCGACCGCAGCCGGGCGGCCGTAGTCGAACAGTTCGTTCAGCGCCGCGCGCACGGTGCGGCCGGTATACAGCACGTCGTCGACGAGCACGATGCGCGCGCCGTCGACGTCGAACGGCAGCGACGTCGGGCTCGCCTGGCTGTGCAGCCCCTTCTTCGCGTAATCGTCGCGATGCAGCGCGACGTTGACGACGCCGAATGCCGGCGCGCCGAGATCGCGCGCGAGACGCTCGGCGAGCCACGCGCCGCCGCTGTGAATGCCGGCGAGCCGCGGGCCGCCCGGCTCGGCGAACGCGCTGCCGTACGCGGCGCGGATCTGGTCGAGCAGCGCGCGGTAAAGCGCCTCGGCGTCAATGGTGCTCATGGTCGGACAATTGATCGAGATACTGTTGAAGGATCACGCGCGCCGCTTCGGCATCGAGCATGTCGACACGCGCGCGCCCGCGCACGTTGCGCTCGCGCAGCCCGGCTTCGGCCTCGACCGACGAATAGCGCTCGTCGACCCACGCGACGGGCAGCCCGAAGCGGCCGTTCAGCTGATTGCCGAAGCGCTTCGCTTGCTGCGTCATGTCGTGCGGTGTGCCGTCCGGATGCATCGGCAGACCGACGACGAGCGCGTCCGGCCGCCATTCGGCGAGCAAGTCGCCGACTGCCTTGAAGCGGTGTTCGCGGTTCAGATTGGGAATCACGACGAGTGCGCGGGCCGAACGCGTCAGCGCGTTGCCGATCGCGACGCCGATCCGCTTTTCGCCATAGTCGAACGCCAGGAGCGTCGCATCGCGCGCGCCCGCGCCGCTCATGCGTGCCCTGCTTCGCCGGACAGCATCGACGAGCTGACGCCGAGCAGCCCGAGCGCGGCTTCGAAGCGCTCCTCGGCCGGCGTGTCGAACACGATGCGCGGATCGGCGGCCACGGTAAGCCAGCCGTTGCGGGAAATTTCTTCCTCGAGCTGCCCGGCACCCCAGCCCGCATGGCCGAGCGTCAGCAGGAAGCGTTTGGGGCCGGTGCCCGTGGCGACCGCCTCGAGCACGTCCTTCGACGTCGTCATCGCGAGCCCGCCCTCGACGGACATCGACGAGTTGTAGTTCGCGCCCTCGACCGGCTCGTGCAGCACGAAGCCGCGCTCGGTCTGCACCGGGCCGCCGAAATACACGGGGATGTGCAGTAGCGGCTCAATCTCGAGCTTCAGGTCGATGCGGTTGAACAGCGATTCGAGGTCGATGTCGGTGGGGCGGTTGATGACGAGGCCGAGCGCGCCGCGCTCGCTGTGATCGCAAAGGTAGACCACCGTTCCCGAGAACGTCGGATCGGCCATGTTCGGCATGGCGATCAGGAACTGGTTGGTGAGATTGATGCGATCGGAAGGCTTTGACATGATTTGAATTTTAGCAAAGACGCCGCGGCCTGACCGGGCCGCGATCATCAACAAGCAACGCCGCGCCGCGCTGGCAACGGCACGCGCGGATTACACGGCACTCTAACATGCGCGCGGCGGCTGTCGGGAGCACGTTGAACGCCGGTCCGACAAGGGCGGCGCCGGATGCTCGCGTCGTTGTGCGTCAGGCCCGGCCGAGCGCCGCGCCGAGCGCTTCGGACGCCGCGGTCAGATCCGGCGGCGCGACGCCGGCCGCGATCTTCAGCAGCGCGCCGCGCAGCATGTCGGACGCATGGCGGTGCGCGTCGCGACCGCCGTCGGCCAGCGGCATGCCGTGCGCGGCACGGCGCCACGCGAGGCCCAGCGTGTCGGCCAGCAGCGCCGCATGGCCGAGGCCGAGCGCGCATGCGGCGGTGCCGACGCGGTATGCGGCGTCGGATGCGCGCCAGGCGGTGCTGGCGTCCGCCGCTGCAGGGTCGACCGCAAGATCGGCCATCGATGCATCGGCCGTCTGCAGGAAATCCTCGTATGCATGCGCGTTGACCGTCACGACGCCCAGCGTGCGGGTCGGCGCGGCCGCTACCGCGTCGTGCTCCGCGCGCGCGGCACCGGCTTCCCACAGCGCTTCGGACGCCGGCGTGCCTGCGACGTGCCAGTCGACGGTCAGCCCATAGTCGTGCAGCACGTCGACGAGCGCGACGTCTTCGGCAGCGGCACCGAACAGCGCGAAATCGCGCCATAGCAGCGCGACCGTCTCGCGTACGAGTTCGGGCGGCGCGACGCGCCGGCCGCCTGCATGCTCGCCGAGCAGCAGGTTCGTTCGTGCGAGAAAACGCTTCAGTTCCGGCGCCGCGCTCGCGCGAAGCGCGCGCATGCACGCGGCCGCAAGACGCCAGTAGTCGTAAGGCGATTCGTCGGCGAGCGCGTCGAACACGGCGTCGAGCGCATCGAGCGCCGCATCCGGCGCGCCGTTCGGCGCACGCAGCACGCCGAGCAGCGCCTGTTCGTAGCGGGCGCGCACGCGAGCCGCGAACGCGTCCGGCAACGCGCGCAGCGATGCCGGCGGCACCGCGCGCCCGACGAGCGCCAGCGTATCGAACGGCACGTCCGCCTGCGGGTGCGCCGCGCTTTGCGCGCGCAGCGTGCGGAAGTGTGCAAAGAGAACCGGCGAGCACGCGAGCTCGCGCAGATTGTGGCGCCCGACGGCCGAGCGGAAATCGTCGAGTGCTGCACGCCAGCCGGCGGAAACCGGGCCGGCGACAGCGCGCGGCGCGGCGGCGGCGAGTTGCCCGGCAAAACGCGCGGCCGACAGCCAGCCGGCCTCGGCCAGCACGGCCGCCGCTGCCGACAGCGGCGCGGCTGCATCGTCGTGCCGCTCGACTGCGTCGACTGCCGCGGCAAGCCGCGCATCGGCGGCGCGAACGGCGCCGCCGCGCGGGTTCGGCAATGCGTCAGGGTGGGGAACGGTCGCCGGATCGGGCGTCATGGACACGCGCGCCTGTCATCGTGAAACCGCTCGCGCGGGCCGCGGCTGGAGAGCGCCGGGCAAACGCGAGGCCGAAGCGGAGTGTCCGTGGGCAAAGTGGATCAGATCTGGACCATCTCGAAGTCTTCCTTGCGAGCGCCGCATTCCGGACACGTCCAATTGATCGGGACGTCTTCCCAGCGCGTGCCCGCGGCGATGCCTTCGTCGGGCAGCCCGGCTTCTTCGTCGTAAATCCAGCCACAAATCAGGCACATCCAGCTCTTGTATTCCATCTTAAGCCGCGTCGGGAAAGTCGGTAGATTCGGGAGCCATGATGGTACCGTGTCGGGGCCGGACTGCCTAGCAATCGCGCTGGAGGGCGGCAACTACGTTGCGCCGCGCTAAAAAATCCGTCGTGCCGCCCGGAATTCCGCCGCATAATGGCTGCAAAGTGCGGCCTGCGGGGCAACACGGAGCCAAAAAACGCCCATTTCGCCTCGTCGTCCGCCTTTTCGTCGTTTTCCCGTTTTTTCTTGCCCCATTTCCACATGTCCAGCAACGCCCCTCCGATCGTCCTCACCTTCGGCCTGTCCGATCCCACCGGCGGCTCCGGCCTCCAAGCCGATCTGATGACCCTGGCGAGCATGGGCTGCCACGGCGTGTCCGTCTTGACGGGCTACACCGTGCGCGACTCGGCCGCGTGCGACGAGGTCACCGGCCTCGATCCCGACGTCGTCGCGGCCCAGGCGCGCATGCTGCTCGAGGACATGCCGGTCGCCGCGTTCAAGATCGGCGCGGCCACGCGCGCGGAAGTCGTCAGCGCGATCGCCGAAGTCGTCGCCGACTACGACGGCGTGCCGCTCGTGCTCGCGCCGGATTTCACGCTGGACGACGAGCACGTGCTCGCCGCCGACGACTTGCGCGAATCGATCGCCGACCTGCTCGCGCCGCAGACGACGCTGCTCGTCGCCGACCACGCGACGCTGATCGCGCTCGCGCAGCCGGACGGCGACGCCGAGGCGCCGAATCTCGACGCCGCCGTGTCGCACCTGCTGTCGCAGGGTTGCGAGTACATCTTGTCGTCGGAGACGGGCTCGCATCGGCTCGTGAACACGCTGTACGGCGAGGAAGGCCAGTTGCGCGAAGACATGTGGGATCGCTCGCCGCATCGGCTGATGGGCATCACCGACACGCTCGGCGCGGCGATCGCCGCGCTGCTCGCGAACGGCCAGGAGCCGCCCGAGGCGGTGCGCGAAGCGCAGGAGTATCTGTATCAGGCGGCACGCGACGCGTTCCGGCCCGGAATGGGTGCGTATCTGCCGGATCGGTTCTTCTGGGCGCGCAGCAACGACGATCGCGACGCGCCGCCGGCCGTGGCGGCCGAACCGGTGCCGAGGACGTCGCGTCGGCATTGAAGCGCGGCGGAGACCATATCGAAGGCAGTACATCGCGTCGCCTTGTCGTTGCCGGTCATCGGCGATGGCCCGCGTCGGATGTCGATGCGTAAATTGCGCAATGCAGTATCGGATTTGCCACTGCACTGAAGTAGAAGCCGATCTCGCACGTGGTCGCGCGCAAATAAAAAAGACCCGCATCGCTGCGGGTCTTTTTCTTTGGCTGGAACGCGCATCGCTGCGCGTTCCGGACCTCATCGACCGAAGTCGATTACATGTCCATGCCCATGCCGCCCATGCCGCCCGGCATGCCGCCCGGCATCGGTGCATCTTCCTTCGGCAGTTCTGCAACGGCTGCGTCCGTCGTCAGCAGCAGGCCTGCAACCGAAGCTGCGTTCTGCAGCGCGGTACGCGTGACCTTCGTCGGATCGACCACGCCGGCTTCGACCATGTCGACGTACTCGCCGGTCGCTGCGTTGTAGCCGTAGTTGCCCTTGCCTGCAGCAACTGCCGCGACCACGACGCTCGCTTCTTCGCCGCCGTTCGTGACGATCTGGCGCAGCGGCTCTTCCATTGCGCGCAGCACGATCTTGATGCCGGCGTTCTGGTCGGCGTTCGCGCCGGTCAGCGACGCGATTGCGGTGCGTGCACGGATCAGCGCGACGCCGCCGCCCGGGACGATGCCTTCTTCAACGGCAGCGCGGGTTGCGTGCAGCGCGTCTTCGACGCGTGCCTTCTTTTCCTTCATTTCGACTTCGGTCGCAGCGCCGACCTTGATCACTGCCACGCCGCCGGCCAGCTTCGCCACGCGCTCCTGCAGCTTTTCGCGGTCGTAGTCCGACGTCGCTTCCTCGATCTGCGTGCGGATCTGCTTCACGCGCGCTTCGATGTTCGCAGCTTCGCCTGCGCCGTCGATGATCGTCGTGTTTTCCTTGCCCACTTCGATGCGCTTCGCCTGGCCCAGTTCTGCCAGCGTCGCCTTCTCGAGCGTCAGGCCGGTTTCTTCCGCGATGACCTGGCCGCCGGTCAGGATCGCGATGTCTTCCAGCATCGCCTTGCGACGATCGCCGAAGCCCGGCGCCTTGACCGCAACGGTCTTCAGGATGCCGCGGATGTTGTTGACGACCAGCGTCGCGAGCGCTTCGCCTTCGACGTCTTCAGCGATGATCAGCAGCGGGCGGCCGGCCTTCGCGACTTGTTCGAGCACCGGCAGCAGATCGCGGATGTTCGACACCTTCTTGTCGTGCAGCAGCACGAACGGGTTCTCGAGGACGGCGACTTGCTTGTCCGGATTGTTGATGAAGTACGGCGACAGGTAGCCGCGGTCGAACTGCATACCTTCGACGACGTCGAGCTCGTCGGCGAGCGACTTGCCGTCTTCGACGGTGATCACGCCTTCCTTGCCGACCTTGTCCATCGCTTCAGCGATGCGATCGCCGATCGACGAATCGCTGTTCGCCGAGATCGCGCCGACTTGCGCGATTTCCTTGTTCGTCGTGCACGGCTTGCTGATCTTCTTCAGCTCTTCGACGGCAGCTGCAACGGCCTTGTCGATACCGCGCTTCAGGTCCATCGGGTTCATGCCCGATGCGACGTACTTCATGCCTTCGCGGACGATCGATTGCGCGAGGACGGTTGCCGTCGTCGTGCCGTCGCCTGCGTTGTCGCTGGTCTTGGAAGCGACTTCCTTGACCATTTGCGCGCCCATGTTCTGGAGCTTGTCCTTCAGCTCGATTTCCTTCGCGACCGACACACCGTCCTTCGTGACCGTCGGGCCGCCGAAGCTGCGCTCGAGCACCACGTTGCGGCCCTTCGGACCCAGCGTGACCTTCACTGCGTTGGCGAGAATGTTCACGCCTTCGACCATCTTCGCGCGGGCGGAATCGCCGAATACGACGTCTTTAGCTGCCATCTTCTAACTCCTTGAATTCTTGGGAATATGTACCGTCAGTGGACGCTTACTTGGCGTTGACCACGGCCATGATGTCTTCTTCGCGCATGACCAGCAGTTCCTGACCGTCGACCTTCACGGTCTGGCCCGCATACTTGCCGAACAGCACGCGATCGCCGACCTTCACGTCGAGTGCGATCGGGGCGCCCTTGTCGTCGCGCTTGCCCGGGCCCACGGCCAGGACTTCGCCTTGATCCGGCTTCTCGGCAGCCGCGTCGGGGATAACAATGCCCGAGGCGGTCTTGGTTTCCTGATCCAGGCGCTTGACGATCACGCGATCGTGCAAAGGACGAAGGTTCATATTCACTCCTCTCTTGACTGAGATTGAAGAACGCTTAGGGAATCTGCCCGGCGGGTCGCCCGGCAGAGAATTGTTAGCACTCTCGTGCAGCGAGTGCTAATTATATGGACGGGTTTTGACAAATTCAAGAAGGGAATCGGCGCGTTTTTTCGGCTGGCCGAACGGACGAAAAAGGCGGGAAGACAAGACACAAATCGTTTAAAAACAATGTGATATGGGCGCCACTCGTCGAACAGCGACCGACGCGATACGGGATTTCCCGATCGCCGTAGCCCGGTTTGACACGACACGTGTGGCGAGTTCCGCAACATTCGTCATCGGGTCAAAAAACGCGCACGCATACGCCGCGGGCTGTCCGGCGCGTTCCGATAGCAGCCGTCACGTCTCCGCGCAGCCGTCGAGCGGCTGGAACACGCGGCCGTCCGTCTCGACCGTCGCGCCGAGCAGGCGCGCGAGCCCTTTGGCGCCGTCGCGCATCACGACGTCGTGATTCCATTTGAACAGCGGGCGCGCGACCGGCTCCAGCCAGTTCATCCAGCGCTCGCGCGTGCGGATGTCCCAGTCGTAACGCACGACCGTGCGTGCGCCTTGCGCGACGAACGACCAGCATCCGTCGCCTTCGATCGCGCCGAGCGCGCGGCCTTCGAGTACGTGCGGCGGGTCGACGCGCAGCACGCGCATGTCGAACGTCAGCCGGTACGGCAGCGCGCCCTTCCATGTATACCGGTGCAGCGCGCCGACGCCGCGCGCATCGCCGGGCTCGAGCTCGACGGTTCGCACCGAGCCTTTCCACCAGTCGGGCCAGCGGTCGACCTGATAGATCGCGTCCCAGACGGCCGCGAGCGGCGCGTCGACGCGCCAGATCGTCGAGAACCGGTATTCCGCCATGCAGCCTCCGGCGCGCCAGTCGGCAGCGTGAAATCAGGGGGCAAAAAAACGCTCGGGAAACGTGACGTCGATCTCGATGTCGTCGAGCGTCACGGTTTCGAGCGGCTCGTCGTTGTCGTCCGAGAAGCTCACTACTTTCAACGGGAAGCCGTCCTCGGCGTCCAGCCACAGCCGGTAGCGATGCACGCCGTCGATCGCGTGCGCGGGCGCGCCCGTCACCGACACGCGCAGCGCGGTCCGGCCGCCGACGGTCTCCTCGCCTTCGGTCACCGTCGCGCCGCCCTGCTGCAACGCATGGACGTTGCGCAGCAGCTCGCCGACGTCCGAGCGGTCGACGCGATGGCCGCTGCGGTCGCGCACGAGCGGATTCGTCGGCGACAGCGTCAGCGCGGGCGGCGCGTGCACGCCGAACGGACGCAGCCGCACCTTGCCGTCGCCGGGATCGTACGCGAGCACCGCGCCGCGATGCGGCGACACGAAATCCATTCGCACGAAGCCCGGTTTCAGGTACGCGTAGCGGATCTCAGTGCGCTCGCCGCTCCTCGCCGACGAGCGGATCGTCGCGCGATACGAGCGGACCTGGTCGAAGTGCGTCTGCGCGACGGTCACGGGGTCGGCTGTCATGCTCGCTCCTATCAGGCTCGCGGCCAGCAACGCGGCAATCACGGCGCGGCCTCGACGTCGAGCACGCCTTCCATCCCGCGTTCGCGATGGCTGCCGAAGAACGGCAGCCGATGCGTGCAATAGTAGGCGAACCGGCCCGGCTGCGACGGCGTGAAGCGGAACGTCTTCGGCGTCGTGCCGAGCTCGGTGCGCACGTCGATGCCGGCCTGCGGCGCATCGATCTCGAAACTGTGCGGCACGATCCCCGGCTGCGACGATACCGTCAGCTCGACCGGCGCGTGCGCCGTCACGACGACATGGTTCGGACGAAAAAAGTAGCTGCCGCCGACGATCGTCACGCGTTGCACGCCGTCCGCGTCGATCGGCACGCGCAGCGCCGCGCCGTCGTCCGTCTGCGCAAGACCGGTGCCCGTTGCGACGAGGGTCGCCGCGATCATCGCCATCGTCTTCATCGTCCGCTCCGTGTGCAAGCCGCGCGCGTGATCCCCTTCCACGCGTCATCCCTTCCACGCGTCGGCCGGTCCGCCGAGCGCGCCGCATGCGTCGATCGCGAGCTCGCGCAAGCGCCGCTCGTCGCCGCGACCGGACAGCGCATAACCCATGCCGCGATCCGACCAGAAGTACGTGTAACGGCCGTCGGCCGACATCGACCGCGGCGCGAGGCGGCGCGCGTCGTACGCGGTCATGTAGAGCGTCACGCGCTCGCCGTTGGCGCGCTGGTACATCAGCTGCGCGGCCGGGCCCGCATCGCCGGGCAGCAGCCGGCCGCCGATCAGCGCGTAGCCGTATTCGTCGAGCGACGGCGCACGCACCGGGCGGCCGATACGCGACGACAGCCATGCGGCGAGGCGCTCGGGATCGCGCGCGTCGACGTCGACCGGATGCTCGCGCTCGGCCGCGTACACCGCATACGCGGCATCGGCGCGCTCGGCGAACGCCGGTTCGCCGGCGAGCGCCGTCCATCCCGCGTGCAGCGCGACGCCGATCAGCAGCCCGGCCGCGAGCCCCGCGAGCGCGTACGCGAAGCCGCGCCGGCGCGGCGCGCGCGGCTGCACGAACAGTGCCGGCGCGGCGCCCGGCAACGGGAACAATGCGCGCAGCGCGTCGCGCTGCGCGCGGTAGTGCGCGAGCCGCTCGGCTTCGCGCGGATCGGCCGCGAGCCGCTCGTGCACTTCGCACTGCTCGTGCCCGGACAGCTCGCCGTCGAGCAGCGCGGACAGCAACTGCGCCGACGCGTCGTCGTTCCGGTCGTCCGAAGGTTTGCGCGGATCGTTCATCATGTCTTCCCGATCACCCGTAGCGCGGCCGTGCCGTGCGCGGACGGCTCGCCGGACAGTAGCGCGCGCATCTGCTCGCGTGCCCGCGACAGCCGCGACATCACCGTTCCGACCGGCACGCCGAGTACCTGCGCGGCGTCGCGGTAGCTCAGCTCCTCGAGCGCGACGAGCAGCAGCACCTCGCGCTGCTCGACGGGCAGCCGGTACAGCGCGCGCTGCACGTCGCGCAACGTCAGCCCGCCGACTTCGCCCGCCGGCGCGGCCATCGTCTGCCACGGCGCCGTCGCGTCGTCGACCGCGATCTCGCGACGCGCACGCAGCTGGTCGACGAAGCGATGACGCAGCAGCGTCAACAGCCACGCGCGCAGATTGCCGCGGTCGCGCGGCGGACGGTTCAGCGCGCGCTCGAGCGTATCCTGCACGAGGTCGTCCGCCCACGCCCGGTCACCCGTCAACGCGCGCGCATACCGCGTCAGATGCGGCAGCCACACCAGCAGGTCCGATTCGTAGCTCATCCGGATGCCTCGCGCATCGTCGCCGCTTCACGGGCGCGCGACGTGCCAGATGCCGCCGACTCCGTCGCCGCCCGCGTCGCCGGCCTTCTGATCCATCTTCCAACGATACAGCGGACGTTCACGGTACGCCCATTGCAACTTGCCGTCGTCGCGCGTGACGACGCTCCATGCGCCCGACGGCTTGTCGTACGCATCGGCGAGCGCCGGCGGCCAGTTCGTCGCGCACGTGCCGCTGCACGCGCTCTTGCCCGGCGCATCGCGGTCGAACACGTACAACGTCATGTGGTGCTCGTCGACCAGCTTGCCGTCGGCGATTTGCGGCGGCTCCGCGGCCGCCGGACGCGCGATGGCCGCCAGCAGCGCTGCAGCGAATGCGATTCTTTTCATTCCCGTTCTCCGTTTCGTGGCATCGCGATCGACTGCCGCGAGACGGGATGGCCGGTTTCGCCGCGACCGCGATCCCGCCGCGCTGCATTGCCGCGACTCGGCACGTAAACGAGCGGGAACCGGCCGTTATTCCATTTGAATGATGAATGCCGCATCGCCGTGTTCGGCGAAGGCTGCGAGCGAGCCGTTCGTTCGGCGACAGCGGCGACAGCGGCGACCGCGCCGCCGAGCGCCCTCGTCACCGAGCCCAGCACAACGGCGAGCGCACCGGCCGGATTGCCGCCGCCCGCCAGACCGCTCTCCACGCGCATCGCGGCCCGGCCGCTCAGCTGAATCGCGCCGGACGATAAGGGTGAGGATCGATGCAGGTCGGCGCGCCGGTCATCATTTCGGCGAGCAGGCGCCCGGTCACGGGGCCGAGCGTCAGCCCGTGATGGCAATGGCCGAATGCGAACCACAGCCCGCGATGGCGCGGCGCGGGTCCGATTACCGGCCGCATGTCCGGCGTGCACGGCCGCATCCCGAGCCACGGCGCCGCGTCGAGCCGTTCGCCGATCCCGAACGCATCGCGTGCCAGCGGCTCCGCGCGCGCGAGCTGCACGCCGGTCGGCGGCGCGTCGCGCAGCGCGATCTCGACGCCGGTCGTCAATCGCAGTCGCCCGCCGTCCATCGGCGCGACGACGAACCCCTGCTCGGTATCGCACACGGGCACGTTCAGCGGCGTGCGCGTCGGCCGGTAGTGCATGTGATAGCCGCGCTTCACGCGCAGCGGAATCCGGTAGCCGAGCGGCGCGAACGCGCGATCGGACCACGGCCCGAGCGCGACGACGGCCGCGCGTGCGGCAATCGGCCCGTGCTCGGTGACGACCTGCCAGCCGTCGCGCACCTGCGCGAGCGTCGTCGCGTCGCCATGCGCGAACGCGCCGCCTTCGCGCTCGAAGAGCCGCGCGTACGCCTTCGTCAGTCCACCGGGATTCGACACGGTCTTCGGGTCCTGCCAGTGGAACGCGCCGCAAAACGCGTCGCCGATGCCGGGTTCGCGCTCGCGCAGCGCGCGCGCGTCGAGCACGGTCATCCGCAGTCCGTGCGCGTCGGCGACGCGCTGCTGCGCGCGCGCTTCCGCGTCGAACAGCGCCGGCGAACGAAACGCCTCGATCCAGCCGCCGTCGTGCACGAGCGGCTGCGCGTCGGTGCGCGCGAGCAGCGCGTCGTGCTCGACGACGCTCGCCGCGACGAGCGGCAGCATGTCGCGCGCCGCGGCCGCGAGCCGCTGCGGCGACGATTCCCGCCAGAACCGGGCGAGCCAGCCCGCGTACGCGGGCAACGCGCGGTAGTCCCAATAGAGATCGACCGAGCGATTGCGCGCGTAGCGCAGCAGCGTGCCGAACCGGCGCGGAAATGCGTACGGCACGACCGACGAGCGCTCGATCAGCCCCGCGTTGCCGTGGCTGGTTTCCTCGCCGGGCCCGCGCCGGTCGACGAGCGCGACGCGCAGCCCGCGATCCTGCAGATGCAGCGCCGACGATACGCCGACGATGCCGGCTCCCAGAACGATGACGTCGAAATCCATGCTTGCCCGTACTGCGTCGAGAGTCGACGCGACGCATGCCGGCCGCGCACGGCCGGCGCGCAATCGCGTCCGTAGTTACTTCGCGATGATGTCGCGCTTGAAGTACTTCTGCGACAGCGCGCTCAGCGTGCCGTCCTTCTTCAGCGCGTCGAGTGCGCCGACGACCTTCGCGCGCAGCGCGCCGTCGCCCTTGCGCAGGCCAAAGCCGGTGCCTTCGCCGAGCGTCGCCGGATCCTTCAGCGGCTCGCCGACGATCTGATAGTCGCGGCCGGCCGGCTTGTCGAGGAAGCCGTCCTGCGCGGTCTGTGCTTCCTGCACGGCCGCATCGAGCCGGCCCGCGACGAGATCGGCATAGATCTGGTCCTGATCCTGATACGACACGACCGACACACCCGCATTCGCCCAGTGCGCCTTCAGGAAATCCTCCTGCGACGCCCCCTGCAGCACGCCGACGTGCTTGCCGCGCAGGCTCGCGGCATCGGGGCGCAGCGGCGAGCCGCGCCGCGCGATCATCACGATCGGCACGACGTAGATGGCCGGCGTGAAATCGATGCTCTGCTTGCGCTTCGCGGTGATGTTCATCGCCGAGTTGATCACGTCGAACTTGCGGGCCTGCAGCGCCGGGATCAGGCCGTCGAACGCGTTCTCCACCCACACGCATTTCATGTTCAGCTTCGCGCACACCGCGTTGCCGATGTCGACGTCGAAGCCCTGCAGCTGACCGGCCGGCGTCTTGCTCTCGAACGGCGGATAGGCGGCTTCGATCCCGAAGCGCAACGTGGTCTGTTCCGCGTGGGCCGTGACGGCCGCGCATGCGAGCGCCGCAGCGGCGCACAAAGAAAGCTTCCAGTTCATGACGGGTCCTTCCCGGTTGAGGCGATGAAGAGCGGCCGCACGGCGACGCGTGAGCCGGCACGCGAAAATATAGACTCAAAGTCTACGATGGACTATAGGGGATACGATAATGTCTGCACCGTTGCCGTGCGTCAGAGGTTAGTAAAAGCCATATAACCCGCTGATTTATCGACAAATCCTGAATTCGCGGCGACGTTATCGCGCCCCAAAAATAAAAACCGACAGAACTTTCTTTGTCTATATTAGACTTTCAGTCCACTATCCAAACACTGCCGGACGCCGCGTCGCGAGACCGTCGCGTCCCGCCCTCGACCGGAGATGTCCTCATGACCCAACCCGCCCCGCTGCTGCCGCTCACCGTCGATGAAGCCGCGGTGCGCGCGGCGCTGCCGTCGCTCGACGTGCTCGGCACGCTGCGTCGCATGTTCGCGTCGCTCGCGTCGGCGCGCGCGGTGCAGCCGCCGCAAACGCTCACGCTGTTCCCCGACCAGGCCGGCGACTTCATCACGTATCTCGGCGCGCTCGCCGACGAGCAGGTGTTCGGCGCGAAGCTGTCGCCCTACATCGCGCACAGCGGCCGGCCCGACGCAAAGCCGATCGTCACCGCGTGGACCGCACTGATGTCGATGCACACCGGCCAGCCGCTGATGTGGTGCGACGCGGGCCTGCTGACGGTCGAACGAACGGCCGGCACGACGGCGCTCGCCGTCGACTGCCTCGCGCGTCGCGACGCGCGTCGTCTCGCGATCGTCGGCACGGGCGCGGTCGGGCTCGCGCATCTGCGACACGCGGCGGCGCTGCGCGACTGGGCGTCGATCAGCGTTCATTCGCCCGCGCTCGCCGGCGATGCGGCGCTGCAGGCGACGCTCGCACGAATCGACTCGCGCGCGCGGCCGGCCGACAGCGTCGAAGCATGCGTGCGCGACGCGGACGTCGTGATGCTGTGCACGTCGTCGGGCACGCCCGTGCTCGACGACGGAATGCTGACGCGGCCGGCGCTCGTCACGTCGATCAGCACGAACGTTGCGCGCGCACACGAAATCCCGCCCGCGTGGCTGCCCGACATGGACGTGTACTGCGACTACCGGCACACGACGCCGGCAAGCGCCGGCGACATGCTGATCGCCGCGGCCGAGCACGGCTGGACGCCCGAGCGGATCGTCGGCGATCTGCCCGCGCTCGTCGCCGGCACGTGCGCCGCGCCGTCGCGCACGCGTCACGCGTTCTTCCGCTCGATCGGCCTCGGGCTCGAGGACATCGCAATCGCATACGCGCTGTACACGCATCTGAGTCGCGCATGAACGGCGCGCGCACGCGGGGCCGATACAATGGCGCAACTGCCGCGGCAGCCGCGCGCAGGCGCGCGGACATGCCGGCCGCCGGGACACCGGCGCGGCGCGCCGATGCGCGGCCCGGCATCCGTTCACCCGAGATGGCGATTCCGATGCGCAAGAAGCAATCCCCCGTCAAAGACCTGCTGCTCACCCGCTATGCGCCGATCGCCGACGGCATCGCGGCGCTGTTCTTTCCGTATGCGGAAGTCGTGATCCACGATCTGCACGACCAGACCGTGCTGTATCTCGCAAACAACCTGTCGAAGCGCGAGGTCGGCGACGATTCCGCGCTCGAGGAAATCGACCATTCGGCGCGCGAGCGCGTGATCGGCCCGTACGAGAAGCTGAACTGGGACGGCCGCCGGATGCGTTGCGTGAGCAACGTGCTGTTCGACGACGAAGGCCGTCCGGCCGGGATGATGTGCATCAACTTCAACATCGCGGTGTTCGACGACGTGCGTGCGACGCTCGATCTGTTCATCAAGGGCGCGGGCGTCGTCGCGCAGCCGGACGAGCTGTTCCGCGACGACTGGCAGGAGCGCATCAACACGTTCCTGCACGGCTGGCTGCGCGAGCGGCAGGTGGGGCTGAACGGGCTCACGCGCGAGCATCGGCGCGAGCTCGTCGAAGCGCTGTACGCGGAAGGCGCGTTTCGCGGCAAGAGCGCGGCGAACTACGTCGCGAACGTGCTCGGGATGGGACGCGCGACGGTCTACAAGCATCTGAAGCAGTTGAAGGAGACGCGGGGCGACGCGTAAGCCGTTCTCGACGGCGGCGGGCACCGCGAGATACGCGCTTGAAGAGCGGCACGGCGCGGCGGAGCGCGGCGAAGTGATATAGTCGCGGTTACATTTTTCCCGAGCCTGATCGCGCGTTCCGATGCCGACTACTTCTGCCCAGACCGCCCGCCCGACGCTGACCGTCGAAATCTGGTCCGACCTGATCTGTCCGTGGTGCTGGATCGGCAAGCGTCGCTTCGACGAAGCGCTTGCCGCGTTCGCGCACGCGGACCACGTCGATGTCGTGCTGCGCGCGTACCGATTGATGCCCGGCCAGCCCGTCGAGCCGGTCGAGGCGATGCTCGCGCACAAGTACCGGATGTCCGCCGCACAGGTCGCGCAGATGCTGAGCCAGGCGACCGATGCGGCCGCGAGCGTCGGGCTGCACTACGATCTGCCCGGCACGCTGGTCGGCGATACGCTCGACGGCCACCGGCTCGTGAAGCTCGCGCAAACGACGGGCCGCGCGCATGCGCTGACCGAGCGCCTGTATCGCGCGTATTTCAGCGAACACGGGTCGCTGTTCGATCGCGCCGCATTGACCGGTTTCGCGCTCGAGGCCGGCCTCGAGCGCTCGGCAGTCGAAGCGGTGCTGAGCAGCGACGCGTATCGCGACGACGTCGAAGCCGACATCGCGCAGGCCGAACGGATCGGCGGACGCGGCGTGCCGCTGTTCGTGTTCGGCGGCCGCTACGCGGTGTCGGGCGCGCAGCCGGCCGACGTGTTCGCGCAGGCGCTCGATCGCGCGTGGCGCGACGGCGGCATCGTCGACATCGCGGGCAGCGACGCGGCGGCCTGCGGTCCCGACGGGTGCGAACTGCCGACGCATCGGCCGGGGAACTGAGCGGCTGCGCGGCAGCACCCACGCACCGCCCTCACCGCGACAACCGGCGTCACGCCCATCGCGCGCCACGCACGCCGCCACTACGCGACGCTGCTGCCACAAACCGGCAGGAAGCGCGCGCGGTTGCCGTCTACAATGCAGCCTTTCAAATAACTATCAGAAGGCTGCAAGCCCATGACCCACGGCATTCACGGCGAAAAGCGCTGGTACGCGTTGCTGGTCCTCTGCCTCGGCGTGCTGATGATCGTGCTCGACAGCACGATCGTGAACGTCGCGCTTCCGTCGATCGGCACCGATCTCCACTTCAGCGAAACGGCCCTCGTATGGGTCGTCAACGCGTATCTGCTGACGTTCGGCGGCTGCCTGCTGCTCGGCGGCCGGCTCGGCGACCTGTACGGACAGCGGCGCATGTTCCTCGCGGGTCTCGTATTGTTCACGCTCGCGTCGCTTGCATGCGGCGTCGCGCAGTCGCAGACGATGCTGATCGCCGCGCGCGCGACGCAGGGCTTCGGCGGCGCGATCGTGTCGGCCGTGTCGCTGTCGCTGATCATGAACCTGTTCACCGAGCCCGGCGAGCGCGCACGCGCGATGGGCGTCTACGGCTTCGTCTGCGCAGGCGGCGGCAGCATCGGCGTACTGCTCGGCGGGCTGCTGACGAGTACGCTGTCGTGGCACTGGATCTTCCTCGTCAATCTGCCGATCGGCATCGCGGTCTACGCGCTGTGCGTCGCGCTGCTGCCGCGCATGCGCGCGCCGGCCGGCACCGCACGGCTCGACGTCGCGGGCGCGATCGCGGTCACCGCGTCGCTGATGCTCGCGGTCTACGGAATCGTCGGCGGCAACGAGGCCGGCTGGCTGTCGACGCAAACGCTCGCGCTGCTCGGCGCGGCCGCCGCGCTGCTTGCGCTGTTCATCGCGATCGAGTCGCGCGTCGCGCATCCGCTGATGCCGCTCACGCTGTTCGCCGCGCGCAACGTCGCGCTCGCGAACGCGATCGGCGTGCTGTGGGCAGCGGCGATGTTCGCGTGGTTCTTTCTGTCCGCGCTGTACATGCAGCGCGTGCTGGGCTACGGGCCGCTGCAGGTCGGCCTCGCGTTCCTGCCGGCGAACCTGATCATGGCCGCGTTCTCGCTCGGGCTGTCCGCGCGGATCGTGATGCGCTTCGGGATCCGCGGCCCGATCGCGGCCGGGCTGCTGATCGCCGCATGCGGGCTCGCGCTGTTCTCGCGCGCGCCGCTCGACGGCAGCTTCGTGTGGCACGTGCTGCCCGGCATGACGCTGCTCGGAATCGGCGCGGGCGTCGCGTTCAATCCGGTGCTGCTCGCCGCGATGAGCGACGTCGATCCGGCCGACTCGGGGCTGGCGTCGGGGATCGTCAACACCGCGTTCATGATGGGCGGCGCGCTCGGGCTCGCGGTGCTCGCGAGCCTCGCGGCCGCGCGCACCGATGCGCTCGCGGCCGCGCAGGCGGCACCGGTCGACGCGCTGAACGGCGGCTATCACGTCGCATTCGCGTTCGGCGCCGTGTTTGCGGCGGCAGCCGCGCTGATCGCCGCCGCGTTGCGCATCCGGCGGCAGAACGCGGTCGAGGGCGTCGGGCAGGCGATGCACTGATTGCGCGGGTTGCGGGTTGCGGGTTGCGGGTTGCGGGTTGCGGGTTGCGGGTTGCGGGTTGCGGGTTGCGGGTTGCCGGTTGCCGGTTGCCGGTTGCCGGTTGCCGGTTGCCGGTCGCAGGTCGCGGGTCGCGTCCCAGTTCGAACGACCGTCTCACCCGGCGCGCGGCCCGGCCGGTGCGCCGTTGCGGCCGATTTTTAACGCAGTCGTACACCGACCCGCCACTTTTGCGACAATGTCGGACTTTGACCCACGCGCCGCCGCCGAACGCCGCACAACCGTCCGCTTCCGATGTCGCTTCCCCATATCGATCTGCTGTACTCCCTGTCCGGCCTGTTCGTCGGCATCCTCGTCGGCCTGACCGGCGTCGGCGGCGGTTCGCTGATGACGCCGATCCTCGTGCTGCTGTTCGGCGTCCATCCGGCGACGGCGGTCGGCACCGACCTGCTGTACGCAGCGGCGACCAAGGCGACCGGCACGCTCGTGCACGGGCTGAAAGGCTCGGTCGACTGGCGCATCACGGGCCGGCTCGCGGCGGGCAGCGTGCCGGCCGCGGCCGTCACGCTGTGGGTGCTGCACTCGCACGGGCTGAACGCACCGGGCACTGCGCGGCTGATCCAGCTCGTGCTCGGCGTCGCGCTGCTGCTCACGTCGGTCGCGCTGATCTTCCGCCCGCAGCTCGCCGCGTTCGCCGCACGCAATCCGCTCGCGCCGAGCCGCGCGCGCACGCTGTGGTCGACCGTGCTGACCGGCGCGGTGCTCGGCGTGCTGGTGTCGATGACGTCGGTCGGTGCCGGCGCGATCGGCGTCACCGTGCTCCTGCTGCTGTATCCGGCGCTCGCGACGACGCGCATCGTCGGCTCCGACATCGCGCACGCGGTGCCGCTCACGCTCGTCGCGGGGATGGGTCACTGGCTGCTCGGCTCGGTCGACTGGTCGATGCTGCTGTCGCTGCTGCTCGGCTCGCTGCCGGGCATCGTGCTCGGCAGCGTGCTGTCGGCGCGCGCGCCGGAGCGGCTGCTGCGCAATCTGCTCGCCGCGACGCTCGTCGCGGTCGGCGTACGGCTCGTGCTCGCATAAGCGCGCCCGGCGGCGCTGCGGCGCCGCGCCCGCGACGTTGCTCCGTCGCTCTGCCCTGCGCGCGGCGCGGCGAAGCAGCGGTCCGACCGGCCTCAGCGATGCGGCTGTCAGCCGACGACGGCACGGCCGGCCTGCCGAGTGCGGCCGGATCCCCCCCTTCATGCAACAAAAAAAGCCGGACGAAAAGTCCGGCTGTCGGGACAGACGTCGCGCGCGATCAGAGCGGCACGTCGATCGCGCCGGCGCCGACGGTGATCGCATTCGCGCCGGGCGACGCCGAGATCGGCGGCAGGTTCGCGCTCGTCAGCGCCGGAGCGGCGCCCGGCGTACCGCCGCGCGCCACCGTGCGGATCACCTGCGACGGCGGCAGCGGCGCGCCGTTCTTCAGGTGGCGCCACATCAGGTTCAGCGCCTGCAGATCGTAGTAGTGAACCGGCACGTAGCGCGTATCGAAACCGGCAACCGACAGGAACGCATCGAAGTGCTGTCCGTTCGTCACCTCGTAGAACACGAGCTGGCTGCGCACGCCTTCGCTGATGCTGTTCTGCGCGACATACGCGCGCGACGCATGGTTGACCGGCACCAGCGCGTCGCTGCGGCCTTGCACGATGATCGCGGGCTTGCCCTGCAGGTTTGCGTTCACGCGCACCGCGTCGACGTTCGCCGGCATGTCGAGCATGGCGTTGGTCCACAGCTGCCGCAGACACAGCGCGCCCGCGAAGCTCGCGTCCGGCGTCGCGAGCCGGTGATCGACACCGTTGCCCGTATTGAACACGAGGTTGATGCCGGCCGTCGGCGGCACGCCGTTGCCGAGACCGAACACGGCCGGCATCGGCGACGCGGCCGGCGGCGCGACGTCGCCGGTGGCCGCGTTCGTCGTCGCGAAGCTGAAATTGCACAGGTTGTCGATCACGCGCGAGCGCGTGTAAGCGTTCGCATAAGTGACGGCAATCGCCGGAATCGCCTGCGAATCCCACATCGCCGCGTGCAGCAGGTCGGAATCGGCCAGATAGCCGGCCGCATGCAGTTGCGCGAGCGCGTCCGCGGCCTGGCTTTGCGTGTCGGCACCCGATACGAGCCCGGCCGCGGCGAGCGTCGCGCAGCGCTGCGTCCGGATCGACTGCGTGGTCGCGGCCGGCAGCGCGCTCAGATAAGGCTCGCCGGCAAGCGATGCCGCCGCGGCCGCGCACGGCTGCAGCAGGTTCGCGAGCGTCGCGTAGTCGGCGAGCGGCCGGCCGAACGACGGCACCGGCTGCCCGCCGGTGCGCACGACAGCGTTCGGCGCCATCCGCACGTTGACCTGCGGCTCGCCGACCACGACCGCCGTGATCCAGCGGCGCGTGTCCTGCTCGGCCGCCGCGAGCGCCGCGCCGCCGCCGTTGCTGACCGACGCGGCGATCGTCGTGATGTCGCCCGCACGATAGCGCACGCCGCGCTGCGAGCCGTCGACGCGCGGCGCGAACTGCTCGTTCAGCGCCCAGTACGCGAATTCGACGGCCTGCAGCGTCGCGCGCCCCCAGTCCTGTTCCGGATTCTGCTGCGAATGCGCGTGCTTGAACGCGTAGCGGTTCGGGAAACGGCTGTTGAACGCGGCGAGATCGCCGCTCGTCAGGTTGGCGGTGAAGAGGCTCGCGTTGCCGGCGAGCACGGCGTTCGCGAGCGTGCCGTCGATCAGCGTGACGGTGTCGGAGCCGAGCTCCTGCGCGCCGTTGCCGCCGCCCTTGTCGTTGTAGGCGACCGCGCAGCCGCGCTTGAGCCCCCATTCGCCGGCCGCCGAGATCGCGCCGTACACGCCGCGCGAACCGGACGACGTCGCGGTGACGATGCACGGCTGCGCAGGATCGAAGCTGGCCGGCACCTGCACGAGCAGCGTCACGTTCTTGCGGCCGCTGCCGTCGTCGGCGTACGCGAGATATTCGGTGCCGGCGATCTTGCCTTCGCCGAGCGTGTCGTTGCCGTCGAGATCGACGTTCGGCCCCCAGAAGCGGCCGTAGCCGCCATTCACGCTCATGTCGACGAGCGCGCGGTAGTTCGACCAGATCGCCAGACGGCGCAGCTCGGCGCTCGTCGGCCGCGACGGATTCGCAAAGGCCGGCGCGGTCGCACTCGCGAGGCCGGTCTTGCCGAGGCCGGCCGTCAGCAGATCGTCGCTCGCGCCGTCGTAGGCGGTCGTGCGCACGCTGCCGGACACGAAAGCCGGCAACCGGTTGTGCTCGCTCGACTCGTCGCCGTTACAGGCGCCGAGCACCGCGAGCCCGGTGAGCGCCATCCCGAGAAGAATCCGACTGCCCCATCCGTGCGTCGTCATTGCCGCCCCTCCGTCTCGATCTATCGTTATCGGTCCGCGGCCGTGTCGCGCACGGCATGCGGCCTCTGAAGCGCAAACGGGCCCCGGCATGCCGGGGCCCGCGCGGGTACGGGCACGGGCGGCGCTCACGCGCCGCCGCCCGGCATCATTGCTGCTGGACCGTCAGCTTGTTCGAGACCGACGTCACGCCCTTCACGCTCTTCGCCGCCTCTTCCGCCTTGTCGATCTGAGCCTGATCGGGCACCGTGCCCTCCAGCGTGATCGCGCCGCCCTTCGAGCGCACGACGAGGTTCGACACGTCGATGCCGCCCGCCTTCGTAATCGCCTTGCGCACCGCGTAGCCGAGCTTGCGGTTCGCCTTCTTCGCGCTTTTCGCGGCGGCCTTCGGCGTGCTGGCGGCCGGCGCCTCGGCCGCTGCCGGCTCGCTCGACTGCGCATACACGCTGCCGGACAGACAAGCTGCGACGGCCGCCACACCCAACGCTCTCAACACGATCGACTTCATGCTATCTCCTTGTAACTTCTGAACGGCCGTGCACAGTACGGCCGCAAACCCCCAAAGGCGGCCGGCCCGCGCGCGAACGGGCGGAACGGCCGATGATTTCCACGGCGATGCGAGAGAGGCGAGACGGGCCGGCAGCCGGCGCACGCGAAAGCGGGCCGGCCTAGCCGGACAGCCGCCGGCCGGACGCGCCCGGTCTGATCGGGTGCCGGGTCGCGCGAGTCGGGCGCGGCTGCGTCGCACAATGTAATCCAGCGCCCGCCGAAGCGCAAAGCTTTTGAAGCGGCGGCCTTCCCGCCACGCTCGCGCCGTGCCGCGCGGCTCGCGCATGCGCGGCGAAACCGGTTACCATCGCCGCGAGAACGCGCATCGGCGCCGGCGACGGTCGTCGATGCGTCACGCCCGCGTCACCTGCCGCCCCCGATGAAACCTGCCCGTCCCCGCCCGCCGCGCCGTATCCTCGCCCGCTTCGTCGCGGTGTCGTGGCGCGACCTCGCACTGTCGATCGGTCCGACGGTGCTGCTCGCCGGCGCGGCCGTGTGGATCGCGGTCAAGCTGATCCAGCCCGCGCCGCCGTCGACGCTCGTGATTTCGGCCGGCCCGCCGGGCAGCACGTACTGGAACGCCGCGCAGAAATACAAGGCGATTCTCGCGAAGAACGGCGTGACGCTCGACGTCGAATCGTCGGAAGGCTCCGCACAGAACCTCGCGCGACTGTCGAACCCGAACGCGCCGGTCGACGTCGGCTTCGTGCAGAGCGGCATCGGCCCGAAAGAGCGCGACGACGCGCTCGTGTCGCTCGGCAGCATCGGCTACGTGCCGCTCGCGATCATGTACCGCGGGCCGGTCGTCGCGCGGCTGTCCGACTTCAAGGGCAAGCGGCTCGCGCTCGGCGCGGAGGGCAGCGGCGCGCGCGAGCTCAGCCTCGCGCTGCTGAAGATGAACGGGATCGTGCCGGGCGGCCCGACCGCACTGCTGCCGACCGCCGGCGAGGACGCCGCGACCGCGCTGCTCGACGGCCGGATCGACGCGGCGTTCCTGTCCGGCGACTCGACGCAGATCCCGGTGATGGCGAAGCTGTTCCGCGCACCGGGCGTGCACGTGTACTCGTTCACGCAGGCCGAGGCATATGCGCGGCGCTTTCCGTACCTGACCGCGATCACGCTGCCGATGGGCGTCTACGACCTCGGCCGCAACCTGCCGCCGGCCGATATCCATACGGTCGCGCCGACGATCGAACTCGTCGCGCGCGACACGCTGCATCCGGCGCTGTCCGACCTGCTGATCGAAGCCGCGCGCGAAGTGCACGGTCACGCGACGATCCTGCAGCATGCGGGCGAATTCCCGTCGCCGGTCACGCGCGGCTTCCCGCTGTCCGACGACGCGGCGCGCTACTACAAGTCGGGCAAGACGTTCCTGTACCGCCGGCTGCCGTTCTGGGTCGCGAGCCTCGTCGACCGGCTGCTGGTCGTGGTCGTGCCGCTGATCGTCGTACTGATCCCCGGGCTGCGGCTCGTGCCGTCGCTGTACGGCTGGCGCGTGCGCTCGCGCATCTACCGCTGGTACGGTGCGCTGATCGCGCTCGAGCGCCGCGCGCTCGGCGAACACACGGCCGACGAACGCGTGAAGCTGCTCGACGAACTCGACGACATCGAGGAAGCGGTGAACCGGATGAAGATGCCGCTCGCGTATGCGGGACAGTTCTACGTGCTGCGCGAGCACATCGGTTTCGTGCGCGAGCGGCTGACCGCGTACGATCAACCCGCGCCGGCCGGATCGTCGGGCCGGCCCGGCGCAGGCGCGGCGGCACCCGTGCGCACCGGAGCCACGCCCGCGCCCGACGACGACGCCACTCGGGCGACTCCCGGTTCCGCGTGAGCGGACGATCCGCGATCATTGCTGCATGCGCGCGCCGCCGCGTAACATGGAGGCCGCCGTCAGGCGCCGCACGCCCCACCCTCTGGAGATCGCCATGACAACCGGCCTCGATACCGCCCAGCCCGCCTGGTTCTTCGACTTCGTGTCGCCGTTCTCTTACCTGCTGCTCGAGCAGCACGACAAATGGCCGGACGTGCCGTTCAATCCCGTCGCCGTGTCGCTCGCGGATCTGCAGCGCCACTGGGGGCAGCGACCGACCGCCGACGTGCCGGCCAAGCGCGTGTTCACGTATCGCCATGCGCTGTTTCGCGCGGAGCAGCTCGGCATTCGCTTCAAGATGCCGCCCGCGCACCCGTTCGACTCTGACAAGGCGCTGCGCCTCGCAATCGCGGCGCGCGCCGACATCGCGACCGTGCTCGAGATGTTCCGCTTCATCTGGCGCGAGGGCAACGATCCGTCGACGCCCGACGGTTTCGCCGCGCTGTGCGAACGCGTCGGCGTCGGCCATGGCGACGAGCTGATCGAGTTCGAGGAAACCAGTGCGCAGTTGCGCCGCAACACCGACGACGCGATCGCGCTCGGCGTGTTCGGCGTACCGACGTTCTGGATGAACCGGCAGCTGTTCTGGGGCGAGGATGCGCTGCCGATGGTGCTGTACTGCGCGCGCACGCCGAACTGGCTCGAATCGAGCGAGGTCAGGCGGATCAGCACGTTGCCGAAGGGCCGCGCGTGATGACGGCGCAGTGACGGTCGCGCAGTGATGGCCGCGCTGTAATGGCCGGTATCACGCACGCGAACGCGCGGCTGCGGTAAGGTTAGGGCCGTTTGCGAATCGCAAGCGCGCCCTCGACTCCGCCCGAATCGCCCCGCATCGATGGAAGACGACGACCGTACCGCCTCGCTCGACATCTGGCTCGTGCGCGTGCTGCGCACGCTGCTGCTCGAGCGCAGCGTCACGCAGACCGCGCTGCGGCTGAACCAGACGCAGCCGGCCATCAGCACCGCGCTGCGCAAGCTGCGCGAGATGCTGAACGACCCGATCCTCGTGCGCGGCAAGTCCGGCATGGTGCCGACCGAATACGGCGCGTCGCTGCTCGATGCCGCATCGCGCGCGCTGCGCGAAGTCGACTTCATCGCGACGCCGCACGGCGACTTCGACCCGTCGTCCGCGCGGCGCACGTTTCGCGTCGCGGCGCCCGACTATCTGAACGATTTCTTCATGCCGACGCTGATCGCGCGCTTTCGCGACGCGGCGCCGCATGCGCATCTGGAAATCGATTCGCTGAATCCTGCGCTCGACCACGCAGGCGCGCTCGAATCGGGCGCGCTCGATCTCGTGATCGGCAACTGGCCGAAGCCCGATCCGCGGTTCGCGCGTCAGGACCTGTTCTCCGACACGGTCGTGTGCCTGATGCGCGCCGCGCATCCGCTCGCGCACGCGCCGCTCACGCGCGAAGCGTATGCGTCGGCCGCGCACGTCGCGCCGACGCCGTACACCGGCGACAAGCGCAACGCGATCGAGATCGGGCTCGCGCGCGCACGCGTCGCGCGGCGCGTCGTGACGACGCTGCCGTACTTCGGGATCGTCCCGCAGGTGCTGCTGCAGTCGGACCTGATCTTCACGACGACGCGCCGCTTCGCGACGCACTACGCGCAATTGCTGCCGCTCGTCGTCGTGCCGCCGCCGGTGCCGTTTCCACGTATCCGCAGCTACCTGCTCACGCATCCGCAGCCCGATCGTCCGACCGACATCGCATGGCTGTGCGCGCTGATGCGCAGCGTGTCGGACGAACTGACGGCCGCACGCCGCCGCACGCGCTGACGCGCTACGACACGGCGCGCGGCGCACGAGCGCGACGCGACCGCGCTCATGCGGCGCAGAACGTTTCCTGCAGATGAACCCAGCGCACGATCCCGTGCGCGTCGCGCTCGAACACCGCGGTCGAGCGCCGCGCGGGCAGCTCGCCGTGTGCCGCATGCTGCGCTTCGCGATAGGTGAGCACCGCATGCGACGCATCGGCCGCGATCACGCGCCGCTCCGACAGCAGGATGCGCAGCCCCGGCTTCGCGCCGGCGAGCGCCGCAAACAGCGCATGCAGGCCGCCGCGATCGAGCGCGCGGCCGTCGGTCGCGATCATTGTGAAGTGTGCGGAGAAAGGCGCGAGCAGCGCGTCGAGCGCCGCGGGCGTCGCGGGCGTCGCGTCGACGCCGGACAGCCAGCGCTCGATGGCGACGAGGCTCGCATCGAGCGCGTCGAGATAGACCTGGTGATCGGACATGATGGGTACACGTAGACGCGCGGCCCGACGCCGCAATGCCGGGCAGTGTACGCAAGAACGGAAATCCGCGATCGCAAGCCGCTCGTGCGGTCACCGCCCGTCATGCACGGCGTCGTGCGCGCGTCCGGCAGCAACCGCCTTCGCGCCGGCCACCGGCATGCCGGAACGCGCCTGCAGCAGTTCCGCGCAGACGGCCACCGCGATCGACGCCGGCGCCTTGTCGACGATACCGGCGATGCCGATCGGGCACACCATGTCGACGAGCCGCGCCGGATCGACGCCGCGCGCGACGAGCCGGCGCTCGAACTTCACGCGCTTGGTGCGCGAGCCGATCATTCCGAAGTACGCGAAGTCGCGGCGCCGCATGATCCGTGCGGCGAGCGCGAAGTCGAGCGCATGGTTGTGCGTCATCACGAGGAAATACGCGCCGGGCGGCGCCGCGTCGACGACGGCCTCCGGCGTGTCGGTCGGCTCCGGCTGCACGTTCGGCGGACATTCGTCCGGGAACAGCTCGTCGCGCGTGTCGACCCACTGCACGACGCACGGCAGCGCGCCGAGCAGCGCGACGAGCGCGTGGCCGACATGGCCCGCGCCGAACAGCACGACGTGCATCGGCGCGGCCGCGCCGCTCGCGCGGTTGCGCCGGCCGGTGCCTTGCGGGAACGGCGCGGCGTCGGCCGGCGCGCATTCGCCGCAGTACGCGCCGGCGTCTTCCGCATGCGAAGCCGCACGCGCGGATGGCGCGGACGATGCGCGATCGCGTGGAGATTGCGTCGACGAACGGGCGCGCGCGCTCATGTCAGCCTGCCCGCGCCGCGCGCACCGCATGCACCGCGCGCAGGATCGACTCGCCGGTGGCCGGCGCGTCGAGCGGCGGATTGACCCGATAGTCGCCGACCGCCGCGATCGCGTCGCGCACCGCGAAGAACACCGAGAACGGCAGCAGCAGCGGCGGCTCGCCGACCGCCTTCGAACGATGGATGCTGTCCTCGACGTTGCGGTTCTCGAACAGCCGCACGTTGAACTCGGGCGGCGTGTCGTTGACGGTCGGGATCTTGTACGTGGACGGCGCGTGCGTCATCAGCTTGCCGCCCGCGTTCCACCACAGCTCCTCGGTCGTCAGCCAGCCCATCCCCTGGATGAACGCGCCTTCGACCTGCCCGATGTCGAGTGCCGGATTCAGCGACGCGCCGACATCGTGCAGCGCATCGACGCGCAGCGTGCGCATCTCGCCCGTCAGCGTGTCGATCACGACTTCCGACACGGCCGCGCCGTACGAGTAGTAGTAGAACGGCCGGCCCTGCAGCTTCGACTGGTCCCAGTGCAGCTTCGGCGTCGCGTAGAAGCCGTCGGACCACAGCTGCACGCGCGCGAGATACGCTTTCGCGACGACTTCGCCGAACGGCACCGCGTTCGCGCCGATCCACACGAAGTCGTTACCGAACTTCACGTCGGCCGCGCCGACGCTGCCGTCGCCGAACTGCTGCGCCGCGAACGCCGCGAGCCGCTCGCGCAACTGGCGTGCAGCATCCTGCGCGGCCTTGCCGTTCAGGTCCGAGCCTGTCGACGCGGCGGTCGCGGACGTGTTCGCGACCTTGCTCGTGTCGGTCGCCGTCACGCGGATCCTGTCGAAGCGGATGCCGAGCTCGTGCGCGACGACCTGCGCGACCTTCGTGTTCAGCCCCTGCCCCATCTCGGTACCGCCGTGGTTCACGAGCACCGAGCCGTCGGTGTAGATGTGCACGAGCGCGCCGGCCTGGTTGAAGTGCGTGACGTTGAACGCGATGCCGAACTTGACCGGCGTGAGCGCAATGCCCTTCTTCAGCACCGCGTTGCGTGCGTTGAATGCGCGCACGCGTTCGCGCCGTGCGCGGTAGTCGCTCGTCGTCTCGAGCTCGGCGAGCAGTTCGGGCAGCACGTTGTCTTCGATCGTCTGCCCGTAAGGCGTCACGTTGCGCTGCGTCTTCCCGTACAGATTCGCGTAGCGCACGTCGAGCGGATCGCGGCCGAGCGCGCGCGCGATGTCGTCGATGATGTATTCGATCGCGAATGCGCCCTGCGGGCCGCCGAAGCCGCGAAACGCTGTGTTCGACTGCGTGTTCGTCTTCCCGCAGTAGCCGGCGATCGCGACGTCCGGCAGCCAGTACGCGTTGTCGAAATGGCATACCGCGCGCGTCATCACCGGGCCCGACAGGTCGGCGGAAAAACCGCAGCGCGACGTCATGTCGACCGACACGCCGTCGATGCGGCCGTCGTCGTCGTAGCCGACGTCGAAGCGGTAATGAAAGTCGTGCCGCTTGCCGGTGATCATCATGTCGTCGTCGCGGTCCGGACGCAGCTTCACCGGACACAGCAGCTTCCACGCGGCGAGCGCCGCGCAGCACGCGAACAGCCCCGACTGCGATTCCTTGCCGCCGAACCCGCCGCCCATCCGCCGGCATTCGACCAGCACGTCGTGCGACGCGACGCCGAGCACGTGCGCGACGACGTGCTGCATCTCGCTCGGATGCTGCGTCGAGCAGTACACGTGCATCCCGTCGTCGTCCTTCGGCACCGCATACGCGATCTGCCCTTCGAGATAGAACTGCTCCTGGCCGCCGAGCCGCATCTCGCCCGATTCGCGGTGCGGCGCCGCGGCGAGCCGCGCGGCCGCGTCGCCGCGCGCGAGCTTCAGCGGCGGGATCACGTACGACTCGGCGCGACGCGCGTCCTGCGCGGTGAGGATCGCCGGCAGTTCCTCGTATTCGACGTGCGCACGGCGCGCGGCGAGCCGCGCGACGTCGTGCGACGTCGCGACGACGATGAACATCGGCTGCCCGACATACTGGACGATGCCCGGCGCGAGCACCGGATCGTCATGGACGATCGGCCCGCAATCGTTGACGCCCGGGATGTCGTCGGCCGTGAACACGGCGACCACGCCCGGTGTCGCGCGCACCGCGTCGAAGTTCATCGACACGATCCGCGCGTGCGGCTTCGCCGACAATCCGAGCGCCGCGTGCAGCGTGCCGGCGACGAGCGGAATGTCGTCGGTGTAGGTCGCGCGCCCGCTCACGTGCAGGTGCGCGGATTCGTGCGCGCGCGACACGTGGACTTGCGCGGCGTCGGCCTGCGGATCGAGGGTGCTCAGGAACGGTTCTGCTTGCTGGTTCATGTTCGGGTTCTCCGTCGTCAGACGCGCGCCGCGTCGGTTGCCGCGCCGGTCGCCGCTTCGGCAGCCACTTCGCGCACGTTCAGCGCGTGCGGCGGCAGCGGGTCGTGCGGTCGCGTCTCGAGCCAGAAGCGGTACATCAGGTTCTTCGCGGTATCGAGCCGATATGCGCTCGTCGCGCGCATGTCGGTGAGCGGCTGATAGTCGCGCTCGAGCGCCTGCATCGCAGCCTGCGCGCTCGCGTCGTCCCAGCGCGCGCCGTCGAGCACGGCTTCCGCTTGCGTCGCGCGCTTCGGCGTCGCGGCCATCCCGCCGAACGCGATGCGCGGCTCGCGTACCGTGTCGCCGTCCGCGATGAACGCGAACGCCGCGCACACGGCCGAGATGTCGGAGTCGAAGCGCTTCGACAGCTTGTATGTGCGAAACCGCAGGTTCGCACGCGCGCCGCTGCGAGTCGGCACCTTCAGGCCGACGACGAATTCGTGCGGCGCCATGTCCTTCTGCTGGTAGCCGGTGTAGAGCGCTTCGAGCGGCAGCTCGCGCACGGTGTCGCCGCCGCGCAGCACGACGCGCGCGCCGAGCGCGATCAGCCCCGGCATCGAATCGCCGATCGGCGAACCGTTCGCGACGTTGCCGCCGATCGTGCCGGCATTGCGGATCGGCAGCGACGCGAAGCGCTTCCACATTTCGGTCAGTTCCGGATAGACGTCGACGAGCGCCGCATACGCGTTCTCGACGGTCACGCCCGCGCCGATCTCGATCCAGTCGTCGCTGCGCGCGATGCGCTGCAGTTCGGCGATCTGGCCGACGTAGATCAGGTCGTCGAGCCGACGCATCTGCTTCGTGACCCACAGGCCGATGTCGGTGCTGCCGGCGAGAAGCCGCGCGTCCGGGCGGGCGACCTTCAGCGCGGCGAGCGCGTCGAGCGTGCGCGGCGCCGCGAAGCGCGCGTCGCCGACCGTATAGTCGAACGTGTCGTCGCGCTTGAGCGACGCGAGCGTGCGGGCAAGCGCGGCGGCATCGACCGCCGGCACGTGCGACGGGGCGGGTTCGGCAGCCGCGCGTTGGGCGGCAGCGCCTTCGCCGGTGCCATCGAACATCCGCACCGCCGCGTCGACGATCGGCCGATAGCCGGTGCAGCGGCACAGATTGCCCGTCAGCGCATCGGCGATCTCGGTGCGCGTCGGCACGTGCTTCGCGTTCGCGCATCCGCTGCCGCAGCGCTCGTGGCCATGTTTCTCGTACAGCGCCCACATCGACATCACGAAGCCTGGCGTGCAGAACCCGCATTGCGACCCGTGGCAGTCGACCATCGCCTGCTGCACCGGATGCAGCGAGCCGTCCGGCTGGCGCAGGTCCTCGACCGTCAGCAGCGCCTTGCTGTCGAGCGTCGGCAGGAACTGGATGCACGCGTTGACCGCCTTGAACGCGACGGTGCCGGCGTCGGTCAGCTCGCCGACGACGACCGTGCACGCGCCGCAGTCGCCTTCCGCACAGCCCTCCTTGGTGCCGGTGCAATGCGCATCCTCGCGCAGATACTGCAGCACGGTGCGGGTGACGTCCGCGCCGCTGACTTCGCGGATCGCGTGACGATGATAGAAGCGGATCGGCTCACTCATGTCTCTGTCATTCTTCAAGTGGGGGCAAGGCAGCCTGCGAACGCGCGCACGGCCGACGTTTCTCTGACAGTTTGCACGCTATCACCGTCAATTTTTGCAACCCATAGCCGATCGCGCATGCGGCCCATATAACTGCGGCGATATGGGCGCGCCGGCGCGGACCGCCTTTATCGGCGGACGTCGGCAGGCGGCGGACGCCGCGCCGCCGCGGCGAAATCGGGTTCCGATGAACTAAATGGTACCTGCGGGAAAACCGGTTCCATGGGAAAATCCCGATTCCGTTTTTCGCCGCAATCCGTTCCGTTTCGCTCACCCGTTCCGACCCCATGTCCACCGATTCTCCCTCCACGCCGCGCAGCGGATTTGCCGTCACGCTGCAAATCGTGTCCGTCGTCTGCTTCACGTTCATCTGCTACCTGACCATCGGCCTGCCGCTCGCGGTGCTGCCGGGGTTCGTCCACGACGAGCTCGGCTTCTCGGCGATCGTCGCGGGCGCGGCGATCAGCGTGCAGTACTTCGCGACGCTCGCGTCGCGGCCGCTCGCCGGGCGGTTCGCGGACACGCTCGGCCCGAAGCAGACGGTACTGCGCGGGCTGATCGGCTGCGGCGCGTCGGGCGTGCTGCTGCTCGTCGCGCTGCTGCTTGCGCGCTGGCCGGCCGCGAGCCTCGTGCTGCTGGTCGCGAGCCGGCTCGTGCTCGGCGTCGGCGAGAGCCTGTGCGGCACCGGCGCGATCCTGTGGGGGATCGGCCGCGTCGGTGTCGCGCACAACGCGAAGGTGATTTCGTGGAACGGCATCGCGACCTACGGCGCGCTCGCGCTCGGCGCGCCGGTCGGCGTCGCGATCGCGCATGCGCTGAACCCGGCGCTGATCGGCGTGATCGTGATCGCGCTCGCCGCGCTCGGCTACTACCTGGCGCGGCTGATCGATGCGGTGCCGGTCGTGCATGGCGAACGGATGTCGTACGCGAGCGTGTTCACGCGTGTGCTGCCGCACGGGCTCGGCCTCGCGCTCGGCTCGGCCGGCTTCGGCTCGATCGCGACGTTCGTCACGCTGTACTACGCGGCGCGCCACTGGCCGAACGCCGCGCTGTCGCTGACCGTGTTCGGCACGCTGTTCATCGGCGCACGGCTGCTGTTCGCGAACACGATCAAGACCTACGGCGGCTTCCGCGTCGCGATCGTGTCGTTCGCGTTCGAATGCTCGGGCCTCGTGCTGCTGTGGCTCGCGCCGGTGCCGCACGTCGCGCTCGTCGGCGCGGCGCTGACGGGCTTCGGCTTCGCGCTGATCTTTCCGGCGCTCGGCGTCGAGGCGGTCGCGCTCGTGCCGCCCGCGAGCCGCGGCGCGGCGCTGTCCGCGTATTCGGTGTTTCTCGACCTGTCGCTCGGCATCACGGGGCCGCTGGCCGGCTACGTCGCAGGCGCGTTCGGCTATCCGCAGGTGTTCTTGTTCGCGGCGGTGGCCGCCGCCGCGGGCGTCGCGCTGTCGATGGTGCTGTACCAGCGGCAGGCGCGCGTCGCCGGAAGCAGCGCGGCTGCGTGAGCGCAGTCCGCCGGCGAACGGCGAACCGGCGGGCGGTGCGGGTCGCACCACGCCGCCGCCGTATCGAAACGACGCTGCCCGCATCGCGCGGGCAGTTTTTTATCGGCGTCGCATAACGGCAGCGATCGACGTCACGCCGGCCGCAGAAACAGCCGTCGCGCGAGATCGAACGCGACGAGATTGCCGGCCAGGACGAGCAGCAGACCGACGACCGCGAGCGGCGACCACCGATATCCCTCGAACACCGTCGACACGGCCAGCGCGACGATCGGAAACAGCACCGTGCAGTACGCGGCGCGTTCCGGCCCGATCCGGCCGACGAGCGTCAGATACGCGGTGAAGCCGATCACCGAGCCCGGCACGGCCAGATAGACGAGCGCGCCCAGATAGCGCGGCTCCATTTCGAGCGAGAACGACAGTCCGGCCGCCACGCTGCCGACGGTCAAAATCGCCGCGCCGATCAGCATCGCCCACCCGTTCGTCGCGAGCGGATGCAGTCCCATCGATTGCATGCGGCTCGACAGCAGGTTGCCGGCCGAGAAGCACATCGTGCCCGCGAACGCGATCGCCAAACCGACCCACGTCGCATGATCGTCGAGATGGCCGGCCATCTGCTGCCAGAACAGGCAGCCAATGCCGGTCAGTCCGAGCAGCGCGCCGGCGATTGCCGACGGCCGCAGCGGGCGGCCCATGAACAGCCGGCCGTTGATCGAGTTCAGCAGCGGCGCGGTCGAGAAGATCACCGCGACGAGGCCGCTCGGCACGACGCGCTCCGCATAGTAAAAGCACAGGAAGTTCACGCAGAACAGCGCGACGCCCTGCGCGGCGAGGTAGCGCCACGCTTCGCGCGGCGGCCGGACCGGGCGGCGCATCGCGCGCAGCAGCACGAACATCACGGCGGCCGCGAGCCAGAAGCGCCACGCGATCGACACGGGCGGCGGCACGGCGCCGAGCTGCCATTTGATCGCGATCCAGGTGGTGCCCCAGATCAGCACGGTGACGATATAGAGCGACAGATTCATGGCGGCAGGAAGACCGGTGAGTAAGACGAACGTCGACTATGCCGCCGCGTGGCGCGCGCCGATTGTCCGGAATTGCGGTCTTTTTCGCGGCGTCGCGCTGCGCAGCGCTCGTCGACTTATACTCGTCGCATCATGAGCCCCTCTCTCTGCGCCCCGCCCGTCGATCGCGCCGCCGCGTTGGCCGGCGACGACATCCCGTTCGGCCTGCAATCGGTATGCCGCACGCTCGCCGACGCGAACGCGACGCTCGAGCGCTTCGCGTGGCTCGGCGACCATCTCGCGATTGCCGAATGGACGCGCATCACCGACGAAAGCGAAACCGTCTACGAGCAGCCCGGCCACCACACGCTGTCGTGCTATCTCGACGGCGGCTACCGCACCGAACGCGAGCGCGTGCCGCGCTACGGCGCGCCGAGCCTGCTCTGCGCGCTGCCGGGCGACCATGAATCGCGCTGGTGGGTGCGCGGCGACATGCATTTCATCCACCTGTACTTCCTGCCCGAGCACTTCACGCAGCGCGCGATCCGCGAGCTCGATCGCGAGCCGCGCGAGCTGAAGCTCGCCGATCGCACGTACTTCGAGGAAGCGCGTGTTGCCGCGCTGTTCCGCTCGCTCGCGCTCGAGCGCTGGGACGACGCCGACGGGCGGCTGCGCGTCAACGAAACCGCACACGACATGCTGAGCCTGCTGCTGCGCGGCCAGAGCATGACGCGCACCGACGCGCCGTTCCGCGGCGGGCTCGCGCCGGCCGTGCGCCGCCGCGTGCGCGACTACATCGACACGTACCTGACGCAGCCGCTGACGCTCGGTGAACTGGCGGACGTCGCCGCACTGTCCGAGTACCACTTCTCGCGGATGTTCCGGCTGTCGTTCGGCCGCGCGCCGCACGCGTGGGTCGCCGAGCAGCGGCTCGCCCGCGCGCGTCTGCTGCTGCGCACGACGTCGCTGCCGCTCGCGCAGATCGCGGCTGACTGCGGATACGCGAACGCCGCGCACTTCAGCCACCGCTTCCGCGACGCGCACGGCACGACGCCGAACGCGTACCGGCGCGCGATGCAGCGCGGCTGAACGACCGCACAGCACGCGGGCGCCGCCGGCGCGGCGCACCGCACATCACCCGCATACCGCCCACGTACCGCCCACGTACCGCCGCGCACCGCACGCCGGCACCGCGTCGGCCTACACGCCGCGCCGCGACAGCTCCTGCTCGAGCGCCGCCACGCCGGCCGGCAGATCGACCGGCACCTTCAGATCGACCATCGTGCGGCCGAACGCATGCAGCGTGCGGAACAGATTGTGTTCGCGGCACTGCTCGCCCATCTGGCCGATCCGCACGATCGGCAGCCCGAACGAGCCGGAGATCTCGACCTGGTACTGCTTCGAGATGTGGCCGCACACCATTCCCGGCGTCAGCCCGTCGGGCGTCTCGATTCCGACGACCGAGTTGAGCCGGCAGTCCTTCGGCGCATACAGCGTGAGCCCCATCGCCTCGATACCGGCCTGCAGCGCGAGCGAGCAACGCAGATGGCGCGCGAAGCGGCTTTCGAGCGTCTCCGCGCAGACGAGCCGCAACGCCTCGTGCAGCGCGAGCACGCCGGACACCGGCGCGGTGTAGTGATAGCCGGCGTTGTGCCAGAAGTTCTCCGCGAGCGCCATGTCGAGGCACCAGTGCGCGTTCGGTTCCGGACGCTGCTTCATCCGCTCCCACGCGGCGTCGGAGAACGCGATCAGCGACACGCCGGGAATCGACGACAGCCCCTTCTGGCCGCCCGTGATCACCGCATCGATGCCCCACGCGTCCATCTCGAGCGGCATCGTCGACAGCGTGCACACCGCGTCGACGACGACCAGCGCGCCGGCCGCCTTCGCGAGCGCCGCGATGTCGCGCAGGTCGCGGTTCCACACGGTGTTCGACGTCTCGCCCTGGACGATCGTCACGATTTCCGGCCGCTCGCGCGCGATCGCGTCGGCGATCTCGTCCAGGCTCGCGACCGAGCGGTCGGCGACTTCGAGCGTCGCGACGTCGGCGCCGACGCGCGTCGCCATCTCGGCCATCCGCGCGCTGAAGAAGCCGTTGCGGATCGACAGCACGCGCGTGCCGCGCCACGCGAGATTCGAGATCGCCATCTCCATCGCGGCGGAACCCGGCCCGGCGACGCCGAGCACCCACTTCGTACGCGTCTGGAACACGTAGCGCGCCATCTCCTTCACCTGCTCGATGATCTTCGCCATCGTCGCGCCGAGGTGGTTGATCACGATCGTGTTCGCCTTCGCGACCGCGGCCGGGATCGGGACCGGGCCGGCCCCCATCATCAGCAGCGGTTCTTCGGGCAGGATCGCGTCGAGCGGCACGACGACGGGACAGGGAATCGGCGAGTAATCGATGGACATGGACGAATGGTCGAGATGAAGGAATGAAACGCACCGGCGAGCGCCGCGCCGGGCGGCGAATCGAACTGGTCGATCATTCCGCGTTCCGGCGCGGCGCGCAAGAGGCACACGCGGCCTGACAGCGCCCGGCTGGCCCGGCGTGCGGACCGGGCCAGCCGGGCGCGAGCGCTTCGCGCGAGCGCGCACTGGATCGGCACGGGTTTTTCGCGGCGCACGTGAAACGGTTCCATGTCCGCGATTTTCTCCGCCAATAATGCGACGATTCGTCCGCGCCCGCCGTTCGGCACGCCACCCAGTCGACAAAAATACGCGCCGGCACGATAAAAATCGTTCGCGGAGAATCGATACCCGAAAATTGCGCATTCCAGAATAGATTCATTATCGTCGCATGTATTGGCGGGCGATTTCATCCATTTGCCGGCCGGGATTCGGCAGAACATTGCAACACACTGATTCTCAAGGACAATGTTCGCCTCTCGGACACCTATTCGAACGCATCTCCGCCAGCCTGAACGGCACTATTCGGAGATCGAGCCGCTTTAACCGCTAGCCGCGATTTCGATTTTCCGCAACCCGCCCCTTTTCTCAGGTTGACGATCCCGCATTCATATTGAACAATCGTCTGCGGAATGAAAAACCGATTTTTCGATACGAGGAAGGACGGCGTGCGGCGCGCAATGTTTTCGGCGCTGCGCAGCGAAAAATCGCAACGATAATCAATCAACCGGGCCAAAAATACACCGAGCCATGAACCAGATTCAGACCATGCGTGTATTCGTCTGCGTCGCCGAACAGCAGAGCTTTCGGCGCGCGGCACACCATCTCGGCGTGTCCAATGCGCTCGTCACGCGTTCGATCGCGATGCTCGAGGGCCATCTGAACACACGGCTGATCCACCGCACGACGCGCAACCTGTCGCTGACCGAAGCCGGCGCGCGCTACCTCGACGGCTGCCGCGCGCTGCTCGAGGAATTCGACCACCTCGAGGCATCGGTCGCGCATGCGGTGCGCGAGCCGGCCGGCACGCTGCGCGTCGTCGCGTCGGGGCTGCTGTCGCCGCTCGCGCTGACGCCGCTCGTCAGCAGCTTCCGGCAACGCTATCCGCAGCTGCGCGTGCAGTTGACCGTCGCCGAAGGGCCGCTCGACGTGCTCGATTCCGGCTACGACGTCGGCATCGTCACCGGCAACCGGCTCGACGGCAATCCGGCGCTGGTCGGTCACGCGCTCGCGCCGAATCCGTTCGTCGCGTGCGCGGCGCCCGCGTATCTCGACCGGCGCGGCGAACCGCGTTCGCCGGACGATCTGCCCGGCCACGACTGGATCGCGCTCGCGCCGCATCAGCATGCGGCGGCGTGGCGGCTCGTCGGCCACGACGGCATCGCGCATACCGTCAACGTACGCCCGGCCTGCACGTTCAATCAGCTCGCGCTCGTGCAGGCGGCCGCGATCGCCGGCTCCGGCATCGCCGCGCTGCCCGAACATTGCATCGCCGACGCGCTGGCCGGCGGCACGGTCGTGCGGCTGCTGCCCGCGTACCGGATCGACGATCCGGACGCACAGTTGTCGCTCGTCTACCCGAATCGCCAGTTCGTGCCGGCGCGCACGCGCAGCTTCGTCGAGCACGCGCTCGAGCATTTCGGCGCGCACGCCGCGCGCGAGCGCTCCGAGTACGGTTTCCTGCGGCAGCCGCGCACACCGGGACACGCCGACATCGTCACCGGCCTGCAGTAAACTTCGGGCGACCCAGCCCCGGAGGTGCAGCGTGCGCGTGATCCTGTTCAGCAGCCGGCAATACGACGACGATTCGTTCACGGCCGCCAACCGCGCGTTCGGCTACCGGCTGCACTTCCAGCCGTCGCACCTCGACGCGGAAACCGCGATCCTCGCGCACGGCTATGACGTCGTCTGCCCGTTCGTCAACGATACGGTCGATGCGGCCGTGCTCGAACGGCTCGCCGACGGCGGCACGCGGCTGATCGCGCTGCGCTCGGCCGGCTTCAACCACGTCGATCTGGCCGCGGCCGACCGGCTCGGCGTCGCGGTCGTGCGCGTGCCGGCCTATTCGCCGCACGCGGTTGCCGAGCACGCGGTCGCGCTGATCCTCGCGCTCAACCGCCGGCTGCCGCGTGCGGTCGCCCGTACGCGCGAAGGCGACTTCTCGCTGAACGGGCTGCTCGGCTTCGACCTGCACGGCAAGACCGTCGGCGTGATCGGCACCGGTCTGATCGGCCGCGTATTCGCGAAGATCATGCTCGGCTTCGGAATGCACGTGCTCGCGCACTCGATGCCGCCGTACGACGACGAACTGATCGCGTTCGGCGTGCGCTACGTCGAACTCGACGAACTGCTGCGCCACGCGGACATCGTGAGCCTGCACTGCCCGCTGCTGCCGTCGACGCACCATCTGATCAACGCGCGAACGCTCGCGCAGATGAAGCACGGCGCAATGCTGATCAACACCGGCCGCGGCGGTCTCGTCGACGCGCAGGCGCTCGTCGATGCGCTGAAGAGCGGCCAGCTCGGCCATCTCGGGCTCGACGTGTACGAGGAAGAAAGCGGCCTGTTCTTCGAGGATCATTCCGACCTGCCGCTGCAGGATGACGTGCTCGCGCGCCTGCTGACGTTCCCGAACGTGATCGTCACGTCGCATCAGGCGTTCTTCACGCGCGAGGCGCTTGCCGAGATCGCGCATACGACGCTCGCCAATATCGAAGCGTGGCACGCGGGCGCACCGCGGAACGTCGTCACGCAGAACCGCTGACGCGGCCGGCGAACAGCGCGCGCGCCGCTGCGCGACTGCTGTATGGCGCGCCGGCGGCGCCCCGCTCGGTTCCGCCGACGGAACGCGACGCGCTGTTCGTCTGCTATCGTTCGCCCACCTTCCTCCATGCCGCCGCCAGCCATGCGTTTCGATGATTCCGCCATCGCCGCCGTCTACCGCGCCATCTTCGAACGGCGCGACATGCGCCATTTCACGCCGGCGCCCGTCGATCCGGCGATCCTCGCGCGGCTGCTGCGCGCGGCGCATCACGCGCCCAGCGTCGGCTTCATGCAGCCGTGGCGCTTCATCCGCATCACCGATCCCGCGCTGCGCAGCGCGATCCACGCGCTGGTCGAAGCCGAGCGCCGCGCGACCGCCGCGGCGCTCGGCGAACGGCAGGACGAATTCATGCGGCTGAAGGTCGAAGGCGTACGCGAATGCGGCGAACTGCTCGTCGTCGCGCTGACCGACGACCGCGACCGGCACGTATTCGGGCGCCGCACGCTGCCGGAGATGGATCTCGCGTCCGCCGCGTGCGCGATCCAGAACATGTGGCTCGCGGCACGCGCGGAAGGGCTCGGGATGGGCTGGGTGTCGCTGTTCGACGTCGACGCGCTGCGCACGCTGCTCGGAATGCCTGCCGGCGCGAAGCCGATCGCCGTGCTGTGCGTCGGGCACGTCGACGCGTTCTACGCGAAGCCGATGCTCGAGGAAGAGCGCTGGGCCGCGCGGATGCCGATCGAAGCATGCGTGTTCGAGAACGGCTGGAGCGCGCCGGCGGCGGAAGAGCCGCTGTCGGCCGACGACGCGCTTTCGTCGACCGGCACAGTCCAGCCCCCAAATTGAGCGGCACGCCCGCGCGTGCATGCGCGCGACGGCCGCGACGCGCTTCGACGTTCGCGCGGCCGTCGCACGCCGGCAACACCCGTTTTGGCCCCAAGCATCAGGGTTTTTACTGAAGTAGAATCGCGGCTGTCGTCTCACCGTCCGCCCTGCCCCGCGCATTCCGCGCCCTGCCCGAGCGGCGGCTTTTCCCCGAGCCTACCGCGATGCCTTTACCTCTTTTCGCCCTCGCCGTCGCCGCATTTGGAATCGGTACCACCGAATTCGTGATCATGGGGCTGCTGCCGAACGTCGCGCGCGATCTCGGCGTGTCGATTCCCGCCGCCGGGATGCTCGTATCCGGCTACGCGCTCGGCGTGACGATCGGCGCGCCGATCCTCGCGATCGTCACCGCGAAGATGCCGCGCAAGCGCGCGCTGATGGGACTGATCGGCCTCTTCATCGCCGGCAACCTGTTCTGCGCGATCGCGCCCGGCTATGCGGTGCTGATGGCCGCGCGCGTGGTAACCGCGTTCTGCCACGGCGCGTTCTTCGGAATCGGCTCGGTGGTCGCCAGCAGCCTCGTCGCACCGAACCGCTGCGCGCAGGCGATCGCGCTGATGTTTACCGGCCTCACGCTCGCGAACGTGCTCGGCGTGCCGCTCGGCACCGCGCTCGGCCAGGCCTACGGCTGGCGCGCGACGTTCTGGGCGGTGACCGGCATCGGCATCGCCGCGGCCGCCGCGCTCGCGGTGTGCCTGCCGAAGCATCTCGCGATGCCCGACACCAGCATCACACGCGAATTCAGCGTGCTCAAGCATCCGCAGGTGCTGATGGTGCTCGGCATCAGCGTGCTCGCATCCGCGAGCCTGTTCAGCGTGTTCACGTACATCACGCCGATCCTCGAGGACGTCACCGGCTTCTCGCCGCGCCAGGTCACGTACGTGCTGCTGCTGTTCGGGCTCGGGCTGACCGTCGGCGGCACGCTCGGCGGCAAGCTCGCCGACTGGCGCCGGATGCCGTCGCTGATCGCGACGCTCGCGCTGATCGGCGTGATCCTCGCGCTGTTCGCGGGCACGATGCACATTCCGTTCGCCGCGCTCGCGACGATCTTCGTATGGGGCATCCTCGCGTTCGCGATCGTGCCGCCGCTGCAGATCCTGATCGTCGACCGCGCGAGCGACGCGCCGAATCTCGCGTCGACGCTGAACCAGGGTGCATTCAACCTCGGCAATGCGACGGGCGCGTGGCTCGGCGGGATGGCGATCGGCTCCGGCGTATCGCTCGTGAACCTGCCGTGGGTCGGCGCGGCGATGGCCGTCGCCGCGCTCGCGCTCACGCTGTGGTCGGCGTCGCTCGAACGCCGCCCGCTCGCCGCGCCGACCGAATACGTGTGACGCGCGAGCCGCGCGACGCGGCGCCGCTTCGTTGCTCGCGCAACCGGTCGAACGCGACGCGCGTCATGGACCGTGCAAGGCCCGCGGTGTAGCATCTCGGCCGATGAAAGCCATTCTCGATCGCGATTTTCTCGCGCTGATCCTGAGCGTCGCCGTCGTCGGCCTCGGCACCGGGGCAACGCTGCCCCTCACCGCGCTCGCACTGACCGAAGCCGGACACGGCACCCACGTCGTCGGCATGCTGACCGCCGCACAGGCGGGCGGCGGCCTCGCGATCGTCCCGTTCGTCACCGCACTCGCGCAAGCGATCGGCGCGCGCCGCGCGATCGTCGTGTCGGTCGTGCTGCTCGCCGCCGCCACCGCGCTGATGCAGTTCACGTCGAATCTCGTCGTCTGGGGCGCGCTGCGCGTGCTGTGCGGCGCGGCGCTGATGCTGCTGTTCACGATCGGCGAGGCGTGGGTCAACCAGCTCGCCGACGATTCGACGCGCGGCCGCGTCGTCGCGCTCTACGCGACGAACTTCACGCTGTTTCAAATGGCCGGCCCCGTGCTCGTCAGCCAGATCGCGGGCGCGACCGGCGTGCGCTTCGCGGTGTGCGGCGCGCTGTTCCTGCTCGCGCTGCCGACGCTCGCGACGATCCGCCGCGCACCGCTCGCCGGCGACGACTCGCATCGCGAGCCGCACGATCGCTGGCTCGCGGTGCTGCCGCGCATGCCGGCACTGATCATCGGCACCGGCTTCTTCGCGCTGTTCGATACGCTCGCGCTGTCGCTGCTGCCGCTGTACGCGATGGATCGCGGCGTCGCGAGCGAGACCGCGGTCCTGCTCGCGTCGATCATGCTGTTCGGCGACACCGCGATGCAATTCCCGATCGGCTGGCTCGCAGACCGGCTCGGGCGCGAGCGCGTCCATCTCGGCGCGGGCGCGATCGTGCTCGCGGGGCTGCCGCTGCTGCCGTTCGCGATCGCGAATCCGTGGCTGTGCTGGCCGCTGCTGTTCGTGCTCGGCGCGGCGGCCGGCAGCATCTATACGCTGTCGCTCGTCGCGTGCGGCGAGCGCTTTCGCGGCGCGGCGCTCGTCACCGCGAGCTCGCTCGTGTCGGCGTCATGGAGCGTCGCGAGCTTCGGCGGGCCGATCGTCGCGGGCGCGTTGATGGAGCAGCTCGGCAGCCACGCGCTCGTCGGCGTGCTGTTCGTCTGCGTCGCGGCCTTCGTCGCAGCCGCGCTGTGGGAGCGGCGCGCCACGGTGCAGCGCGCGGTGTGATTCGATTACCTCACCCGTCCGGCGCCGCATGACAGAACGACCGCGGCCCGCGCGACGCGGGCCGTGATCGACGCCGCCACGCACGCCACGCACTCGGCGCGCATGTCGCGCGACGCGCCGCACGTATTACGCGCTTCTTGCCGGCAGGATCTTGCCGACGCACGTGCCGAACCCGATCCGATAGCCGTCGCCCTCGCACCAGCCCGCGAGCGTGAGCTCGTCGCCATCCTCGATGAACGTGCGCGTGCCGCCGCCGTCCAGCGCGATCGGCTCCTTGCCGTTCCACGTGAGCTCCAGCAGGCTGCCGAACGAATCCTTGGTCGGGCCGCTGATCGTGCCCGAGCCCATCAGATCGCCGACGCGCGTATTGCAGCCTGCGACCGTGTGATGCGCGAGCTGCTGCGCCATCGTCCAGTACATGTGCTTGAAGTTGGTGCGGCAGATCGTCGTCGCGTGCTCGGCGCCGTCCGGACGCAGCGTCACTTCGAGCGCGATGTCGAACGCATGCTTGCCCGCGTGCTGCAGATACGCGAGCGGCTGCGGCGTCTGCTCGGGCTGCGCGGTGCGGAACGGCTCGAGCGCATCGAGCGTGACGATCCACGGCGAGATCGTCGTCGCGAACGTCTTCGCGTTGAACGGGCCGAGCGGCACATATTCCCACTGCTGGATGTCGCGCGCGCTCCAGTCGTTCAGCAGCACCATTCCGAAGATGTGCGCTTCGGCGTCCTCGCACGCGATCGGCTCGCCGAGCGCGTTGCCCTTGCCGACGATGAAGCCGGTCTCGAGTTCGATGTCGAGCTTGCGGCAGGCGCCGAACACCGGCCGCTCGCGATCGGGCAGCTTCAGCTGACCGTTCGGGCGCCGCACCGGCGTGCCGCTCACGACCACCGACGACGCGCGGCCGTTGTAGCCGATCGGCATTTCCGACCAGTTCGGCAGCAGCGCGTTCTTCGGATCGCGGAACATCGAGCCGACGTTGGTCGCATGCTCCTTCGACGAATAGAAATCGGTATAGCCGGGGATGTCGACCGGCAGATGCAGCGTCGCGTCGCGCTGCGCGACGAGCACCTGCGCGCGCAGCGCCGCGTCGTCGCGCAGCCGCGCGTTGTCGCGCGCGAACAGCGCCGACAGCTGCACGCGTACGCTGCGCCACGCGTCGCGGCCGAGCGCGATGAACGCGTTCAACGTCGGCGCGGCGAACACGCCCGCGTCGGCGCCGGCCGGCAGCGTGACGAGCCCCGCACGCGCGAGCGCCGCGAGATCGACGATCCGATCGCCGAGCGCGACGCCGGCGCGGCGCGCCGCGTGCTTCGCGTCGCTGAAGATGCCGAACGGCAGGTTCTGGATCGGGAAATCGCCGGCCGGGTCGTTCGCGGTATCGACCCAGCTCTTGCGGGCCGGGTCGAGCGTCGCGCGCCAGTCGTGGGTATCGCTCATCGTTGCTCCGGGTTGAAGTGTTTCTTGATGCGTTGCCAGCATTCGAAGTAGTTCGCCTGCAGCTGTGCGGTGTCGAGCGCATGACGCGTCGGCCGGATCAGCGTGCGGGTTTCGAACATGAACGCCATCGTGTTGTCGACCTTGTGCGGCTTCGTCGTATCGCTGGCCGACGCCTTCTCGAACGTGTCCGCGTCGGGGCCGTGGCCCGACATGCAGTTGTGCAGGCTCGCGCCGCCCGGCACGAAGCCTTCCGCCTTCGCGTCATATGCGCCGTGCACGAGCCCCATGAATTCGCTCGCGACGTTGCGGTGGAACCACGGCGGGCGGAACGTGTCCTCGGCCGCGAGCCAGCGCGGCGGGAAGATCACGAAGTCGATCGCGTCGACGCCCGGCGTGTCGGTCTGCGAATGCAGCACGAGGAAGATCGACGGATCGGGATGGTCGTAGCTGATCGAGCCGATCGTGTTGAACAGGCGCAGATCGTATTTGTACGGTGCATAGTTGCCGTGCCATGCGACGACGTCGAGCGGCGAATGGCCGATGTCCGCACGCCACAGCCGGCCGTTGAGCTTCGCGACGAGCTCGAACGCGCCTTCGCGGTCTTCGTACGCGGCCTGCGGCGTCAGGAAATCGCGCGGGTTCGCGAGCCCGTTCGAGCCGATCGGGCCGAGATCGGGGAGCCGCAGCAGCGCGCCGAAGTTCTCGCAGATGTAGCCGCGTGCGTCGCCGTCGGGCAGCGCGACGCAAAAGCGCATGCCGCGCGGAATCACCGCGATCTCGAACGGCGCGACGTCGAGCCGGCCGAATTCCGTCGCGATGAACAGCCGCCCATGCTGCGGGACGATCAGCATTTCGCCGTCCGCGCTGTAGAAGAAGCGGTCCTGCATCGACCGGTTCGCCGCGTACAGATGAATCGCGCAGCCGCTCATCGCGGCCGCCGACCCGTTGCCGGCCATCGTGACGAGGCCTTCGACGAAATCGGTCGGCTCCGTCGGCATCGGCAGCGGATTCCAGCGCAGCTGGTTCGGCGGCGTCGGCGGTACGTCGGCCGAGTCGCCGAACTCCGCGACGAGCCGCTGCGGGCCCGCGAACGGCTCGAACGGCCGGTGCACGGCGGCCGGCCGGATGCGGTACAGCCACGAGCGGCGGTTGTGGCCGCGCGGCGCGGTGAACGCAGTGCCCGACAGCTGCTCCGCATAGAGCCCGTACGGCGCGCGCTGCGGCGAATTGCGGCCGTGCGGCAGCGCGCCGGGCAGCGCCTCGGTCGCGAATTCGTTCGCGAAACCGCTCATGTAGCCGGCACTCGCCGGTTTCGACAGGTCAAGCGTCATCGTTTCCTTTCTCCATCAATTCAGGCGGCGTGCGGCGCCTGCGCGCCGCTGCGCCGCGTCACGCCCGCGAGCGCGAGCACGAACAGCGCCGAGCACAGCACGGGCACGGCGGCCGCGTGGAACAGCTCGCCGTGGGTCCAGTTGAGCGCGATCAGCTGCCCGCCGACGAGCGGGCCGATCACCGAGCCGATCCGGCCGATGCCGAGGCTCCAGCCGATGCCGGTCGAGCGCAGCGACGTCGGGTAATACTGGCCCGCGAGCGCATTGACGGCCGGCTGTCCGCCGACCACGCAGAATCCGCCCGCGAACACGACGAGCAGCAGCCACGGCAGCGCATGCGCGACCGAGCCGATCAGCCCGACCGACACGGCCGCGCACGCGAAGCAAGCGAACAGCACGCGCACGAAGCCGTAGCGCTCGATGAACCAGCCGAGCGACAGCGTGCCGATCACGCCGCCGGTCTGCAGCACCGTGCCGACGATCACGGCCGCGCCCGGCGAATGACCGGCGTCGCGCATCACGGTCGGCAGCCAGTTCGACAGGAAATACAGATCGATCAGGTTCATGAAGCTGATCGACCATAGCAGCAGCGTGACCGGCAGCCGGCCGTGGCGGAACAGCTCGGCGACCGGCGCACCGCCATCCGCACGCTCGCGCACCGCGAGCCGCGTATTCGCGTCGACGCCCGCGTGCGGCGCGAAGCGCGCGAGCCAGTCGCGCGCCTGCGCGTCGCGCCCTTTCAGCACGAGAAACTGCAGCGACTCCGGCAGCCGCGCGACCATCGCGATCGTCAGCACGAGCGGCACCGCGCCGCCGACGAAGAATACCGAGCGCCAGCCGAGCGCCGGAATCAGCGCGGCGCTGATGAAGCCGCCGATCGCCGCGCCCAGCGTGAAGCCGCACGACACGATCATCATCCGCTTCACGCGATGCGCGCCCGGACTGAACTCGCCGACCAGCGCCATCGCGTTCGGCATGATGCAGCCGAGGCCGAGCCCCGTGACGAAGCGCAGCGCCATCAGCACCGGAATCGTCTGCACGAACGGCGTCGCGAGCATCGTCACCGCGAAGAACAGCGTCGCGCCGATCAGCACCGGGCGCCGTCCGATCCGGTCGGCCAGCACCGACAGCGCGAGCGCGCCGAGCAGCATCCCGAACAGGCTCGCGCTGAACACCGGCCCGAGTGCCTGCTTCGGCACGCCCCATTCGGCGATCACGCTCGGCGCGACGTAGCCCATCGCCTGCGCGTCGAAGCCGTCGATCACGAGGCACAGCCCGCACAGCGCGAGCAGCATCCAGTGAAAGCCGGGACGGTGGGTCTCGTCGATCACGCGCTCGACTTCGACCACGCGAGCATTCGCCGGCGCCGCGCTCATTGCACGGCCTCCGCGGCCGGATGCGCGTGCGGCGCGACGCCGTCGCGCGCGAGCGCCATCGCTTCGCGCAGTACGTCGGCGTCGCCGATGTGGTTCGCGAGCAGCAGGATCAGCTTCGCGTTGACGAGCTGGCTGTCGCTGTCGGACAGATCGCGATGCATGTCGATCAGCGCTTCGTAGAACGCGTCCGGGTCGGCCAGACGCGGGCGGGTGTCGAGAGGCGGCATGACGGGTGTCTCCGTATCGTTGGTATTCGGCGTTCAGCGCGCGCAGCTCGCGCGCGCCAGTGCGTTGGCGATTGCCTGACGGTCGAGCGCGCGCATCCGCGCGCATACGTGCTGGTCGGGACGCAGCAGGTAGAACGTGCCGGGCTGCGCGTCGTAGCGCTGCGCGGCGAGGCCGTCGATATCCTCGACGACGTCGACGCCCGCCGCCGGCCGGCCGTGCCCGGCCGGCACCACGAGCACCGGCCGCACCGGCAGCGCGAGCCCGTCGAGCGCCTGCGCGAGCGCGTCCGCATCGCCGGGCAAGCCGAACAGCATGCCGGTGAAGCCGCCGTGCAGACGCCGGAGCAGCCAGCTTGCCTCGCGCTGCGCGCGCACCGGCGCGTCGGCAGCCGGCGCACCGGGCCGCATCGCGCCCGCGAACGTGTCGCCGCGGCGATCGGGCGTATTGAGCGGCGAATCGGCGAGGACGGCCGGCACCGACAGACGCCCGCTGTTCACGAGCTTGCGTGCGAATTCGCAGTCGCGCGCGAGCTTCAGCGCCGCGTCGCGGAACACGCGCGACACCACGCTCTTCGGCGTGATGAAGTCGGTCGAGCGCGTCGAGTTGCGGATGTTCTCGTCGGCCGCGAACTCGCGTTCGCTCGCATACGTGTCGAGCAGGCGATCGGACGCGTGACCGTCGAGCACGAGCTTCAGCTTCCATCCGAGGTTGTCGGCGTCCTGCACGCCGCTGTTCGCGCCGCGCGCGCCGAACGGCGACACGCCGTGCGCGGAATCACCCGCGAACAGCACGCGGCCGTGGCGGAACGTGTCCATCCGCTGGCAGCGGAACGTGTAGATGCTCACCCATTCGAGCTCGAACTCGACATCCGGCCCGAGCAGCGCACGCACGCGCGGGATCACGCGCTCCGGTTGTTTTTCGGCGACCGGATCGGCATCCCAGCCGAGCTGGAAGTCGATGCGCCACACGTTGTCCGGCTGCCGGTGCAGCAGCACCGACTGGTTGCGGTGAAACGGCGGATCGAACCAGAACCAGCGCTCGGTCGGGAAATCGGCCTTCATCTTCACGTCGGCGATCAGGAAGCGATCCTTGAACGTGCGGCCGCGGCTTTCGAGGCCCATCATCGTGCGCATCGGACTGCGCGCGCCGTCGGCCGCGATCACGTACTGCGCGCGCAGCGTGTCGATGCCTTCCGGCGTCTCGACCGTCAGCATCGCGTGCTCGGCGGTCTGCTCGATGCCCGTGACCTTGTGCTTCCAGCGGATGTCGAGGTTCGGCAACTCGAGCGCGCGGTCGGTCAGATAGCCTTCGACGTAGTACTGCTGCAGGTTGATGAACGCGGGGCGCGCATGCCCTTGCTCGGGCAGCAGATCGAATGCGTACAGCTGCTCGTCCTGCAGGAATACCTTGCCGACGTTCCAGCTGACGCCCTTGTCGACGAAGCGCTGCCCGCAGCCGAGCCGGTCGAAGATCTCGAGCGTGCGCTTCGCGAAGCAGATCGCGCGGGAGCCGGTCGACAGCGTGTCGTCGTCGTCCAGCAGCACGACCGGCACGCGCCGCTGCGCCAGGTCGATCGCGGCGGTCAGTCCGACCGGGCCCGCGCCGACGACGATCACCGGATGGACGGCCGCGTCGTCGGCGGTCGCACGCTCGGCACGCGGCCGGTACGCGAATTTCAGCGTCTGGTAATCGATGCTCATGGCCGCCGTCCGCTCGTCGCTGCTGCGGGGCGGCGCGCCGGCCTGCCCTCGTCGATCCATTTCCTGTCCACCGCCACGTCTCGCTCCTTGCTCCTGTTGTTCGGCCGGCGCCGCTGCCGACGCCGGCTGCCGTTTCCTGATCCACGACAACTTTCGGATTTACGAATAGTAAAACCAATTACGTATAGTGAAATCAACGTAAACCCTAGGCATCGGTTCGGGGACGGGATAACGATATGAGCGAAACGCCGAGCCGAGCGCCGCGCGCACTGCTAATATCGGGATACGAGGCGGCCCGTTCGGCCGCCGTTTTTCCTTGATACGCCGATGATTCCGCCCACCATTCCCGAGCTGGTCGCCCGTGCGGGGCAGCTGCCGTATCTGCGGGATCACCTCGCGCTCGCCGAAGGCGGGACCGCGTGCGCGAACCTGCCGCAGCGCACGCTCGGCAGCACGTACGAGCCGATCTACGACGTGACGATGCCCGGCGCGCCGCAATCGACGTCGTTCGCCGACGCGATCGAGCGCTACGGCGACGAACTCGGCTTTCAGGCCGTCACGGTCGTGACCGGCGATCCGCACGACCCGGTCGACTCGGCGGTCGACGATCAGACGCTCGTCGCGATCGATCGCCTGTCGCGCGCGCTGCATGCGATCAACTTCTTCGGCGCGCAGCGTCACGGGCTGCTGTTTCTGCGCGTGCACGAACGGCTGCTCAAGAGCGTGAAATACGACCACGGCAAGCATTTCTCGTCGGTGCTGCAGCGCTTCGGGCTGCCGACGGAGCGCATCGTGATCGAGCTGCCGGCCGTCGCGGTCGCGCACAAGACGTTTCTCGGCTATCTGACGCGCAGCTATCAGCACTACGGCTTCCGCGTCGCGGACAAGCTGCCCGACCCGGGACGCATCCTCGCGGTCGAGTCCGAGATGGCGCGGCCCGACTACATCAAGATCGATGCGGGCATCGCGTTGCGCGGCGGGATGGTGAAGGCGCTCGTCGCTTACGCGCAGCGCGTGCGGATTCCGCTGATCTTCGACGGCGTCGTGGACGAGACGCAGTGCGAGCTGCTGCGCCAGCACGACGTGCGGTTCATGCAGGGGCCGGTGTTCGCGAAGGTGATGACGGTCTGAGCGGCGGGCGTTCGACGTCGGCGGCGAGCGAGCGGATCGCCTGACCGACGACCGGATGTCGTGAATGTCGCGGATCCGAACGCCGCAGCTCGGCTGCGCGCGCCGCCGCTTGCCCGCGATCGTCGTATCGGTTTATGTGCGGTACGCGGCACGCGCTGCGACCCGCGCTCGATCGTCATCGGACGCAGGCGGCGACGCCGCATTCACGCCGGGCCGCCGTCGCGGTACTTCGGCAGATCGTCGGCGATTTCGATGCCCGGAAACCGGTCCGCATACCAGACGTGCCACGCCGGACGCAGCCGCGAAGGATCGTCGAGCGTCGCCGAATTGATTTCCACCGTTTTGGGCGCGTCGGCCCGCCGATACTCGAGCTGCGCGCCGCAGCGGCCGCAGAAGCGCCGCTCGCCCCACGCGCTCGACGCATAGACGGTCGGCTCGCCCTGCAGATACTCGAACGCATCGATCGGCACCGACGCCGACGCGACGACCGCCGCACCGGTCGTGCGCTGGCAGAGCCGGCAATGACAGAAGCCGGCATCGGTCGGGACGACCGCGATCCGATAGCGAATCGCGCCGCACGCGCAACCGCCGTCCATCGTTTCCGTGTTTGACATCGCAAACCTCGCCGTCGTCGGGAAGCTGGCGACGATGATGAGCGCGACGCGCGGCGCGCGCAACCGGCATCGGCGATGCAGCGCGATGCCGTTCGAACCGGCGCGGCGGCGAACGGCGGGCACGCGCCTTTCATGTCGCCCAGCCGATCGCGCGTGCGGCAGGCCGCGTCAAGCCGTCTGCCCGAGCCGCTGCGCGAGCGCCTTCAGCTTCGGGCCGACGTGCGTGCGGAATACGTCCTCGTCCATCGACGATGCGGGGCCGCTGCAGCTCAGGATCAGCCAGCGCCCCTCGCGCGGCTCGCGAAACGGCACGGCCGCCGCGTTCACGTCGGCATGCCACGCGCGAAACGAATAGCAGCAACCGCCTGACGCGAACTCGGCCACCGCCTGCTGCGCAGCGGCGACCAGCGCATCCGCGTCCGCCCCGGCGCCGGCCGCCCGATGCAATTCCGCGTACAGCGCGCGCCGCGCGTCGTCGGGCTGAACGGCCAGGTACGCGCGTCCCATCGAGCTCGTCAGCATCGACAGCCGCGAGCCGGGCGCGAGCCCGAGCGTGAGCGCGGTCTCGCTGCGGATCGTCTCCAGATAGATCATGTCGAGGCCGTCGCGGCAGCCGAGCGACACCGCCGCGCCGATCTCGCGCGCGAGCGCCCGCATGTGAGGACGCGCGACGTCGATCGTGCTCGAGCCCGCGAGCAGCGCGTAGCCGAGCGACAGCACGCCGGCATCGAGCGCGTACTTGCCGAGCGTGTCGTCGTAGCGCAGGTAGCCGAGCACGGTGAGCGTGTACGCGAGCCGGTTCACCGTCGCCTTCGGCAGCCCGGTGCGCTCGACGAAGTCGCGATTGCCGAGCATCGTTTCGCCGGGCCGGAACGCGCGCAGCAGGTCGAGCCCGCGCGCGAGCGCGACGACGAACTTGCGCTCGTCGATCGCCGCGTCGTCGATGGTTGAAAGCGTCATCCGGTGCTACACTCAGGTCAATTTGCAAAACATTGTTCCGCATAGCGGAACTTCAGTCAAGTGGACCCGAGACATGGCGTCGGACGAGTCGCGAACGCGAAGCCGCGCCGACAGGAGATGACACGATGAGCGCTGCAACTTTTCATTGGGACGATCCGCTGCTGCTCGATCAGCAATTGACCGAGGACGAGCGGATGGTGCGCGACGCCGCACGCGCGTATGCGCAGGACAAGCTCGCGCCGCGCGTAACCGACGCGTTTCGTCACGAGCGCACCGACATCGAAATCTTCCGCGAGATGGGCGAAGTCGGCCTGCTCGGCCCGACGATTCCCGACGAATACGGCGGCCCCGGCCTCAATTACGTGAGCTACGGCCTGATCGCGCGCGAAGTCGAACGCGTCGATTCCGGCTACCGGTCGATGATGTCCGTGCAATCGTCGCTCGTGATGGTGCCGATCCACGAATTCGGCTCGGACGCGCAAAAGCAGAAATATCTGCCGAAGCTCGCGAGCGGCGAATGGATCGGCTGCTTCGGGCTGACCGAGCCGAATCACGGCTCCGATCCGGGCAGCATGGTCACGCGCGCGAAGAAAGTGCCGGGCGGCTATTCGCTGTCCGGCGCGAAGATGTGGATCACGAACTCGCCGATCGCCGATGTGTTCGTCGTATGGGCGAAGCTGAACGACGACGGCAACGATACGATCCGCGGCTTCATCCTCGAAAAGGGCTGGAAGGGTCTGTCGGCGCCCGCGATCCACGGCAAGGTCGGGCTGCGCGCGTCGATCACCGGCGAGATCGTCCTCGACGACGTGTTCGTCCCCGAAGAGAACCTGATGCCGAACGTGAACGGTCTGCGCGGCCCGTTCACGTGTCTGAATTCCGCACGCTACGGAATCGCCTGGGGCGCGCTCGGCGCGGCCGAGTCGTGCTGGCACACCGCGCGCCAGTACGTGCTGGACCGCAAGCAATTCGGCCGGCCGCTCGCGGCAAACCAGCTGATCCAGAAGAAGCTCGCCGACATGCAGACCGAAATCACGCTCGGCCTGCAAGGCGTGCTGCGCCTCGGGCGGATGAAGGACGAAGGTACGGCCGCCGTCGAGGTCACGTCGATCATGAAGCGCAATTCGTGCGGCAAGGCGCTCGACATCGCGCGGCTCGCGCGCGACATGCTCGGCGGCAACGGCATCTCGGACGAATTCGGCGTCGCGCGCCACCTCGTGAATCTCGAGGTCGTCAATACGTATGAAGGTACGCACGACATCCACGCGCTGATCCTCGGCCGTGCGCAGACCGGCATCCAGGCTTTCTTCTGATCGTTCGAACGCGCGGCGTTTGCACGCCGCGCGCAAAAAAGACACGGGCCGCGCGGCATGCTCGCCGGGCGGCCCGTCGTCATCGGCGCTCGCGATCGCGATGCGCGCGTGTCACTTGTTCGGCTGCGGCGTCAGACGCAGATACGGACGCACCGCATTGAAGCCCTTCGGGAAACGTTTCTTCAGCTCTTCCGGATCCTGCAGCGACGGCACGATCACGACGTCGTCGCCGTCCTTCCAGTTGCCGGGCGTCGCGACCTTGTAATTGTCGGTGAGCTGCAGCGAATCGATCACGCGCAGCACTTCGTCGAAGTTGCGCCCGGTGCTCGCCGGGTACGTGATGATCAGCCGCACCTTCTTGTTCGGATCGATCACGAACAGCGAGCGCACCGTCAGCGTTTCGTTCGCGTTCGGATGGATCATGTCGTACAGCTGCGAGACCTTGCGGTCCGCATCGGCGATGATCGGGAAGCCGACGACCGTCTGCTGCGTTTCGTTGATGTCGTTGATCCAGCCTTTGTGCGAGTCGACGCTGTCGACCGACAGCGCGATTACCTTGACGTTGCGTTTCTCGAACTCGCCCTTCAGCTTCGCGGTCAGCCCGAGCTCGGTCGTGCACACCGGCGTGTAGTCGGCCGGATGGGAAAACAGAACGCCCCAGCTGTCGCCGAGCCACTCGTGAAACTTGATGCGGCCCAGGCTCGATTCCTGCTCGAAATCCGGTGCGATGTCGCCAAGACGCAGACTCATGGTGTTCCCTCCTCGATCGATGCAAGTTGAAACCGCGCGTGGTCGGCGCGGGACAGTCCGTCAGCTTACGGGAAGCCGTGGGACATGCGAACGATTATTACGTTTGATATTCATGCTTTTTTGTCATTTTTACCCGGGGTCGGCCGGCAGGCGATGCGCAAAGGAAACTTTTCGCGGCGTTTGCTGCTCTGTTGATGATTACGAGTCGTTTACCATGCGATCTGGCGCGGCCGCCGTGCGTCTTCCCGGCTCGCCAGCAGGCAGGCGTTTCGCTACGATGTGAACCTGCAGCATGACAGCACGAAGGGAGTTGCAATGTCGGAAATCAACAAGGAGAAACTGATGTCGGATATCAAAACCGTTCTCGCGGACGCCGAGGATCTGCTCAAGCAAGCCGCGAGCACCACGGGCGACCGTGCTGCCGAGCTGCGCGAGAAGGCCATGTCGCGGCTGAAGCAGGCAAGGGAAAAGGCTGCCGACGTCCAGGTCGTGGTGGTCGAAAAAGGCAAGAAGGCCGCGCGTGCAACCGACGATTACGTGCACGAGCATCCGTGGACGTCGATCGGCATCGCAGCCGGTGTCGGCGTGCTGATCGGTCTGCTGATCAACCGGAAGTAACGCAGCCTGCGTCGTTCGTCCCCGCGGAGTCGAATCCCCGCGGGTGGCCGCAGCCGGCCGGCGGTTCGCCGCCGGCCGGCTTGCCCTAGCCGCTCACTGCACGCGCAAGCGCCTTATCCATGACGACAGACACCAATACGCAGCCTTCCGGCCACGGGCCGCTGCGCCGCCTCGTCGGCTCGGCGATCGGACTTCTGCAAACGCGCCTCGAACTCGTAGGCATCGAGCTGGCCGAGGAGAAGGAACGCCTGATGGGCGTGCTGTTCCTCGGGCTGGCCGCGATGATGCTCGCGACGATGGCGCTGATCAGCCTGACCGTATTGATCGCGATCGCTTTCTGGGACACCTATCGCTGGCAATCGCTCGCGGGGATCACCGCGCTGTACGCGATCGGCGGCATCCTGTGCGGGTTGAAGGCACGCGCGGGGCTGCGCGACGCGCCGACCGTGTTCGCCGCGACGCTGACCGAACTCGAGAAAGACCGCGAACTGTTCCGCGGCAAGTCGTGAACGCAACCGCGTTCGTTCCTGCCATCAACTTCGCCGACGTGCCATGAGCCAGAACGCCACGCGCAATTCACATCCGTCCCATTCGCCGCGATCGAACTGGAGTGCATCGCAACAACGCGCGCTGCGCAAGGAATTGCTGATCCTTCGATCGGAGGTCGAGCGGCTCGAGTTTGCGGAAGCCGCGGCCGACATGCGCGACGCCGTCACGCGCTTCAGCTGGCTGAAGGTCTTCATTCCGGGGCTCTCCGGCGGCAGGTTCGGCCAGTCGGCGAAGAACCTGAATGCGAGCCTCGGCCACCTCGTGAACCAGTATCCAATGCTCAGCTCGCTCGCGTCGCTCGTGCTGGCGAAACCGGTCCGCTCATTGCTGCGCGCGAGCACTGGGCCCGCGCTGAAGTGGGGGACGCTCGGCTTCGCCGTGTGGGAGGTCTACCGGATCTGGAAACAGGCGCGCGACGAGCGCAGCGCCGACGCGCGCGGCGGCTGATACGCGCCGACGACGAACGCGTCGCGTGTCATGCCGCGTGGCGTGTCCTTCCCGCCTGGCGATTAGCGCACGCCCCAGCATGCCGGTTCTTCTTCATCCGTACCGTCCCGTCGTGCATTGCCTTTCGTTCCATCCGATCGCAGTGTGAATGTGCCGCACGTGTCGTCGCGCATCGGACCTGCGTCGAGCGGACGCGCTTCCAGTTCGTACGCGATCGACAGACCGTCGTCGGGCTGACGCCGCAAGCGCACCTGGTAGATCGGTTGCCCGTCCGGCGGTGCCTGCGCAAGCGCGTCCGGTAACGCAGCAGGCGGCACACCGTCCAGCGCCTCCAGATAGTGAGCGGCCTTGTATAGCGCCGCAACCGCCGACGCACGATGGGCGCGCGCGACATGCTCGCGATACGACGGGATTCCCCATCCTGCCAGCACGGCAACGATCGCCAGCACGATCATCAATTCGAGCAACGTAAATCCTGGCGTATCGCGCATAAGTACGTGCCTTCTCATCAGTGCGCCGCCGCGATGCGACGCCAGCGTTGCGCGACGATGCGGGCGTCGCGTACCGCGATCTGGCTTTGCAGCCACACGGCACTCGATGCACGAGCGCCGACGCCACGCGCGGTGACGACATAAGCTCGGCTGTCCGCGGGACCGGCCCCGCGCCACGCCTCGATCAGGCAGCGCGGCGGCTGTGCGGCCATCGGCCATTGAGCAAACGGCTCGAACGCTTCGGCCGTTGCCAGCGTCGGTGTGCGTCGCCACGCATCGGGCTCGCCCGCGGTGTCGGCCTCGCTCCGATATGGCGCCGAGCCGGCGAGCAAGCGGGCTGTGCACGCGGCAAGCGCGGCATCGGCGGCATGGAACGCAATCAACTGATCGGACCACGCGCGCGTGCGGCGCGATTCAGTCAATGCGGATTCGAACCACGTGCCGGTCAATGCCGCGACGGCTGCACCGACCGCAATCACGGCCGGCAACGCAAAGCCCGCGTCACGACGCCGATCGCGACCGGACGATCGGTGGCGCGGACGCTCGTCGCGGCGGGTCATTGAAATAACTCGCGTGCGTCCGACGCGTCCGAAGTGTGCGAGTAGACCGACCATCATGCGGCCCGCAGTGCGTCGCGCGATTCGGTTCGACGTACGCCGTACTTTCTCGATCATCGTGGCACCCCACGTGTGCGTGCGGCGCCGCCCGCGATTTGGTCCGACGCGATCGCCGCATTCCTCAGCGCGACGACACGATGCAATACCAGACGCGCGCGGCCGTCCGCCATCGCGACGACACGGCCGTCGCAGTCGATGTGGCGTCCGCGATCGCGCGTCGGCTCGCCCCGTGCTCGCACGCAGACGTGCACGGCAACGACGTCGCGCCAGCCGTCGGCGGGCAGTGCGGCGGCACCGACAAACTGAGCGCCGCGACGATGCAGATAACGCACGCGCAGTTGATCGATTCCCGACACAACGGGTTGCGGCGTGCCGCGGCGGCCGTTTCCTTCGCAGTACAGTTCCGGCTCGCCGGTCGACGGACTGACATGTGCATCGAAGCGGTTTTCGACGAGCGGCCGCTCGCCGGGTGCGCCGACGCCCTGTCCGAGACAGTCCGATACCTGGCCGCTTACGGTCGGCCACGTCGACACTGCGTCGCCGACATATCGGATCAGCAGCGCGTCCGACGCCGCAGCGGCCGGCTCGCAGCGCGCGTGCGCGCCATCGTCGCGTACACGCGCCGCCGTACAGCCGAACACCGGCGGCAGCGGCGACGATCCCGCGACATCGAGCGGCCGAAACCCCGCCATCTGAAGCTGCTGGCCGATCAACATCAATGCGGTGCCTGCTGCATCGCGCATGCGGAATCCGTCTTCCGCTCGCCGCTGCGCGACGCGCTGTGCGTGGTACAGCGCGCCGGCTGCCGTCAGCACGAGGAAACCGATCGCCATTGCGATCAGTACTTCGAGCAGCGTATGAGCGCGCAGCGCACGACGGTCAACGTGCATCGGAGACCTCCCGCAGACCGCGAAAAGGAATGCGCACGCATGACGGCGGCTTCGTCGACCTCCGCGCGCCTTCGCATCGCGGTGGAATCGCGCCGTCGTCGTCACGCCATCGGACAACCACGTATCGCATTCCACCTGCTCCGTCCTCGACAGCGATCACGCCGCCGGGCAACGATGCAGCGGCCACGCCCGCGAGCGCGTCGTCGGCGCCGGCGGCAACGCGCAGACGCTCGATACGCGCATCGGCGAGCCACAACGCACGTTCACGCCAGACGGTCGCGCGCTGCGTGCGCGCCATCGTCAGCTGGCTGCCGGCAACCGCGAGCATGACGGTCGCGAGGAGCGCGACGGCCAGCGTCGCCTCCAGTAACGATGTGCCGCGTATCGACTTGCGCATTGCCGTTACGCCGTGTCGCAACGACCGGCAGCCACGCGTGCGCGACCGCTCGCCGCAATTCTCACGCAGCGCGACATGCGCGCTTCGTCGGTACCGGGCACCTGCCGCCGCGGACGCAGTTCGAAGCGCCGGATTCCGCCGATCGCCTGCCCGGCCGGCGGCGAAAATGCCAGATCGTGCGGCGCGCCGGCGACGGCAATCTCGGCATCGCGCGGATATCGCCGCAGAACGCGCGACTGCCCGTCCACGTGCCCGACGACGATCCATCCGCACGACCATTCGCCCGCATCGCAACGCTCACCGGCACGCACGCATGCGCCATCGTTGCCGGCGCGGCACATCGTGACGCGCGTGCCCAGACGCGTCGCTTCGGTACGCGCAAACGCCAACGCACCGAGCAACGCGTGCGAGCGCGCGTCCACACGCTCGCGCATCCGCCACCGATCGAACACGGGCGCCGCGTACAACGCAAGTCCGGCCGCCAGCGCAATGGCGACCATCAGTTCGACGAGCGTGAACCCGCCGGCGCGTCGCGCCACGTTCTTCAGAGCGAACCAATGCAATGTCATCGCAAACGTCCTCCGCCAACATAACGGGACGACTGTAGCGACGCGAGCCGTCACGCACCATTAGCCGAACGGCCGACTGGCGACATGCGGCCGCGCCCGACACAATCGGCGCGAACTGGATCGACGGAGAAGGCAATGAACGGACGCTGTACGTCAGCGCTTGCGGGGAGGTTTGGACGGCGACGCGCGACGGAACTCTTCGATCACGTCGGCGAATTCGGATACATCCTCGAACTGCCGATACACCGATGCGAAGCGCACATAAGCGATCGTATCGAGGCCGCGCAACTCGTTCATCACGAGTTCGCCGAGCTTGTCGCTTCGCACTTCGCGCTCGCCGGTTGCAAGCAGTTGATATTCGATGCGGGCGACCGCCGCGTCGATCGCGTCCGCTGCAACCGGCCGCTTGCGCAGCGCGAGTTGCATGCTGGCGACTATCTTGCGACGGTCGAATTCGGTGCGGCTGCCGTCCTTCTTCACGACGGACGGCAGGGCCAGCTCGACCCGCTCGTACGTCGTGAAACGCTTGTCGCAAGCCGAGCAGCGACGGCGCCGGCGAATCGCGGCGCCATCTTCGGACACACGCGAGTCAACGACCTGCGTGTCGTCGTGCCGGCAGAACGGGCAGCGCATGGCCGATCAACGATAGACCGGGAAGCGCTTGGTCAGCTCGGCCACTTGCGCGCGCACGCGCTCGAGCGTCGCCGCATCTTCCGGATTCTCGAGCACGTCGGCGATCAGGTTGCCGACCTGCTCCGCTTCGGCAGGGCCGAAGCCGCGCGTCGTCATCGCCGGCGAGCCGAGACGGATACCGCTCGTCACGAACGGCTTTTCCGGGTCGTTCGGAATCGCGTTCTTGTTCACCGTGATGTGCGCGGCGCCCAGTGCGGCTTCCGCTGCCTTGCCGGTGATGTTCTTCGCGCGCAGGTCGACCAGCATCACGTGGCTTTCCGTGCGGCCCGACACGATCCGCAGCCCGCGCTTGACCAGCGTCTCGGCCAGCACGCGCGCGTTCTCGACCACCTTCTGCTGATATGCCTTGAATTCGGGCGACAGCGCTTCCTTGAACGCGACGGCCTTCGCCGCGATCACGTGCATCAGCGGGCCGCCCTGGATGCCCGGGAAGATCGCCGAATTGATCGGCTTCTCGTACTCGGCCTTCATCAGGATCACGCCGCCGCGCGGGCCGCGCAGGCTCTTGTGCGTCGTCGTCGTGACGAAGTCGGCGTGCGGCACCGGGTTCGGATACACGCCAGCCGCGATCAGGCCCGCGTAGTGCGCCATGTCGACCATCAGGTACGCGCCGACCGACTTCGCGATCTTCGCAAGACGCTCGAAGTCGATCTTCAGCGAAAACGCCGAAGCGCCCGCGACGATCAGCTTCGGCTTGTGTTCCTGCGCGAGCTTCTCGGCCGCTTCGTAGTCGATGTCTTCGTTGTCGTTCAGCCCGTAGCTGACCACGTTGAACCACTTGCCCGACATGTTCACCGGCGAGCCGTGCGTGAGGTGGCCGCCGTGCGCGAGGCTCATGCCCATGATCGTGTCGCCGGGCTTGAGCATCGCGAAGAACACGCCCTGGTTCGCCTGCGAACCGGAGTTCGGCTGCACGTTCGCGCTTTCCGCGCCGAACAACTGCTTCACGCGGTCGATCGCCAGTTGCTCGACGACGTCGACGTATTCGCAGCCGCCGTAGTAGCGCTTGCCCGGATAGCCTTCCGCGTACTTGTTCGTGAGTTGCGAGCCCTGGGCAGCCATCACGGCCGGGCTCGTGTAGTTTTCCGATGCGATCAGCTCGATGTGATCTTCCTGGCGGCGGTTTTCCTGCTCGATCGCTGCAAAGACTTCGGGATCGACGTTCGCGATGGTGCTTTGGGCTCTGTCAAACATACGGTTTCCGTTAAGTGTGTACAGGTTGACCGGAGTGGCCGAGTACATTGCGCTGCTGGCGGAACCAGCTCGACGTGGCGGAAGAATCCGTGTGACGCGAGGCAGGACAGCCACCGGCAATGCACGCGACGGCGCACAACGGCTGCCCAGGCGAACGGCAAAAACGGCGCCCTGCGCTTCACGGTGGGATGCTCCACCTTGAACCCGAAGGGTTCTATCGCCAGTCACGCAGGGGTGATGAGCGCGTTAGTTTATTGGATGCGTCATGAATAGGCAACCGCGCGGCCGCCGCGCGGCGATAATCAGGGCCGGATTGTACGCGCCCGCGCCGAGGCGTTCCGCGACCTTGCCGCGGTGCGGCAATCTCAGTAGGCTTGCGGGATACTATCCGCCACTTTGTTACCGACCAGGAGCAGCAATGATCGTGTTCGTCACAGGCGCGTCCGCCGGCTTCGGCGCCGCCATCGCCCGTGTATTCGTGAAGGGCGGCCACCGCGTCGTCGCGACCGCGCGTCGCAAGGATCGTCTCGACGCACTCGCGGCCGAGCTCGGCGACGCGCTGCTGCCGCTCGAACTCGACGTGCGCGACCGCGCGGCCGTGGAGGCCGTGCCTGCCTCGCTGCCTGCCGAGTTTGCGGCGCTCGACGTGCTCGTCAACAACGCCGGGCTCGCGCTCGGCGTCGAGCCGGCGCACAAGGCGAGCCTGGACGAGTGGCAGACCATGATCGATACGAACTGCTCGGGCCTCGTAACCGTCACGCACACGTTGCTGCCCGGGATGATCGCGCGCGGCCGCGGCCATATCTTCAATCTCGGTTCGGTGGCCGGCACCTATCCGTACCCGGGCGGAAACGTCTACGGCGCAACCAAAGCGTTCGTCAGACAATTCAGTCTGAACCTGCGCGCCGACCTGATCGGCACGCCGCTGCGCGTCACCGACATCGAGCCGGGCCTGTGCGGCGGCACCGAATTCTCGAACGTCCGCTACCGCGGCGACGACGCGAAGGCCGCGAACGTGTACCAGAACGTCCAGCCGCTCACGCCCGAGGACATCGCCGACACGATCTACTGGATCGCGACGCGGCCCGCGCACGTCAACATCAACACGATCGAGATGATGCCGGTCGCGCAGGCGCCGGCAGGCCTCGCGGTCCATCGCGGCTGACGCGCCCGGCGCAGCCGCCGGCCCGCGTCGCGCAGGCCGGCGGCATGCGTTCGCGTACTACATTCCGTTACGAATCGGTTACGAACCCGGCTCCGGCCTTCCGGTAGAATGCGCGCCATGACTCAGCCTACCCGCTCCCCGGAAGCGCCCGCCGGCTTTACGTGGCCGGTTCGCGTGTACTACGAGGATACCGATGCAGGCGGCATCGTCTTCTACGCGAACTACCTGAAATTCTTCGAGCGCGCCCGGACCGAGTGGCTTCGCGCGTGCGGGGTCGACCAGCGTCGGCTCGCCGACGACACAGGCACGATCTTCATCGTCCGCAGCACGTCCGTCGACTACCGCGCGCCGGCGCGACTCGACGATACGCTGACGATCACGAGCCGGCCCGTACGCATCGGCCGCGCATCGGTGGAGTTCTTGCAGGAAGCGTGGCGGGGCGACACGCTGCTCGTCGCCGGCCATATCCGCATCGGCTGCGTCGACCGGACCGGCATCCGGCCCGCGGCGATCCCGCCGGCCGTGCTGGACGCGCTGCAACGCGGGCCTGCCGGCGACGCTGCGCGTGCCGTGTTGTCAACGAAGCTCGCGTGAGCACCGTTTAGACGAAGCCCATGAACTTGCCTTCCTGAATCGATACTAAGCAAGGTTCAGCGCCAGGCAGCACCGGCGCACCGCGCCACACGCATGCCGGCGCCCCGAAGGGACGTTACTCAAACCTCTATGAATACTTCTCAAGACCTGTCGATCATTTCCCTCGTTCTCAACGCGAGCGTGCTGGCCCAGGCGGTGATGGGGCTGCTGCTGTTGCTGTCGCTGATGTCGTGGACCTTCATCTTCCGCAAGTGGTTCGCGATCCGCCGCGCGCGCGCCCAGACCGAGCGCTTTGAGCGGGATTTCTGGTCGGGCGGCGATCTGCAGGCGCTTTACCAGAGCGCGGCCAACAACCGCCACACGATCGGCGCACTCGAGCGGATTTTCGAATCGGGGATGCGCGAGTTCCTGAAGGCGAAGGAAAAGCGTCTCAGCGATCCGGGCCTCGTGCTCGACGGCGCACGGCGCGCGATGCGCGCGTCGTTCCAGCGCGAGATGGACGTACTCGAATCGAACCTCGCGTTCCTCGCATCGGTCGGCTCGGTGAGCCCGTATATCGGTCTGTTCGGCACGGTGTGGGGGATCATGAACTCGTTCCGCGGGCTCGCGAACGTGCAGCAGGCCACGCTCGCCAACGTCGCCCCGGGCATTGCCGAGGCGCTCGTCGCCACCGCGATCGGCCTGTTCGCCGCGATTCCGGCCGTGGTCGCGTACAACCGCTACGCGCACGACATCGATCGCCTCGCGATCCGCTTCGAGACCTTCATCGAGGAATTCTCGAACATCCTGCAGCGTCAGGCCCAGTAAGGAGCGCGCCATGGCAGGAACCCCCATCCGATCCAGCATGCGCGGCGGCCGCTCGCGGCGCGCGATGGCCGACATCAACGTCGTGCCGTACATCGACGTGATGCTGGTGCTGCTCGTGATCTTCATGGTGACGGCGCCGCTCGTCGCGCCGTCGATCATCAACCTGCCGACCGTCGGCAACGCCGCACCGCAGGAGCAGACGCCGCCTGTCGTCGTCAACATCAAGGCCGACCGCACGATGAGCGTCAAGTACAAGGGCGACTCGGGCGCGACGCAGGAAGACACGATGACGAAGGCCGAGCTCGACAGCTTCATCTCGGCCCGGCAGGCCGACCATCCCGACCAGCCGGTCGTGATCGCGGCCGACAAGACCGTGCAGTACGATGCAGTCATGACCGTGATGTCCGACCTGAAAGCGCGCGGCGTCAAGCGCGTCGGCCTCCTCGTCAAATCGCAATGAACCGGCAATCCCCGCGCAGCACCGCCTATCCGCCCCGGCCGCCTCGCGAACGCGGCACGTGGCGCGCATTTGCGCTCGCCGCGCTGATGCACGTGCTGCTCGCGCTGTTCCTCTATCACGGCGTGCAGTGGCAGAACAGTACGCCGGCCGGTGCCGAGGCGGAGCTTTGGACCGAAGTGCCCGACGTCGCGGCGCCGCGCCCGGTCGTCACGCCGCCCGCGCGCGTCGCGCCGCCTGCCCCGCCGGTTCGCGACGAGCAGGCGGACATCGCGCTGCAGCAGAAAAAGCGCCAGCAGGAAGCGGCCGCGCGCGAAGCGCTGCTCGAACAGCAGCGGCGCGCGCAGCAACTGAAGGCGCAGCAGGAAGAGGAAGCCCGGCGTGCGCAGCTCGCGGCCCAGCAGGCGGCCGCCCTCGCCGCTCAGAAGGCCGCCGAGCGCGAAAAGCAGAAGCAGGCCGACAAGCTCAAGCAACAGCAGCTCGCCGAGCAGCAGAAGCGCGAAGAACAGAAGCTCCAGCAGCAGAAGCAGGCGCAGCTCGAGGCTCAGCAGGCGGCCAAGGCGAAGGCCGACGCAGCCGCGAAGGCGAAAGCCGAGGTCCAGGCGAAGGCCAAGGCCGAAGCGGCCGCACGCGCAAAAGCGGACGCGGCGGCAAAGGCCAAGCTCGACCGGGAACGTAACGCGCGCCTCGCGCAGATGCTCGGTCAGGCCGGAGCCGGCGAAGGTGGCGGCGAAGGCCTGGCAAAGAGCGGCACCGGCACGGGCGCCGGCGGCAATGCCGCGTCACCCGGCTATCCGGACAAGGTGCGCCGCCGCGTGAAGCCGAATATCGTCTGGGGTGGCGAGCGCGCCGGGCTGACGACCGTCGTCGCGATCCGCTGCACGCCGACGGGCGACGTGCTCAGCGTATCGATCCGCCGTTCGAGCGGAAATTCGGGGTGGGATCAAGCCGTGGTCAACGCGATCCAGGCATCGGTCCCGTTGCCGCCCGATTCTAACGGTCGCACTCCGTCGGACATTACGATTACCTTCAAGGCAGCGGAGTGAGCGAAATGCGCTTACACTCCGCGCGTCACTGTCGGACGGGAACGAATCGGGTATTTTTACAGTCTCTGCGGTTGCGCAGCGATTCAAGTCATACGGGAAGCAACAAGCATGAGTTTGATGACGAAGCTAGGTTTCAGGGCACTCGTGGCCTCGTGTCTGATCGCCGCAAGCGGCGGCGCCGCTAACGCGCAGGTCAACGTGCTGATCACCGGCGTCGGTTCGACCCAGTTCCCCATCGCCACCGCGAATTTCGCGAACGAAGCCGGCCTGCCGCAGCAGATCACGTCGATCGTGCGCGCCGACCTCGCGCGCAGCGGCAAGTTCACCAACATCGACGCAGGCAGCACGCCGGTGCCCGAGACCGCGTCGGTCGATCTCGGCGCGTGGAAGGCGAAAGGCGCGAACGCGTTCGTCGCCGGCAGCGTGAATCGCGAGGCGAACGGCCAGTACAAGGTCAACTTCATCCTGTACGACACCGTGAAGCAGCAAAGCCTCGGCGGGCTGTCGCTGACGGCGAACGACAACACGCTGCGCACGGCCGGCCACAAGATCGCGGACTACATCTACCAGAAGCTGCTCGGCGTACGTGGCGTGTTCGCGACGCGCCTGTCGTACGTGATCAAGACCGGCAACCGCTATCAGCTGCAGATCTCCGATTCCGACGGCCAGAACGCGCGCATCGCGCTGTCGAGCACCGAGCCGATCATCTCGCCGGCGTGGTCGCCGAGCGGAACGAAGGTCGCGTACGTGTCGTTCGAGCGCAAGAAGCCGATCGTCTACATCCACGATCTGCCGACGGGCCGCCGCTACATGGTCTCGGACCAGAAGGGCAACAACAGTGCGCCGGCGTGGTCGCCGGACGGCAACACGCTCGCGGTCGCGCTGTCGCTGACGGGCAACACGCAAATCTATTCGGTCAATGCGAACGGCGGCGGGCTGCGCCGGCTCACGCAGAGCAACTCGATCGACACCGAGCCGTTCTACTCGCCGGACGGCCGCTGGATCTACTTCACGAGCGACCGCGGCGGCGCGCCGCAAATCTATCGGATGCCCGCGCAAGGCGAAAGCGCGGGCGCGGCGCAGCGCGTGACCTTCACCGGCAGCTACAACACCAGTCCGCGCGTGAGCCCGGACGGCAAGCTGCTCGCTTACATCTCCCGCACGGGCGGGGGCTTCAAGCTGTACGTTCAGGATCTGCAAACCGGCGCGGCGAACGCGATCACCAATACGAATCACGACGAATCGCCGAGCTTCGCGGCAAACGGCCAATACATTCTGTACGCTACGCAGTCGGGTGGCCGCAACGTGCTGGCCGCCGTGCCTTCCGACGGCAGTGCGCCGCCGCAGATTCTGTCCGTCCAGGGCGGCTCCGTTCGCGAGCCGTCGTGGGGGCCCTTCATGCAATGACCACAAGGAGAGTAAACATGATGTCGAATAAGGTTCGTCTGGCCCTGGCCGTGATGATGATCGGTGCGCTCGCAGCATGTAAGTCGGGCGTCAAGCTCGACGACAAGGCGAACGCCGGCGCGGTGAGCACGCAACCGAGCGCCGACAACGTCGCTCAAGTGAACGTCGATCCGCTGAACGACCCGAACAGCCCGCTCGCGAAGCGCAGCATCTACTTCGACTTCGACAGCTATTCGGTGAAGGACGAGTACCAGCCGCTGCTGCAGCAACACGCGCAGTATCTGAAGAGCCACCCGCAGCGTCACGTGCTGATCCAGGGCAACACCGACGAACGCGGTACGAGCGAGTACAACCTGGCGCTGGGCCAGAAGCGTGCCGAAGCCGTCCGTCGCGCGCTGGCGCTGCTCGGCGTCGCCGACTCGCAGATGGAAGCCGTCAGCCTCGGCAAGGAAAAGCCGCTGGCGACGGGTCACGACGAAGCGTCGTGGGCGCAGAACCGCCGCGCCGACCTCGTCTACCAACAGTAAGCCACGGAAGAATCGCCGTATGACGCATCGTGTATCCGTGCTGCGCGTGGCCGCAGCGTTGTGTGTCGTCGGCGCGGCGTGGTCGGCCACGCCGGCGCACGCCGGCATGTTCGACGACAACGAGGCACGCCGCGCCGTGCTCGACCTGCGCAGCAAGACCGACAACCTGGCGAGCCAGTTGTCCGCCGCCCAGCGTACGATCCTCGATCAATCCGCGCGTCTCGACCAGCTGAACCAGCAGGTCGCGACGCTGCGCGGCGAGAACGAGGACCTGACGAACCGGCTGACGACGCTCGAGCGGCAGCAGAAGGAGTACTACCAGGATCTCGACACGCGGCTCAAGAAGTTCGAGCCGCAGCAGGCGACGATCGACGGGGTCGAGGGCACGGTGCAGCCGGGTGAAACCGATGCGCTCAGTGCGGCGCAGCAGCAGTTCCGTAACGGCAACTTCAAGGCGGCTGCGGCGTCGTTCCGCAGCTTCATCGCGAAGTATCCGCAGAGCCCTTATCAGCCGACCGCGCAGTACTGGCTCGGCAACGCGCAGTACGCGCTGCGCGACTACCGCGGCTCGACCGCGACGTGGCAAGCGATCGTCAGCAAGTATCCGCAGCATCCGCGGGCAGCGGACGCACTCGTCGCGATCGGCACGAACCAGCTCGAGCAAGGCCAGAAGGCGGCCGCGAAAAAGACGTTCGAGCAGGTCGTGTCGCAGTACGCGGGGTCCAACGCGGCGCAGACCGCGCAGGGCAAGCTCGAGACGATCAAATAATTGTGGCGGCGGATTATTGACGGTCATTCGATCCGCCGCTATAATCTTTTGCTCTTTGGGTCGTTAGCTCAGTTGGTAGAGCAGCGGACTTTTAATCCGTTGGTCGCAGGTTCGAATCCTGCACGGCCTACCAAAGAATTCAAGGACTTACATCGTTTCGACGTGTAAGTCCTTTTTTATTTCCGGCGCGGCGCGGGGTTTTGGGCAACGACATCCGCCGTTCTGAAAGATCGGGCGAAGATCGCTCCGGCTTCCTCCCTGTCGCGACACCGAAGCCCGCCGCCATCTCGCCGCCCTTCCCCGCGAACGGCAGCGGCCGAAGCCGCCCGCCCCCGCCGTCCGTCGCTCCGCGATCGATGGCGCGGAATCCGCGTCGACAAAGCGCGGCTTTGCGCGCTGCATGTCGCGCGTATTCTTCTGCACCGTCACCGCGCCGAACAGCGCGAGCACGAACGACATCGCGTAAAAGCCTTCCTCGCTCAGCTGCAACATCGCGTTGAAAAGTCCGACGATCAGCAATGCGACCGCCAGCAGCAGCGCGATCCAGCCGAGACCGTAGTAAATGCCCGTGCCGGGAATGCCTTCCGCGCGGTCACCATCACCGCGACCGCTACCGTCACCGCTACCACCACCGTCACCATCACGTTCGCGCTGCGGCACAGCCGAACCCGACCGCGCGACGCTCGCGTGCGACATGGCCGTAGAACAGTCTTCCGGATCGACGCTCCGGCGCCGCACCTTCGCGTCGAAGTTCATCCCGCCGGTCGTGAAGCCGCCGTGGCGCACCAAACGCCAAACGTGCGCGTCGCCCGCGGGCAGCAGCACGAAACGCCGGCCGGGGCTCCAGCGTGGTCCGCCGGCAGTACGCAGCTGGCACGTGCTCGCAGGCGGCAGATGGAACATCGCCACGCCGGGTGGTAACCGACCATGCTGCACCGCGAAGCGACCATCGAGCAGCCAGCGCACGTCGACTTCGACGTAGCTGCGGCTCAACGCCGGCCTTTGGCGCGATGCAACCATGACGACCGCGCCGAAAATCGATACGCCAGCGTATCGAAACCCGCAGCGCAAGCGATCACAATAGGCCTGCATCGCCCGAGAACGCGGCATCCGCCGCTTCCGTTATCTCTTGTCGAAAGGACACATCATGTTGAACTGGAACGAATACCGGAACGAACTCTCGACGCGTATCGGCGAAATCGCGAAGCTGTCGCCCGATACGCTGGCCGGCTACAAGGCGCTGTCGGGCGCCGGCGAGAAGACCGGCCATCTCGACGCGAAGACGCGCGAACTGATCGCGCTCGCCGTCGCCGTCACCACGCGTTGCGACGGCTGTATCGCGGTGCACACCGCCGAAGCCGCGAAGCATGGCGCAACCCGGGAGGAAGTGGCCGAAGCGCTCGGCGTCGCGATCGCGCTGAACGCCGGTGCCGCGCTCGTCTATTCGGCGCGCGTGATGGACGCGCTCGGCGACTGACGGTCGCGGCCCGCTGCAGCACACGCAACGCCATACACGGCGATCGAGCGGCGGTCGAGGCCCGCACGCCCGACCGCCGCGCATACATGCGGCCGCGCGGCGAAGTCGGCTACCATGCGCGAACGATTGATCGCGAAGGAGCGCTTCATGTGCCGCTGGCTGGCTTATACGGGCAATCCGATCCATCTCGAGACCGTGCTGTTTCGCGCGAAGCATTCGCTGATCGACCAGAGCCTGCACGCCGAACTCGGCGCGACGACGACCAACGGCGACGGCTTCGGCATCGGCTGGTACGGGCATCCGGACGAACTGCCGTTCCGCTACCGGTCCGTGCATCCGGCGTGGAACGACCGCAATCTGCGCGAAGCGGCGCGCGCGATCCGCTCGCGGATGTTCGTCGCGCACATCCGCGCGGCGACCGACACGCCGGTGCAGGAAACCAACTGCCATCCGTTCCGCCACGGCCGCTGGCTGTTCGCGCACAACGGACTGATCCGCGACTTCCACAAGCTGCGCCGCGACCTGACGATGAAGATCGATCCCGCGTTGTTCCCGACGCTCGAAGGTTCGACGGATTCCGAGCTGATGTTCCGTCTCGCGCTCACTTACGGCCTCGAGCAGTCGCCGTTGCCGGCGCTCGAGCGGATGGTCGGCGTCGTCGAGGAGACCGGTGCGCGGCATCGCGTCGCCGAACCGTTGAACATGACGATCTGCGCGACCGACGGCGAGCGGATCGTCGCGGTGCGCTATTCGAGCGAGCGTCGATCGCGCTCGCTGTTCCACAGCACGTCGTTCAAGCATCTGCACGCGCTGTATCCGCACAATCCGCGCATCGCGGAAGCGGGCGACGACGCGTTCATGGTCGTATCCGAACCGCTCGTCGATCTGCGCGGCGCATGGGAAGAAGTGCCGGAAAGCATGGCGATCGTTGCGCACGGCGGCGACGTGCGGCAGCAGCCGTTCAGCCCGCGGCACAAGTAGCGCCTACGCCTCCGGATCGAGCGTCACCGCGAACAGCTGCCGCCCGTCGAGATCGTGCAGCGACACGGCCATCGTGCGGGTCGCCGGGTCGATCTTCGCGCGGCCGTAATACTGCTGGCCGGCGGCGGGCGACCGGTTCTGCGGATTGTCCTTCGGCACGCTCACGTAGCGCAGCTCGGGCCCGAACGTCATGTCGGTGTCATTCGGGCCGAACGTGCCCGCGTTGATCGGGCCGCCGACGAACTCCCAGAACGGCTTGAAATCGGTGAACTTCGCGCGCGACGGATGGTAGTACGCGGCCTGCGCGTAATGCACGTCGGCCGTTACCCACACGACGTTGCGGATGTCCTCGCGCTTGATGAACGACAGGATGTCGGCGATCTCGAGCTCGCGGCCCGACGGCGCGCCGTCGTCGCCGTTCGCCCACGCTTCGTACGTGCCCTTCGGCACGTCCGGGTTCAGATCGGGCACGACGAGCGACAGCGGCATGTCGCTCGCGATCACTTTCCACGTCGCTTTCGACTGCTTCAGCGCAGCCTTCAGCCACGCGCTCTGCCGCGTGCCGAGAAACGCCGAATCGGCGTCGAGCTTCGTCTGCCGGTTCGGCGAGTTGCGACCGCGGTAGCTGCGCTCGTCGAGCATGAACACGTCGAGCAGCGGCCCGAACGCGAAGCGCCGATAGATCTGCTCCGGGTCGTGCGCGTCGATCCGGATCGGGTTGTACTCGAACATCGCCTGACGCGCGTATGCGGACAGCAGCGACGCGCTGCGGGTCTGATAGCGCGTCTCCTCGGGTCCGATCTGCTGGCCCGGATACCAGTTGTTGCGCACTTCGTGATCGTCCCATTGCACGAGGAACGGCACCTCGGCCATGAAGCGCCGCTTGTTGCGGTCGAGCTGGTTGTACGCGAACGCACCGCGATAATCGTCGAGCGTCTGCGCGACGTGCGCCTTCGCTTCGGTGACGATATTCGTCCACAGCGTGCCGTCGGGCAGCTTCACTTCGGGCTGAATCGGGCCGTCCGCATAGATCTGATCGCCCGAATGGATAAAGAAGTCGGGCGACTCGCGCCGCATCGCCTCGTAGATCCGATAGCCGCCGAAGCGCTCGTTGATGCCCCAGCCCTGCCCGGCTTCGTCGCCGGAAAACACGAAGCAGATCGGACGATCGGCGCGCGCCGAAGGCGTATGCAGACGCCCCGTCACGGGCTCGCTGAACACGCGTTCGTTCGCGAGATCCTGAAAGCGCACGCGATAGAACACGTCGGCGCCGGGCGGCAGGCCGGTCAGATCGACGCGCGCGGCGAACCCGGACGACTCGAGCGCGGCGGGCCCGATGCGTCGCTCGAACGTGCGAAACGTCGCGTCGGTCGCGTAGTCGACGATCATGCGCGCAGGCCGGTCGGTGCGACTCCAGACGATCGCACGCGAGTCGGTGACGTCGCCGCTCATCACGCCGCCCGGCAATTGCGGGCGCAACCGTTCGGACGTGACGATCGCGGGCGCGGCCTGCTGCGCGAGCACGTCGGCCATGCGCGAACCGAGCAAGACCGCGCCCGATCCGGACACGAGGCGCTTGAGCATCCGGCGGCGGGACGCAACGATACGATCGGACATGAAGGACTCCGGCGAAAGAGACGTTGAAGATGGCAAGTCGCCCGATCGTAGCGGACGCACATGTAAGTTTCGTTTCGCCGGCCGCAACGGCCGCGAGCGTCGTTGCGCACACCCTGACGCCAGCGCGCGCCCGCATCGCCGGCGGTTGCCTCGCTGCCGCGGCTCGGTTATAAAAACCCGGCCCGGTCCGCGCGAAAGGTCTCGGCCTTTCGTCGCCGTCCGCCCGATCATGTCCGTCCGCCAGGAGAACGAATGCCCGATCTCGCCGCCGCCCAACAATTCCTGATGACCCGAGGCCTCGACTTCGGCCTGAACCTGCTCGCCGCGATCGCATTGTGGTTCGTCGGCCGCTGGGCGATCCGCATCGGCACGCGGCTGCTCGGCAACGTCGTGCGCCGCAGCGGCAAGGTCGACCCGACGCTCGCCGACTATCTGAGCTCCGTCGTCAGCGTGCTGCTGACGATCCTGCTGATCCTCGCGATCCTGCAGCTGTTCGGCGTCCAGACGACGTCGTTCGCCGCGCTGCTCGCGGGCCTCGGCCTCGCGATCGGCACCGCGTGGGGCGGCCTGCTCGCGCACTTCGCCGCCGGCGTGTTCATGCAGGTGCTGCGGCCGTTCAAGGTCGGCGACGTGATCAGCGCGGGCGGCGTGACCGGCACGGTGAAGGAGCTCGGCCTGTTCGGCACGACGATCGTCACCGCGGACAACATCGTGACGATCGTCGGCAACAACAAGATCTTCTCGGACAACATCGCGAACTACAGCGCGACGCCGCATCGCCGCGTCGATCTGACCGCGAAGATCGCGAACACCGTGGACGCGGTCGATGCGATCGAGCGCCTGAAGGAACGGATCGCGCAGATCCCGAACGTGCTCGCCGATCCGGCGCCGGACGTCGGCGTGCTGCAGTTCACGCCGGAAGGCCCGCTGCTGTTCGTGCGTCCGTCGACGCAGCCGGCGAACTACTGGCAGGTGTACTGCGATACCAACCGCGTGATCCTCGAGACGTTCCGCGAAGCGCAATATCCGACGCCCGAAACGCCGGTCGCGCATCGAACCCTGTAACCGCGTCGACGATACGTCGCACAAAAAAAGCGTGGCCGCGGCCACGCTTTTTCAGGGTTCGACGAACGGAACGAGGCGCTCAGCGGCCGCCGGACTTCTGCGTCGCGTCGGCGTGCCGCCCGCGCACGAGCTTCCACAGCGCGCCGAGCGCGACCGGCACGACCGCCGCGCCGATGCCGACCAGCACGATCACGTTCAGGTACTGCCGGATGAACGGGATGTTGCCGAAGAAGTAGCCGAGCAGCACGAGCAGCAACACCCACACGAGCGCGCCGACCACGTTGAAGAGCTGAAAGCGCGCGACGCTCATCGACGACGCGCCCGCGACGAACGGCGCGAACGTGCGTACGACCGGAATGAAGCGTGCGAGCACGATCGTCTTGCCGCCGTGGCGGTCGTAGAACGTATGCGTCTTCTGCAGCGCCGCGCGATCGAGGAAGCGCTCGAGCAGCGGAATGCGGGTATTGAACACCTTCGGGCCGATCCAGCGGCCGATCAGATAATTCACGGTGTTGCCGGAAATCGCCGCGACCAGCAGCAGCACGATCAGCGCACCGACGTTCATTTCGCCCGTCGCCGCAAACGCGCCGCCGATGAACAGCAGCGAATCGCCGGGCAGGAACGGAAACACGACGAGCCCCGTTTCGCAGAACACGATCAGGAACAGCACGAGGTAGACCCACGCGCCGTATTGCCGGATGAAATCGCCGAGGAATGCGTCGATATGCAGGACCAGGTTCACGAAATGAAGCAGCGTTTCCAAATGCGATTTCCTCTACGCGAAGGGGGCCGGAACGGCCATGGAAGGCGACGGTGCGCGTGCGGCCGGGCCGGGCGCGCGCAACGCAGCCATCATACCGAAACTGCCTGCGCGCTCCGTGAAAAAACGTAACCGCTCGCGACGCCCGGCACCGGCGCGCGGCCTCGCTATAATTCGGCCATGTCCGAAATCACCGAACCGGCCGCGGGCGCCGCGCCCGCCCCCGCTCCGCGCCCGCTGCGCGCGATCCAGCCGCTGCCCGACCAGCTGATCAGCCAGATCGCCGCGGGCGAGGTCGTCGAACGTCCGGCATCGGTCGTCAAGGAGCTGCTCGAGAACGCGATGGACGCCGGCGCGACGACGCTGCGCATCGTGCTCGAGGAAGGCGGCGTCAAGCGCATCTCGATCACCGACGACGGCTGCGGGATTCCGCCCGACGAATTGCCGCTCGCGTTGATGCGCCACGCGACGAGCAAGATCCGCTCGCTCGAGGAGCTCGAAGCGGTCGCGACGCTCGGGTTTCGCGGCGAAGCGCTCGCGTCGATCGCGTCGGTCGCCGAGATGTCGATCACGAGCCGCACCGCCGACGTCCCGCACGCGACGAAGATCGACGCGCAGACCGGCGCGCTGTCGCCGGCGGCCGGCGCGGTCGGCACGACGATCGAGGTGCGCGAGCTGTACTTCAACACGCCCGCGCGCCGCAAATTCCTGAAGAGCGAGCAGACCGAGTTCGGCCACTGCCTCGAAATGATCCGCCGCGCGGCGCTCGCGCGGCCGGACGTCGCGATCTCGGTGCTGCACAACGGCAAGGCGGTCGAGCACTGGAACGCGACCGAGCCCGCGCAGCGCGTCGCGAAGATTCTCGGCGACGGGTTCGCGACCGCGCACCTGCCGCTCGACGAGCGGGCCGGGCCGCTCGCCGTCTATGGCTGCGCGGGCCTGCCGACCGCAAGCCGCGGCCGCGCCGATCAGCAGTATTTCTTCGTCAACGGCCGTTTCGTGCGCGACAAGCTGCTCACGCACGCCGTGCGCGCCGCATACGAGGACGTGCTGCACGGCGACCGCTATCCGTCGTACGTGCTGTTCCTCGACCTGCCGCCCGAGGCCGTCGACGTGAACGTGCACCCGTCGAAGATCGAGGTGCGGTTCCGCGATTCGCGCTCGATTCACCAGTACGTGTTCCATGCGGTGCAGCGCGCGCTCGCGCGCCACGCGGGCGCGTCGCCGCAGACCACCGCGGGCGGGCACGCCGCGCATCTGCAACCGGCGGCCGCCAGCCCCGAATCGTTCCGCAGCACGCCGCTCGGCCAGCACGCGGGCGCGGGCGGCAGCGGATCGACGTCTTCGCCCTCGCCGTCGCCCGGCAGCACGTGGATGCGTCAGGCGCGGATGACGCAGGGCACGCTGCCGGTCGCGCAGCCGCTCGCGCTCTACGACGCGCTGTTCGGCCGCAAGGACACGGGCGCGGGCACGCCGGACGGCACGACGACCGTCGCGAGCGCCGCGAACGGTTCGGCCGGCGCTCAACGCGCAGCCGGCGCACCGTTGCCCGGCTTTGCCGCGGCGTCGACGGCGGCCGATGCGCACGACGAGCAGCCGCTCGGCTTCGCGCTCGGCCAGATCCACGGCATCTACGTACTCGCGCAGAACGCGCACGGCCTCGTGATCGTCGACATGCACGCGGCGCATGAACGAATCCTGTACGAGCAGTTCAAGAACGCGCTCGCCGATCGCTCGGTCGCCGTGCAGCCGCTGCTGCTGCCGGTGTCGATGACGGCGACGCCGGTCGAGATCGGCACGGTCGAGGAGGAGCGCGAAACGCTCGAATCGCTCGGCTTCGATCTCGCGGTGCTGTCGCCGACGACGCTCGCGATCCGCGCGGTGCCCGCGCTGCTGAAGGATGCCGATCTGCAATCGCTCGCGCGCGCGGTGCTCGCCGACCTGCACGCGTTCGGCGGCTCGCGCGTGCTGACCGAGCGTCAGCACGAACTGCTCGGCACGCTCGCGTGCCACCACGCGGTGCGCGCGAACCGCCGGCTGACGCTCGACGAGATGAACGCGCTGCTGCGCCAGATGGAAGCGACCGAGCGCGCGGATCAATGCAATCACGGCCGCCCGACGTGGTACCAGCTGACGCTGAACGACCTCGATCGCCTGTTCATGCGCGGCCAATGAGCGCTTCGCCGCAGTCCCGTCCGATCACGATCGCCTGTCTGCTCGGCCCGACCGCGTCGGGCAAGACCGCGGCGGCGCTCGCCCTCGCCGCCCGCCGCCCGATCGAGATCGTCAGCGTCGATTCGGCGCTCGTCTATCGCGACATGGACATCGGCACCGCGAAGCCGACGCGCGACGAGCGCGCGAGCGTGCCGCATCACCTGATCGACATCCTCGACCCGGCCGACGCGTATTCGGCGGCCGAGTTCCGCGCCGATGCGCTGCGCACGATCGGCGAGATCGCCGCGCGCGGCCGCACGCCGCTGCTCGCGGGCGGCACGATGCTGTACTACAAGGCGCTGACGCAAGGGCTCAACGATCTGCCGACCGCCGATCCGGCCGTGCGCGCGGCGCTGGACGCCGATGCCGCGCGAGACGGCTGGCCGGCGCTCCACGCACGGCTCGCGCAGGTGGATCCGCAAACGGCCGCCAGGCTAGCGCCGAACGATTCGCAGCGGATCCAGCGCGCGCTCGAAGTGTTCATGCTGAGCGGGCAGCCGATGTCGGCGCTGCTCGCCGCGCCGCCGCGCGCCGACGATGCGGCCGCCGCATATCGTTTCGTGCCGGTCGCGCTCGAGCCGTCGGATCGTGCGGTGCTGCATGCGCGCATCGCGCAGCGCTTCGACGCGATGCTCGACGCCGGCTTCATCGACGAAGTCGAGCGGCTGCGCCGCCGCGACGATCTCCATCCGGGCCTGCCTTCGATGCGCTGCGTCGGCTACCGGCAAGTGTGGGAATTCCTCGACGGCGACACCGACTATCGGACGATGCGCGACAAGGGCATCTTCGCGACGCGCCAGCTATGCAAGCGGCAAATCACGTGGCTGCGTGCGATGCCGGAGCGGATCGTCGTCGACTGCATCGCGCCGGATTCGACCGCGCAAGCGGTCGATGCGCTCGAACGCATCCTCGACGCGCGCACGCCGATCTGACGCGCACGCGGTTCGTCGGTGCATGTCGGCGCCCGATCAATCGCGCGAACTCGAGCGCGCGTCGAGCCGCGCACGCGCACCGCAGTCGCCCGCGTGACGAACCGGCGACGGCACCACCGCCTCGCTCGCACGCGCGTTCACTGCACGAGCATCACGAGATTCGCGTCGCGCACGAGCTGCCAGCGGCCGTCGGCCTTGCGCAGAATCGTCAGCGTATGGCCGGCGCGCCGAACGGCGGCTCCGTCGGGCAGCGTCGCGTCGATCTCGATGAAATTGCGCAGATACGCCCAGTCGCCCAGCACGCGCAGTTCGTCGATCCGATAACGGCCATCGATCTTCGGTGCGTTCGGCGCCGCCGCATTCGCGCCGCGCGACGCCGCGGCGAACGCGGCCTTGTCGAACGGCGGCTGGCCGGCCACCATGAAGATCGCGTCGTCGGCTATCAGGTCGAGCACGGTCGCCAGATCGCCGCGCCGGCTCGACACGAACCAGATTTCCACCAGCTCGCGGATCGCACGTTCGTCTTCGCTCATCGTCGTCCCTCCTGCGTCGGCGCCGAACCGTCGCGGGCCGGCGGCGGCCGAAAAAAAAACCGCCCGGATCGACTCCGGGCGGCTTCCGTACTGCATCTTCGTGCGACGGCGCGTCAGACCACGACCGTCTGCGCCTCGCCTTCGCGGCTCGCGCGCACGGTGCCGATCTTCCACACCTGCTCGCCGGCGGCCGTCAGATCGGCGACCGCTGCGTCGGCATCGGCGGCCGCGACGATCACGGCCATCCCGATCCCGCAGTTGAACACGCGGTGCATTTCCGCATCGGCGACGCCGCCGTGCTCCTGCAGCCACTTGAACAGCGGCGGCAGCGGCCACGCGCTCCGGTCGAGCTCGGCGGTCAGCCCTTCGCGCAGCACGCGCGGGATGTTCTCGACGAGGCCGCCGCCGGTGATGTGCGCCATCCCCTTCACCGTGATCTTCTGCATCAGCGCGAGCAGCGGCTTCACGTAGATGCGCGTCGGCGCCATCAGCGTATCGGCGAGCGAGCGGCCGTGGAAATCGGCCGACAGATCGGGATTCGCACGCTCGATGATCTTGCGCACGAGCGAGAAGCCGTTCGAATGAATGCCGCTCGATGCGAGGCCGAGCACGACGTCGCCCGCGGCGATCGTGCTGCCGTCGATGATCTTGCTCTTCTCGACCGCGCCGACCGCGAAGCCCGCGAGATCGTACTCGCCGTCCGGGTACATGCCCGGCATCTCGGCCGTTTCGCCGCCGATCAGCGCGCAGCCGGACAGCTCGCAGCCGTGCGCGATGCCCTTGACGACGGTGGCCGCCGTGTCGACGTCGAGCTTGCCGCACGCGAAGTAGTCGAGGAAGAACAGCGGCTCGGCGCCTTGCACGAGGATGTCGTTCACGCTCATCGCGACGAGATCCTGGCCGACCGTGTCGTGCTTGTTCAGGTGAAACGCGAGCTTGAGCTTGGTGCCCACGCCGTCGGTGCCGGACACGAGCACCGGCTCGCGATACTTCTTCGGCACTTCGAACAGCGCGCCGAACCCGCCGATGCCGCCGAGCACGCCGTCGCGCAAGGTTTTCTTCGCAAAAGGCTTGATCTTGTCGATCAGTGCGTCGCCGGCGTCGATGTCGACGCCCGCGTCGCGATAGGACAGACCCTGAGCGTCGGGAGCGGATTTCGGAGGATTCATGGGGGAATGCGAGAAGGTCGGTAAAATGCGATTTTACCCGAAGCCGGCCGGTTGGCCGGAATTCCAGCACCGAATCGTCAGGGATTGCATCTTGGTCAACACGTCCCCGTTTTCATCGCCGAGCGAGCCGCGCCGACACGCGCGCGCCGCCGTGCGTGCGGTCGCACGTGCTGCCATCGAGCCCGCATTCCCGCGCGCGTGCCCGGCGCGCGGCACGCGTTCCATCAACCGACCCGCATTGTGACTGTGTCCCGGCAACTGACGCTCGATCTCGGCACGCCGCCCCCCGCCACGTTCGAGAACTTCATCACGGGCGAGAACGGCGAACTCGTCACGCGGCTGCAGAAGCTCGACCTCGCGCTCGCGGCCGGGCCCGTGCCGGACCGGTCGTTCTACATCTGGGGCGAGCCGGGCAGCGGCCGCAGCCACCTGCTGCAGGCGCTCGTGAGCGACGCATCGTACGGCTACGCGCGCTATCTCACGCCGCAGAGCCCGCTCGGCGCGTTTACGTTCGATCCGCGCATCGGCATCTACGCGATCGATGACTGCGACCGGATGAGCGACGCGCAGCAGGTCGCGCTGTTCAACCTGTTCAACGAGGTCCGTGCGCATCCGTCGAGCGCGTTCGTCGCCGCCGGCCCCGCCGCGCCGCTCGCGCTCGACGTGCGCGAAGACCTGCGCACGCGGCTCGGCTGGGGGCTCGTGTTCCATCTGTCGCCGCCGTCCGACGCGGGCAAGATCGACGTGCTGAAGCTCGCGGCGAAAGAGCGCGGCATCGCGCTCACCGACGACATCGCCGCGTATCTGCTGACCCATTTCCGCCGCGACATGCCGAGCCTGATGGCGCTGCTCGACGCGCTCGACCGCTTCTCGCTCGAACAGAAGCGCGCGGTCACGCTGCCGCTGCTGCGCCGGATGCTCGCGCGTCCGGGCGACGACCTCGCGCCGCCGGGCACGGGCCCGAACCGCTTCGAGTAAAATGCGCTCCCATGACTAATCTGGCACTCTTTGACCTCGATCACACGCTGATCCCGACCGATAGCGACCACGAATGGGGCCGCTTCATGGTGAAGCTCGGCATCGTCGACGCGGAAAGCTTCTCGCGTCAGAACGACCAGTTCTTCGCCGACTACAAGGCCGGCAAGCTCGACATCCACGCGTACCTGTGCGCGATGCTGACGCCGCTCGCGAAATACTCGCGCGGGCAGCTGGCCGAATGGCACGAGCAGTACATGCATGAAGTGATCCGCCCGGCGATGACGCCGGCCGCGCTCGAGCTCGTGCGCACGCACATCGACGCGGGCGACCTGTGCTGCGTCGTGACCGCCACGAACGAATTCATCACGCGGCCGATCGCGACCGCGTTCGGCGTCGACACGCTGATCGCGTGCGAGGTCGAGACGACCGACGGACATCCCGACTCGCCGTTCACCGGTCGGCCGACCGGCACGCCGAGCTATCGCGAAGGCAAGATCGTGCGTACCGAAGCATGGCTCGCATCGCTCGGCAAGCGCTGGGACGATTTCGAGCACAGCTATTTCTACAGCGATTCGCACAACGACATCCCGTTGCTCGAGAAAGTCACCGACCCGATCGCGACCAACCCCGACGACACGCTGCGCGCGCATGCACGCGATCGCGGCTGGCGCATCCTCGACCTTTTCTGAACGTCGTGATCAAGAAACTCATCCGCAAGCTGCTCGGCCAGGACGACGCCGAACAAACGCCTCCCGCCGCGATCGCCGACGACGCGGCTCCCGCGCGCGCCGCGAAGGGCAATCGCGGCGGCGCCGCGAAAAAGCCGCGCAGCAACCACGAGCCGACCGTCGTGCCGGCGAGCGTGCACCGCATCGACCCGTCGCTGATCTCGAAAAACGCCGTGCGCGTGACCGACACGCTGCAACAGGCCGGCTTTCGTGCGTTCATCGTCGGCGGCGCGGTGCGCGACCTGCTGCTCGGCATCGCGCCGAAGGACTTCGACGTCGCGACCGATGCGACGCCGACCGAAGTGCAGCGGCTGTTCCGCCGCGCGCGGCTGATCGGCCGCCGCTTCCAGATCGTCCACGTCCAGTTCGGCCAGGAGCTGATCGAAGTATCGACGTTCCGCGCGCTGGTCGACGCGCCGCCCGCGGCGGCCGACGCGGAGCCGCCGCGGCGCCTGAAGCGCGACGAGCTCGACCGGCGCACGCACGCGGTCGACGCGAGCGGCCGCGTGCTGCGCGACAACGTGTGGGGCGAACAGCACGAAGACGCCGCGCGCCGCGACTTCACGATCAACGCGATGTACTACGATCCGTCGACGCAGACGGTGCTCGACTATCACGACGGGATGGCCGACGTGCGCGCGCGCCTGCTGCGGATGATCGGCGATCCCGCCACGCGCTTCCGCGAGGATCCGGTGCGGATGCTGCGCGTGGTGCGCTTCGCGGCGAAGCTCGGCTTCGAGATCGAGCCGCATACGCGCGAGCCGATCCACGCGCTCGCGGACCTGATCAACAACGTGCCGGCCGCGCGCCTGTTCGACGAGATGCTGAAGCTGCTGCTGTCGGGCCACGCGCTCGCGTGCCTGCAACGGCTGCGCAAGGAAGGTCTGCACCACGGGCTGCTGCCGCTGCTCGACGTCGTGCTCGAACAGCCACAGGGCGAGAAGTTCATTACGCTCGCACTGAACAATACCGATGCGCGCGTGCGCGCCGGCAAGCCGGTGTCGCCGGGTTTCCTGTTCGCGACGCTGCTGTGGCACGACATGCGTCAGCGCTTCGAGCAGTACACGGCCGAAGGCGAATTCCCGGTGCCGGCGCTGCACCGCGCAATGGACGACGTGCTCGACATGCAAACCGAGAAGCTCGCGATCCACAAGCGCTACTCGGCCGACATGCGCGAGATCTGGGGCCTGCAGCTGCGCCTCGAGAAGCGCTCGGGCCGCAGCGCGATGCGGCTGCTGGAACACCAAAGATTTAGAGCGGGGTATGATTTCCTCCTGTTACGCTGCGAATCCGGCGAGCTCGATCCGGCCGTCGGACAGTGGTGGACGGATTTCATCGAAGGCGACGCCGCCGCTCGCGAAGCATTGCTGACGCAGGGCGGCTCGAAGGAAAAATCGCCCCGCAAGCGGCGCCGCCGCGGCGGTGCGCGAAACCGCAAGGCGGGTGAAGGCGCCGCCGAGCCGGCGCCCGACTCGGCGAGCCATTCGGCGAGCCGTTCGGCGAGCCATTCCGACGAGTGACGCGCGCCGGCGAACGACGTAGGAAGTGATGCCATGACGGTTGCATATCTCGGGCTGGGCGCAAATCTCGGCGACGCGCGCCAGACGCTGAAGGACGCGGTGGTGTGTCTCGCGCAGCAGCGCACCATCTCGATTCTCGGCAAGTCGAGCCTGTACCGCACGGCCCCGGTCGATGCGGGCGGCGACGACTACTACAACTGCGTCGTCAAGGTCGACACGGCGCTCGCCGCCCGCGAACTGCTCGCGCTCTGCCAGAAGATCGAACATCACTTCGGACGCGAGCGCCCGTACCGCAACGCGCCGCGCACGCTCGACATCGACATCCTGCTGTTCGGCGCCGATTCGATCGACGAGCCCGACCTGATCGTCCCGCATCCGCGTCTGACCAAGCGCGCGTTCGCGCTCGTGCCGCTCGTCGAGATCGAACCGCTGCTCGACATTCCCGCGTGCGGCCGCGCCGACGCGTTTCTCGCCGCGGTCGCGCACCAGCGCATCGAAAAGGTGCAGACCTGCCAGTGCCTGATGAAGGCGCTCGCTGCCGGCGGCGACGCCGACAAGAACCGCTGCCGATGAATTCCACTCCGCTGACCGTCACCGCGCCCGACCTGCGTGCGCCGCATCGCTATCTCGTGATCGAAGGGCCGATCGGCGTCGGCAAGACGACGCTCGCGCGGCTGCTCGGCGAGCGCTGGTCGATGCATGCGCTGCTCGAGCGCCCGCAGGACAATCCGTTTCTCGAGCGCTTCTATCGCGACACTGCGCGCTATGCGCTGCCGACGCAGCTGTCGTTCGCGCTGCAGCGTGCGCAGCAGGCCGCGGAGCTCGCCGCCGCACTCGACACGGGCCGCCCCGTCGTCGCCGACTTCATGCCGCAGAAGAACGACATCTTCGCGCGGCTGAACCTGCCGGACGACGAGTGGCAGCTTTATCGCGCGGTCGCCGCGCATCTGGACGTGCCGCACGCGCCCGCGCCCGATCTCGTCGTCTATCTGCAGGCGAGCCCCGAAGTGCTGTTCTCGCGCATTCAAAAGCGCGGGCTGCCGATGGAGCTGCAGATCAGCGACGCGTACCTGCGCTCGCTCGTCGACGCCTACAACGAATTCTTCTATCACTACGACCGCACGCCGGTGCTGACGGTCGCCGCGGAACACCTGAACCCGCTGGATTCCCCCGAAGACCTCGCGCTGCTGGTCGAGCGCATCGAAACGATGCGCGGCCGCAAGGAATTCTTCGTCAAGGGCGAGACGACGCGCTGACGCGTCGTCGTCCGTCGTACTTCACCCTCGAACCGGATTTCCCATGACCTATCTCCAGGAATCGAGCCGGCCTGCCGTGACGGTGCCGAAGCTGCAGGCGATGCGCGACGCCGGCGAGAAGATCGCGATGCTCACCTGCTACGACGCGAGCTTTTCCGCGCTGCTCGACCGCGCGGGCACCGACGTGCTGCTGATCGGCGATTCGCTCGGCAACGTGCTGCAGGGCCACACGACGACGCTGCCCGTGTCGCTCGACGACATCGCGTACCACACCGCATGCGTCGCGCGTGCGCAGCCGCGCGCGCTGGTCGTCGCCGATCTGCCGTTCGGCACGTACGGCACGCCGGTCGACGCGTTCGCGAACGCGGTCAGGCTGATGCGCACCGGCGCGCAGATGGTGAAGCTCGAAGGCGGCGAATGGCTGGCCGATACGATCCGCTTCCTCGTCGAGCGCTCGGTGCCCGTGTGCGCGCACGTCGGCCTCACGCCGCAGTCGGTGCATGCGTTCGGCGGCTTCAAGGTCCAGGGCAAGACCGAAGCCGGCGCCGCGCAGCTGCTGCGCGATGCGCGCGCGGTCGAGGACGCCGGTGCGCAGCTCGTCGTGCTCGAGGCGGTGCCGACGCTCGTCGCATCCGAAGTCACGCACATGCTCAAGATTCCGACGATCGGCATCGGCGCGGGCGCCGATTGCTCGGGGCAGGTGCTCGTGCTGCACGACATGCTCGGAATCTTCCCCGGCAAGCGGCCGCGTTTCGTGAAGGATTTCATGCAGGGCCAGCCGAGCATCCAGGCGGCCGTCGAAGCGTACGTGCGCGCGGTGAAGGACGGCACGTTCCCGGGCGCCGAACATTCGTTCTGATTCGCCGCGGGACGAACAGGGATCGGCATCGGCACGCGAAGACGGCGATCGACGCGCTGTCGACAAAACCGGAAGGCGATAGGACGGCGCTCAATTCCATACACGTCCTATATCTGCGCGCAGTCATCGGCGACACCCTTTCACCTTCATCGTTCGAAGGAGGTGAAAGTGGCGCATGTATATGAGAAGGCGGCGGAGCTGGTCGATCTGAAATTGGCGGGAAACGGCGAATGTGTCGCGCTGGTCCAGGCGTATACGCGCGTAGGCGTCACCGCCACGTGGCGGCCGGAAAAGACCGTCAAGGGCGACGCCACCATTCGCAGCGGCACGGTCATCGCCACGTTCGAGAACGGCCGCTACGCCAATCGCGCACACGACAACCATGCCGCTTTCTATCTCGGCCAAGATGCGAGCGGCGTCTATGTCGTCGAACAATGGCGCAAACTGGCGACCATTCAGACACGGCGCATTCCATACAAAGGCAAGGATCGGCACGGTCGTTACATCGACCCGAGCAATAACGCCGATGCATTCTCGGTGGTGAAATGATGACGACGCTCCGCCTGATAGCCGCGGCGCTGACGGCGACCGCTTCGCTCGCGTGCGGCACATGCGCGGCGGCGCCCGACGCGCAGCAATGCCCGGCACGGCTCGCCGTTATCCAGCGACTCGACGGTCCTTCGCCGGACGGCTGGAAAAATTACGACACGAAGCGCACATATCCGCTCGCCGGCGTGAGGTTCTGGTCCGGATCACCCGATCGAATGGCGACGCTGATGCCGAACGGCTCGCGATCCGAAGGAAAGCACGACGTCGAAATATGGTCGCTGGCAGAGAGCGACGACGACTATTGGATCTCGTGCGACTACGGCAACACGAGCGTCATGATTGCACGCCCGCTCGGAAAACACGCGCAGACGTGCATCGCGCGCTACAGCCGCAGGCCCGCCGTCATACGAGGCTGGCGATGCACGCCGGCAACGTAACGGCGGCTACGATCGAGACGCGGCAGAGTCGCGGATCAGTCGTGCCGGCACCGCCCCGCGCAGCGCATTGCAGATCATCAACTCGTCGGCGTTCAGCAAGTCGTCGAGTGTCAGCACCCGCTGCGCCGCACCGAAGGCCCGATCGTCGAGCAGCACGCCGCGCATCACGCCCGGCAATACGCCGCACGCGAGCGGCGGCGTCACCCACTGTCCATCGAGCTTCACGAACAGGTTCGAGCGCCCGCCTTCGGTCACCTCACCGCGCTCGTTGACGAACAGCATGTCGAAACAGCCGAGCGCTTCGGCTGCCTGCCACGCGCGGTCGTATTCGGCGCGGCGCGTCGTCTTGTGCAACAGCAGCGCATCGCTCGCGCGGGTCGGCGCGAAACCGTGATCGCAAGCAAGCAGCACGCGAACCGGCCCTGCAGGCAGCGGCTTCAACGGTGCGGCCGCTACGTCGAGCGTGCCGTCCTTCGCGAGCGACAGCTTCATCCGGTACGAGCCGTCGCCGTCGAGCGCCGCACACCGCGCGTCGATCGCACCGCGCAGCGCGTCGACGTCGAAGCGAAAACCGAACGTGTCGGCGCTGCGCTGCAACCGCGCAAGATGGCGATCGAGATGGCGGATGCCGCCGTCACGCGTCGCGCACGTGGTTTCGAACAACTGAAAGCCGGGGTCGGCGTCCGTCAGGAATCGGGCTTTCAACTCGCACTCCGCATATTCGTCGGCGGCAACGCTGTCGAGCACGATTCCCGCGCCGACGCCCATCGTGCCGCGGCGCCGGCCGCGCGCCGCCATCGCCGACGTTTCGTCGATATCGGCCGTCACGACGCCGCAGGCGTCGATGTGATCAGGCGCGTGCAGCATAAGCGTGCGAATCGCGACCGACAGGCAGAAGTCGCCGCAGCCGGCCGCGTCGCCGTGCGCGCACGCGTCGAGCCACCCGATCGCGCCCGTATAAAGCCCGCGCGGCGTCGACTCGATCGTATCGATCAACTGCATCGTCTTGTGTTTCGGCGCACCCGTGATCGAGCCGCACGGAAACAGCGCGCGCAGCATCTGCGCGAACGTCGTGCCGTCGCGCCAGCCGGCCTCGACCGTCGACGTCATCTGCCATACGGACGCGTACGGCTCGATCGAGAACAGCGCGGGCACCTTCACCGTGCCCGTGCGCGCGACCCGCGACACGTCGTTGCGCAGCAGGTCGACGATCATCACGTTTTCCGCACGGTTCTTCGGATCGTTCGCGAGAAACGCGGCGGCCGCCGCATCTTCAGCCGGATCGGCCGAGCGCGGCGCGGTACCTTTCATCGGCCGCGCGCGCAGCACGTGGCCGCGCTTCTCGACGAACAGCTCGGGCGAGCACGACACGACCCACGCACCGTCCGGCAGCGCGATCAGCGCACCGTAACGAACCGGCTGCCGCGCCCGCAGCCGCCGATACAGCGCGAGCGGCGTGCCGAACACGTCGAAATCCAGCCGGTACGTGTAATTGACCTGGTACGAGTCGCCGGCGCGCAGCGCATCGTGCACGGCCGCGATCGCCGCATCGAACGCGGGCCGCGTGACGCTCTTGCGAACATGCGCGACGCCGGCGATCGACGGTGCGCCGCCGCCGTCGCGCTGTGCGAGCCACGCATCGACCTCGTCGCGCGACATCCGCTCGCAGCGCGCATACAGCAAAAAGCGCAGCGGGGCGTCGCCCGGCTGCGCTCGTTGCAGGTTGCGTCCGAATTCGTAATCGCCGACGACCACCGCATGCAGCCCGTCGCGCAAGTCCTGCGCGAGCGCCGCGTCGACGTCGTCGAGTCGCGCCGGGTCCGTACACACGCGTTCGCGCACGAAACCCGAATACAAACGACTCGACCGCGCGGACGCGGTCGAGTCGCAATCGTCCAAGAGCGCGAACGACGCGCTCTCGTTGCCGTCAGTCATGCCGTTACTCGAAGAAGCTCTTCACGCGGTCGAACCAGCTCTTGCTCTGCGGGCTGTGACGCGCACCGCCTTCGGCCAGCGATTTCTCGAACTGCTTGAGCAGGTCGCGCTGCTGCTCGGTGAGCTTCACCGGCGTCTCGACCTGCACGTGCACGTACAGATCGCCCGCGATGCTCGAGCGCAGCCCCTTGATGCCCTTGCCGCGCAGCCGGAACGTCTTGCCCGACTGCGTGCCTTCCGGCACCGGGAACGACGCGCGGCCGGCCAGCGTCGGCACCTCGATCTCGCCGCCGAGCGCGGCGGTCGTGAACGGAATCGGCATCTGGCAGTGCAGATCGTCGCCGTCGCGCTCGAACACCGCGTGCGGCTTGATGTGGATCTCGACGTACAGGTCGCCCGGCGGCCCGCCGTTGATGCCCGGCTCGCCGTTGCCGGCCGAACGGATCCGCATCCCGTCGTCGATGCCGGCCGGAATCTTCACTTCGAGCGTCTTGGTTTCCTTCACCTTGCCGGACCCGTGGCAGTGCGCGCACGGCTCGGGGATGTAGGTGCCGGTGCCGTGACACTTCGGGCACGTCTGCTGGATGCTGAAGAACCCTTGCGACATGCGCACCGTGCCCTGACCGTGACAGGTCGGGCAGGTTTCCGGTTTCGTGCCGGGCTTCGCGCCGGAGCCGTGGCAAACCTCGCACGACACCCAGCTCGGCACGCGGATCTGCGTGTCGTAGCCGTGCGCGGCCTGCTCGAGTGTGATCTCCATGCTGTAGCGCAGGTCCGCGCCGCGGTACACCTGCGGGCCGCCTCGGCCGCCGCGGCCGCCCGCGGCCTGACCGAAGATGTCGCCGAAGATGTCGCCGAACGCGTCCGCGAAGCCGCCGAAGCCCTGTGCGCCTGCACCGCCCATGTTCGGATCGACGCCCGCGTGGCCGTACTGGTCGTACGCGGCCCGCTTCTGGCTGTCCGACAGCATTTCATAGGCTTCCTTCGCCTCCTTGAAATGCTCTTCCGCATCCTTGTTGTCCGGATTGCGGTCAGGGTGATACTTCATCGCAAGCTTGCGATATGCCTTCTTGATTTCGTCGTCGCTCGCGTTCTTTGCGACGCCCAGAACCTCGTAGTAATCCCGTTTCGCCATATCGATTCACTGTGCCGCCGCGCATCGCGCACGCGGCGGCTCCTTTCGCCTGCAGTAAAGTCTCTCGACTCGTCTGGTGCTGCGCGAGCCGTCCGCCGGACGGCTCGCGCAGCACCCGCCAAAAAACAAATGTGCCCGGAGGGCCGCGAAGCCCGCCAGGCGTGGAGTCGATCCGGCCATCCGGAACGGAAAGACAGACCGCTTGTCAGCCGCGCCGCGCGCGAATCGCGCGCGGCGTACGGTGCCATTGCAACCCGGCTTCAGTCCTTCTTCACTTCCTTGAACTCGGCGTCGACGACGTCGTCCGCAGCCTGCTGCGCATTGCCCGCGTGCGCCGCGCCTTCCGCTGCGCCCGCCGCGCCGGCCGCACCTGCCTGAGCCTGCATGTCGGCATACATCTTCTCGCCGAGCTTCTGCGAGACCTTGCCGAGTTCCTCGACCTTCGCGTCGATCGCCGCCTTGTCGGCCGACGTGTCTTTCAGCACGTCCTCGAGCGACTTCAGCGCCGCTTCGATCTTTTCCTTCTCGCCCGCGTCCAGCTTGTCGCCGTACTCGGAGAGCGCCTTCTTCGTGCTGTGGACGAGCGCGTCGCCCTGGTTGCGCGAATCGGCCAGCTCGCGCAGCTTGTGGTCTTCCGCTGCGTTCGCTTCCGCGTCCTTGATCATCTGGTCGATCTCGGCTTCGGACAGACCCGAGTTCGCCTTGATCGTGATCTTGTTTTCCTTGCCGGTCGCCTTGTCCTTCGCGCCGACGTGCAGGATGCCGTTCGCGTCGATGTCGAAGGTCACTTCGATCTGCGGCACGCCGCGCGGTGCGGGCGGGATGCCTTCGAGGTTGAACTCGCCGAGCAGCTTGTTGCCGGCCGCCATTTCGCGTTCACCCTGATACACCTTGATCGTCACGGCCGACTGGTTGTCGTCCGCCGTCGAATACACCTGCGAGTGCTTCGTCGGGATCGTCGTGTTCTTGCTGATCATCTTCGTCATCACGCCGCCGAGCGTCTCGATGCCGAGCGACAGCGGGGTCACGTCGAGCAGCAGCACGTCCTTGCGGTCACCCGACAGCACCTGGCCCTGGATCGCCGCACCGACCGCGACGGCTTCGTCCGGGTTCACGTCACGACGCGGCTCCTTGCCGAAGAACTCCTTCACCTTCTCCTGCACCTTCGGCATGCGCGTCTGGCCCCCGACCAGGATCACGTCGTCGATGTCCGACACCTTGACGCCTGCGTCCTTGATCGCGATCCGGCACGGCTCGATCGTGCGCTCGACGAGATCCTCGACCAGCGCTTCGAGCTTCGCGCGCGTGATCTTCAGGTTCAGGTGCTTCGGACCCGACGCGTCGGCCGTGATGTACGGCAGGTTGATTTCGGTCTGCTGGCTCGACGACAGCTCGATCTTCGCCTTTTCGGCCGCTTCCTTCAGGCGCTGCAGCGCGAGCACGTCCTTCGACAGATCGACGCCCTGCTCCTTCTTGAACTCGCCGATGATGTAGTCGATGATGCGCTGGTCGAAGTCCTCGCCGCCGAGGAACGTGTCGCCGTTGGTCGACAGCACTTCGAACTGCTTTTCGCCGTCGACGTCCGCGATCTCGATGATCGACACGTCGAACGTGCCGCCGCCGAGGTCATACACGGCGATCTTGCGGTCGCCCTTCTCGGCCTTGTCGAGGCCGAACGCGAGCGCGGCCGCGGTCGGCTCGTTGATGATCCGCTTGACTTCGAGGCCCGCGATGCGGCCGGCGTCCTTGGTCGCCTGACGCTGGCTGTCGTTGAAGTACGCCGGCACCGTGATCACGGCTTCCGTGACCGGTTCGCCGAGGTAGTCTTCGGCCGTCTTCTTCATCTTGCGCAGCACTTCGGCCGACACCTGCGGCGGCGCGAGCTTCTGCCCGTGCGCCTCGACCCATGCGTCGCCGTTGTCGGCCTTGATGATCGTGTACGGCATCAGGCCGATGTCCTTCTGCACTTCCTTCTCTTCGAAGCGGCGGCCGATCAGGCGCTTCACCGCGAACAGCGTGTTCTTCGGGTTGGTCACGGACTGACGCTTGGCCGGCGCGCCGACCAGCACCTCGTTGTCGTCCATGTACGCAATGATCGACGGCGTGGTGCGCGCACCTTCCGAGTTCTCGATGACCTTGACCTGGTTGCCTTCCATCACGGCCACGCACGAGTTCGTGGTGCCGAGGTCAATACCGATGATCTTTCCCATTTTTTCCTAATCTCCAGAAATACCTGTTTGCTGCGCGAAACCGGGCTTTTTTGGGCGGTTTCGCGCGCCAGAATTCAACTCTGCTCCCGACATGCGTCCGGCCCGTGCGTTTTCAAGACCGGACAAGCGATGCGGATATTAATTTTTTTCAATCGCCGCCCACGCGCGGATCGGCGCTCGCCGGCGGCGCGCCGGCCGCCGCGATCTTCGCGCGCGCAGCCGCGACCGCCGCCTCGAACTGCGCGAGCCCGTGCCAGCCGGTCGCGCGCCCGAGGCGCTTGCCGCGGTGAAAGAAGAACCACGTCGGCACGCCGTGCAGACCGAAGCGGCGCCCCAGCTCGTGATGCTCGTACACGTTGCAATGGAACCACTTCAGGCCCAACGCGCGGATCGCGTCGGGCTGCGCGAGCATCGCCTTCTTCGCGATCTCGCAGTTGAAGCAGTCGACGCCCCAGAAGAACACCACGGCGAGCGCGTCGCCGGCGCTTTCGACGCCCGCGTCGAACGTGTCGGCGCTCAGCGCCTGCATGTCGAACGCGTCGAATGCGGCGGGATCGACGCCGGCGGGAATCATCGCGGCCGCCTTACTTGGGTTGCGCGACCGTGACGAGCGCCGGACGCAGCACGCGGTCGGCGATCATGTAGCCCTTTTGCAGCACCGTGACGACGGTGTTCGGCTCCTGCTCGGCCGGCACCATCGAAATCGCCTGGTGCTGGTGCGGGTCGAACTTCTCGCCGACCGGATTGATCGCGACGACGCGGCCCTTCTCGAGCGCGCTCGTCAGCTGACGCAGCGTCAGCTCGACGCCTTCGCGGACCTTCGCGATGTCGCCGGACGTGTCGCCGACGGCCGCTTCCAGGCTGTCGAGCACCGGCAGCAGATGTTCGGCGAAACTCTCGATCGCGAACTTGTGCGCCTTTGCGACGTCCTCTTGCGCGCGGCGGCGGACGTTCTCGGTCTCGGCCTTCGCCCGCAGATAGCTCTCCTGCAGCTCGGCGACCTTGGCTTGAGCCTCCGCGAGCGCCGCGTCGGCTGCTTCGGCGGCGGGAGCGGCGCCCTGCTCCGCTTGCTTGTCGCTGCCGATGTCTTCGGCCGAGGGGGTAGCCGGGTTCTCTTGCGTGTTTTCCATGTCGCTGAAAGTCGATTAGAGGTTGAAGCCAAACCGGCCGCCGCCGGATCGAATACCGACGGCGCCGCACATTGTCGGTGCAAATAAGGGCGAAAACTACGGTTTCAAGAGGGGTATTCGCCGGCATTCGCCAATGCCGCGAAACAACCGCACCGGTTGCGCGCGAATTGCGCGCATTCCTGCCGGACAGGCCGAAACGGCCTGTAACAACGCTTACCGGGCAAGTACTAGCCGGGCACAGGGGGCTGCACTACACTCCAGCTCAAGCGTCGGAAAAGCGTGTTTACCCTAGCTGCCCGCCGCCTGACATCCGCCTGGCGCCGTTTTCACCCGTCCTGTCGAGGGGAGTACCGTGAAACTGACCTTTGCCATATCGGTGGTCGCGCTGGTACTGATCGCCGGCACGACTACCATCTGCCTGTCGGGGGCCGTCACCGACCGCACGACCGAATACGGAAGCGCACGCGCGACGTTCGAGCAGATATTCAGCTCCCACCAGAAAATTTGTCGATGATGCGCCTATCGCGCTTCGTCGGCCGGCCGTGGAATTCGGCCGCCGGCTCGCGGTACGTGCGGCGCCGCTCGAGTTCGGCGAGCCGCGCGGCGCGGCCGGACGCCGTCTCTTCGTAAAGCATCTGCGCGACGCTCGCGGGGCCGCGCACGTCGCACACGCCGAGCACGGCAATGTGCCAGACGATCCCGTCGATCGCAATCTCGACGTCGTCGCCGACGCGCACCTCCTTTGCCGGCTTGACCGCCGCGCCGCCGATCTTCACACGCCCCTTGTCGACCGCATCGGCTGCGAGCGAACGCGTCTTGAAGAAGCGGGCCGCCCATAGCCACTTGTCGATGCGCAGCTTCGCGCCCGGTTCCGTGGAAATCCTGTCATTCATTGCGTCAGCTCACCGTTTCGGGCTGCGTCGCCTTGACGGGCCAGCCCTGCAGATTCTCGGCGACGATCTCGCCGAGCGCCGCGATCCATGCCGGCGCCCCGTTCACGCACGGAATGCGGTGAAACACCTTGCCGCCGCCCGCGATGAATTCGTCGCGCACTTCCATCCCGATTTCCTCGATCGTCTCCAGGCAGTCTGCCGTGAAGCCGGGGCAGAACACGTCGGCGCGCCGAACGCCCGCCTCGCCGAGCTCGCGCAGCGTCGGCGCGGTATACGGCTGCAGCCACTCGGCCTTGCCGAAGCGCGACTGGAACGTGACGCGACATTCGATCGTCGACAACCCGAGCGCGGCCATCAGCAGCGCGCCGGTCTGCTGGCACTGGTCGTGGTACGGGTCGCCGAGATCGAGCGTGCGCTTCGGCACGCCGTGAAAGCTCAGCACCAGCTTGTCGCCGGCGGCGAAATCGGGACGGCCGTGCTGCGCCCAGTAGTGACGCACCTGTTCGGCAAGCGCGTGGATATATGCCGGATGATCGGCGTACTGCCGCACCGTACGCACTTCGGGCTGATTGCGCATCCGCGCGAGCGCGGCGAACGCCGCGTCGAACGCGGTGGCGGTGGTCGATGCCGAGTATTGCGGATACATCGGCATCAGCAGCACGCGCTCGACACCGGCCCGTTTGAACTGCGCAAGCGCCTGCGCGATGTTCGGGCTTCCGTAGCGCATCGCGTAATCGACGAGCACGTGATAGCCGTTCGACGCGAGCAGGTGCCGCACGCCGTCGGTCTGACGCTCCGTATACACGCGCAGCGGCGAGCCCTCGGGCATCCAGACGGCTGCGTACTTCTTCGCCGACGCGCGGCCGCGCAGCGGCAGGATCACGGTGCGCAGCAGCACCTGCCAGACGGCCTGCGGGATTTCGACGACGCGCGGATCCGACAGGAATTCGGCCAGATAGCGCCGCACCGCGCGAGGCGTCGGCGCGTCGGGCGTGCCGAGGTTGATCAGCAGCACGCCGATACGGTGGGCGGCCGCGACGCTCGAAGGCGGCTCGAGATCGAAACGCATGGGCAAGAACGTGCTCGGGGGCACGGAACCGGACGGCTCTCAATTATAGCGGGCCGTCCCGACCGGGTCGGCCGGCCGTTCGGCCGAGTGGCCGCGCGCATCGCGACGCGGCACGATGGCGGAACCGTGCCCGCGCCGCTACTGCTGGCTCAGCGTGAGCGACAGCAGGCGCGCGGTGATGTCGACGATCGGGATCACGCGGTTGTACGCCATGCGGGTCGGGCCGATCACGCCGAGCGTGCCGACGATCTTCCCGTTCACCTCGTAAGGCGCGGTGACGACGCTCATTTCCTCGATCGGCACGAGCGTCGATTCGCCGCCGATGAAGATCTGCACGCCTTGCGCGTGGCTCGACACGTCGAGCAGTTGCAGGAGGCCCGTCTTTTGGTCGAAAACGTCGAACAGCTTGCGCAGCCGCGCCATGTCGGAAGAAAGATCCGCCACTTCGAGCAGGTTGCGCTCGCCCGAAATGAGCACCGTGTCCTCGGTGTCCGGCACTTCGGTGCTGGCCGTCACGGCCGCATGCATCAGCGCGGTCATGTCGCCGCGCAGCTGGTCGATCTCGTCGCGCAGCCGGCGGCGCACCTCGTCGAACGACAGGCCGGCGAAATGCGCGTTGATGTAGTTGGACGCCTCGGTGAGCTGCGACGGCGAGTAGTCGCGCGGTGTCGCCAGCATCCGGTTCTGCACGTCGCCTTCGGGCGTGACGATGATCAGCAGAATGCGCTTCTCGGACAGGCGCATGAACTCGATCTGCTTGAACACGTGGCTGCGGCGCGGCGTCAGCACGACGCCCGCGAACTGCGACAGGTTCGACAGCACGCTCGCGGCGGCCGCGACCACGCGCTGCGGCGGCTCGCCCGGCTGCAGCGTGTTCTGCACCTGCCGCTCGACCGCCTTCGCGTCGATCGGCGTCTCGACCGTCAGCATCGTGTCGACGAACAGCCGGTAGCCGCGCGGCGTCGGCACGCGCCCGGCCGACGTGTGCGGGCTCGACACGAGGCCGAGCTCCTCCAGGTCGGACATCACGTTGCGGATCGTCGCCGGGCTCAACTCCAGCCCGGAGTAACGGGACAACGTGCGCGATCCGACCGGCTGACCGTCGGCGATATACCGTTCGATCAGGGTTTTGAGGAGGGTTCGTGCGCGAGGATCTAGCATGGTGGAAAATTCTAGCGCAACCGCGCGAACACGGCGAGAGGCCGCGGGCGCGAACGCGCGGGGCTGCCGATCCGGCCCCGCCGGCGTACCGCCGGTTCTTTTCGTCAACGAGCTATGGTGTAATGCCGGCATGAAAACCGGTAATCAGTTCAACACCGTCGCGCTCGTCGGCCGCAGCAACACGCCCGGCATCGCCGAGCCGCTCGCCACGCTGGCCGGCTGCATCGCGAAGCTGGGCTTCGAGGTCGTCTTCGAAGCCGATACCGCTCGCGAAATCGGCATCGCCGGCTATCCCGCGCTGACGCCAGCCGAAATCGGCGCGCGCGCCGACGTGGCGGTCGTGCTCGGCGGCGACGGCACGATGCTCGGCATCGGCCGCCAGCTCGCGCCGTACAAGACGCCGCTGATCGGGATCAACCACGGGCGGCTCGGCTTCATCACCGACATCGCGGCAGCCGACATGCAGGCGCTCGTCCCGGTGATCCTGTCGGGCAAGTTCGAGCGCGAGGAGCGCTCGCTGCTCGAGGCCCGGATCGTGCGCGACGGCGAGCCGATTTACCATGCGCTCGCGTTCAACGACGTCGTCGTCAACCGCAGCGGCTTCTCCGGCATGGTCGAGCTGCGCGCGTCGGTCGACGGCCGCTATATGTACAACCAGCGGTCGGACGGCCTGATCGTCGCGACGCCGACCGGCTCGACCGCATACGCGCTGTCGTCGTCCGGCCCGATTCTGCATCCGCAGCTGCAGGGCATCGTGCTCGTGCCGATCGCGCCGCACGCGCTGTCGAACCGCCCGATCGTGCTGCCCGACGATTCGAAGATCGCGATCCAGATCGTCGGCGGCCGCGACGTGAACGTGAACTTCGACATGCAGTCGTTCACCGCGCTTGAGCTGAACGACACGATCGAAGTGCGCCGCTCGAAGCATACGGTGCCGTTCCTGCATCCGGTCGGCTACAGCTATTACGCGACGCTGCGCAACAAGCTGCACTGGAACGAACACGCATCGACCGAAGACGACAAGGCGTCCTGACGCACCGCCGCCCGACACCATGCTCCGCCACCTCTCGATCCGCGACTTCGTCATCGTCGCCGCACTCGATCTCGAATTCGACAGCGGCTTTACCGTCTTTTCCGGCGAAACCGGCGCCGGCAAATCGATCCTGATCGACGCACTCGCGCTGGCGCTCGGCGAGCGCGCGGACGCGAGCGTCGTGCGCACCGGCTGCAGCCGCGCCGACATCACGGCCGAGTTCACGCCGTACGACCGCGTCGCGCGCTGGCTCGACGAGCACGCGTTCGACGCCGAAGACACCGTGATGCTGCGCCGCGTGATCGACGCGAACGGCCGCTCGCGCGCGTTCATCAACGGCACCAGCGCGACGCTCGCGCAGCTGCGCGAGCTCGGCGAAATGCTCGTCGACATCCACGGCCAGCACGCGCACCAGCTGCTGATGCGGCCCGACGCGCAACGCGAGCTGTTCGATACGCACGCGGGGCTCGTCGCGGACGCGGCAAACGTCGCGCGCGCATGGCGCGTGTGGCGCGATGCGACGCAGGCGATCGACGCCGCGAAGGCGCACGAGCGGGAACTGCAGCTCGAACGCGAAAAGCTCGCATGGCAGCTCGCCGAACTCGACAAGCTCGCGCCGCAGCCGGGCGAGTGGGAAGAAGTGAGCGCCGAGCACAAGCGCCTGTCGCATTCGGCGAATCTGATCGACGGCGTGCAGGGCGCGCTCAATGCATTGTCCGAGGCCGACGACGCGATGCTCACGCAGCTCGGCGCGATCGTATCGAAGCTGCGCAGCCTCGCCGACTACGACGCCGCGCTCGGCGATGCGCTCGCGTCGCTCGAACCGGCCGAGATCCAGTTGCAGGAAGCCGTCTACTCGCTGTCGCACTACGCGCAGCGCCTCGATCTCGACCCCGACCGGCTCGCCCAGGTCGAAATGCGTCTGGACGCGCTGCATTCCACCGCCCGCAAGTTCCGGCTGCCGCCCGACACGCTGCACGAGGAGCACGCGGCACGCCGCGCGCAGCTCGCCGCTCTCGATGCCGCCGCGGATCTCGGCGCGCTCGAGGCCGCGCAAGCGAAGGCATGGGAAGCGTATCTGGCCGACGCGAAGCGGCTGTCGAAGGCCCGCGCGCAGGCGGCCAAGGCGCTGGGTACGGCGGTCACCGCCGGCATGCAGGAACTGTCGATGGCGGGCGGAAGCTTCGAGGTTGCGCTCGTGCCGCTGCCCGACGGCGGCCCGCACGGGCTCGAGCAGGTCGAGTTCCGCGTCGCCGGCCACGCCGGCGTGCCGCTGCGGCCGCTCGCGAAGGTCGCGTCGGGCGGCGAACTGGCGCGAATCAGCCTCGCGCTCGCGGTGATCGCGAGCGCGGCGAGCCCGACGCCGACGCTGATTTTCGACGAAGTCGACACGGGGATCGGCGGCGGCGTCGCCGAGGTGGTCGGCCGCCTGCTGCACCAGCTCGGGCGCGACCGCCAGGTGCTGTGCGTGACGCACCTGCCGCAGGTCGCCGCGCGCGGCGATCATCATTTCCAGGTCGCCAAGGGCACCGACGATCAGGGCGGCACGGTATCCACCGTCGTTTCGCTGGACAAGGCAAGCCGGATCGAGGAAGTCGCGCGGATGCTCGGCGGGCTCGAGATCACCGCGACGACGCGCAAGCACGCGAAGGAGATGCTGGCGGCGTAACGCCGCGCGCCACGTCAGCCGCGGCGCGATGCGAGCGCCGCCCGCCGCTGCGGACCGCGCCGGTCCGGCCGATATCCGGCGCCCCCGCTCGCTCGTCGCTCAGGCGTCCGTTTCGACCGCGCCGAACACCCGCGTCCACAGCGCGATGACGGCTGCGCGCTCGTCGGCGACCACGGCCGGATCGACGCGCGCCTTCTCCATCCCGTCGAGCCGCAGCTTGTGCTGCAACTTGCGGTACGTGCGGTACGCGGCGCCGACGCGCTCGGCTTCGTCCGCGCCCATCAGCCCGAAGCGCGCGACTTCGCGCAGCAGCGCGATGTTGCCGGTATTGCGGATCAGTTCGGGATCGCTCGACGCGTGCAGCAGCACCCAGTACTGGACGATGAACTCGATGTCGACCATTCCGCCGCGGTCGTGCTTCAGGTCGAACAGCTCCGTATGATTCGGATGGCCGGCAAACACCTTGCCGCGCATGTCGACGATCTCCTTCGCAAGCACCGCGGCATCGCGCGGCGTCGTCAGCACCTGTCGCCGGATCGCCTCGAATTCGGCGCCGATCTGCGGATCGCCCGCGCTGTAGCGCGCACGCGTCAGCGCCTGGTGCTCCCACACCCACGCGGTATTTGCCGCGTCGCCCTCGCGCAGCTGATAGCGGCGGAACGCATCGAGATCGGTGACGAGCAGGCCGGCCTCGCCATTCGGCCGCAGCCGCAGGTCGATGTCGAACAGCGTGCCCGCGCCGGTCGCGGTCGTCAGCCACGTGATGAGCCGCCGCGTGAACGTCGTGTAGACGTCCGCCGAGCGCTCGTCCGGATCGTCGTACAGGAAGATCAGATCCAGGTCCGACGCGTAGCCGAGCTCCTTGCCGCCGAGCTTGCCGTACGCGATCACCGCGAATTTCGGCACGTCGCGATGGCGCTTCCCCAGCTGCGACCACACGACCTCGATCGTCACGTCGAGCACCGCGTCGGCGAGTTCGGACAGCCGGTCGCTCACGTGCTCGACCGACAGCTGTCCCGCAAGGTCGATCAGCAGGATGCGGAACACCTCGGCGTGCTGCGCGTGCCGCAGCAGGTCCATCTGCTGCTCCGGCCCGTCGGCGGCCGCGAGGCGCGCGCGCAGCGCGTCCTTGAACGCGGGCCAGTCGAACGGGCTCGCGATCGCCTCGTCGTCGAGCAGTTCGTCGAGCAGCTGCGGATGGCGGATCAGATAGCCGCCGCCCCAGCGCGTCGCGCCGAGCACCGACAGCACGCGGTCGAGCGCGGCCGGATATTCGGTGAGCAGCGCGAGATAGACGCCGCGCCGGCTGACCGTCTCGAGCAGATCGAACAGCCGTACGATCGTGTCGTCGCGGCGCGCGGCATCGATGCGCGGCGCGGCCTCGAGCGCGCGCTGCGCGACGCTGTCGAAGCGCTGCCGGCTCTTTTCCGGCAATCCCGTGTAGCGCGTCGACTGCCAGACCGCGCGCAGCCGCGCGAGCACGGCCGCCGGATCGGCGAAGCCGAGCGCATCGAGACGCGCGGCGAGCGCGTCGTCCTCGCCGTCGTCGGCGAGCGCGCCGCTCCAGATCCACGCGGCCGCCGTATCGTCGCTCGTCGCGCACGGGCCGCCGTTCGCCTTGTCGGCGAAGATCTGGTCGAACTGCGCCTCGACGAAGGTCCGGTGGCCGTCGAGCACCGTCATCAGCGCCGCATAGTCGGCAAAGCCGAGCGACGCGGCAAGCGCCGCGCGCTCGGCGGGCTCGACCGGCATCGCGTGCGTCTGCGCATCGTCGCGGTACTGGAGCCGATGCTCGAGCGTGCGCAGGAACTGGTAAGCGTCGGTCAGACGCGCGCGCACGTCGTCGCCGATCAGCCCGCGCGCGTGCGCATGACGCAGCACCGCGAGCGTCGGCCGCACGCGGAACCCCGCATCCTGGCCGCCGCGGATCAGCTGGAACACCTGCGCGCTGAATTCGATCTCGCGAATCCCGCCGCGGCCGAGCTTGATGTCGTCGGCCTTGTCGGGCCGCATCGACGCGCGGCGCGCGGCCTCCTGCCGGATCTGCTGGTGCAGCGAACGGATCGCGCCGATCACGCCGAAGTCCAGATAGCGGCGATAGACGAACGGCTTGACGATCGATTCGAGCTGCGCGGCGAGCCGCCGCGCCGCGTCGCTGTCGCCTTCGGACACGAGCCGCCCCTTGATCCATGCATAGCGCTCCCACTCGCGCCCCTGCACATAGAAATATTCCTCGAGCATCCCGAGGCTGCATACGAGCGGCCCCGAATCGCCGTTCGGGCGCAGCCGCATGTCGACGCGAAACACGTAGCCGTCGGCCGTCACTTCGGACAGCACGCCGATCAGCCGCCGGCCGAGCCGCGTGAAGTATTCCTGCGTGGACAGCGGCGAGCGCGTGCCGCCGGTCGTCTCGCCGTCGTCCTCGTACACGAAGATCAGATCGATGTCCGACGACACGTTCAGCTCGCGGCCGCCGAGCTTGCCCATGCCGACCACACCGAGCACGACGCGCTGGCCGTCGGCGCCGCGCGGCTCGCCGTACATCGCTTCGAGCTCGGCCGACAGCAGCGCGAGCGAACGCTGCACGGCGACCTCGGCGAGATCGGTCATCGCGCCCGTCACCTCGGCGACGCTTGCGAGCCCGCGCAGATCGCGCTCGGCGACCGCGCCGAACACCTCGACGCGCAACTGCCGCAGCGCACGCTTCAGTTGCTCGTCGGACGGCGCGGCCGCGGCGTCCGGCATCGCGAGCAGTTCGGTCAGGCGCGCGTCGAGCTGCGCACGCGACAGCGGCGCGGCGGCCCACGCGGCGATCCGTTCGGCGAGCGCCGGGCGCGCGGCAGCCGCGCGAGCGATGTAGCGGGAATAGGACGTGCTGAGCAGGGCGGAAGCGTCGGTCATCGAGAAGCGGGCCTGGCGATAAGGCGCGGCCGACACCGGCACGCATGCGCGCCCCGCTGCCGGCCGGCGCCGTGAACTTCGCGGGGCGCCGCAGTGCACCGGATGTGCCGGACGCACCGCGGCGCTCCGCGCCGGGAAGCCCGTGCCGTCTGCCGCAACGGCCGTCGGCACGGACCCGTGTGATACATTTCAACGTCAGTCTGCAAAACTACCATATCGCCGCCCGTCCGCCGCATGTCCGACCGTCAGGAATCCGCCGTAGCTGCGCCCGAAGCGGGACCTCCGAAGCACGATCATCCGGTCCTGCGTCGCGTGTTCAAGGTGACGCTGGCGGTCGGAATCGGCGCGTACTTCGTCGCATCCGGCGCGTTCCTCGGGCTGCGCTACGTGTTGCTGCCGCGCATCGACGAATTCCGGCCGCGCATCGAGCGGACCGTGTCCGACAAGCTGCACGCGCAGCTCTCGATCGGCAAGCTGTCTCCGCACTGGTCCGGCATGCAGCCGGGCGTCGAAGTCGAGAACCTGACGATTCGCGGCCGCGACGGCCAAATCGCGCTGTCGGTGCCGCACGCGACGGCCGCGCTGTCGTGGATCTCGCTGCTGCGGCTGTCGCCCGCGCTGTCGAGCCTGATCGTCGATCGGCCCGACCTCGTCGTCGCGCGCGCGGCGGACGGCTCGCTCAGCATCGCGGGCGTCGGCGTGCCGACCACCCGCGGCGGCAACGACACGTTCAGCACGTGGCTGCTCAAGCAGGAAGCGATCGTGCTGCGCAGCGGCACGCTGCGCTGGCGCGATGCGCAGCACGACGCGCCCGAACTCGCGCTGTCCGGCATCCGGCTCGCCGTGCTCAACGACGGCCGTACGCACAAGGCCGCACTGCAGGCGCCCGCGAACGGCACGCTGCTGCTCGGCCCGCTCGACTTCCGCGCACGCTTCACGCACCGCCCGCTCGCGCCGATCGGCAAGCCGTCGAACTGGACCGGCGACGCGTATCTGTCGACCGGCCCGGTCGACCTGCAGACGCTGTCGCGCTACATCGACATGCCGCTCACGATCCACGCGGGCCGGATCGACAACGCGATCTGGGCGACCTTTCATGACGGCCATCTGCGCTCGGCGGGCGGCGACCTGCAGGGCGCGGACGTCGCGCTGCGCGTGCGGCCGACGCAGCCGCAGCTCGACGTGCCGACCGTCGGCTTCGGCTGGGACATGGCGCTGAATGCCGGTCGCGACTACACGCTGCATCTGACGCGCTTCAACGCGGAACTCGGCCAGCCGCCGCTGCCGGACGGCACGCCGGTCGCGCGCTCGCTCGCGCTGTCGACGCTGACCGCCCGCTACCGCGTGCCGACCGCCGATCAGGGGCAGTTGCTGAGCGTCGTCGGCGACCGCGTCGATCTCGGGATCCTCAGCGAATTCATCCGCGGTCTGCCGCTGCCGGCGCGCCTGCGCAACGAGCTGCTCAAGATCGACCCGCGCGGGATGGTGTCGAACTATCACATCGAGGTCGAACGCGCGAAGCCGGCACGCGCCGATCTCGCCGACGAGGAGCGACGCACGGGCACCGCGCCGATCGTGCGCTACCGGTTCCTCGGCGACCTGCAGGGCATCAGCTTCGCCGCGCAGGAGCCGCCGCCGGGGCTGTCGCCGCGCGGCCACCCGCGCGCAGGCTGGCCCGGCATCGAGAATCTGTGGGGGCGAGTCGACGCGACCGAGACCGGCGGCACCGCGCAGTTCGACACGGTCGACGCGGCCGTCACCGTACCGGGCGAATTCGACGAGCCGCGGCTGACGTTCGACCGGCTGCGCGGCAATGCGAAATGGACGATCACGCCCGCGCCCGGCGACAAGCACGCGCGCATCGACGTGACGGTGCCCGATCTGCTGGTCGCGAACGCCGACGCCGAGATCGCGGTATCGGGCACCTATACGAACCCCGGCCACGGGCGCGGCTCGCTCGACCTGCGCGCCGACTTCGCGCGCGCATCGGTCGCGCGCATTCCGCGCTACCTGCCGACCGGGATGCCCGAACGCCTGCGGCAGTATCTCGACCATGCGCTGCAGGGCGGCAACGTGACGAAGGGCGCGTCGATCGTCGCGCGCGGCCCGCTCGACAAGTTCCCGTTCGAACACGAGCCGGACGCCGGCGTGTTCCATATCGTCGCGCCGTTTACCGGCGGCCGTTTCGAGCCGACGCCGTATCCGCCGCGCAAGCTCGCGAACGGCACGCCGAGCGTATGGCCGGCGTTCGACGGCATCGACGGCGTGTTCGAGCTCGCGCAGAACAAGCTGCGCTTCGACATCGCGCGCGCGCACTACAAGCGCGTTGCGCTGACGAACGTCGTCGGCCGGATCGACGATCTCGGCCACCCGATCGATTCGCCGCTCGTGATCGAAGGTCGCGCGAACGGCCCGCTCGCGGATCTGCTCGACTACGCGGACAACAGCGCGCTCGGCACGATGAGCGACCACGTCGCGCAGCGAATCGACGCCGCCGGCCCCGCATCGCTGTCGCTGAAGCTGACGATTCCGCAGCGCATCGCGCACAAGCACACCGCGATCGAAGGCGCGCTCGCGTTCGGCGGCAACACGCTGTCGGCCGACGGCGTGCCGCCGTTGTCCGCGCTGCGCGGCAGCGTCCGGTTCACCGAGTCGGGCGCGTCGCTGCACGACCTGTCCGCGCGCTTTCTCGGCGGGCCGGTGCATGCGAACGGCAGCTTCCGGTCGCACGGCCCGTACGCGGTCGACGTCGACGGCCGGCTCGCGCTCGACGCCGCGCGCGGCCTGAACCTGCGCGGCGCCGCTGCGGCGCTGCTCGAACACGTGGTCGGCGACGCGCCGTACAAAGTCGCGGTGCGCGGCGCGCCGGGCCGGCTGCCGGACGTCACCGCGCACGCCGACCTGACGGACGTCGCGCTGAACTTCCCGGCGCCGTTCGCGAAACCGGCCGGCACGCCGATGCCGTTCAGCTTCACGCTGCAGCCGGCGCCGCAGGCGGGCGGCAAGCGTCTCGAGCACGCGGATCTGACGCTCGGGCCGGTGTCCGCGTCGTACCTGCTCGACGCGACGCGCGGCGAACCGTTGCGCGCGGTGCGCGGCGCGCTGGGCATTCACCGGATGCCCGACATGCCGCAGGAAGGCGTGAGCGCGGCGGTCGACGTCGACGAACTCGACGCCGACGCGTGGCTCGCGCTCGCCCGCACGCTACAGACCGACACGCCGCGCGCGCCGCAGACCGATACGCCGCGCGTCGACGTCGCAAGCTTTGCACCGAAGCGTTTCGCGCTCCATTTCGGCACGCTGAAGCTGCTGACGCGCAACTGGGAAAACGTGATCGTCGGCGCGTCGCACGTCGACGATCTGTGGCAGGCCAACATCGCGTCGAACCAGGTATCCGGCTACCTGTCGTGGGCGCCGGGCGGCGGCCACAACGGCGCCAGCGTGCTGAACGCACGGCTCGCGAAACTGGTGATTCCGCAAAGCGCGCAGCACGATCTCGTCGGTCGCGCGATGAACCTGCCGACGCCGACCGACCGCCCGATGCCGTCGGTCGACGTGATCGTCGATCAGGTCGTCGCGCGCAATCACGACATCGGCCGCCTCACCGTGAATGCACGCAACATCGACGAAGACGGCACGCCCGTCTGGCAGCTCGACAAGCTCGAGCTGTCGAACCCGGCCGCGAAGCTGACGGCGACCGGCAACTGGCGCACGTCGCGCCGCGCGCTTGCCCGCGGCGTCGACGAAAACGACGCGCCGCGCCGCAGCGTGTTCGACTTCAAGCTCGACATCGACGATGCGGGCGCGCTGCTCGATCGCGTCGGCCTGCCGCGCACGCTCGCGAACGGGCACGGCACGGTGACCGGCAAGGTCGGCTGGCGCGGCGGGCCGACCGCGCTGCACTTCCCGTCGCTCGGCGGGCAAGTCGCGCTCGATCTGGAGCACGGCCAGATCCTGAAGGTCGATCCGGGTGCCGCAAAACTGCTCGGCGTGCTGAGCCTGCAAAGCCTCGCGCGCTTCCTGACGCTGAATTTCCGCGACGTGGTCGGCAAGGGGCTGCCGTTCGACAAGATCACCGGCACCGGCCGGATTTCCAACGGAATCGTGCGCACCGACGACTTCCAGATGACGACCGCGCCGGCGAACGTCACGGTGCGCGGCGCGATCGATCTGGGCGCCGAGACGCAGGATCTGCACGCGCACGTCGCGCCGAAGGTCGGCGCGGGCGCGGCGGCGATCGCGGCGGCCGTCGTCAATCCGCTGCTCGGGATCGGCGTGCTCGCGGCCGACTTCGCGCTGTCGCAGACGCTCCAGCGCACGTTCGCGCTGGACTACGCAATCACCGGCTCGTGGGCGCATCCGCACATCGAGCGGGTGCGGGGCGATCAGGGTAAGATGAACCACGGTCCGGCCGACGCGGCAAGCCATTGATCCGCGCCGCCGGGCCGCACCCCACTTATGAAGCAACCGATCCTGCGATGACCGACCACCCCCTTTCCGCCACGCCGTTTCGGGTCGCCGCGCTGCAGATGGTGAGCACGCCGGACGTCGCGCGCAACCTGGCCGACGCGCGCCGCCTGATCGCGGAAGCGGCCGGCGAAGGCGCGCAGCTCGTGCTGCTGCCCGAATACTTCTGCTTCATGGGCCACCGCGACACCGACAAGCTCGCGCTGGCCGAGCCCTATCAGGACGGACCGATCCAGCGCTTCCTCGCGGATGCCGCGCGCCGCCACGGCGTGTGGGTGATCGGCGGCACGCTGCCGCTGAAGGCGCCCGAGCCCGACCGCGTACTGAACACGACGCTCGTGTTCGACCCGTCCGGCAACGAGGCGGCCCGCTACGACAAGATTCACCTGTTCAACTTCGAGAAAGGCGACGAATCGTTCGACGAGGCGCGCACGATCCGCGCCGGCGACACGGTCGTCGCGTTCGACGCGCCGTTCGGCCGGGTCGGCCTGTCGGTCTGTTACGATCTGCGCTTTCCGGAGCTGTATCGCAGGATGGGCGATTGCGCGCTGATCGTCGTGCCGTCGGCGTTTACGCATACGACGGGCCGCGCGCACTGGGAAACGCTGCTGCGCGCGCGGGCCGTCGAGAACCAGTGCTACGTGCTGGCGGCCGCACAGGGCGGCAAGCACGAGAACGGCCGGCGCACGTGGGGCCACAGCATGCTGATCGATCCGTGGGGCGAGATCGTCGCCGTGCGCGACGTCGGCGCGAGCGTCGTGCTCGGCGCGATCGATTCGCAGCGCATCGCCGACGTGCGCCAGAGCCTGCCCGCGTGGCGGCACCGTGTGCTGACCTGAACCGGCCGCGCCGCTTGAACCGACGCGCGGCCGACCCATCTGCGAACAAGCCCCGACAACTTTTTGAGAACCCCGATAACCGCATGAACATCATCGAACCCGGCATCCGCAACCTCGCGCTGGCGAAGGACATCCTGCTCACGCCGTACGGCCTCGACGAAAGCCTGCTCACGCGCACGATCGCCGACATCTTCACGCATCGCGTCGATTACGCGGACCTGTACTTCCAGGCGACCCGCAGCGAAGCGTGGAGCCTCGAGGAAGGCATCGTGAAGTCGGGCAGCTTCAGCATCGACCAGGGCGTCGGCGTGCGCGCGGTCGCGGGCGACCGCACCGCGTTCGCCTACTCGGACGACCTGTCGCCGGAGGCGATCGCGCAGGCGGCCGCGGCGACGAAGGCGATCGCGGCGGCCGGCGGCGGCCGGCAGAAGGTGAAGGCGGCGACGTCGCTGAAGGGGATCGCGGGCCGCGATCTGTATCTGCCGTCCGATCCGCTCGCGTCGCTCGACGCGACCGCCAAGGTCAAGCTGCTCGAGCGCATCGAGCAGATGGCGCGCAGCCGCGACCCGCGCATCACGCAGGTGATGGCGGGGCTCGCCGGCGAATACGACGTCGTGCTGGTCGCGCGCAGCGACGGCGCGCTCGCCGCCGACATCCGCCCGCTCGTGCGCGTGTCGGTCACCGTGATCGCCGAGCAGAACGGCCGTCGCGAGATCGGCTCCGGCGGCGGCGGCGGCCGCTTCGACTACGGCTACTTCACCGACGACGTGCTGTCGCGCTACGTCGACGATGCGGTGCATGCGGCGCTCGTGAACCTCGACGCCCGTCCCGCGCCGGCCGGCGCGATGACCGTCGTGCTTGGGCCGGGCTGGCCGGGCGTGCTGCTGCACGAGGCGATCGGCCACGGCCTCGAGGGCGATTTCAACCGCAAGGGCTCGTCGGCATTCGCCGGCCGGATCGGCGAGCAGGTCGCGGCGAAGGGCGTGACCGTCGTCGACGACGGCACGCTGCCGAACCGCCGCGGTTCGCTGAACATCGACGACGAAGGCAACCCGACGCAGTGCACGACGCTGATCGAGGACGGCATCCTGAAGGGCTACATCCAGGACACGCTGAACGCGCGGCTGATGAAGATGCCGGTCACCGGCAACGCGCGCCGCGAGTCGTACGCGGCGCTGCCGATGCCGCGCATGACGAACACGTACATGCTGAACGGCGACAAGGACCCGCAGGAAATCATCGCGTCGGTGAAGAACGGCCTTTACGCGGTGAACTTCGGCGGCGGCCAGGTCGACATCACGAACGGCAAGTTCGTGTTCTCAGCGTCCGAGGCGTACATGATCGAGAACGGCAAGGTCACCTACCCGGTGAAGGGCGCGACGCTGATCGGCAGCGGCCCGGAATCGCTGAAGTACGTGAGCATGATCGGCAACGACATGTCGCTCGACACCGGCGTCGGCGTGTGCGGCAAGGAAGGCCAGAGCGTGCCGGTCGGCGTCGGCCAGCCGACGCTGCGCATCGACAAGATGACGGTCGGCGGTACGGCATAACCGCATCGCCGCGCAGACAATCCGCGCATTTTGGCAAAAGCGCGCGGATTGTCCGCATTTTCGAGCGCCCCCGGTTGTCAGCCGTGCGGCGACGCGGTATAAACTCCGAATCGACTTTTTCGACGAACCGAATCTCCGTCATGTCCGCCAAGTTTTACTTTTACTTTTTTTGGTATCTCAGACCGCTGGCGGATCGAGAGGGTTGATGGCGCGCAAAGCGCAACCGAAATTCCCGAAAAAACCGCCGGCGAACCCGGCGGTTTTTTTTCGCCCTTCGCCTGCCGGTCGTCGCCGCAGCCGCTCCGCGGCACACGACCGAAGCACTGAATCGCTTGAATTGATGAATCTGCCGCACGCATCGACCGAACGGCGCACGGAACAACCAGGAGAAAAAGCATGCCCCCGCACAATACCGACGATGTCCGCATCCGCGAGCTGAAGGAGCTGACGCCGCCCGCCCACCTGATCCGCGAATTCGCGTGCTCGGAAGCGGCGTCGGAACTGATCTACAACGCGCGGCAGGCGATGCACCGGATCCTGCACGGAATGGACGACCGGCTGATCGTCGTGATCGGGCCGTGCTCGATCCATGACACGAAGGCGGCGCTCGAATACGCGGGCCGGCTCGTGAAGGAGCGCGAGCGCTTCAACGGCGAGCTGGAAATCGTGATGCGCGTGTACTTCGAGAAGCCGCGCACGACGGTCGGCTGGAAGGGCCTGATCAACGACCCTCATCTCGACAACAGCTTCAAGATCAACGAAGGGCTGCGTACCGCGCGCGAACTGCTGCTGCAGATCAACGAGATGGGGCTGCCGGCCGCGACCGAGTACCTCGACATGATCAGCCCGCAGTACATCGCGGACCTGATCTCGTGGGGCGCGATCGGCGCGCGCACGACCGAGTCGCAGGTGCATCGCGAGCTCGCGTCCGGGCTGTCGTGCCCGGTCGGGTTCAAGAACGGCACCGACGGCAACGTGAAGATCGCGGTCGATGCGATCAAGGCCGCGTCGCAGCCGCACCATTTCCTGTCGGTGACGAAGGGCGGTCATTCGGCGATCGTATCGACGGCCGGCAACGAGGACTGCCACGTGATCCTGCGCGGCGGCAAGACGCCGAACTACGACGCCGACAGCGTGAATGCCGCGTGCGCGGACATCGGCAAGGCCGGCCTCGCCGCGCGTCTGATGATCGATGCGAGCCACGCGAACAGCTCGAAAAAGCACGAGAACCAGATTCCGGTGTGCGCGGACATCGGCGCGCAGATCGCGGCCGGCGACGAGCGCATCGTCGGCGTGATGATCGAGTCGCACCTCGTCGAGGGCCGCCAGGACCTGAAGGAAGGCTGCGCGCTGACGTACGGACAGAGCATCACCGACGCGTGCATCAACTGGGACGACAGCGTGAAGGTGCTCGAAGGCCTCGCGGAATCGGTGAAGGCACGGCGCGTCGCGCGCGGCAGCGGGAACTGAATCCGCGCCGGCGGCAGCGACAGCGATCGAACGCCGCCGCGCACGATCGCACGCAGCAAAAAGCCCGGCTTGCGCCGGGCTTTTTGCTTGATCGGCCGAACAAGACCGTGCGGCCGCGCGTCAGTCGAGTGCGCCCGAACCGAAGATCTCGGTATTCACGCGCTCCGGCGCGACGCCGAGCGCGACGAGCGCATCGCGTTGCGCGTTCATGAACGCGATCGGGCCGCAGATGTAGTAATCGGCGTCCGGCACCAGCGCGTATTGCTGCACGCGCTCGGGCGTCAGGCGGCCTTCCAGGTCATGATCGACGCCGACGCGATCGTTCGCGCCGACGAGTTCATACAGCACCGTGCGCTTCACGTTCGCATGCTCGCGCACCGTGTCGTTCAGCCAGTCGCGGAATGCGTGCACCGCGCCCGAACGGCACGCGTGGATGAACCGCACATCGCGCCCGCTGCGTTCGGCGACCAGCGTCGACGCCATCGACATCATCGGCGTGATGCCGACGCCGCCCGAGATCAGCACGACCGGCGTATCGGCATGGCGCTTCAGCGTGAAGACGCCCATCGGCGCGGTCACCTCGACGATCGCGCCCTCTTCGACGCCGTCGTGCATCAGCGTCGACACCTTGCCGGCCGGGATGTGCTCCGGCCTGCCGGCCTCGCGCTTGACCGAGATACGCAGCCACTTGCCGTTCGGCGCATCGGACAAGCTGTACTGGCGCGGCTGATCGACGCCCAGTTCGCCGACGAAACGCTTCACCGAGATGTACTGGCCGGGTTCGAACATCGGCGCGGCGCCGCCGTCGGCAGGCGTCAGATAGAACGACGTGATCTCGTCGCTTTCGCGCACCTTGCGGGCGACCTTGAACGGACGGAAGCCGCTCCATGCCGCGCCGGCGTACAGGTTCGCTTCCGCGCCGATCAGAATCTGCGCGAGCTGGCCGTATGCGACCCGCCACGCTTCGAGCGTCTGCGCGTCGACCGCGTCGCCGAGCACCTCGACGATCGACGCGAGCAGGTTCTCGCCGACGATCGGATAGTGCTCCGGGCGGATGTTCAGGCTCGCGTGCTTGTGCGAGATCCGCGACACCGCACCGCCGAGCGCGCCGAGATTGTCGATGTTCGCCGCATACGCGTAGACGGCCTTCGCGAGCGTTTCGGGCTGGCTGCCGGTCTTCTGATGCGTCTGGTTGAACAGATTCTTCAGTTCCGGATGGCGCGCGAACATGCGCTGATAGAAGTGCTTCGTGATCGTCGCGCCGTGCTCGGCAAGCACGGGCGCGGTAGCCTTTACACGGGCCATCTGGTCAGCAGTCATCTCGGTCATGTTCGTTCTCCGTTAAACATGCTCATAAGATACATCTTTGCGCGAGCGGCCTCTCGGACAAATTGTCGCAGCGCGGAAAAGCGACACGCGCGCCGCTTACCGCACGCGGCCACGCTCCCAGAGAACGTCCGCGCCGCCGCCGGCGCGGTTGAGCACGCGAGCGAGCACGAACAGCAGATCCGACAGCCGGTTCACGTACCGCCGCGGTGCGTCGTTGAGCGCGTCGTGCCGGCCCAGCGCAACGATCGAGCGCTCCGCGCGGCGGCATACCGTCCGGCAGACGTGCGCGAGCGACGCGGCGCGCGACCCGGCAGGCAGGATGAATTCCTTCAGCGGCGGCAGCGTCGCGTTGTAGTCGGCCAGCCATCGGTCGAGGCGTGCGAGATGCGTATCGTCGAGCACCGTGTGGCCGGGAATGCACAGCTCGCCGCCGAGATCGAACAGGTCGTGCTGGATCGTGACGAGCGCCGTGCGGACGTCGTCGGGCAGCGTCTCGGCGAGCAGCACGCCGAGGTTGGAATTCAGCTCGTCGACGTCGCCGATCGCGGCGATCCGCGCGTCGTCCTTGCCGACGCGCCGTCCGTCGCCGAGGCCGGTGGTGCCGTCGTCGCCGGTGCGAGTGGCGATCTTGCTCAAGCGGTTGCCCATGCGAATGTCCTTTGGTGCGCGCTCGCTGCGGCGCGGTGATGTCCGATCGCGATTATCGCACCCGGCGGCAAGGGCCCCGGCGGGCGTTCCAGCGTAGAATGAGCCGACGCCGCGCAGGCGGTACGCGCGCTTCCGGCGGTCGTGTTGCGGCCACCTCGACGAACGCCGCGCGCCGACGATTGCGGCCCGCCGCGGCGCACAGCGCCGAAGCGGGCGCGAACGTGCGAGCCGAGGAATCGAGAGTCGTGCGCAGGTCGCGCCGCATGCGCAGAAGCGATAACTGCAAACGAACGCTTTGCGTCGGGTCGCAGTCGGCGTAAAAGCGCCCGCTGCAGCGGATCACGTTGCGCGGGCCGCAGAAGCGCCAAAGCACCAACTGCGGGCGACCGCTTTGCACAGGATCGCAGCAACCGCCAAAGCACCAACTGCGGTCGACCGCTTTGCATGGGACCGCAGCAACCGCTGAAGCACCAACTGCGATCGACCGCTTTGCATGGGACCGCAGCAACCGCCAAAGCGCCAACTGCGATCGACCGCTTTGCATGGGACCGCAGTAAGCGCTGAAGCGCTAACTGCGGTCGACAAAGGAGACACAATTGAATCACCCCGCCCAACCGGCCGCCACGCGCCGCCCTCTTCCCCCCGCAATGCTCGACGCGCTGCGCGCCAGGTTCGGCGAGCGCGTGTCCACCGCCGACGCCGTTCGCGCCCATCACGGCCGGGACGAATCGCCGTTCGATCCGCAACTGCCCGACGCCGTCGTGTTCGCCCGCAGCGCGGACGACGTGCGCGAAGTCGTGTCGCTGTGCGCGCTCTACAGCGTGCCGCTGATTCCGTACGGCGCCGGATCGTCGCTCGAAGGCCACCTGCTCGCGGTGCGCGGCGGCGTGTCGCTCGACCTGTCCGAAATGAACCGCGTGCTGTCGATCAACGCGGAAGACCTCACCGTCACGGTCGAACCCGGCATCACGCGCAAGGCGCTCAACGACGCGCTGCGCGACACCGGCCTGTTCTTCCCGATCGATCCGGGCGCCGACGCGAGCATCGGCGGGATGACCGCGACCCGCGCGTCGGGCACCAACGCGGTGCGCTACGGCACGATGCGCGAGAACGTGCTCGGGCTGACCGCCGTGCTCGCCGACGGCCGCGTCGTGAAGACCGGCTCGCGCGCCCGCAAGTCGTCGGCCGGCTACGATCTCACGCGCCTGTTCGTCGGCTCCGAAGGCACGCTCGGCGTGATCACCGAGATCACGCTGCGCCTGCACCCGCTGCCGGAAGCCGTGTCGGCCGCGATCTGCACGTTCCCGACGATGAGCGACGCGGTGCGCACCGTGATCGAAACGATCCAGATCGGCGTGCCGATCGCGCGCGTCGAATTCGTCGACTCGCTTGCCGTGCGGTCGATCAACCGCCACTCGAACCTGACGCTCGCCGAAGCGCCGACGCTGTTCTTCGAATTCCACGGCACCGAAGCGGGCGTAAAGGAACAGGCGGAGCTCGTGCAGGCGCTCGCGGGCCAGAACCGCGGCCAGGGCTTCGAATGGGCGACGCGCCCCGAGGATCGCAGCCGGCTGTGGGCGGCCCGCCACAACGCGTACTTCGCGATGCTGCAGCTCAAGCCCGGCTGCCGCGCGGTGACGACCGACGTCTGCGTGCCGATTTCGCAGCTCGCCGCGTGCGTCGAGGAGACCGAGGCCGACCTGCGCGCGTCGTCGCTGCCGTGCCCGGTCGTCGGCCACGTCGGCGACGGCAATTTCCACGTCGCGATCCTGATCGACCCCGACAAGCCCGACGAGATCGACGAGGCCGAGCGCATCAACGACCGGATCGTCGAGCGCGCGCTGCGCCTCGGCGGCACGTGCACCGGCGAACACGGCGTCGGACTGCACAAGATGCGCTTCTTGCCGAAGGAGCACGGCGACAACGCGATCGACACGATGCGTGCGATCAAGCTCGCGCTGGATCCGCGCAACCTGATGAATCCCGGCAAGATTTTCACGTGCTGACACGACGGCGCGACACGCGCGTCCCGCAGGAGACCCCATGAACGCTCCCGTCGAAGTCGAATTGTCCGATGCGGCGCGCGCGCAGCGCCAGCGCGAGGTCGTGCAGGCGCTGATGGCCGTGCTGCCGACGCACTGCCTGCTGTACCGCGACGAAGACACGGCGCCGTACGAGTGCGACGGCCTGTCCGCATATCGGCGCCTGCCGCTCGCGGTCGCGCTGCCCGAAACCGAATCGCAGGTCCAGCGCATCGTGCAGATCTGCCGCCGCATGGAAGTGCCGATCGTGCCGCGCGGCGCGGGCACGAGCCTGTCGGGCGGCGCGCTGCCGATCGCGCTCGGCGTCGTGCTGTCGCTCGCGCGCTTCACGCGCGTCGTCGAAGTCGACCCGTACGCGCGCACGGCGACCGTGCAGCCGGGCGTGCGCAATCTCGCGATCTCGGAAGCCGCCGCGCCGTACGGTCTGTACTACGCGCCCGACCCGTCGTCGCAGATCGCGTGCACGATCGGCGGCAACGTCGCGGAGAATTCCGGCGGCGTCCACTGCCTGAAATACGGGCTGACCGTGCACAACGTGATGCGCGTGCGCGCGGTGACGATCGAAGGCGAGATCGTCGAGTTCGGCTCGCTCGGGCTCGACGCGCCGGGCCTCGACCTGCTCGCGGTGCTGATCGGCAGCGAAGGGATGTTCGCGATCGTCACCGAAGTCACGGTGAAGCTGATCCCGAAGCCGCAGACGGCCCAGCTCGTGATGGCGAGCTTCGACGACGTCGTGAAGGGCGGCGAGGCGGTCGCGGCGATCATCGCGTCGGGCATCATCCCGGCCGGGCTCGAAATGATGGACAAGCCGGCCACGCAGGCGGTCGAAGCGTTCACGCACGCGGGCTACGACCTCGACGCGAAGGCGATCCTGCTGTGCGAATCGGACGGCACGCCGGAAGAAGTGGCCGAGGAGATCGTGCGGATGACCGCGGTGCTGCGCGAGCACGGCGCGACGCGCATCCAGGTGTCGCGCAACGAGAGCGAGCGGCTGCGCTTCTGGTCAGGCCGCAAGAACGCGTTCCCGGCCGCCGGACGCATTTCGCCGGACTATTACTGCATGGACGGCACCGTGCCGCGCCGCGCGATCGGCCCGCTGCTCGCGCGCATCGAGCAGCTCGAGACGCGCTACGGGCTGCGCTGCATCAACGTGTTCCACGCCGGCGACGGCAACATGCATCCGCTGATCCTCTACAACGCGAACGACCCGGACGAGCTGCACCGCGCCGAGCAGTTCGGCGCCGAAATCCTCGAATGCTGCGTCGAATTCGGCGGCAGCGTGACGGGCGAGCACGGTGTCGGCATCGAAAAGCTGAACGCGATGTGCGTGCAGTTCTCGCCGCAGGAGCGCGACACGTTCTTCGCGGTCAAGCGCGCGTTCGATCCGCCGGGGCTGCTGAACCCCGACAAGGGGATTCCGACTCGCGCGCGCTGTGCCGAATACGGCCGTCAGCACGTGCGCGGCGGGCTGCTGCCGCACCCCGATTTGCCGCGGTTCTAGCGCCGCGCCGCACGCGCGAACCGTTCGGCCGGCGGCGCTCGCGCGTCGCGCGGCACGGCCGTCCGCGCGCCACGGCACGCACGCCGCCGACCGGCCGCCATGCGGCTTAGGGATAGTCGCGATGTGGATTGGCGTCACGCCGGTACAATCGGTCGAACAACAAGACGAGGCAGCAACGGAACATGGAAGAGGACGACATCGTCGCCGGCTGGGCCGAGCGCATCCGCGCGGCCAGCGCCGACGGCCGGCCGCTGCGGATTCGCGGCGGCGGCACCAAGGACTGGTACGGCCAGGCGCTCGACGGCGAGATACTCGACACGCGCGCGTTTCAGGGCGTCGTATCGTACGATCCGGCCGAGCTCGTCGTCACGGTGCGGGCGGGCACGCCGCTCGCGCAGCTGGAGGCCGCGCTGGCCGAGTGCGGCCAGATGCTGCCGTTCGAGCCGCCGCACTTCGGCCGCTCGGCCACGGTCGGCGGCTGCATCGCGGCCGGCCTCGCCGGCCCGCGCCGCGCGACCTGCGGTGCACCGCGCGACTTCGTACTGGGCGTCACGCTGATGAACGGCCGCGGCGAAACGCTGCGCTTCGGCGGCCAGGTCGTGAAGAACGTCGCCGGCTACGACGTGTCGCGCCTGATGGCCGGCGCGCTCGGCACGCTCGGGCTGATGCTGGAGCTGTCGATCAAGGTGCTGCCGGTGCCGGTCGCCGAAGTCACGCTGAAGTTCGAGATGAGCGCGACCGACGCCGTGCGCAAGCTCAACGAATGGGGCGGCCATCCGCTGCCGATCAGCGGCAGCGCGTGGCGCAACGGCACGCTCGTGCTGCGCCTGTCCGGCGCCGAAGCCGCGGTGAAATCGGCGAAGACGCTGCTCGGCGGCGAAGTCGTCGACGCAGTCGAAGCCGAACGCTTCTGGGCCGGGCTGCGCGAGCACACCGACCCGTTCTTCAACGGCATCCCGCCCGGCTACGCGCTGTGGCGCCTGTCGCTGCCGTCGATCACCGAACCGATGCATCTGGCCGGCACGCAGTTGATGGAATGGGGCGGCGCACAGCGCTGGTGGATCACCGACGCCGACGCGCAAACCGTGCGAATGAGCGCGAAGCAGGCCGGCGGCCACGCGACGCTGTTCCGCGCCGGCGATTCGTACGATCGCAGCGCGGGCGTATTCACGCCGCTTCCCGCGCCGCTGATGAAAATCCACCGCGGGCTGAAGAGCGCATTCGATCCGGCGCGGATCTTCAACCGCGGCCGGCTCTACCCCGATCTTTAGGGCCTGCTACATATGGAACGCACATGCGAATGCCCGAAACCGCTCGTAGCGCGAGAAGCGAGGAGCGCCGTTTGGCCACGCCGAACGGGCGACGAGCGACGCCGCCTTGCGGGCGATTTCGGGCATTTCGGTGACATGGTTTTTTTAATTTGGGGTTGCCAGGAGAACGGCCGCTCGCCGCGTCGCGCTCCTTGCGAATACGTCAGTATTCGCGGCGTCACGAGCGTCACGTGCGGCCGTTCTCGTGGCAGCAACGCGTGCGCGTTCCACATGTAAACAGGCCTCGAGCTCGATGCAAACGAACCTCGCCGATTTCATCCGCAACACGCCCGACGGCGACGAAGCCGACGCGATCCTGCGCAAGTGCGTGCATTGCGGGTTCTGCACCGCGACGTGCCCGACCTACCAGCTGCTCGGCGACGAACTCGACGGTCCGCGCGGGCGCATCTACCTGATCAAGCAGATGGTCGAAGGCGCGAGCGTCACGCGCAGCACGCAGCAGCACCTCGACCGCTGCCTCACGTGCCGCAGCTGCGAGACGACGTGTCCGTCGGGCGTCCAGTACGGCCGGCTCGTCGAGATCGGCCGCAAGCACGTCGAGGCGCGCGTGCAGCGTCCCGCGCAGCAGCGGCTGATGCGGCGTGTGCTCGCGAGCGTCGTGCCCAATGCAGCGCTGTTCTCGCCGTTGATGCGGCTCGGCCAGCACGTGCGGCCGCTGCTGCCGAAACGGCTGCGCGACAAGGTGCCGCCGCGCACGCGGCTGCTCGAATGGCCGCACCGCACGCATCCGCGCAAGATGCTGATGCTCGGCGGCTGCGTGCAGCCGTCGATGCTGCCGAACATCAACATCGCGACCGCGCGCGTGCTCGACGCACTCGGCATCGAGACCGTCGTCGCGCCCGACGCCGGCTGCTGCGGCGCGATCCGTCTGCATCTGAACTATCACGACGAAGCGCTCGACGACGCGCGCCGCAACATCGACGCGTGGTGGCCGCACGTCGAACAGGGCGCGGAGGCGATCGTGATGAACGCGTCGGGCTGCGGCGCGACGGTGCTCGAATACGCGCATCTGCTGCGCGACGATCCGGCCTATGCGGAGAAGGCGCAGCGCATCGTCGCGCTGACGCGCGACATCTCCGACGTGCTGCTCGCGTTCGAGGCCGAACTCGCGACGCTCGCGCGGCGCCGCGCGGTCCACACCGTCGCATACCACCCGCCGTGCACGCTGCAGCACGGCCAGCAGTCGCGCGGCAAGGTCGAGCGCCTGCTCGAAACGCTCGGCATCGACGTGCGGCTGCCGGGCGACAGTCATCTGTGCTGCGGGTCGGCCGGCACCTATTCGCTGACGCAGCCGTCGCTGTCGTACCGGCTGCGCAAGCAGAAGCTGCTGAAGCTGCAGGCGATCGAGCCGCAGATGATCGTGTCCGGCAACGTCGGCTGCATCGCGCATCTGCAAAGCGGCACGCAGATCCCGGTCGTGCACTGGGTCCAGCTCGTCGAACACCTGCTGTACGGCTGATATGACTCCCGCTGTCAATCGGGATTGGTGTTCGGGTTTTCCACGCGTTATTGTTCAAATTTCCTGAGG
>NZ_CABVPR010000005.1 GCF_902499135.1 Burkholderia dolosa
CGCAGTGCGGGCGGCGGTGCCGGCGGTGCGGCTCGCAGCGGCGGCGCGCAGAGCCGTCCGAGCGCGCCGGCCGGCGGCGGCTTCGACGAGATGGACGACGATATTCCGTTCTGACATCTCGTCAGCAGCCGAAACCGTCAAGATCGACCCCGCCTCATGGCGGGGTTTTTCTTTGATCGTTCATTCTGTCGGTGCCGGGTGCCGTGCGTCGCTTCTGCGGTCGGCCGGCAGCGGAATGAGCGCTCGCACGGCGTACCCGTGGAGCCGCGCGAAGCTTGGCCGATGCATCGCCCGTTCGGCAGCGTGCGGTTACCAAGCAATCGGCGAACGAACCTGCGCAACGTCCGCCTTGCTGCAACTCGTCGCCGTGTCAGCCGTGCCTGCCGTGCGTGTCGATCACCACTTCACCGTCTTCCTTCGCGAACGGCCGCTGCTGCGGATTCGGCAGGATCTCGAGCACCGTTTCCGACGGCCGGCACAGGCGCGTGCCGAGCGGCGTGACGACGATCGGTCGATTGATCAGGATCGGGTGCGCAAGCATGAAGTCGATGAGTTCGGCGTCGCTCCATTTCGGGTTGCCGAGATCCAGCGCGTCGTAACATGTGCCGTTGCGGCGCAGTACGTCGCGCACGGGCACGCCGATCGCCGCGATCAGCGCGACCAGTTCGTCGCGGCCCGGCGGTGTGTCGAGGTAGCGGACGATGCGCGGCTCGATGCCGGCGTTGCGGATCATCGCGAGCGTGTTGCGCGACGTGCCGCAGTCCGGGTTGTGATAGATCGTGACGTCGGTCATCGGGTGGCCTCCACGCGTATCGACCCGCGTTCGTACCAGCTTCGCGTGCGATTGACGATGCGTACGACGGCCAGCATGACGGGCACCTCGATCAGCACGCCGACGACGGTTGCCAGTGCGGCGCCAGAATGAAAACCGAACAGGCTGATCGCGGCGGCGACGGCCAGTTCGAAGAAATTGGACGCGCCGATCAGCGCTGACGGACACGCGACCGTGTGCTTCTCGCCGACCGCGCGATTGAGCCAGTAGGCGAGCGCGGAATTGAACGTGACCTGCAGCAGGATCGGCACGGCGAGCAGCGCGATCACGAGCGGCTGCTCGAGGATCGCTTCGCCCTGGAACGCGAACAGCAGCACGAGCGTGACGAGCAGCGCGCCGATCGACCACGGACCGATCTGCGTCATCGCCGCATCGAACGCGCGCCGGCCGCGCGCGAGCAGCATACGGCGAGCGAGCTGCGCGAGCGCGACCGGCACGACGATGTAGAGCGCGACCGACGTCAGCAGCGTCGCCCACGGCACCGCGATCGCCGAGACGCCGAGCAGCAGCGCGACGAGCGGTGCGAACGCGACCACCATGATGCTGTCGTTCAGCGCGACTTGCGACAGCGTGAACAGCGGATCGCCTCCCGTGAGCCGACTCCACACGAACACCATCGCGGTGCAGGGCGCGGCCGCGAGCAGGATCAGGCCGGCCACGTAGCTGTCGAGCTGCCCGGCGGGCAGCAGCGGCGCGAACAGGTGCTTGACGAACAGCCAGCCGAGGAACGCCATCGAAAAAGGCTTGACGAGCCAGTTCACGACGAGCGTGACGCCGATGCCTTTCACGTGCCGGCGGACTTCGTGCAGCGCGCCGAAGTCGACCTTCATCAGCATCGGCACGATCATCACCCAGATCAGCAGTCCGACCGGCAGGTTGACCTGCGCGTACTGCATCCGGCCGATGCTCCCGAATACATCCGGCAGAAGCCGACCGAGCACGATGCCGGCGACGATGCACAGCGCGACCCACAGCGTGAGGTAGCGTTCGAACGTGCCGATCGCGGCGCGCGTCGGAGCGTTTTCGGCGGGCGCGGCTTCGGATGTCCGCATCGGCGGCCGCGAATCGGCGAGCGGGCGGCTCGAAGAGAAGCGCTTCACGATCGCCGCTTCGCCGCGGGAGAACATGCGGACAACGGCGAGCACGGATTGCCGCCGCAGCAGTTCTCGGTCAGATACGCGAGCAGGTCGTTCATCGTCGCGAAGTTCGCGCAGTAGATGACGAACCGGCCTTCCTGCCGGCTCGTGACGAGTCGCGCATGGGCGAGCTCCTTCAGATGGAACGACAGTGACGACGGCGGCACGTCGAGTAACGTTGCGATCTGACCGGCCGGCAGACCGTTCGGGCCGGCCTGTACCAGCGCGCGAAAGACGGCGAGCCGCGACTCGTGTGCGAGCGCCGCGAGCGCGCTGACGGTTTCATTGATTTCCATTTTTCGATAATAGTCGAAGTATCGAACCGCGGTAAAGCGCGCCGGTGTTCCGCTCGGCGTTAGTGCTGCTCCGACGCCGCGCATCGGGAGACGAAAGCATGATCAAATGAGCAGCACGCAGCGCAATGCGGTGTCGGCGACGCGGCTGCCGTTGCGTCGGCATCCAGAGGCTTCTCGAGCGGGCAACCGCCGAAGCCCTCCGCATGCGCCGAAGCCCTCCGCATCGTTCGAGTTCCCGGTTTTAAGCACTTCGATTCATGACTGACTTCGCTGACCGACTCCGCGATCTCATCGCGTCGCATCTCGACATGCCGTTTTGCAGAATTCGTCCCGGCCGCGACGCGGCAGCTGTCACACGACGTCTGCGACTGCCGATTCGTCCCGCAGGTTTCACGCGGGGCGAGATCGCGCTGCGGGACGATCGAACGACATCCGGGTACGGCTGCCGCGTGACGATGGCAGCGAAGCTACGGCCCACGTGCGCCGGCCGGCTTCCGTGCGCGAACTTCATCGTCGCGGCTGTGGCGTTCGCTCAGAAGGCCGCGCACCGTGTGGGAAGCTTTATCGTCCTTCTCGGCAAGACAGGCGCGTGTGTCGCGCGTTCACCCAGACGTGGCACTGCGCGGCGAAGGCCGCCAACCGCCATTCGGCGGCCGACGTTCATGCAGCAGCCCAGGCACGGCGGCAGCAATCGTATGTGTGGAACCGAGGATCGGGCCGACGCGTATCGCGACCGTCGCCCGCACATCGCGACGGTGTCCGGCGCGCGACGGGAGGCACGCAATGCGACGCAATGAGCGCCCACCGGTGTGGCCCGGCACTCCACTGTCGCGCGCATTCTTCGATCGCGTGGCCACCGACGTCGCGCCGCTGCTGCTCAACAAGATTCTCGCGGCGGCCGACGGCCGGGCCGGGCGCATCGTCGAAGTGGAGGCCTACGCGGGCGCGATCGATCCGGCTGCGCACACGTACCGCGGAAAAACGCCGCGCAACGCGACGATGTTCGGGCCGCCCGGACACTTGTACGTCTACTTCACTTACGGCATGCACTGGTGCTGCAACTGCGTGTGCGCATCGAACGGCGCCGGCACCGGCGTGCTGATCCGCGCGCTCGAACCGCTGTTCGGGCTCGAGCAGATGCGCGCGGCGCGGCCGCCGCAGACGCGCGACCGCGATCTGTGTCGGGGGCCGGCCCGACTCACGCAGGCGATGGGCATCGGCGGCGCGCAGGACGGTATCGACCTCGTCGGCGCGCGCGACGGCTTCGCGATCGTGGACGACGGCATGGCGCCGCCCGCGAATCTGAAGGGCGGGCCGCGGATCGGCATTCGCGTCGGTCAGGCGCTGCCGTGGCGATGGAGCGTGCCGGGTAGCCGGTACGTGTCGACACCGCCGCGCGGCGCCTGATTCGTGCCGCGCGAAGTACCGCGCAAATCGCCCGGCGTCACGCGATCGCCATGATTCGCCGGCTAACCTTGTTTCCGGTCGATGTCTCGATCGGCCGGCGTGCACGATGCGCTCGTCGTATTCGCCGGTGAAGAGCCGTGAGCGTCGTCAGCGGTCGATGCCGCCGATCCATGTCGAACGGAGGCGCAATCGCGCGCAAGGGACCCGGCGCGCCGCATCGCGAGCTTGCCGGCCGACGTGCACGCGCAATTGGCGACCGGTCCGATTCGAATCATCCCGCTTCTCCGCCGGTTACCCAGGCCGGCATTCGTCCGACCATATATTGCTGTCGACGTAAACGAAAACGATTTCGAAATAATCGAGAAAACGATTACGCGGTCCGGTTCCCTATTTTTAAATGTATGTCGAATAGCATATAACCAAAGTAATGCGCGGGTAAATATTGCGCAAATCGCTGGTATGCGATGCAGTAAAAAGGTAAAAATCGTTGCTGCACAAGGGAGGCAGATGTGTCCCTTCAGCGCTGGCGCGGCTGTTCAGCCGACCGTTCCAGGTATATAGGGTTTTCACCTAGCATTAACTCCACTTAATTTTCAATTAGTCGCTTTAGAATGGCTTCCCTCACCTTGCTGCGCACAATCAGCAGAAGGTTGACAATAAAGAAGCGGAATTTCGATCCGGCTTCTATTTTCTTTATTTCTCCTCTCGCATTGCCCAACAGGAGCGTGACCGATGTCCGTATTTGCCCCCGAAAAAATCGCCGCCGATTGTCAGTCAGGAATCGCCGCATGGTTCGCCATCGCCCGCCCGGCGATCAACGGTATCGAAGCCGTCGTCGAGCTCAATCTGCAGGCGGCCAAGACGGCGCTCGAGGAGTACGAGGACAAGCTGAAGAACGCGTTCAACGCCGGCAACCCGGTTGCCGGCTTCGCGCAGCAGGTCGCGGCGCCGCAGGAAGCGGCCGGCAAGGCCGTGTCGTATGGGCGCCATCTGTTCGAGATCGCGGTGTCGACGCAGGCCGAATGGGTGAAGGTCGCGCACGCGCAGTACCAGCAGGCCGACACGCGCTGGAAGGAGGCGCTCGGCGAACTGTCGAAGCACGTGCCGGCCGGTTCGGCACCGGTGGTCGCCGCGCTGAATTCGGCGCTGTCGGCGGCAACCGCCGCGGCCGACTCGATGCGCGCCGCGACAGGCCAGGCGATCGAGGCCGCGCAGAGCAGCTTCGAGACAGCCGGCGAAACGGCCGTGCGCAGCGGCAAGCAGGCGGGTGCCGTCGCACGCAAGGAAGCGAGCGTGCGCGAATCGGCCGCCTGACCGTAGGTCGCGCGTTTGCGCGACACGATAGACCGGCCGGATGACGCCGGGCGCCGCGTGTGCCGCGCGGCGCCTCGCGCATGCCGGCTGCGATGACGCGTTTGCGTCGGCCGCGCAGTGCCGACATGTCGCCCGTGCCGGCGGACGTCGGCGACAGGGCGGCGCGTATCGCCGATCCGCGCGCCATTTATCGGCATGCACTCGCATGCCGGATCGAACCGTGTGCAGAGGTACCCGCGCGTCGGCCGTTGCCGGCGCGTGGCATCGGAGCGCGCACGGATCGTCAACCGATTTCGAAGCAGGGATTGAACATGACCGATGTAGTGATCGTATCGGCCGCGCGGACCGCGGTCGGCAAATTCGGCGGCTCGCTCGCGAAGATCGCGGCGCCCGAGCTGGGCGCGACGGTGATCCGCGCGGTGCTGGAGCGTGCGGGCGTGCAGCCCGATCAGGTCAGCGAAGTGATCATGGGCCAGGTGCTGACGGCCGGCTCCGGGCAGAACCCGGCGCGCCAGTCGCTGATCAAGGCCGGGCTGCCGAGCGCGGTGCCGGGGATGACGATCAACAAGGTGTGCGGCTCGGGGCTCAAGGCGGTGATGCTGGCGGCCAACGCGATCGTCGCGGGCGACGCGGAGATCGTCGTGGCCGGCGGCCAGGAGAACATGAGCGCGGCGCCGCACGTGCTGCCGGGATCGCGCGACGGGTTCCGGATGGGCGACGCGAAGCTGGTCGACACGATGATCGTCGACGGGCTGTGGGACGTGTACAACCAGTACCACATGGGGATCACCGCGGAGAACGTCGCGAAGGAATACGGAATTACGCGCGAAGAGCAGGACGCGTTCGCGGCGCTGTCGCAGAACAAGGCGGAAGCCGCGCAGAAGGCGGGCCGCTTCGCCGACGAAATCGTGCCGGTGTCGATTCCGCAGCGCAAGGGCGAGCCGGTGCAGTTCGCGACCGACGAGTTCGTGCGTCACGGCGTGACGGCCGAGTCGCTCGCGGGGCTGAAGCCGGCGTTCGCGAAGGACGGCACGGTGACGGCGGCGAACGCGTCGGGGATCAACGACGGCGCGGCGGCGGTGCTGGTGATGTCGGCGCAGAAGGCCGCGGCGCTCGGGCTCACGCCGCTTGCGCGGATCAAGGCGTACGCGAACGCGGGCGTGGATCCGAGCGTGATGGGCATGGGTCCGGTGCCGGCGTCGCGGCGCTGTCTGGAGCGCGCGGGCTGGACGCCGGGCGATCTGGACCTGATGGAGATCAACGAGGCGTTCGCCGCGCAGGCGCTGGCGGTGCACAAGCAGATGGGCTGGGACACGTCGAAGGTGAACGTGAACGGCGGCGCGATCGCGATCGGTCATCCGATCGGCGCGTCGGGCTGCCGGATCCTGGTGACGCTGCTGCACGAGATGGCCAGGCGCGATGCGAAGCGCGGGCTGGCGTCGCTGTGCATCGGCGGCGGGATGGGCGTCGCGCTGGCGGTCGAGCGCGACTGACCGGCCTGCGGCAGCGCGGCGCGCGGTGCAGGCCGGCGCCGAGCGCCGCGCAAAGCAGCTTTCGCGCAGTACAAGCAACCCACTACAAGCGCGGCGTTCCGGTGCGTGCGCCCGCATCGCCGGCAACGCACCGAAGTGGCGGGGCGGCAGCGCGTGCCATGCCGTCGCCCCGCATCATCGATCATTTTTTGACGGTACCGAACAGGATGAGCAAGCGCATTGCAGTTGTGACAGGCGGGATGGGCGGCCTCGGCGAGGCGATCAGCATCAGGTTGAACGACGCGGGCCACCGCGTCGTCGTCACGTATTCGCCGAACAACACCGGCGCCGACCGCTGGCTTTCGGAGATGCTCGCGGCGGGCCGCGAGTTCCATGCATACCCGGTCGACGTGGCCGACTACGATTCGTGCCGGCAGTGCATCGAAAAGATCGTTCGCGACGTGGGCCCGGTCGACATCCTCGTGAACAACGCGGGCATCACGCGCGACATGACGTTGCGCAAGCTCGACAAGGTCGACTGGGACACGGTGCTGCGCACGAACCTCGATTCGGTGTTCAACATGACGAAGCCCGTCTGCGAAAGCATGGTCGAGCGCGGCTGGGGGCGCATCGTGAACATCGCGTCGGTCAACGGCTCGAAGGGCTCGGTCGGCCAGACCAACTATGCAGCCGCGAAAGCCGGCATGCACGGATTCACGAAATCGCTCGCGCTCGAAACCGCGCGCAAGGGCGTGACGGTGAACACGGTGTCACCCGGCTATCTCGCGACGAAGATGGTGATGGCCATCCCGCACGACATCCTCGAGACCAAGATCCTTCCGCAGATTCCGGCGGGCCGGCTCGGCAAGCCCGAGGAAGTCGCGGCGCTCGTTGCGTATCTGTGTTCGGAAGAGGCCGGCTTCGTGACCGGCTCGAACATCGCGATCAACGGCGGCCAGCACATGCACTGACGTACGGCGGCCCGGGCGGCGCACACGCGCCGTTCCGGGCCGCGCGCCTGCTGTATCCCGTGCCGGGCCGCGCGCGGATGCGCGTGCCCGGCCTCGCATTCCGGAGGACGCATGGGCGATACCTGGATGGGACTCGCGATCGGCGGCGCGGCGCTGGCCGTTGCATTGGCGATGGCGATCGCGCTTTACCGGCTGGAGCGGCGTCGCGCGCGGCTGCTGCGCGAATTCGACCACCGCGACTGCTGGCTCGTCGCGTACGGGAAGTCGATCGCGCGTGGGCCGGCGAGACCGGCGCGTCGTGCGCGCATCGGCGTGCGCTGATCGGCGCGGAACGCGACGACGGACCGACCTGCGCTGCGGCGTCGGCCGAAGTATCGATACAGGCGGCCGCGCGTCGCTTCCCGGCATGCGGTCCATCCCACCGATTCGTTACGGTCGGTCAACCATTCCACCGATGGCCGCACCGTTTATCGCCGAGTCGATCGGTAATGAAGCTGTCATCCGATGTAAACGTCTGGTAATTTTCTGCCGAATTCTGCAAAATCGCCGCTCCCAAATACAACTACCGAGGGATCCGGGATGCAATTGAAGAAAGCGGTGGCAGCGTGTGGCGTGGCGTTCCTGCTGAGCGCATGCGGCGGCGTGCAGAATCTCGACGCGAACAGCCTGACGTCGGCGGGGACCAACCTGTTCAAGGCCGCGACGCTGTCGGACGCCGATATCGCCGCGCTGTCGAACGACTCGTGCAAGGCGAGCGATGCGCAGTCGAAGATCGCGCCGCCGAACAGCGCGTATGCGAAGCGTCTGGCGAAGGTGATGAAGGGCTTCGGCGACATGACGCTGAACGGCCAGAAGATCGACTACAAGGTCTACCTGACCAAGGACGTCAACGCGTGGGCGATGGGCAACGGCTGCGTGCGCGTGTACAGCGGCCTGATGGACATGATGAACGACGACGAGCTGCGCGGCGTGATCGGCCATGAAATGGGCCACGTCGCGCTCGGCCATTCGAAGAAGGCGATGCAGACCGCGTATGCGGTGAGCGCGGCGCGCAGCGCGGCCGGTGCGGCGTCGCCGGGCGTCGCCGCGCTGACGAGCTCGCAGCTCGGCGACATCACCGAGAAGTTCATCAACGCGCAGTTCTCACAGACGCAGGAAAGCGCGGCCGACGACTACTCGTTCGACCTGATGAAGCAGAAGGGGATGAGCCAGAAGGGCCTCGTCACCGCGTTCCAGAAGCTCGCGCAGCTCGACGGCGGCAAGAGCTCGATGATGAGCTCGCATCCGTCGTCGACGAGCCGTGCGCAGCACATCCAGGACCGCATCGCGAAGGGCAACTGATCGCAGCTCGCCGCGCCGCTCGCCCCGGCGCGACGGTTGCGGAAAAAAGCCCCGCGCTCAGCTGCCGAGCGCGGGGCTTTTGCTTTTGGACGTGTCTCTCCATGGATTTCGAAAGCGGTCTGCTACTCGGGCTGGCCGCGAACGCGCAGCAAGTCCGCGAGGCTGCGCGGCGCCGGTTCGAGCGGCGTGCGGTGCCGCGTCCAGCCGAGCTGCTTCGCAGGCGTGAGCGCGCAGCCGCGTCGCGGCCCAGCGGAACGCGCGATACGCATGCGGATGCGCGAACGCGCCGGACCGGATCGGCGACACGAGATCCTGCGCGCGGCGGTAATTCGCACCCCGGCCGCGCAGCGGATGCGCGACCGGTTCGTCGGGCTTGCGATTCGTCTCGGTGCGCAGTCGCACGAGCAATTGCGGAATCGGCATGCGTACCGGGCGCTCGCGTCGCGCAACACGATGTTCCTGCATCTGCATACAAGCGTGACCGCGATGCTGCGTCGGCACATCTCGATCGACGTGGCGCGCATGAGCGGACAGGACGCGCAGGCGTCGGAACAACTGCTGCTGCAGCACCGCGCTGTGCGACGCGGGCTGCGGCCGCCGGCTCGAAGCGGCGCGCACCGCGATGCACGCGCATATCGACTACGTGCGCGGCCATTTCGAGCGCGGCGGCGATATATCGGAAATTGGTTGGGCGGCTTCGGTCCGACGCCCGCGTGCCGGCCGGCAGCGGCCGGTGCCGCATCGCCGCGCCGCCGCAATGCGTGTCGTGCGATTGACCGGTTCGTCGGCCGCCCACTAGAATCGGCCCAAACCGCCCGTCAGCCGCGCGCCGCGGCGAGTGCGAACCCTTTGATCCGTCTGTCGAGGTAGCTTCCGTGCTCACGTCTGTCATTCGGCGCGCGCGGGCCACGTTGTCGTGGCGCGCGGCATGCCGCCCGGTCCGCGCCCTCGCGCTTGGCGCGTTGCTGCCCGTCGTCGCCGCGTGCGCGACGCATCCGCCCGCCACCGCGCTCGATCGCCCCGTGTCCCACGCATTGCCCGCCGATACCGCGACGCCGCTGCGCGACGCGCTGATCGCGCCCGAAGCCGCGCATCCGGGCCAGTCCGGCTTCCGGCTGCTCGCGGACGGCGCCGCGGCGCTGCAGATGCGCATCGCGCTCGCGCGCGCGGCGACCAGGACGCTCGACATGCAGTACTACATCGCGACCGAGGACACGACCGGCAAGCTGCTGCTCGGCGCGGCGCTTTATGCGGCCGATCGCGGCGTGCGCGTGCGGATGCTGGTCGACGATCTGAACTTCCACGACATCGATCGCATCATGGCTGCGCTGAACACGCACCAGAACATCGAGATCCGCGTATTCAACCCGTTCGGCGCCGCGCGGCAAGGCGTGGTCCAGCGTACGACCGACTTTCTCACGCGCATCGACAGCTTCACGCGGCGGATGCACAACAAGGCGATGATCGCGGACAACCAGCTCGCGATCGTCGGCGGCCGCAATCTCGGCGACGAATATTTCAGCGCGAGCCAGACGCTGCAGTTTCGCGATCTCGACGTGCTCGCCGCCGGTCCCGTGACGAGCCAGATTTCCGCGAGCTTCGACGCGTACTGGGCGAGCGCGAGCAGCTACCCGCTGCGCGTGCTGAACCACCAGTCGTTCGATCCGAAGGATCTCGACGCGACGCGCAACGAATTGCGCGACCACTGGCGCAAGAACGCCGATCCGTACAACGCGAAGCCGCTGAACGCGACGCCGCTCGCGCAGCAGATCGCGCGCGACCAGCTCGAACTCGTGTGGGCGCCGGCCGAGTTCAAGGTCGACGCGCCCGACAAGATCGCGAAGCCAACGGATACGTACGTGAGCCCGCCGATGCAGCGCCTCGTCGAACTGACGCGCGGCGCGCAGCGCGAATTCCTCGCGTTCTCGCCGTACTTCGTGCCCCACGACGCAGGCGTGAAGATACTCGGCGATACGGCCGCGCGCGGCGTGCGCGTCGCGATCCTGACCAATTCGCTTGCCGCGACCGACGCGGTCGCCGTGCAGGCCGGCTATGCGCCGTATCGCGTGCCGCTGCTCCAGCGCGGCATCGAGCTGTACGAATTCAAGGCGCAGCCCGACCAGCCGCGCGCGCGGGTATTCGGCTCGCGTTCGCGGGCGAGCCTGCATGCGAAGGCGTACGTGATCGACCGCAAGATTCTCGTGATCGGCTCGCTGAACCTCGACCCGCGCTCCGCGTACCTGAACACCGAGCTGGCACTCGTGATTCACAGTCCGGTACTCGCGCAGCAGGCCGCGGCGATCTTCACGCGCGTGACGCAGCCCGACGAAAGCTACCGCGTGCGCCTCGTGCGCGCGCCCGGCGGCGGGCCGCCGTCGCTCGAATGGACTGGCACGGACGACGGTCGGCCGGCCACCTATCACGTCGATCCGCATGCGGGGCTGTTGCGCAATCTGATGACCGGCATCTTCACGCTGCTGCCGGTCGACGATCAGCTTTGAGCGCAAAAGCCTGGCGAAAGGGGACAAAAGCGGGGCGGAACCGGTGAAGGCACTCCGGCTAAACCCGCGATTCCGGTGGGTACAGAAAGGTGATATGGTTGTGCGCGCAACCATTATCGGACCCAGACGCCGCCGCCGTGCGAAGCGCGGGCGGTGCGCCAGGACGGTGCGCGAATCCGTACGCGGTCCGCGCACGCCGCAACCGGAGCTCCCCATGCAACGTGTACCGAACCAGCCGTTCATGCGTCCCGCGCGTTTCTCCGAAGCCGAATGGCAGGCGCGCGTGCAGCTCGCGGCCGTCTATCGGATCTTCGACTACCTCGGCTGGACCGAGCTCATCTACAACCACATCTCGTTGCGCGTGCCGGACGAGGACGGACACTTCCTGATCAACCCGTTCGGGCTCCATTACCGGGAAGTGTGCGCGTCGAATCTCGTGAAGATCGACATCGACGGCAACGTGATCGGCCATTCGGACTGGCCGATCAATCCGGCCGGCTTCACGTTCCACAGTGCGATCCATGCGGCGCTGCCCGACGCGCACTGTGTGATGCACGTGCATACGACGCCCGCGATGGCCGTGTGCTGCTCGCGCGACGGGCTGTCGTTTTCGAATTTCTATGCGGCGCAGCTGTACGGGAAGATCGCGTATCACGATTTCGAAGGCATCACCGTGCATCTCGACGAAGGGCGGCGCATCGTCGCGAGTGCAGGCGGGCGGCCGGTACTGCTGCTGCGCAATCACGGGCCCGTGACGATCGGTGCGACGCTCGCGCAGACGTTCTCGCTGATGTGGCTGCTCAATCGCGCGTGCGAGGTGCAGGTCGCCACCGGCGCGATCGGCGACGCGCTGCCGATTGCGCCGCCGGTGCTCGAAGCATGCGTGCGCGATTCGCTGAATTTCGATCCGAAGCACGGCGCGGGGCAGGACGCGTTCGATGCGCTGCAGCGCATCGTCGATCGCATCGATCCCGGCTATCGGGCGTGACGTGCGCGCAATGTGCGCGGGCCGCCGCTAGAAACGGTAGCCGACGCCGGCCTGGATCACGTCGGTGTCGCGGTCGTAGCGCGTGACCACGCGGTTCCACGTGATGCGCGTGAGCCAGCGATCGGAAAGCCGGTAGCTCGCCGAAATCGATACGATTCCCGACAGTCGGCCGTCGCCGGCTCCCGGCTGTCCTTCGCGCGTGCGCTGGTTCACCGCGAAATAGCCGCCGGCACCGGCCGACAGCGTGAGCTTGTCGTCGAGGAACGCGCGCGTCAGCCACAGCTCCGATGCGATCCCGTTGCGGCGGATGCCCTGTTTCGCGCCTTCGTACAGCCACGTCGCCGTCCAGTCGACCAGACGCGTGAGGCCGCGCCGGTACTCGATGCTGCCGCCGAGCGTCGACGGCGACGAGCGGCTGTTGAGGATCGTTTCACCGAGCATCGCGGTGACCTCGTTGTTCGTCACGTTGCGCGTGCGCAGCAGCGCCGTGTCGCGCGGGCCCGGCGTGCCGGGCGCGTCGAGCTGATAGCCGACGCCGAACATCACCGATGTCGTGTCCGGCCCGCTGAAGACCTGCGCGCGGTTGAGCTGAAGCTGCGCGATCCAGCGATGCGACGTGTAGTACGCGGCGCGCACGCTCATCAGCACGCCCCAGCCGTGCGTGTTCGAGTAGCCGCGACCCTCGGCGGCCGGCACCGTGTCGAAATAGCGATACGGGCCGACGCCGGCCGACAGCACGAAGCGGCGGTTCTCGAGCGGCATGCGCCCCCAGAACTGCACGGCCTGACCGTCGCGGTGGTGATCGGGAATGTGGCCTTCGTTGTACCAGGTGAAGCCGAGCGCGGTGTGCTCGCTCAGTCCTTCCTGATAGTCGAACGTCCACGCGTACGAACGATCGCCGCCGCCCCACAGCGAACCGGCGAGCACGGAAAATTCCTGCGCGTCGGCGGGCGCGACGTAGAACGCGGCGACGGAGCAGAGACCGGCGAGCAGCGGGCGGACACGAGCGGAGCGGGGCGGGACGGATATCGGGCGACGGGCCGGCACGTTTCATTTCCAGTCACGACGGAATGCCGTCATTGTCCCGTGCGGGCGGCGCGATGTCGACGCGGGTTTGCACAAAACCGTATTACGTATCGTGACGGCGAACCTGCGCATGTTCGTGTCACGCGGCGTCAATGCGGCCGACGTGCGGACAAAAAAACGCGGCCGGGCGGCCGCGCGAAACTCGCAGACTCCTTCGGACGAAGGAAACAAGCAACAGTGACACGCAGTGTAGCGAAAGGCCGCGCGCGGATTCAGGCGTCGCGCTGCAAAGGTCTGTTCCCGGCGGCGGCACGCCGGCGTGCGAAGCCGCACGATGCCGGGTGCCGCAAGCGCGGCGATCGACTACCATCATGAGGCGCCCCCGGCCGGGCGGCGTACAACGAACGTCGTGCAAGGAGAACCCATGCCGAAGCTGCGTTTGCTCCAGGTGGCGCTACTCGCCGGTGCATTGGCCGGCGGCAGCGCCGCCGCCGAAACGGTGCGCCTGTCCGCCAGTCTCCAGCCGTCGAGCGAGGTGCCGCCGACCGCGAGCAAGGGATCGGGCGCAGTCGATGCGACCTACGATACGGCCACGCGCACGCTGCAGTGGACGGCGACGTACGAGCACCTGAGCGGCCCGGCGACGGCCGCGCATTTCCACGGCCCGGCGCCGGTCGGTCAGAACGCGGGCGTGCAGGTGCCGATCCCGAAGGACGAACTTTCGAGCCCGATCAAGGGCTCGAAGGTGCTCACCGACGCGCAGGTCACCGACTTGATGGCCGGCAAGTGGTACTTCAACATCCATACGCACGCGCATCCGGCCGGCGAAATCCGCGGCCAGGTGATGCCGGCGAACTGAGCGCCCGCGTTTGATGTAGAGGCACCTGTCGAGCGGCGCGGCAGTGATCGCACGTACCATCGACACATTTCCGATCCGGAGTGCGTTCGATGAGTTGGCAAAGCAGGTTCGCGTGCCGGCTGCTGCGCTGGCAGTTTCGTCCCGAGACCACGCGCGAGGTGCTCGATCCCGCCCGTGCGCGGCGCTTCACCGACTTGCGGATGTACGTGCCGCGCCGTGCGCCGTCCGGTTACCGGCTGCGCGAATGCTATGGCGCCGGCGACGCGCCGTTGCGCGGCGAATGGCTCGAGCGCACCGATGCGGATGCCGCGCGCGCAGCCGGCCGCATGCTGCTGTATTTCCACGGCGGCGGCTATTACTTCTGTTCGACGAAAACGCATCGGCCGCTCGTGTTCGGGCTCACCAAGCGCGCGGGCGTGCGATCGTTCTCGCTCGATTACCGGCTCGCGCCCGAAAACCGCTTCCCGGCCGCACTCGACGACGCGCTCGCCGCGTATCGTCGGCTGCTGGCGCTCGGCACGCCGCCCGAGTCGATCGTGTTCGGCGGCGATTCGGCGGGCGGCGGTCTCGCGCTCGCGACGCTCGTCGCGCTGCGCGATCGCGGCGAGCCGCTGCCGGCCGGCGCGATTCTGTTCTCGCCGTGGACCGATCTGGCCGGCACCGACGGCACGATGCGCAGCAACGACGGCCGGGATCCGATGTTCGCCGCCGCGGCGCTGCCGAAGGCCGCGAAACTGTATCTGGGCGACGAGGCGCCGACGAATCCGTACGCGTCGCCGCTTTATGCGGATCTCACCGGCTTGCCGCCGCTGTATATCCAGGTCGGCAGCACCGAAGTGCTGCTCGACGATTCGCGGCGCGTCGCCCACCACGCAAAAGCCGCCGGCGTGCCGGTGGAGCTCGAAATCTGGCCGGACATGCCGCACGTGTGGCAGCTGTACGCGCCGATGGTGCCCGAAGCACGCGACGCGCTCGACCGCGCGGCCGCGTTCCTGCGCCGTGTCGCGGTCGAGCATGCGGTTCAGCGTGTCGGCGACGCGTCGATCGCCTGATACGCGGCCTTGACCGCGACCGAACCGTACTTGCGCTCGAGCCGGCGCACGGTGAAGTGGCCGTGCGCCATCTGCTGGAAGTGATCGATGAACAGCGTGTTGACGGTCGCGCCGAGCACCGCGCCGATCGCGGGAATCGACTTCGCGGCCATCTGCTCGGTCACCTGCACTGAGAACCGCGACGCGACGGTCTGCACGAGCTTGAACACGGCCGCGGAGCTGTGAGCGGCGATGCCTTTCGCGGTAATGTCGGACGACGCCTTCGAAATCGCCTGCGCGAGCGCGCCGCGCAGCACGAAATAGCCGAGATCGGCATCCTGCTCGTTCTTGTCCGGGTGGCCGCCCATGCCGAGCACGGCGAGGCACTGCAGCTGCGTATCGACCGACGTCAGATCCTCGCCTTCGCTGCGCGCGATGTCGCATACCGAGCGGAAGATCAGCGTGGTCGTCACCGGCAGTTCGACCGGCAGCGCGAGAAAGCCGAACGCGCCGCCGGCCGCGCCGGTCGTCGCGACCGCGAGCTTGTGCAGCAGATTGCTCGGCTTGTCGGGCTCCGCGTCGGGCGCCGGCGGCCGGCCGAGCGTGCGCAGCGCGATGTTCAGGCACTTGCGCAGCGCAAGCTGCGTCGCATCGTTGATCTTGCCGGTCGCGAAGTCCGGCAGCCGGCCGATCATCTTCTCGACCGGCGCGCCGAGCACGCTCGTCAGCTTCATCGTCAGCGACGGGCTTTCCAGCACGTGTTTCGCGCGCTGCAGCGCTTCGCGATCCTCTTGCGACAGCGTCGTCGCGGCGTTGATCGAAATCGGTTCCATCTTTCTCCTTGGCGGTCGGCGGGCTTCAGCGGCGGACAGCCTAGATTACTGCGCCGTGCTAGAATTTTGAGATCGTTTGACTCGTCAAAAGTTGCGTCAACAAAGATGGCTGTCCACACCGCCGCCCCTCATTCGAGCGGGCAAGTCCTGCCGTTTCGCGAGTCGCTGCTCGCGATGATCGGGATTTCGTTCGTCACGATGCTCGTCGCGCTCGACCAGACCGTCGTCGGCACCGCATTGCCGACGATCGTCGCCGAGCTGCGCGGCTTCGACCTGTACGCGTGGGTCGCGACGTCGTACCTGCTGAGCTCGGTGATCACGGTGCCGATCTTCGGCCGCCTCGGCGACTATTACGGTCGCAAGCCGTTCGTGATCGTGTCGATCGTGGTGTTTACCGGCGCGTCGGTCCTGTGCGGGATGGCCAACGACATGCTGTATCTCGTGCTCGCGCGCGGGCTGCAGGGCATCGGCGGCGGGATGCTGGTCGGCACCGCGTTCGCGTGCATTCCCGACCTGTTTCCGGATTCCGTCGTGCGGCTGCGCTGGCAGGTGCTGATGAGCTCCGCATTCGGCATCGCGAACGCGATCGGGCCGTCGCTCGGCGGCGTGCTGACCCAGTCGTTCGGCTGGCGCTCGGTGTTCTACGTGAATCTGCCGGTCGGGCTGCTGTCGCTGTTCTTCGTCTGGCGCTACCTGCCGCATCTGCGTCAGGTCGAGCACGGCGGCAAGATGCGGCTCGACTGGCCGGGCGCGCTGCTGATCGCGCTGTCGCTCGGCGCACTGCAGCTGTTCGTCGAATGGCTGCCGAAGTACGGCATCGCGAGCTGGGCGTCGCTGCTGCTCGTCGTCGCGGTCGCGGCGGGCGTCGGCCTCTGGCAGTGGGAAAAGCGCTGCGCGCAGCCGATTCTGCCGTTCGACATGTTCGGCAATCGTGCGTTGTCCACGCTGTTCGTGCTGGCGATTCTCGCCGGCTTCGCGATGTTCTCGCTGCTGTTCTATGCGCCGCTGCTGTTCCAGGGCGGCTTCGGGATGTCGCCGAGAGAAGCCGGGCTCGTGATCACGCCGCTCGTCGTGTTCATCACGATCGGCAGCATCATGAACGGCCGCGTGATCACGCGCATCCGCAACCCGAACGCGATGTTGCACGTGGGGTTCGTGCTGTTCGCGATCGCATGCGCGGGCATCGTCGTGTCGACGCATGCGACGCCGATCTGGATGCTGATGGCGCTGATGGTCGCCGGCGGCATCGGTCTCGGTTTCGTGCTGCCGAACCTGACCGTATTCGCGCAGCAGACGGCCGGACGCGAGCATCTCGGCATCGCGACCGCGCTGCTGCAGTCGCTGCGGATGGTCGGCGGGATGATCGGCACCGCGCTCACCGGCACGCTCGTCAACCAGATGTATTCGAGCGGCGTGCGCGACGCGCTGTCTGCCAACCACGCAGCGCAGTGGCATGCGCGGCTCGCCGATCCGCAGATCCTGATCGACCGCACCGCGCAGGGCGATCTCGTCGCCGAGCTGACGCGCGCCGGGCATAATGGCGCGCTGCTGCTCGAAGCGGCCCGCGAATCGCTGGTCGGCGCGATTCACCTGGGTGTCGCGATGGCGGCGCTCGTCGCCGTGTATTCGGTGTGGCAGTGCCGTCGCGTGCCGCCCATCGCGCTGCGGCGCAAGATCGAACCGCACGTCGCGGCAGACTGACCGATTGAACGGACACGAATTCAGCGCATGGAAGAACAGGACCGCGTCGCGATCTTGCAGCAATTCGGACGCACGTATCGCGCGTTCATGACCGCGTTCGAAGCGCACGTCGGTCAGCCGATGCCGCGCTGGCGGATCATGGTCGCGCTGCATACGATGGGCGGGCACGCATCGCAGAAGAAGCTGGTCGAGGTGCTGCGGATCGATCCGGGCGCGCTCACGCGTCAGCTGAAGTCGCTCGACGCGCTCGGCTGGATCGAGCGCGAATCCGACGCGCGCGACAACCGCGTGACGAACGTGACGCTCACCGACGACGGCCGTGCCGCGTTCGAAGCGTGTCTGCCGCGCCGCAAGGCGTTTATCGAGCAGACGATGGCGCAGCTGCCGGACGACGTGCTGACCGCGCTGTCCGGTGCGCTCGCGATGCTGGAGTCGCGGATCGCGGACGTCGGTTCGACGCCGGCTCCGCGCTGACGATCGCCGGCCGGCGGGCAGCCCGCGCATGCCGTGCGTCGGCCGAGCGCGGCGGGCGCGCGGCGTCAGCCGCGACGAAGCCCCGCCGACGACCGGCACGTCGTTTCATTTCGCTTCGGATTCCGCCGATCACAATTCGATGCGCGTGCCGAGCAGCGCGAGGAACTGCGCGATCCATGCCGGATGCGCGGGCCACGCCGGCGCGGTGACGAACGGCGCATCGGTCACGGCCGCATCGACCGGGATGTCCGCGTATTCGCCGCCCGCGAGCTTCACTTCCGGCGCGCACGCCGGATACGCGGAAATACGCTTGCCGCGGATCACGTCGGCGGCCGCGAGCAGCTGCGCGGCGTGGCAGATCGCCGCGATCGGTTTGCCGGCTTCCGCGAACGCACGCACCAGCGCGATCACTTTCGAATCGAGACGCAGGTATTCCGGCGCGCGGCCGCCCGCGATCGCGAGCGCGTCGTAGCCGGATGCATCGACGTCGTCGAACGTCGCGTTCAGCGTGAATTGATGGCCGGGCTTCTCGGTGTAGGTCTGGTCGCCCTCGAAATCGTGGATCGCCGTCTTGACCTTGTCGCCCGCGCGCTTGCCGGGGCACACCGCATCGACGTGGTGGCCGACCGCCTGCAGCGCCTGGAACGGCACCATCGTTTCGTAGTCTTCGGCGAAATCGCCGGTCAGGAACAGGATCTTCTTCGCGGCCATGGCTTTCTCCTTTCTGACACGTTGAGGGCCCGTTCGCGGCAGACGGCCGAAACGGCCCAGAGGACGAAAGCGCAGTGTACTCCGGCCGCTTGAAGCGCGCGTGACGGCCGCCCGCGGCGGCGGGCGGCGCGCGCGGTGCGTCAGAAGAAGGTTTCGATCACTTCCGTCACGCGGAATTGCGGATCGACGACGAGCAGCTGACGCCACTTGTCGAACGTCAGGCACGGATGCGAGATGTCGAACGCGACCATGTCGCCGACCTTCACGTCCGCGCCGGGCGGGATCTGCAGATAGGCATGCTGATCCATCATCCCGGTGACGGCCCAGCCGTCGGTCGCGGCGACATCGCGCGGCGCGCCGTCGCGGCCCGGCCGGAAGTGGCGTGCCGGCTCCGGCAGCCCGGCGTCGAATGCCGCGTCGCGCTTGCCGAGCGCGACGATCGCGCGGCCGGGCTCCGGCACCGACTGCACGTACGCCCACAGCTGCAGCGCGGGCAGCAGCCCTTCGCCCATCTTGCGCGCAATCGGATTGCGCGCGAACACGTCGGTCTGCGCCTTCTTGTAGATGCCGACGTCATGCGTCAGATAGCAGCCGGGGCGCAGCACGACTTCCGCGAAGCCCGCGTCGGACGCTTTCGCGAATTCCTCGGCGACCACGTCGTACCACGCGGAACCCGCGCCGGACAGGATCGCCGGCGTGCGCGCGAAGCGGCCGGCTTCCGCGAGTTCCCGCGTGAGCGCGACGGCCTGCTGCAAAAACGCGCGGATCTCGCCTTCCTCCTTCAGCACGCCTTCGTACAGTTCGATTCCGGCGAGCTTCAGCGTGTCCGGGTAGCGCGCGATCGCGTCGAGCACCGCATTGCGCTGCGCGATGTCGCGCACGCCGGCGCGGCCGCCCGGCACGCCGAGTTCGAGCAGCACGTTCAGCGGCTTCTTCAGCTCGCCGAAGAAACGGCCGAGCTGATCGACGCTGTCGACCGAATCGACGAGGCAGAAGAATTCGAAATCGGGATCCGACAGCAGCCCGGCGACGATCGTCATGTTGTGGCGGCCGACGAGCTGGTTCGCGAGCAGCACGCGCCGCACGCCGCCGTGATACGCAGCCTGCGTCTGATGGGCGGTCGCCAGCGTGATCCCCCACGCGCCGGCGTCGAGCTGGCGCCGGAACAGCTGCGGCGCCATCGTCGTCTTGCCGTGCGGCGCGAATTTCACGCCGTATTGCTGGACGAACGCCTGCATCCATGTCAGGTTGTGCTCGATGCGATCGTCGTACAGCACTGCCGCCGGCAGGCTCACGTCCTCCGCCAGCAGATTCCATTCGAGGCGGCCGGCGTCTTCCAGCGGCACGCTCGCGCTCGGCACGTTGCCGAGACCCTTGCCCAGCGGATCGATTGTCGGTTCCTGATAGTTTGTAACTTTCATGTCATCCCGCTCCATCATCACTATGCATTGCACTGAAGTTGACATGCCGATGGTACAGAAAGTAGCATCGGCGCGGTGATGTTATTTAGTAACATCACGCTTCGAATCCTTTTCCGCCGATGAATACGCGCGCCACGCCACCCGTTTCCCGTGCAGTCGACCCGTCGCCGGCCGCGCAGCCGGCGGTCGATATCGTCGCGCGGATCGCCGAATGCGCGCCCGAGCTGCGCGAAGCCGAGCGCAAGGTCGCCGCATTCATCCTCGCGGATCTCGCGCGCGCCGCGCATGCGAGCATCGGTACGCTGGCCCGCGACGCGCAGGTGAGCGTCGCGACGGTCACGCGCTTCGCGAAGGCCGTCGGCTGCCGCGACGTGCGCGAACTGAAGCTGCTCGTCGCGCAGGCGGCGGCGGTCGGCCGGCGCTTTCTCGTGCCGTCCGACGACGATGCGTCCGCGCACGACGCGAGCGCCGCTTCGGTCGTCTACGACGACATCCGCGTCGCACTCGCGCACAACCATCAGCTGCTGCGCAATACGTCGTTCGATGCGGCGGCCGATCTGCTCGCCGGCGCGAAGATGATCTACGTGTACGGGCAGGGCGGCGGCTCGACCGCGCTCGCCGACGAGTTGCGCTTCCGGCTCGTGCGTTTCGGCCGGCCGGTCGCGAGCTACCAGGACAGCGTGTTGCAGCGGATGGTCTCGGCGACGCTGTCGCGCGACAGTGCGGTCGTCGCGCTGTCGGTGAGCGGGCGCGTGCCCGAGCTGCTCGAGAGCTGCCGTCTCGCGAAGCGCTACGGCGCGACGCTGATCGCGATCACCGCGCCCGCGTCGCCGCTCGCGGCGCTCGCCGACCATCTGATTCCGGTCGTCGCGTTCGAGACCGATTTCATTTACAAGCCGTCGACGTCGCGCTACGCGATGATGATGGCGATCGACGTGCTCGTCACCGGAGTCGCGCTGCGGCTCGGCGATGCGGGCCGAGAATCGCTGCGCCGCATCAAGCATGCGCTCGACGCGCATCGCGGCGGCGGAGACCGTCAACCGGTAGGAGACTGACCATGCATTCGCATCCCGAAGCGGCCGATACGCTGATCGTCGGCGCGCAGCTGTACGACGGCACCGGCGCGCCGCCCGTCACGCGCGACGTCGCGATCCGCAACGGCACGATCGCGGCGATCGGCAACCTGTCGAACTGGCTCGCCGAAACCGTCGTCGATGCGAACGGCCGCGCGCTTGCGCCGGGCTTCGTCGACGTGCACACGCACGACGACACGCACGTGATCCGCGCGCCGCAGATGCTGCCGAAGATCTCGCAGGGCGTGACGACCGTGATCGTCGGCAACTGCGGGATCAGTGCGTCGCCCGTCACGCTTGCCGGCGATCCGCCCGATCCGATGAACCTGCTCGGCGAGCGCGGCGCGTTTCGCTATCCGACCTTCGCCGACTATGTCGCGGCCGTCAACGACGCGCGTCCGGCCGTCAATGTCGCGGCGCTCGTCGGACACACGGCGCTGCGCAACAACCAGATGGACCGCCTCGACCGCGCGGCCACCGACGCGGAGATCGCCGCGATGCGCGCGCAGCTCGAGGAGGCGCTCGCACACGGCGCGCTCGGGCTGTCGTCGGGCCTCGCGTACGGCTCCGCGTTCGCGGCGCCGACCGAGGAAGTGATGGCGCTGGCCGAGCCGCTCGCGAACGCCGGCGCGCTGTATACGACGCACATGCGCACCGAGTTCGACGCGATTCTCGACGCGATGGACGAGGCGTACCGCGTCGGCCGCCACGCGCGCGTGCCCGTCGTGATCTCGCACCTGAAGTGCGCGGGACCGTCGAACTGGGGGCGCAGCACCGAGGTGCTCGCGTCGCTCGAACGCGCGCGGCGCTACCAGCCGGTCGGCTGCGACTGCTATCCGTACAGCCGCAGCTCGTCGACGCTCGACCTGAAGCAGGTGACCGGCGACATCGACATCACGATCACGTGGTCGGACCCGCATCCGGAAGTCGCGGGCAAGCTGCTGAAGACGATCGCGGCCGACTGGGGCGTGACCGAGCAGGAAGCCGCGCAGCGGATCCGTCCGGCCGGCGCGGTGTACCACAACATGTCCGAGGACGACGTGCGGCGCATCCTGTCGCATCCGGCGACGATGGTCGGCTCGGACGGGCTGCCGAACGATCCGCTGCCGCACCCGCGGCTGTGGGGGGCGTTTCCGCGCGTGCTCGGCCATTACGTGCGCGACACGAGTCTGCTGCCGCTCGAAGAGGCGATCCGCAAGATGACGTCGCTGTCCGCGCGCCGCTTCGGGCTCGCGCGCCGCGGCGAGGTGCACGTCGGCTATCACGCGGATCTGGTGCTGTTCGACCCGGCTCGCGTGATCGATGCCGCGACCTTCGACAACCCGCAGCAGCCCGCGCACGGGATCGACGCGGTGTGGGTGAACGGCGTGCTCACGTACGAGAACGGCCGGCCGACCGGCGAGCGTGCCGGCGGTTTCATCGCGCGCGGCGAACGCGTGCAGGCGAGCGGCGACGTCGCGTTCTGAGCGCGGCGCCGGCTGCCGATATTCCGCGCGCGCCGCTGCGGCGCGCGCATTCGCAACCGAAACGGAACTGAAACAGGAGTGAAACGATGAAGCGATATGGCGTGGGCGAAGCGAAGGGCACGGGCGGCCAGGTGATGCCGTTTGCGCGCGCGGTCGAGGCCGACGGCTGGCTGTACGTGTCGGGCCAGACGCCGATGGTGAACGGCGAGGTCGTCGAAGGCGGGATCGTCACGCAGTCGAAGCAGGCGATCGAGAACGTGATCGCGATCCTGAAGGAAGCCGGATACGGCGTCGAGCATGTCGTGCGCTGCGGCGTGTGGCTCGACGACGCGCGCGACTTCGCGTCGTTCAACAAGGTGTTCATCTCGTACTTCGGCGAACATCCGCCGGCACGCGCGTGCGTGCAGTCGAGCATGGTGATCGACTGCAAGGTCGAGGTCGATTGCATCGCGTATAAGCCGCCGGTGAAGTAACGCAGCCACGGATAAAGACTGTACGACGACGAGGCCGGTGCACTGGCGTGTGCCGGCCTCGTCGCATTATGGTCTCCGATGGGCCGTGACGCCGGTCGAACCGGGCGCGTCCAAATGTCTGCGCTGAGGTGAGGTATGAACGGCACCGGATTTCGGCTTTACGGTTGAGCTCCGGCGGCGCTTCGAGCGACACATCGGCAGGGGCGGCGGAGCAATCCCGAAAGCATTTCGGGTTTGCAGTTCGATACAGTTTGACGTGTTGGGGAGTTTTGAAGCGCCTTGCCAGGCAAGGGTTTGCGCTCTGATCCGCGCAAATCTTTTCGATACTTTAAATCTCGATATAGCGGGAGATTGCGAGCGCTCTACGATTCGACGGTTGAAACAAACCGTGAGGGTGTCGTGCCGGCGGACGAGAAATATTTGTATATCGAAGAGGGCGATTTCCTACGACTTGATCTGTACCGTTTTGGAAATTCTACGAGCTCACGTCTTGACCACGTTCGGCCGTTCAAAGACGTGATGGTAGCAATGAGCAACGGCGTCAGAATTATTGTCGCCAATCGGAATGGCATATCGTTGACGTCGAAGTATGATCCGAAGAAACGTGGCGTCTGGAGAATTCCGCGCGATACGCGTTTGCCTGCAGGACTTTTGTTGATTAAGGATTTGCGTCCCGGTCATGAAGGTCACTATATGTTGGCGCCATCCAGTAGTATGCCTTTTGCCAAATTCATCGGGCTACTTCAGGAACTGGCGATGTATTGTCAAAAGGTGAGCTGAAATGAATGAAAACGACCAACCGCGCGTCCCTGCCGATATGGCGTTGCCGTTACTGATGGGTGAATGGGTCGTGCTGATCGAGACTGTCCGTCTGCGGCTCGAACAGATCGAGCAGATCGATCCTGATTCGGTAGACGAGGACGTGCTTGCCGATCTGTATGAAAACCAGGATACGCTCGTGCGTCTGTTAGCGTATATCGAGGACGGCTTTGCGCGGACCTTCGGCGGTCCGCCAACGCCGGCAACGTGAGCACGAAAGGCGCTGGATTATGCAGCGCGGGCCGCGCTTTGACGTATTCCGCGCTTGCGTCGTGATCGAGCGCCGATTCGGCTGCCGATGAGCTTTCAGCGCAGGAACCGCGATTGGCGGTGCGCGGGCGCGGCGTCCCTACCGCGCGATGGCGCTTGTGGCGGTGGGCAGCCAATCATCCGCCACCGTCACCTCATTTATTGCCGCGCCGTCCGCGCATTATCCGGCATCGGCTGGTTGTAATTCGTGCGGAACGGGTTGATGTCGAGCCCGCCGCGACGCGTATACCGCGCATACACGGCAAGCTTCACCGGCTTGCACCGCTGCAGGATGTCGAGAAAGATCCGCTCGACGCACTGCTCGTGGAAACCCGTGTGATTCCGGAACGAGATGATGTAGCGCAGCAGCCCCGCATGGTCGATCTGCGGGCCGACGTAGTGGATCTGCACGCTGCCCCAGTCGGGCTGGCCGGTGACCGGACAGTTCGAGCGCAGCAGGTCGGACACCAGCGTCTCCTCGATGGGCGCTTCGTTCTCGGCGGCCGACAGCAGTGAAGGATCGGGTTCGTATACGTCGGCGTCGAGGTCGAGCCGATCGAGCGACAGCCCGTCGAGTTCGTCCATCTCGAGCTTGCCGAAATCGTGCGGCGACACGAGCTGCACCGCTACGCTGGCGCCGCACGCGGCCGACACGTCGCGCTTCAGCACGTCGCGCACCGCGTCGACCGAATCGAACTTCGACTGCGCGAACGAGCCGAGATACAGCTTGAACGACTTCGATTCGACGATGTTCGGCGATTCGGCCGGCACGTAGAACGTTGCGACCGCAACCTGCGGCTTGCCGCGCGCGTTGAGCCACGACAGCTCGTATGCGTTCCAGATGTCGGTACCGAAGAACGGCAGCGCGGACGTGATGCCGATCTGCTCGCGCGCGCCGGCGCGCGGAATCGGAAACAGCAGCGACGCGTCGTATTGCGATGCGTAGACGGTCGCCTTGCCGAGCGGGGAATGTTCGGGATTCATTGCGTGAGGCCTTACGACAGGAAGAGGCGGTAAGCCGGGTTGCCGCTCTCTTCGACATACGGATAGCCGAGCGCCGCGAGGAAGCGTTCGAACTCGGCGCGATCGGCCTGCGGCACTTGCAGCCCGACGAGGATCGAGCTGTAGTCCGCGCCCTGATTGCGGTAGTGGAACAGGCTGATGTTCCAGTCGGGCGCCATCGACGACAGGAACTTCATCAGCGCGCCCGGCCGTTCCGGGAACTCGAAGCGGAACAGGCGTTCGTCGTGCGCGAGCGGCGAGCGGCCGCCGACCATGTAGCGGATATGTTCCTTCGACAGCTCGTCGTGCGTCAGATCGACGGTGCTGAAGCCGTGCGATTCGAAGTTCGCGGCGATCTCGGCGGATTCGTCGCGGCGGCGGATCTGCACGCCGACGAAGATGTGCGCGGACTGCGCATCGGCGATCCGGTAGTTGAACTCCGTGACGTTGCGGTCGCCGACGAGCGAGCAGAAGCGCCGGAAGCTGCCGCGCTCCTCGGGGATCGTGACCGCGAATACGGCCTCGCGCGCCTCGCCGACCTCCGCACGCTCCGCGACGAAGCGCATCCGGTCGAAGTTCATGTTCGCGCCCGACGTGACGGCGACGAGCGTCTGGTTCTCGATGCCTTCGCGTTCCGCATAGAGCTTTGCGCCCGCGACCGCGAGCGAGCCGGACGGCTCGAGCACGCTGCGCGTGTCCTGGAATACGTCCTTGATTGCCGCACACAGCGCGTCGGTGTTGACCGTCACGACGCCGTCGAGATATTCGCGGCACAGCCGGAACGTTTCCTCGCCGACGAGCTTGACCGCGGTGCCGTCCGCGAACAGCCCGACCTCGCTCAGCTCGACGCGCTCGCCCGCCTGCAGCGACTGCGCCATCGCGCACGAGTCCTCGGCCTGCACGCCGAACACCTTGATCTCGGGGCGGACCGCCTTCACGTACGCGGCGACGCCGGCCGCGAGCCCGCCGCCGCCGATCGGCACGAAGATCGCGTGAATCGGGCCCTGATGCTGACGCAGGATCTCCATCGCGATGGTGCCCTGACCGGCGATCACATACGGATCGTCGAACGGATGGACGAACGTGAGGCCGCGCTCCTGCTGCACGTTGAGCGCGTGCGCGTATGCGTCGCTGTACGACTCGCCGGCCTGGATCACCTCGACGCTCGGGCCGCCGTGCGCGCGCACCGCGTCGACCTTCACCTGCGGCGTCGTGACGGGCACGACGATCACGGCCTTGATGCCCATCCGCGCCGCCGAGAACGCGACGCCCTGCGCATGGTTGCCTGCCGACGCGGTGATCACGCCGCGCGCGAGCGCATCGGCCGGAATGTGCGCCATCTTGTTGTATGCGCCGCGCAGCTTGAACGAGAACACCGGCTGGTTGTCCTCGCGCTTCAGGTACACGCGGTTGCGCAGCCGTGCCGACAGATTGCGGGCGGGTTCGAGTTCCGTCTCGATCGCGACGTCGTAGACGCGCGCGGTGAGGATTTTCTTCAGGTAATCGTGGGATGCCATGGGCGCTCGCGTGCAGTGCGGATGCAGACGGTAAAGGATCAATGATAGCGCCAAGGCTCGCCCCGCACGCAAGCGGCATGCCGGGCGAGTCCGCGCGCTCGCGGGGCGGCGTGCATCGTGCCGTTTTTACCGGTTTAACCGCCCGGTTACCGACCGGACGGACGGCGAATCGCCGGGCAAACCCGCGCGGAGCCAGGCCCGGCGCGGGTTGCGGCGATAGCCCCACGACCTGTCCGGCGTGTCACGCGTGGCGCGATCATGGGTTAGAATTTCGTTTTGAATCAAGGATCGGAAGATGCAGAGGCACCCTCGGATCGCCCCATTGAAGCCGTCGCCGCGCGCCGCCAGCCCCGCGGCGGAGCGGCATGCGCGCCGCGCGCGATCGTGCTGACGGCTCCGAGTGCCGCCAGGCCCCGTCGGCCGCGACCGGTGAGTTCAGTCCCGCTCCGGCCCCATGCGAGATAGTCGCCCGCCTGGCAACAGAACAGATTTCCCCAAGATTGCGCTCCCGCGCTTGCCGACGCCCGTGCACGGTGTATCGGCCCTCCGAGTCGTCCGAACATGAACGCACCACAAGTTTTCGATCCGCATGGCGCGGCCGCCGCCGTCGCCGCCGACCCCGCGCCTCGTCTGCGCGAGATTCCCTACAACTACACGTCGTTCTCCGATCGCGAGATCGTGATCCGGCTGCTCGGCGAAGACGCGTGGTCCGTGCTCGACGAACTGCGCGCCGAACGCCGCACGGGCCGCTCGGCCCGGATGCTGTACGAAGTGCTCGGCGACATCTGGGTCGTACGCCGCAACCCGTACCTGCAGGACGATCTGCTCGACAACCCGAAGCGCCGCGCGTTGCTGATCGAGGCGCTGAACCACCGTCTGACCGAGATCGGCAAGCGCCGCCACGCGGATCTGACCGAGCACCATGACGACGCCGGCCGCGGGCGCGCCGCGCGCGTCGAGATGCTCGAAGCCGCCGCGCAGCGCGCGGTCGACGAATTCGCAGACGAATTCGACAAGATGGCCGATTTGCGCCGCCGCGCGACGAAGGTGCTCGGCCGCTGCACGCAGAAGGACAACATCCGCTTCGACGGGCTGTCGCGCGTGTCGCACGTGACGGACGCGACCGACTGGCGCGTCGAATATCCGTTCGTCGTGCTGACGCCGGACACCGAAGCCGAAATCGCCGGCCTCGTGAAGGCCTGCTTCGAGCTCGGCCTCACCGTGATCCCGCGCGGCGGCGGCACCGGCTATACGGGCGGCGCGGTGCCGCTCACGCCGTTTTCCGCGGTGATCAACACCGAGAAGCTCGAGCAGCTCGGCGCGGTCGAGCTTACCGAGCTGCCGGGCGTCCCGCACAAGGTGCCGACGATCTTCTCGGGCGCGGGCGTCGTCACGCGCCGCGTGACCGAAGCGGCCGAGGCGGCCGGCTACGTGTTCGCGGTCGATCCGACGTCGCTCGACGCGTCCTGCATCGGCGGCAACGTCGCGATGAACGCGGGCGGCAAGAAGGCCGTGCTGTGGGGCACCGCGCTCGACAACCTCGCGTGGTGGCGGATGGTCGATCCGGACGGCAACTGGCTCGAAGTCACGCGCCTCGAGCACAACCAGGGCAAGATCCACGACATCGCGGTCGCGCGTTTCGAGCTGAAGTGGTTCGACGGCGCATACGCGCCGGGCGAGAAGCTGCTGCGCACCGAGATGCTCGAGATCGAAGGCCGCCGCTTCCGCAAGGAAGGGCTCGGCAAGGACGTGACGGACAAGTTCCTCGCGGGTCTGCCGGGCGTGCAGAAGGAAGGCTGCGACGGACTGATCACGTCCGCGCGCTGGGTGCTGCACAAGATGCCCGCGCATACGCGCACCGTATGCCTCGAATTCTTCGGTCAGGCGCGCGAGGCGATCCCGAGCATCGTCGAGATCAAGGACTACCTGTTCGAGACGTCGAAGCAGGGCGGCGCGATCCTGGCCGGCCTCGAGCATCTCGACGAGCGCTACCTGCGCGCGGTCGGCTATGCGACGAAGAGCAAGCGCAACGCGTTCCCGAAGATGGTGCTGATCGGCGACATCGTCGGCGACGATGCCGACGCGGTCGCGCAAGCGACGTCCGAAGTGATCCGGATGGCGAACGGCAAGAGCGGCGAGGGCTTCGTCGCGGTCAGCGCGGAGGCGCGCAAGCGCTTCTGGCTCGACCGCAGCCGCACGGCCGCGATCGCGAAGCACACGAACGCGTTCAAGATCAACGAAGACGTCGTGATCCCGCTGAACCGGATGGGTGAATACACCGACGGCATCGAGCGGATCAACATCGAGCTGTCGCTGAAGAACAAGCTGCAGCTCGTCGACGCGCTGGAGGCGTTCTTCCGCGGCGGCAACCTGCCGCTCGGCAAGACCGACGACGCGAACGAGATCCCGAGCGCCGAACTGCTGGAAGACCGCGTGCAGCAGGCGCTCGAACTGCTCAAGCGCGTGCGCGCGCGCTGGGAGTTCGTGCGCGACCGGCTCGACCAGCCGCTGCGCGAAGCGCAGCACTATCTCGTGCAGCTCGGCTACGAGGCGCTGGCCGAGAAGTTCGCCGATCGCGTGGACGAGCAGCCGGGCGCGACGCTGTTCCACGTCACGCAGGACCGCACGGTGCGCATCTCGTGGAAGCAGGAGATCCGCGCGGAGCTGCGCGCGATCTTCAACGGCGGCGCGTTCAAGCCGATCCTCGACGAGGCGCAGGCGATCCACAAGCGCGTGCTGCGCGGCCGCGTGTTCGTCGCGCTGCACATGCACGCGGGCGACGGCAACGTGCATACGAACATCCCGGTCAACTCCGACAACTACGAGATGCTGCAGGACGCGCATGCGGCGGTCGCACGCATCATGACGCTCGCGCGCTCGCTCGACGGCGTGATCTCCGGCGAGCACGGGATCGGCATCACGAAGCTCGAGTTCCTGACCGACGACGAAATCGCCGAATTCCGCGCGTACAAGCAGCGCGTCGACCCGAACGGCCGCTTCAACAAGGGCAAGCTGCTCGACGGCGCCGATCTGCGCAACGCCTATACGCCGAGTTTCGGGCTGATGGGCTACGAGTCGCTGATCATGCAGCAGTCGGACATCGGCGCGATCGCCGATTCGGTGAAGGACTGTCTGCGTTGCGGCAAGTGCAAGCCGGTGTGCGCGACGCACGTGCCGCGCGCGAACCTGCTGTACAGCCCGCGCAACAAGATCCTCGCGACGTCGCTGCTCGTCGAGGCGTTCCTGTACGAGGAGCAGACGCGCCGCGGCGTGTCGATCAAGCACTGGGACGAGTTCAACGACGTCGCCGATCACTGCACGGTGTGCCACAAGTGCGCGACGCCGTGCCCGGTGAAGATCGACTTCGGCGACGTCACGATGAACATGCGCAACCTGCTGCGCAAGATGGGCAAGAAGAAGTTCAACCCGGGGCAGGCCGCGGGCATGTTCTTCCTGAACGCGACGAATCCGCAGACGATCAACGCCGCGCGCAGCGTGATGATGGGCGTCGGCTACAAGGTGCAGCGCTTCGCGAACGACATGCTGAAGAAGGTGGTGACGAAGCAGACGCAGCATCCGCCGGCGACCACCGGCAAACCGCCGGCGGTCGAGCAGGTGATCCACTTCGTCAACAAGAAGATGCCGGGCAACCTGCCGAAGAAGACCGCGCGCGCGCTGCTCGACATCGAGGACAACAAGATCGTGCCGATCATCCGCAACCCGAAGACGACGACCGTCGATTCGGAAGCGGTGTTCTACTTCCCCGGCTGCGGGTCGGAGCGCCTGTTCTCGCAGGTTGGCCTCGCGACGCAGGCGATGCTGTGGGAGGCCGGCGTACAGACGGTGCTGCCGCCCGGCTACCTGTGCTGCGGCTATCCGCAGCGCGGCGCCGGGCAGTACGACAAGGCCGAGAAGATCGTGACCGACAACCGCGTGCTGTTCCACCGCGTCGCGAACACGCTCAACTACCTCGACATCAAGACCGTCGTCGTGTCGTGCGGCACCTGCTACGACCAGCTCGCCGGGTACGAATTCGACAAGATCTTCCCCGGCTGCCGGATCATCGACATCCACGAGTTCCTGCTCGAGAAGGGGATGAAGCTCGACGGGGTGACGGGCACGCGCTACATGTATCACGACCCGTGCCATACGCCGATCAAGACGATGGATCCGGTGAAGCTCGTCAACGAGCTGATGGGCTCGGAGAAGGACGGCTACCGGATCGAGAAGAACGAGCGCTGCTGCGGCGAGTCGGGCACGCTCGCGGTAACGCGCCCGGACGTGTCGACGCAGGTCCGCTTCCGCAAGGAGGAGGAGATCCGCAAGGGCGCCGCGAAGCTGCGCAGCATCCCGATCGCGGCGGGCGGTGCGCTCGAGCCGGCCGCAGCGGCGCCGGTGCCGGCGAACGGCCCGGACGTGAAGATCCTGACGAGCTGCCCGTCGTGCCTGCAGGGGCTGTCGCGCTACAACGAGGACGCGAACCTCGAAGCCGACTACATCGTCGTCGAGATCGCGCGCCAGGTGCTCGGCGACAACTGGATGGCCGACTATGTCGCACGCGCGAACAATGGCGGGATCGAGCGCGTACTGGTCTAATGCGGGGATGACGACCGCCCGACCGGGCTTGGGATGAGCGGGCGCCGGCACCTTCGTGCCGGCGCTTGCCCACATGGGAGCGACGATGGAATGCGTGTTTTGCCGTGAAGACGGCGGCGAAGTGCTCTGGCAGGACGACGCGCTGCGCGTGGTCCTCGCGACGGGCGAGCACGACTACCCGGGCTTCTGCCGGGTGATCTGGGCCGGGCACGTGGCCGAGTTTTCCGATCTCGGCGATGACGAACGGGCGCATCTGATGCGCGTGGTCTACGCGGTGGAGCGCGCGGTGCGCCGCGTGATGCAGCCGAACAAGGTCAATCTCGCGAGCCTCGGCAACATGGTGCCGCACGTGCACTGGCACGTGATCCCGCGCTTCTCGAACGATGCGCATTTCCCTCAGCCGGTATGGGCGCCGCGCCAGCGCAGCGTGTCCGAGGCGCTGCTGCGCACGCGCGCGGCGCAGGCTTCGCTGCTGCACAATGCGGTGCGCGAAGAAATTCAACGAACGAACGAACCGAGGCAGCCATGAGCGGCTTGACTTCCACGACGCCGATTCCGTCCGGCGTCGTCGTGCATGCGGTGTCGCGCGTGCTCGAATTGCAGTACCCGAACGGCGAGAGCTACCGGATTCCGTTCGAGCTGATGCGCGTCTATTCGCCGTCGGCCGAGGTGCGCGGCCACGGGCCCGGCCAGGAGACGCTGCAGACGGGCAAGCGCGACGTGACGATCACCGCGCTCGAGGGCGTCGGCAACTACGCGCTGCAGCCGACCTTCTCCGACGGCCATTCGACCGGCATCTACTCGTGGGATCTGCTGTACGAACTGGCGACGCAGCAGGACGCGCTATGGCGCGAGTATTTCGACAAACTGAAGGCAGCGGGCGTCGATCGCGACGCACCGATGCCGGCGGCGCCGGCGCCGCACGGCCACTGCCACTGAAATCGACGGCGCCCGCTCGGCGCCGTCTTGCCATTTACTGAGGATCAACGCGATGAGCAAAACCCACTTCGGCTTCGAAAGCGTCGAGGAAACCGAAAAAGCGAAGAAAGTGGCGGGCGTGTTCCATTCGGTCGCGAGCAACTACGATCTGATGAACGATCTGATGTCGGCCGGCATGCACCGCGCGTGGAAGGCGTTCACGATCGCGCAGGCGAACGTGCGTCCCGGCTACAAGGTGCTCGACATCGCGGCCGGCACCGGCGACCTGACGAAGGCGTTCGCGAAGGCGGCGGGCCCGACCGGCGAAGTCTGGCACACGGACATCAACGAGTCGATGCTGCGCGTCGGCCGCGACCGGCTGCTCGACAAGGGCGTCGTGACGCCGTCGCTGCTGTGCGACGCGGAGAAAATTCCGTTTCCGGACAACTACTTCGACGTGGTCACGGTTGCGTTCGGGCTGCGCAACATGACGCACAAGGATGTCGCGCTGGCCGAGATGCGCCGCGTCGCGAAGCCCGGCGGCCGCGTGATGGTGCTGGAATTCTCGAAGGTCTGGGAGCCGCTCAAAAAAGCGTACGATCTGTATTCTTTCAAAGTATTACCGTGGCTTGGCGACAAGTTCGCGAAAGATGCAGACAGTTACAGGTATCTTGCTGAATCTATCCGGATGCACCCCGATCAGGACACGCTGAAGACGATGATGGAACAAGCGGGCCTTGACGCCGTCAAATATTACAATTTGTCAGGTGGCGTGGTAGCTTTACACCTCGGAACCAAGTACTAAGGGGTTCTTTCCATACATTTGTCTTACATTTGGAGAAGCTGATGTCCGAATCGCGTTCGCTGTTCAACCGTAGCAAGCCGTCGAAGCCGTGGGCTCGACGGGTCGGCACGCTGCTGATGGTCGGCCTGCTCACGGCCGGCACGTTCGCATCGCTGGACGCCGAAGCCAAGCGCATGGGCGGCGGGCGCAGCATCGGCCGCCAGAACTCCACCGTCACGCAGCGTCAGGCTACGCCGCCCGCGCAGCAGCCGATGCAGCAGGCCGCGCCGTCGCAGGCGCAGCGCACGAACCCGGCCGCGCCCACGCCCGCCGCTCAGCCGAACCGCTCGCGCTGGCTCGGCCCGATCGCCGGCCTCGCCGCGGGCCTCGGCATCGCGGCGCTGCTGTCGCACTTCGGGCTCGGCGAGGCGTTCGCCGGCATGATGGCGAATTTCATCGTGATTGCGCTGCTCGCGATGGTCGGCATCTGGCTGATCCGCAAGTTCATGAACCGCCGTCGCCCGCAGGAGCCCGCTTATTCGGTCGGCGGGGCGTCGTCGTCGGGCAGCTACTCGCAAGGCAGTTCGTTCCAGCCGGGCTCGAGCAGCAACTACGCGGGCGGCAGCAGCTATGCGAACGAAGCGCAGCGCGTGTTCGGCGGCGGCGCGGCGTCCGCGGCTCCGGCAGCCGGCGTAGCCGCGCCGGCGCTGCAAGTGCCGGCCGGCTTCGACACCGAAGCGTTCCTGCGCAGCGCGAAGGTCTATTTCGTGCGTCTGCAGGCTGCGTGGGACCAAGGCAACCTGACCGACATCCGCGAATTCACGACGCCCGAAATGTTTGCGGAGATCAAGATCGATCTCGACTCGCGCGGCAACGAAGCGAACCAGACCGACGTCGTGCAGCTCGACGCGGAACTGGTCGCGATCGAGGATCGCGGGATCGAGCAATCGGCAAGCGTGCGCTTCCACGGGTTGATCCGCGAATCGGCGAATGCGTCCGCGGAGCCGTTCGACGAGGTGTGGAACCTGTCGAAGTCGGGCAGTCAGGGCTGGCTGCTCGCCGGGATCCAGCAGCTGAACACGCACTGAGCGGGGCCGGCGGCTCGCCGCCGGCTTTGCGGCTGTCGGCCGCCGCGCTGCGACCGCTTGCCGCTCGGATGCGGGGTCGCGCGCGGTCTGCCGACGAACCGACGTTACAATAGAAACCCGCGTGGGCGCCCGGTCCGCGCGGGTTTTTTCTTTCCCAGCCCGATGACCTTTGCCGCCAAGCCTTTTGCTGCTGCCGTCAATCACCTGCTCGCACGCGAATCCTGGGCCCGCGATCGCCTGATTCCATATGCGGGCAAGACCGCCCGGCTCGACGTGCCGCCCGTCACGCTGACGCTGCTCGTGCAGCCCGACGGTTATCTGTCCGCGGTCGACGCGCACGATGCGCAGCGCGTCGACGTGTCGATCGCGCTCGCCGGCGATACGGTCGCCGCTTTCCTGCAGGGCGGTCAGGCGGCCGTGATGAAGCACGTGAAGATCGACGGCGACGCGGAGTTCGCGACGCAGATCGCGAAGCTCGCCGAGCATCTGCGCTGGGAACCGGAAGAAGATCTCGCGAAGCTGGTGGGCGACGCGGCCGCGCACCGGATCGCGACGATCGTGCGCGACGCCGGCGCGCGTGCGCGCCGCACCGGCCGCAACGTGCTCGATTCGATCGCCGAGTACTGGCTCGACGAGAACCCGCAGGTCGTTCGGCGTGCGTCGCTGGGCGGCTTCGACGCGGAACTGGCGCATGCGCGCGATGCGCTCGCGCGGGTCGAAAAACGGATCGAGCGACTCGAACAAAGAATCGGCGCGCGCACGGGTTCACTCCCGAGCGGCGCGCACTGAGGGCCGCAGCGCATGCGCATTTTCCGCTTCATCAAGATTGTCTATACCGTCATCCGCTTCGGTCTCGACGAGGTGATGCTGTCCCGCATCGACGACCGGCGCGTCAAGCTGCTGCTGCGGATCACGACGATCGGCCGCCGCTATTCCGATCCCCCTGCGGTCCGCTTGCGCCATGCGCTCGAAAGCCTCGGCCCGATCTTCGTGAAGTTCGGTCAGGTGCTGTCGACCCGGCGCGACCTGTTGTCGGTCGATTTCGCGAACGAGCTCGCGAAGCTGCAGGATCAGGTGCCGCCGTTCGATTCTGCCGTCGCGATCGCGATCATCGAGAAGTCGCTCGGCGCGCCCGTCGACGAACTGTTCGACGAATTCGAGCGCGAGCCGGTCGCGAGCGCGTCGATCGCTCAGGTGCATTTCGCGAAGCTGAAGCAGGGCCAGCACGCGGGCAAGGCGGTCGCGGTGAAGGTGCTGCGCCCGAACATGCTGCCGGTGATCGATTCCGATCTCGCGCTGCTGCGCGACATCGCGACGTGGACCGAGCGCATGTGGGCCGACGGCCGGCGGCTGAAGCCGCGCGAAGTCGTCGCCGAATTCGACAAGTACCTGCACGACGAACTCGACCTGATGCGCGAGGCGGCGAACGGCAGCCAGCTGCGCCGCAACTTCGCGGGGCTCGACCTGCTGCTCGTGCCGGAGATGTTCTGGGACTGCTCGACGTCGCAGGTGCTCGTGATGGAGCGCATGTCCGGCGTGCCGATCAGCCAGGTCGAGACGCTGCGCTCGGCGGGCGTCGACATCAAGAAGCTCGCGCGCGAAGGCGTCGAGATCTTCTTCACGCAGGTGTTCCGCGACGGCTTCTTCCATGCGGACATGCATCCGGGCAATATCCAGGTCAGCCTCGACCCGAACACGTTCGGCCGCTATATCGCGCTCGATTTCGGGATCGTCGGCGCGCTGTCCGATTTCGACAAGAACTATCTCGCGCAGAACTTCCTCGCGTTCTTCAAGCGCGACTATCACCGCGTCGCGACGCTGCATCTCGAATCGGGCTGGGTGCCGCCAGAGACGCGCGTCGAGGAACTCGAGAGTGCGATCCGCGCGGTGTGCGAGCCGTATTTCGACCGCGCGCTGAAGGACATCTCGCTCGGCCAGGTGCTGATGCGCCTCTTTTCGACGTCGCGCCGCTTCAACGTCGAGATCCAGCCGCAGCTCGTGCTGCTGCAGAAGACGATGCTGAACGTCGAGGGCCTCGGCCGCTCGCTCGACCCCGAGCTCGACCTGTGGAAGACCGCGAAACCGTATCTCGAGCGCTGGATGACCGAGCAGATCGGGCTGCGCGGCTGGTACGAACGCTTCAAGGTCGAAGCGCCGCAATGGAGCAAGACGCTGCCGCAGCTGCCGCGGCTCGTGCATCACGTGCTGGCCGAACGCCACCACACGCCGCGCGCGGCGAGCGACGACCTGATGCGGCAGATCCTGATCGAGCAGAAGCGGACCAACCGGCTGCTGCAGGCGCTGCTGATCTTCGGTCTCGCCGTCGGCGTCGGCGCGCTCGTCGCGCGCGTGCTGCTCGCGCTCGCGTACGGCGCATGACCGGAAGGAGCTTCGCGATGTCCGATCCGAAACAACCGGGCACGCCGACGGCCGCCGATTTCGCGACACGCGATCCTGGCGACGCGTCGTTCTGGGACGAGCGTTTCGCACGCGGCGTGACGCCGTGGGAATTCGGCGGCGTGCCGGACGGCTTTCGCGCATTCGCGCAGCGGCTCGAGCGGTGCGCGGTGCTGATTCCCGGCTGCGGCAGCGCGCAGGAAGCCGGCTGGCTCGCCGATGCCGGCTGGCCGGTGCGCGCGATCGATTTCGCCGCGCAGGCCGTCGCAACGGCGAAGGCGCAGCTCGGTGCGCATGCGGACGTCGTCGAACTCGCCGATTTCTTCACGTACCGGCCGCCGTTCGACGTGCGCTGGATTTACGAGCGCGCGTTCCTGTGTGCGCTGCCGCCCGCCCGGCGCGCGGACTATGCGGCGCAGATGGCCGCGCTGCTGCCCGCGGGCGGTCTGCTGGCCGGCTACTTCTTCGTGACCGCGAAGCCGAAGGGACCGCCGTTCGGGATCGAGCGCGCGGAGCTCGACGCGCTGCTCGCGCCGCAGTTCGACTTGATCGACGATTGGCCGGTGACCGATTCGCTGCCGGTGTTCGAAGGGCACGAGCGCTGGCTCACGTGGCGCCGCCGCTGACGGACGGGCGGTGCGGCGGTTGCCGGGGCGCGTCGGGGTTTCGGCTATAATTCAAGGCTTTGCAAGCCGTTTCCAGTTTCTGCAGGAAAAAACATCATGCCGATCTACGCCTATCGATGCGAAGCGTGCGGTTTCGCAAAGGACGTGCTCCAGAAGATGAGCGACGCGCCGCTGTCGCAATGCCCGGAATGCGGGAAGGATGCGTTTCGCAAGCAGGTCACGGCCGCGGGGTTTCAGCTGAAGGGTTCGGGGTGGTACGTCACCGATTTCCGCGGCGGCTCGGGCGGCTCCAGCGCGCCGGCGACGGCGTCGTCGGGCGATGCGGCGCCGGCAGCAACGCCGGCGGCTCCGGCCGCGTCGGGTTCCGAAAGTACGACGACGAGTGCGGCGCCGGCCCCGGCCGCAGCGCCCGCCGCCGGCGGTTGACAGTCGCGGCCCGATCGGGCCGCGCCCATACCGCGCCGCCGGCGCGGTTCATTGACGGCAGATGATGAAAAAGACGACCCTGAAATCGGTGTTTCTGACCGGCCTGCTGGTTCTCGTTCCGCTCGCGATCACGCTGTGGGTGCTCGGCCTCATCATCGGCACGATGGACCAGACGCTGCTGCTGCTGCCCGAATCGTGGCAGCCCGAGCGGCTGCTCGGTTTCCGGCTGCCCGGAATCGGCGCGGTGCTGACGCTCGCGTTCGTGTTCGTCGTCGGGCTCGCCACGCAGAATTTCATCGGCCAGAAGCTCGTGACGTGGTGGAACGCGGTCGTGCGCCACATCCCGGTCGTCGGGCCGATCTACACGAGCGTCAAGCAGGTGTCGGACACGCTGCTGTCGAGCAGCGGCAACGCGTTCCGCAAGGCGCTGCTGATCGAATACCCGCGCCGCGGCTCGTATACGATCGCGTTTCTGACCGGCACGCCCGGCGGCGACGTGGTCAACCACCTGACGGAAGAGTACGTGAGCGTGTACGTGCCCACGACGCCGAACCCGACGTCTGGCTTCTTCCTGATGCTCCCGAAGAGCGAAGTCGTCGAACTCGACATGTCGGTCGATGCCGCGCTCAAGTACATCGTCTCGATGGGTGTCGTTGCACCGCCGGCGCCGGTTCCGGTGCCCGCGCGCCGTCCCGTCGAGCCGCCGCTGTAAGCCAAGAATCATCGCCCGGGCCGCGCGTTGCGGCGCCCGTTGATCAAACCGAACGAAAGCAAACATCATGTCGATGCGTACTGAATACTGCGGTCTCGTGACCGAACACCTGCTGGGCCAAACCGTGTCGCTGTGCGGCTGGGTGCAGCGCCGCCGCGATCACGGCGGTGTGATCTTCATCGACCTGCGCGATCGTGAAGGCCTCGTGCAGGTGGTCTGCGACCCGGATCGCGCCGAGATGTTCGCGACCGCCGAAGGCGTACGCAACGAGTTCTGCGTGCAGGTCAAGGGCCTCGTGCGCAACCGTCCGGAAGGCACGGTCAACGCAGGTCTGAAAAGCGGCAAGATCGAAGTGCTGTGCCACGAGCTGACCGTGCTGAACCCGTCGGTCACGCCGCCGTTCCAGCTCGACGACGACAACCTGTCCGAAACGACGCGTCTCACGCACCGCGTGCTCGACCTGCGCCGTCCGCAGATGCAGCACAACCTGCGGCTGCGCTACCGCGTCGCGATCGAGGCGCGCAAGTATCTCGACGAGCAGGGCTTCATCGACATCGAAACGCCGATGCTGACCAAGAGCACGCCGGAAGGCGCGCGCGACTATCTGGTTCCGTCGCGCGTGAACGCCGGCCAGTTCTTCGCGCTGCCGCAGTCGCCGCAGCTGTTCAAGCAGCTGCTGATGATCGCGAACTTCGATCGCTACTACCAGATCACGAAGTGCTTCCGCGACGAAGACCTGCGCGCCGATCGTCAGCCCGAATTCACGCAGATCGACTGCGAGACGTCGTTCCTCGGCGAGCAGGAAATCCGCGACCTGTTCGAGGACATGATCCGTCATATCTTCAAGAAGACCATCGACGTCGAACTCGATGCGAAATTCCCGGTGATGCCGTATTCGGAAGCGATGGCGCGCTTCGGCTCGGACAAGCCCGACCTGCGCGTGAAGCTCGAGTTCACCGAGCTGACCGACGCGATGAAGGACGTCGACTTCAAGGTGTTCAGCACGCCGGCCAACGCGAAGGACGGCCGCGTCGCGGCGCTGCGCGTGCCGAAGGGCGCCGAGCTGTCGCGCGGCGACATCGACGGCTACACCGAGTTCGTGCGCATCTACGGCGCGAAGGGCCTCGCATGGATCAAGGTGAACGAGAAGGCGAAGGGCCGCGACGGCCTGCAAAGCCCGATCGTGAAGAACCTGCACGACGCGTCGATCGCGGCGATCCTCGAGCGCACCGGCGCCGAAGACGGCGACATCATCTTCTTCGCGGCCGACCGTGCGAAGGTCGTCAACGACAGCCTCGGCGCGCTGCGCCTGAAGATCGGTCACTCGGAATTCGGCAAGGCGAACGGCCTCGTCGAGGCCGGCTGGAAGCCGCTGTGGGTCGTCGACTTCCCGATGTTCGAATACGACGACGAAGACGCACGCTACGTCGCCGCGCACCACCCGTTCACGAGCCCGAAGGACGAGCACCTCGAGTATCTCGAGACCGATCCGGGCCGCTGTCTCGCGAAGGCGTACGACATGGTGCTGAACGGCTGGGAAATCGGCGGCGGCTCGGTGCGTATCCACCGCGAGGACGTGCAGAGCAAGGTGTTCCGCGCGCTGAAGATCGGCGCGGAAGAGGCGCAGGCGAAGTTCGGCTTCCTGCTGGACGCGCTGCAGTACGGCGCGCCGCCGCACGGCGGCATCGCGTTCGGTCTCGACCGCATCGTCACGATGATGGCCGGCGCCGATTCGATCCGCGACGTGATCGCGTTCCCGAAGACCCAGCGTGCGCAGGATCTGCTCACGCAGGCGCCGAGCCCGGTCGACGAGCGCCAGCTGCGCGAGCTGCACATCCGTCTGCGTCAGCCGGAGCAGCCGAAGGCGTAACGCGCATTCGCGTTCCCGCAACGAAAAAGGCGCCGCGGTGCGCCTTTTTCGTTTTTTGCGGTACAGTCGCAGCACTTGCCGCGCGCGGCACGCGCATGTCCGGCGCGGTTCCGTGCCGTATGAAACGAAGATGACGAAGCCGCCGAAAATTCCCGAATCCGTACTCGTCGTGATCTACACGCCCGAACTCGACGCGCTCGTGATCAAGCGGGCCGATCAGCCCGATTTCTGGCAGTCGGTGACCGGCTCGAAGGACACGCTCGACGAGCCGCTCGCGATCGCGGCGGCGCGCGAAGTCGCCGAAGAAACCGGCATCGCGGTCGGCATGCACGGCGTGCCGGCCAACGCGCTCGTCGACTGGCACCACTCGATCGAATACGCGATCTATCCGCAATATCTGCATCGCTACGCGCCGGGCGTCACGCGCAACGTCGAGCACTGGTTCGGCCTTTGCGTGCCGCGCCGCGTCGACGTCACGCTGTCGCCGCGCGAGCACGTCGACTACGCATGGCTGCCGTACCGCGAAGCGGCCGCGCGCTGCTTCTCGCCGTCGAACGCCGAAGCGATCCTGCAACTGCCGATGCGCGCGGCGCTCGCGCACGCGACGCACGGCTCGTCCGCATGAATGCCGAAACCCGCAAGCGCTTCGCGCAATTGCGGCAGATGTTCCTGCAGGAGCGCGGCTCCGCGTCGCGGCTCGCGTTCACGACCGGCAACACGGTGCGGCTGCACGAGAGCGGCGGCGCGTTCTTCCGCGCGCTGATCGAGCGGATCGACGCCGCGGCTGAGCAGGTGATGCTCGAAACCTACATCTTCTGCGACGACGACGCGGGCCGCCCGGTGTCGGACGCGCTGATCCGCGCGGCGCAGCGCGGCGTGCGCGTGCGCGTGATCACCGACGGCGTCGGCACCGCGCGCCTGCCGCTGTTCGACACGTGGGCCGACGCCGGTGTCGAGCACTGCATCTACAACCGTTATCTGTTCGGCCGCTTCGGCTTCTCGCGCACGCATCGCAAGCTCGCGGTGATCGACCACGCGGCGGCGTTCTGCGGCGGGATCAACATCGTCGACGACTACGCGCAGAACGGCACGACGCTGCCGTATCCGCGCTGGGATTTCGCGGTCGAGATGGCGGGGCCCGCGGTCGCGGACGTCCGCGCGGCGTTCGAGCTGCAATGGCATCGGATCCAGTTCGGCCACAAGCCGTATGCGCAGTATGCGACCGCGCTGCACGGCGGCGAGCCGTTTCCGACGATGTTCCGGCGCTGGCTGCGCAGCCACCGCTGGATCAAGGCGGGCGCGCTGCGCGTCGTGACCGAACCGAGCGTCGCGTTCGTCGCGCGCGACAACGTCGTGAACCGCCGTGCGATCGAGAAGGCGTATCTGGCGGCGATCGGCAAGGCGCGCCATCGGATTCTTGTCGCGAACCCGTATTTCATGCCGGGGCGCAAATTGCGCCGTGCGCTGACGGGTGCGGCGCGACGCGGCATCGACGTGCGAATCCTGATCGGCCGCAAGGAGTTCGCCGCGCTCGACACGGCCGTACCGTTCCTGTATCACGCGCTGCTGCGCGCCGGCGTGCGCGTGGCCGAATACGACAAGACGATGCTGCACGGCAAGGTGGCCGTGATCGACGACAACTGGGCGACGGTCGGCTCGTCGAATCTGGACGCGCTGAGCCTGATGCTGAACAATGAGGCGAACGTCGTTCTCGTGCGGTACGACGCGCTGACGAACCAGCTGCGCGACGCGATCATGGCCGCGTTCGCCGACGGTCGAGAGATCGACGCCGCGCGGTATGCGGCGCGCCCGCGCATCGAACGCGTGCTGAACTGGCTCGCGTACAACGTATATCGGATCGTGATGAAGGCGCTGACCGTCGGCAGCTACGACTGACGGGCCGCGCAACTCTGCATCCGCTTCATGAAAATCCGTCCGCACGTTCGTGCGGAAAAGGCGCTCCGGTCACGCCGGAATCGCGCAAAATAGCGGCTCGGTTAGACACCGGTTTCTAATAATTTCCTTGTTTCGCGGGCGGTCGCACTCAATAATAGTACGGCCGTTCGATTTTATTCGATCCCCCGAACGGTTACAGAAAAAGCTATGCGAAAAGGCGAACAGACGCGTGCCGCGATACTCGAAGCTGCTTTGGATCTCGCCAGCCGCGACGGGCTGGAGGGGCTGACGATCGGCCTGCTGGCCGAGCGCATGCAGATGAGCAAGAGCGGCGTGTTCGCGCACTTCGGGTCGCGCGACGATCTGCAGGTCGAGGTCGTCCGCGAGTATCACCGTCGTTTCGAGAACGAGGTGTTCTTTCCGAGCCTGCGCGAGCCGCGCGGTCTGCCGCGTCTGCGTGCGATGCTCGCGCGCTGGATGGAGAAGCGCATCCAGGAGGTGACGACCGGATGCATCTACATCAGCGGCGCCGTCGAATACGACGACCGGCCGGACAGCCCGGTGCGCGAGCAGTTGATCGCGAGCGTGACCACCTGGCGTGCCGCGTTGCTGCGCGCCATTTCGCAGGCGAAGGACGAAGGACATCTGCGTGCGGATACCGATCCGGATCTGATGCTCTTCGAGTTGTACAGCTTCACGCTCGGCCTGCACCACGACGCACGTTTCCTGCACTCGCCGGACGCGGTGCGTCTCACGTGGGCCGCGCTGGAAAAGACAATCGTTTCGTATCAGAGCGAGAGCCGTTAGCGGCGCGTGATCCGCCCGCCAGCTGCTCGAGCCGTTTGCCCACCTTTGGAGAGAGTCATGGGACAGTACGCCGCGCCGCTGCGCGACATGCAATTCGTGTTGCACGAGCTTCTGAACGTCGAAGCCGAGGTCAAGCAAATGCCGAGGCATGTGGACCTCGACGCCGACACGATCAACCAGGTCCTCGAGGAAGCGGGCAAGTTCTGCTCCGAAGTGCTGTTTCCGCTGAACCAGGTCGGCGACCGTGAAGGGTGCACGTACGTCGGCGACGGCGTCGTGAAGACGCCGACCGGCTTCAAGGAAGCTTATCGACAATACGTCGAGGCCGGCTGGCCGGCGCTCGGCTGCGATCCGGAATACGGCGGCCAGGGGCTGCCCGCGTTCGTGAACAACGCGCTGTACGAAATGCTGAACTCGGCGAACCAGGCGTGGACGATGTATCCGGGCCTGTCGCACGGCGCATACGAATGCCTGCACGCGCACGGCGCGCCGGAACTGCAGCAGCGCTACCTGCCGAAGCTCGTGTCCGGCGAATGGACCGGCACGATGTGCCTGACCGAGCCGCACTGCGGCACCGACCTCGGCATCCTGCGCACCAAGGCCGAACCGAACGGCGACGGGTCGTACTCGATCAGCGGCACGAAGATCTTCATCTCGAGCGGCGAGCACGACATGTCGAAGAACATCGTCCACCTCGTGCTGGCCCGCCTGCCGGACGCGCCGCAGGGCACGAAGGGGATCTCGCTGTTCATCGTGCCGAAGTTCATCCCCGACGCATCGGGCGAGCCGGGCGAGCGCAACGGCATCAAGTGCGGGTCGATCGAGCACAAGATGGGCATCCACGGCAATTCGACGTGCGTGATGAACCTCGACAACGCGAAGGGCTGGATCGTCGGCGAGCCGAACAAGGGCCTCAACGCGATGTTCGTGATGATGAACGCCGCGCGCCTCGGCGTCGGCATGCAGGGGCTCGGCCTCACCGAAGTCGCGTACCAGAACTCGCTCGCGTATGCGAAGGAGCGTCTGCAGATGCGCTCGCTGACCGGCCCGAAGGCGCCGGACAAGCCGGCCGATCCGATCATCGTGCACCCGGACGTGCGCCGGATGCTGCTCACGCAGAAGGCATACGCGGAAGGCGCGCGCGCGTTTACGTACTGGTCCGCGCTGCAGATCGACAAGGAGCTGTCGCATGCGGACGACGCGGTGCGCAAGGAAGCGGCCGACCTCGTCGCGCTGCTCACGCCGATCATCAAGGCGTTCCTGACCGACAACGCGTTCGAGTCGACCAACCACGCGATGCAGATCTACGGCGGGCACGGCTTCATCTCCGAGTGGGGAATGGAGCAATACGTGCGCGATGCGCGGATCAACATGATCTACGAAGGCACGAACTCGATCCAGGCGCTCGACCTGCTGGGCCGCAAGGTGCTCGGCGACATGGGCGCGAAGCTGAAGAAGTTCGGCAAGATCGTGTCCGACTTCGTCGAGGCCGAAGGCGTGAAGCCGGAGATGGCCGAGTTCGTCAACCCGCTCGCCGATATAGGCGAGAAGGTGCAGAAGCTCACGATGGAAATCGGCATGAAGGCGATGCAGAACCCGGACGAAGTCGGCGCGGCCGCCGTCCCGTATCTGCGCACCGTCGGCCACCTCGTGTTCTCGTACTTCTGGGCGCGGATGGCGCGCATCGCGCTCGACAAGGAGGCGTCCGGAGATCCGTTCTACAAGTCGAAGCTCGCGACCGCGCGCTTCTACTTCGCGCGCCTGCTGCCCGAGACGGCGTCGACGATCCGCGCCGCGCGCGCCGGTTCGAAGACGCTGATGGAAATCGACGAATCGCTGTTCTGACGCGCAGCCGGGCGGCGCACCGCGCGCTGCCCGGGCGCAACGGTTCCTGGTACTGACTTCGCCGTGCAGCCGTCATTTGATGCGGTGCGCGGCACCATCCGGAGACATCCCGTGAGTAATTTCCTGATTCGCAAGGTGGCCGTGCTGGGCGCCGGCGTGATGGGCGCGCAGATCGCCGCGCACCTGATCAACGCGCGCGTGCCCGTGCTGCTGTTCGACCTGCCGGCCAAGGAAGGCCCGAAAAACGCGATCGCGCTGAAGGCGATCGAGAACCTGAAGAAGCTGTCGCCCGCGCCGTTCGGCGTGAAGGACGACGCGAAGTACCTCGAAGCCGCGAACTACGAGGACGACATCGGGAAGCTCGCCGAATGCGACGTCGTGATCGAGGCGATCGCCGAGCGGATGGACTGGAAGCACGACCTGTACAAGAAGGTCGCGCCGCACATCGGTCCGAACGCGATCTTCGCGACCAACACGTCGGGCCTGTCGATCACGAAGCTCTCCGAAGGCTTCTCCGACGAACTGAAGGCGCGCTTCTGCGGCGTGCACTTCTTCAATCCGCCGCGCTACATGCACCTCGTCGAGCTGATTCCGACCGCGCATACGCGTGCGGACATCCTCGACCAGCTCGAGACGTTCCTGACGAGCGTCGTCGGCAAGGGCGTCGTGCGCGCGAAGGACACGCCGAACTTCATCGCGAACCGCGTCGGCATCTTCTCGATCCTCGCGGTGATCACCGAGGCCGCGAAGTTCGGCCTGCGTTTCGACGAAGTCGACGACCTGACCGGCAGCCGCCTCGGCCGCGCGAAGTCGGCGACGTTCCGCACCGCGGACGTGGTCGGTCTCGACACGATGGCGCACGTGATCAAGACGATGCAGGACAACCTCGCCGACGATCCGTTCTTCCCGGTCTACCAGACGCCCGCGGTGCTCGCGGAGCTGGTCAAGCAGGGCGCGCTCGGCCAGAAGACGGGCGCCGGCTTCTACAAGAAGGAAGGCAAGACGATCAAGGTGCTCGACGCGAAGACCGGCACCTACGTCGACTCGGGCGCGAAGGCGGACGAGACGGTCGGCCGCATCCTGAAGCGTCCGCCGGCCGAGCGGCTGAAGCTGCTGCGCGAGACGGATCATCCGCATGCGCAGTTCCTGTGGTCGATCTTCCGCGACGTGTTCCATTACATCGGCGTGCATCTCGAGTCGATCGCGGACAACGCGCGCGACGTCGATCTCGCGATCCGCTGGGGTTTCGGCTGGAACGAAGGCCCGTTCGAAGGCTGGCAGGCGGCCGGCTGGAAGCAGGTGGCCGAATGGGTGCAGGAAGACATCGCGGCCGGCAAGGCGCTCGCCGGCGTGCCGCTGCCGTCGTGGGTGCTCGAAGGGCCGGTGGCCGACAACGGCGGCGTGCATACGGCCGAAGGCTCGTGGGCGCCGGCGTCGAAGCGCTTCGTGCCGCGCTCGAATCTCGCGGTGTACGACAAGCAGGTGTTCCGCGCGCCGCTGCTCGGCGAAGCGGGCGCCGATCCGAAGAGCTACGGCAAGACGCTGTTCGAGACCGACTCGGTGCGCGCGTGGGTCGACGATCGCGCCGGTGAAGACGACGTCGTGATCGTGTCGTTCAAGTCGAAGATGAACACGATCGGCCCGGGCGTGATCGACGGCCTCGTGCAGGCGATCGAGCTCGCGGAGAAGGACTACAAGGGCGTCGTGATCTGGCAGCCGACGTCGCTGAAGCTCGGCACGCCGGGCGGCCCGTTCTCGGCCGGCGCGAACCTCGAAGAGGCGATGCCCGCGTTCATGATGGGCGGCGCGAAGGGGATCGAGCCGTTCGTGAAGAAATTCCAGGAAGGCATGCTGCGCGTGAAGTACGCGAACGTGCCGGTGGTCGCGGCCGTGTCGGGCATCGCGCTCGGCGGCGGGTGCGAGCTGATGCTGCACAGCGCGAAGCGCGTCGTGCACGTCGAGAGCTACATCGGCCTCGTCGAAGTCGGCGTCGGCCTCGTGCCGGCCGGCGGCGGGCTGAAGGAGGCGGCGCTGCGTGCGGCAGAAGCCGCGGCGGCCGCGAACGCGACCAGCGATCTGCTGAAGTTCGTCACGAAGTCGTTCGAGAACGCGGCGATGGCGAAGGTGTCGTCGTCCGCGCACGACGCGCGCGCGATGGGCTACGTGAAGCCGTCCGACACGATCGTGTTCAACGTGTTCGAACTGCTCGACACCGCGAAGAAGGAAGCGCGTGCGCTGGCGGCCGCCGGCTACCGCGCGCCGCTGAAGGCGAAGGACGTGCCGGTCGCGGGCCGCTCGGCGATCGCGACGATCAAGGCGCAGCTCGTCAACATGCGCGACGGCCGCTTCATCAGCGACCACGACTACCTGATCGCGAGCCGCATTGCCGAAGCGGTGTGCGGCGGCGACGTCGAAGCCGGCAGTCTCGTCGACGAAGAATGGCTGCTCGCGCTGGAGCGGCGCGCGTTCGTCGAGCTGCTCGGTACGCAGAAGACGCAGGAGCGGATCATGGGCATGTTGCAGACCGGCAAGCCGGTGCGTAACTGACGATCGTGTTCAAGGCCGGAGTCGGCGTTGATGCGCGGACGCTGGCCGATCGTTGACGCATGGGGACCGGGGTGAGCGCGCAAGCGCGAACTCGGATCGACTCGAAGTATGGGATCGGAGTGAGGCGTTAAGCGTCAACTCCGGTTGACCGCAAGGCATGGGATCGGGGTAAGCGCTGAAGCGTCAACTCCGGTCGACCGCAAAGCATGGGACCGGAGTAAGCGCCAAAGCGCCAACTCCGGTCGACCGCAAAGCATGGGACCGGAGTAAGCGCCAAAGCGCCAACTCCGATCGACCGCAAAGCATGGGATCGGAGTAAGGCGCTAAAGCGCCAACTCCGATCGACAGGAGTCTCGAAATGAGCAAACAACTGCAAGACGCATACATCGTCGCCGCCAGCCGTACCCCGATCGGCAAGGCGCCGCGCGGTGTCTTCAAGAACACGCGGCCGGACGAGCTGCTGGTTCACGCGATCCGCTCGACGATCGCGCAGGTGCCGGACTTCGACACGAAGCTGATCGAAGACGCGATCGTCGGCTGCGCGATTCCGGAAGCCGAGCAGGGCCTGAACGTCGCGCGGATGAGCGCGCTGCTCGCAGGTCTGCCGCAGACGGTCGGCGGCGTGACGGTCAACCGCTTCTGCGCGTCGGGCATCACCGCGCTCGCGATGGCGGCCGACCGCATTCGCGTCGGCGAGTCGGACGCGCTGCTCGCAGGCGGCTGCGAATCGATGAGCATGGTGCCGATGATGGGCAACAAGCCGTCGATGTCGCCGCACATCTTCGATCGCAGCGAAGACTTCGGCATCGCATACGGGATGGGCCTGACGGCCGAGCGCGTCGCCGATCAATGGAAGGTGAGCCGCGAAGACCAGGACGCGTTCTCGGTGGAGTCGCACCGCAAGGCGCTCGCCGCGCAGCAGGCCGGCGAATTTGCGGACGAAATCGCGCCGTACACGCTCACCGAGCGCTTCCCGAATCTCGCGACCGGCGAGATCGACGTGAAGACGCGCGAGATCGCGCTCGACGAAGGTCCGCGCGCGGACACGTCGCTCGAAGGCCTCGCGAAGCTGCGCGCGGTGTTCGCGAACAAGGGTTCGGTCACCGCCGGCAACAGCTCGCAGACGTCGGACGGCGCCGGTGCGCTGCTCGTCGTGTCGGAGAAGGTGCTCAAGCAGTTCAACCTGACGCCGCTCGCACGCTTCGTGAGCTTCGCGGTGCGCGGCGTGCCGCCGGAAATCATGGGCATCGGTCCGAAGGAAGCGATCCCGGCCGCGCTGAAGGCCGCCGGCCTCAAGCAGGACGATCTCGACTGGATCGAGCTGAACGAGGCGTTCGCCGCACAGTCGCTCGCGGTGATCCGCGATCTCGGCCTCGATCCGTCGAAGGTCAATCCGGTCGGCGGCGCGATCGCGCTCGGCCACCCGCTCGGCGCGACCGGCGCGATCCGCGCGGCGACCGTCGTGCACGGGCTGCGCCGCCGCAACCTGAAGTACGGGATGGTCACGATGTGCGTCGGCACCGGCATGGGCGCCGCGGGCATCATCGAACGCCTGTAAGCGGGACGGTACGCTGACGACGACGGTGCGCGGGCCGCAAGCTCGCGCACCGTTTTTTCATTCCGGTAGGGGAAGTCAAAGGAGACGGTTGTGGCCGATATTCAAGTGGAACGCGCCGACGGCGTGCTGACGATCACGATCGCACGCGCGGCGAAGAAAAATGCGCTGACGGCGGCGATGTACCAGACGATGGCCGATGCGCTCGCCGACGCCGAAGAAGACAACGCGGTGCGCGCGATCCTGGTGCGCGGCAGCGACGGCAACTTCAGCGCGGGGAACGACCTCGAGGATTTCGTGAAGTCGCCGCCGAACGATCCGAACGCGCCGGTGTTTCAGTTCCTCGCGCGGATCAGCGGCGCGGCCAAGCCGATCGTCGCGGCCGTGCCGGGCGTCGCGGTCGGCGTCGGCGTGACGATGCTGCTGCACTGCGACCTCGTCTATGCGGCCGACGTCGCGACGTTCTCGCTGCCGTTCGCGCAGCTCGGGCTGTGTCCGGAGGCGGCGTCGAGCGCGCTGCTGCCGCGCGTCGCCGGTCATCAGATCGCCGCAGAAAAGCTGCTGCTCGGCGAGCCGTTCGATGCGCTCGAAGCGCACCGGATCGGCATCGTGAACCGCGTGCTGCCGGCGGCCGAACTCGACGCGTTTGCGGCGAAGCAGGCCGCGAAGCTCGCGGCGCTGCCGGCGTCGTCGCTGCGCGTGACGAAGGCGCTGCTGAAGGATACCGGCGGCGTCGACGTGACCGCCCGGATGGCCGAGGAGGCGCGCCACTTCGCCGAGATGCTGCGGGCGCCGGCCGCGCGCGAGGCGATGACGGCGTTCTTCGAGAAGCGCAAGCCGGATTTTCGCCAGTTCGACTGACGGCGCGGCTGCGCCGCGGTTCGGCTCGACGCGGGGCGGCCGTTCAGGCCGTGCCGTAATCGACGTGACCGGTTTCGCGGCAGAAGCTGACGAGCCGCAAACCGGCCGCCTTCGCGATGTCGATCGCGAGCGACGACGGCGCGGAGATCGTCGCGACCATCGGGATGCCGACGCGCGCCGCCTTGCGCACGAGCTCGTAGCTCGCGCGGCTCGACAGGAACACGAAACCGTCGGTCGCGTCGGCGCGCGCGAGCACCAGCGAGCCGATCAGCTTGTCGAGCGCGTTGTGGCGGCCGACGTCCTCGAACGCGGTGCGGATCGCGCCTGTTGCGTCGCACCACGCGGCCGCATGCAGACCGCCGGTCAACTGCGTGAGCGTCTGGTGCGTCGGCAGCGCGTGCGCGGCGCGCGCGAGCGCGTCCGGCGCGAGGCGTGCGAGAAAGCCCGTGTCGGGAACGCGTTCCGGCGCGAGATCGAGCAGATCGATGCTTTCGATTCCGCATACGCCGCAGCCGGTACGCCCGGCGAGCGCGCGGCGGCGCTCCTTCAGCGCGGCGAACGCCTGCTGGACGACGTCCAGATGCACCTCGGCGTGCGGCAGCGACGCGTCGGTGTGCAGGATCACGTCGATGTCCTTGATGTCGCTGCCGCGCTCGACGATTCCTTCGGACATCGCGAAACCGACCGCGAACGCTTCCAGATCGCGCGGCGTGCACATCATCACCGCGTGCGAAATGCCGTTGAAGACGAGCGCGACCGGCCATTCCTGGCCGACGTAATCGTGCGCGGTTTCGACGGCGCCGCCGCGCATGCGCCGCACGGGCAGTTCGATCGCGCCGCGCGGTTCGGCTGTTTCGGTCGGATTCACGAGCACTCCCGTTGATTCGAAGCGCGGCCGGCAGCCGATCGTGGCCGCCGGGCGCGCGCAGAGGTTCTAAAATACCCCAGGCACGCCGGCCGCGCCGGCATCCGCCACGTCAGGTAACGACCATGGGACTCAGCGACGCTCCGCTGCTATTCAATTTCGAACACGTATCGTCGGAAAACCTCACGTACATTCCGATGATCGTGCGCTTCAATCTCGACCGCTTCGGGCTGCGGATCTCGCTCGAGCAGTGGCAGCTGCTGCCGCTCGAGGATCGCAAGCTGCTCGCGCGCTTTCCGGCCGACGACGACACCGCGATCGAGCCGAACTTCGATCATGCGCTGTTCGAGATGCTGCGCACGCACGCCGATCTCGAGCCCGAGTGGTTCGAGCCGGACGCGCAGCCGGCATGGCGCGACACCGACACGGTGCCCGACGCGCTCGTGCGGCAGAGCGCGCTCGCCGGCGTGCCGGCGCCTGCGCTCGCGCAGTGGCGGCAGCTCGCGCCGTTCCAGCGCTACGTGCTGTGCAAGCTGTCGCGCAAGTCGAAGCTCAATCACGACTTCCTGCCCGCGATGCGCGAATTCGGCCTGACGGCCGCGCACTGACGATCGCGGCGCCGGTCGCGCATCAGAGCGGCGGCAGCGGCCGCGGCTTGCGATCCGCGCCGGTCGCGACGTACGTGAGCGTCGCTTCGGTGACCTTCACGACTTCGCCCATCAGCCGCATGCGCTGCGCATACACTTCGACGTCGACCGTGACCGACGTGTTGCCGGTGCGCGTGATGGTCGCGTAGAAGCTCAGCAGATCGCCGACGAACACCGGCTGCTTGAATACGAACGAGTTGACCGCGACCGTCGCGACGCGCCCGTTCGCCCGCTGGCTCGCGGGAATCGAGCCGGCGATGTCGACCTGCGACATGATCCAGCCGCCGAACACGTCGCCGTGGACGTTCGCGTCGTGCGGTTGCGGGACGACGCGCAGCGCGGGCTGCTTCTGCGGGAGTTCGAGGGTCGGTTCGGTCATGGGGCTGCTTTCATCCTGTAAGAAACGTGCCGCCCGCGCGCAGCACGGCCGGCAAGGCCGCCGGCAGCGGCGCGAAGCGGCTTCTGCGACAATACGACGTCCGCAAATTGTACGAGAAAGTGCGCGATCCGGCCGCCGCTCGCGCGCCGGCACCCGCCGCCGATTCCTTCCCCCATGCGCCGATATTCCGCTTCCGGCGAGCCGGCTCCGGCTCCGACCGGCCCTCGCAACGACTGGCAGACGATCCGGTCGCTGCTGCCGTATCTGACGACCTACAAATGGCGCGTCGCGCTCGCGCTCGCGTGCCTGATCGGCGCGAAGGTCGCGAACCTCGGCGTGCCGGTCGTGATGAAGCGCATCGTCGATCATCTGTCGGCCGTGCAGCAGCTGACCGCGCTCGGCCGCGCGGAACAACCGGCCGGCGTCGTGCTCGCGGGCGGCGTCGGGCTGCTCGTCGTCGCGTATGCGCTCGTGCGGCTGTCGACGTCGCTGTTTACCGAGCTGCGCGAGATCCTGTTCTCGAAGGTGACCGAGAGCGCGGTGCGCCAGCTCGCGCTGCAGGTGTTCCGGCATCTGCACGGGCTGTCGCTGCGGTTCCATCTCGAACGGCAGACGGGCGGGATGTCGCGCGACATCGAGCGCGGCACGCGCGGGATCCAGCAGCTGATTTCGTATTCGCTGTACAGCATCCTGCCGACGCTCGTCGAGGTCGGGCTCGTGCTCGGCTTCTTCGTCGTCAAGTACGACGCGTATTACGCGTACGTGACGTTCGCGGCGCTGATCGCGTACATCGTGTTCACGGTGAAGGTCACGAACTGGCGCACGCATTTTCGTCGCACGATGAACGAACTCGATTCGCGTGCGAACTCGCGCGCGATCGACTCGCTGATCAACTACGAGACGGTCAAGTATTTCGGCAACGAGGAGTGGGAGGCGCAGCGCTACGACGAGAACCTGAAGCGCTACCGGAAGGCGGCGATCCGGTCGCAGAACTCGCTGTCGCTGCTGAACTTCGGCCAGCAGGCGATCATCGGCACGGGGCTCGTGTTCATCCTGTGGCGCGCGACGCAAGGCGTGCTCGCGGGCAGGCTGACGCTCGGCGATCTCGTGCTGATCAACACGTTCATGCTGCAGCTGTACATCCCGCTGAACTTTCTCGGCGTCGTCTATCGCGAGCTGAAGCAGAGCCTCACCGACATGGACCGGATGTTCGGGCTGCTGTCGGCCGCGAAGGAAGTCGCCGATCGGCCCGATGCGCCACCGCTCGCGGTCGCCGGCGGGCAAGTGCGCTTCGAGCACGTGAACTTCGCGTACGAGCCGTCGCGGCCGATCCTGCACGACGTGACGTTCACGATCGAGGCCGGTACGACGACCGCGGTGGTCGGCCACAGCGGCTCCGGGAAGTCGACGCTGTCGCGCCTGCTGTTCCGCTTCTACGATCTGAGCCGCGATGGCGGCGGCGCGATCCGGATCGACGGGCAGGACATCCGCGACGTCACGCAGGCGTCGCTGCGCGCATCGATCGGGATCGTGCCGCAGGACACCGTGCTGTTCAACGACTCGATCTACTACAACATCGCGTACGGCCGGCCGAGCGCGACGCGCGACGAGGTGATCGCGGCCGCGCGCGCCGCGCATATCCACGACTTCATCGAAAGTCTGCCGAAGGGCTATGACACGCCGGTCGGCGAGCGCGGGCTGAAGCTGTCCGGCGGCGAGAAACAGCGCGTCGCGATCGCGCGCACGCTGCTGAAGAATCCGCCGATCCTGCTGTTCGACGAAGCGACGTCGGCGCTCGATTCGCGTTCGGAGCGCGCGATCCAGCACGAGCTCGACCGGATCGCGCGGCAGCGGACCACGCTCGTGATCGCGCATCGGCTGTCGACGGTCGTGCATGCGCAGCAGATTCTCGTGATGGATCACGGGCGCATCGTCGAGCGCGGCACGCACGACGAACTCGTGCGCGCGGACGGACTGTATGCGCAGATGTGGGCGCTGCAGCAGCAGCGCGCGGCGGCGGCCGGCGAAGAAGCCGAAGCCGTGTGACGGCGTGCCGCGCCCGCGCGGCGCGGCACGGGGATCGCGGCGACGTACGGGGCGGCGCGCGGCCGCGCGTTGCGCGGATGGCGCGCGCGACGCGCTCGACGAATCAGCCGGCCGCGCGCAGTCGCGCGTCGAGCTCGCCGAGCTGCGCCGGCGTGCCGACGTTCTCCCATACGCCTTCGTACAGTTCGCCGGTTGCGCGGCCGGCTTCGATCGTCGCGCGATAGTACGGCGTCAGCGCGCGCCGCGTGCCGGGCGCGAGGTCGTGAAACATCCGCGTGTCGTAGAGGCCGATGTTGCCGAACGTCAGCCGCGCGGCGCCGTCGAGCGACAGGCGGCCGTCGTCGTCGAGCGCGAAGTCGCCGGCCGGGTGGAACGGCGGGTTCGGCACCATCACGAGGTGCATCGCCGGCTCGTCGAGCGCGGCCATCCGCGCGGCGCGCGGCGCGAGCGTCCGGTAGTCGAACGCGCAGAACACGTCGCCGCTGACCGCGACGAACACGATCGGCCGGCCGTCGCGTTCGAGTAGCGGCAGCGCCTGCGCGATGCCGCCGGCCGTTTCCAGCGCATCGGTTTCGGCCGAATAGCGCAGCTTCACGCCCCAGCGCGAACCGTCGCCGAGCGCGGCTTCGATCTGCTCGCCGAGCCACGCGTGATTGATCACGATCGTGTCGACGCCGGCACGCGCGAGCGCCTCGATCTGCCAGACGATCAGCGGCTTGCCGCCGGCTTCGAGAAGCGGTTTCGGCCGGGTGTCGGTCAGCGGACGCATCCGTTCGCCGCGGCCGGCGGCGAAGATCATCGCCGTGGTCAGGGTGTCGCTCATCTTCTGCTGGTATCGCTGGATATTGGCTGGTATCGGGCGGTCAGAACGTGTAGCCGACGTCGTTCGTCGTGCCGTCGAGCGCGTCGAGCAGCTTCGCGAACGGCGCGAGCGGGCGGTAGCGCAGCGCGACCTTGCGCGCATACGCGACGAAGCGCGGCAGATCGTTCAGATAGTGCGGCTTGCCGTCGCGGTAGTTGATGCGCGCGAACAGCCCGAGCACCTTGATGTGGCGCTGCAGCCCCATCCATTCGAGCTGCCGGTAGAACTCGCCGAAGTCGGGATCGACCGGCAGGCCGGCCTTCTTCGCCTTCTCCCAGTAATACGCGAAGCAGTCGAGCTCGAATTCCTCGTCCCAGCTGATGAACGCATCGCGCAGCAGCGACACGACGTCGTACGTGAGCGGCCCGTACACGGCGTCCTGAAAGTCGAGCACGCCCGGATTCGGCTCGCAGACCATCAGGTTGCGCGGCATGAAGTCGCGCAGCATGAAGCCCTGCGGCTGCGCATGCGCGCTCGCGACCAGCAGCGCGAACGTGCGGTCCAGCGTGCCGCGCATCGCGTCGGTGACCGGCTTGCCGAGATGGCGGCCGACGTACCACTCGGGCATCAGCTCCATCTCGCGGCGCAGGAACGCTTCGTCGAACGGCGGCAGCACGTCGGGCTTCGACGTCAGCTGGAAGCGGATCAGCGCGTCGAACGCGTCGCGCATCAGCGGCCGCGCGGCGGCCGGATCGGCCGGGTCGAGCACCGAGATGTACGACGTGCGGCCGAGGTCGGTGACCAGCATGAAGCCGGCGTCGAAGTCGTGCGCGAGCACGTCCGGCACGTGATTGCCCGCTGCGGCGAGCAGTTGCGCGACCTGGACGAACTCGCGGCATTTCTCCGGCGGCGGCGCGTCGACGGCGATCAGCGAGCCGCCGGCGCTCGTCGCGGACGACACGCGGAAATAGCGGCGGAAACTGGCATCCGACGACGCGGGCGCGAGTGTCGACAGGTCGAGACCGTGGCGTTCGGCGAGCGGGCGAAGCCACGCGGTGAGCGCTTCGACGCGGGCGTCGGGGCGGGAGGCGGCGGATGGGAGCGTCATGAAACTCGGAGGAGGGGACAACGTCTTGCCATATAATACCCCACGACTTTTTTGACGCGCCCCGCGTCAGCTTCCGCCGTACAGGCCCGCCGCCTGTCGCGCCGCCCGCCCGATCGCCTCCCGGTTTGCGCTCAGCCGCAGTCGCGGTGCGACCGCGCGGCCCGCCGTGCGCGAAGGTGCGGTTGACAAGGGGCGATTCGCCAAACGATAGATGCCGCCCAAACCGCTATTCCCGAATGTCTTCCCCGGTGACGGGGCGCCGCGCAAACGGCGGCTCGCGCTTGCGCTCCTGGCCGTGCCCGGCCTCGTGCCGGCCGTGTCGCATGCGCAGCTGACGGGCGCGGCCGCGCAGCCGCAGCCGCTCGACTCGCCGTGGGATCTGCGTCTCGCACCGCAGCTCGAGGACCATCCGCTGAAGGACGGCGCGAAGCCGGCTGCCTTCGTGATCGCCGACCACACGAGCGGCACGGCCGAGCAGGATCTGGCCGCGAAGGGTTCGGCCGAGCTGCGGCGCGGCGACGCGATCGTGAAGGCCGACGCGATCCACTACGATCAGGACACCGACATGGCCGACGCGTACGGCCGCGTGAAGGTGATCAACGGCGGTACGTCGTTCGTCGGCCCCGAAGCGCATCTGAAGGTCGAGGCGAACCAGGGCTTCATGACCGCGCCGAAGTACCGCTTCAACCTGACGGGCGGCTCGGGCAGCGCAGAGCGCGTCGACCTGCTCGACAGCGAGCGGTCGGTGTTCGCCAGCGCGACCTACACGACGTGCCAGTGCTCGACGAGCCCTGCGTGGTACATCAAGGGCAGCCGGCTGGATATCGATACAGGCGCCGACGAAGGCACCGCGCGCAACGGCGTGCTGTTCTTCCAGGGCGTGCCGATCTTCGCGAGTCCGTGGCTGACGTTCCCGCTGTCGGGCGAGCGACGCAGCGGGCTGTTGCCGCCGACGTTCTCGATGAACTCGAACAACGGGTTCGAGCTGTCGCTGCCGTACTACTTCAACATCGCGCCGAACCGCGACCTGACGATTACGCCGACGATCATCTCGCGGCGCGGCGTGCAGGGCGAGGCGACGTTCCGCTATCTGTCGCCGACGTATTCGGGCACGATTACCGCCAACTATCTGCCCGACGACCGGCTCGCCCATCGCAACCGCTACGCGATCTACTGGCAGCACCAGCAGAACTTCGGCGGCGGTTTCGGCGGCTACGTCTATTACAACAAGGTCTCCGACAACACGTATCCGGAAGACCTCGGGTCGATGAACCAGCTGGCGAACGGCACGCAGACGCTGTATCAGCAGGAAGCGGGACTCACGTACAACAACGGTCCATGGTCGGTGCTCGCGCGCTATCAGCACTGGCAGACGCTGCCGCCGTCGATCGCGCCGTACAGCCGCGAACCGCAGTTGAACGTGAAGTACACGAAGTACAACGTCGGCGGCTTCGACTTCGGCGCGGAAGCCGACTATTCGCGGTTCCGCATCACGACGGCCGATGCGACGCAAGGCGACCGGATCGTCTTCAACCCGTACATCTCGTACGGCGTGTACGGTCCCGGCTATTTCTTCGTGCCGAAGCTCCAGTATCACCTCGCGTCGTACAACCTGAACTACCTGTCGTCGGCCACGCCGAACAACCCGAAGCACTTCACCGAATCGATTCCGACCGTGAGCGTCGATTCGGGGCTGATCTTCGATCGCTCGGTGCGCCTGTTCGGCCAGGACTTCATCCAGACGCTCGAGCCGCGCCTGTACTACGTGTACACGCCGTATCGCGACCAGTCGAATGCGCCGCTGTTCGACACCGCGGAATCGGACTTCGGGCTCGCGGAGATCTACCAGCCGAACACGTTCGTCGGCAACGACCGGATCGCCGACGCGAACCGGATCACGGCCGGCCTGACGTCGCGCTTCATCGATCCGCGCACCGGCGACGAGCGCGCGCGCTTCGTCATCGCGCAGCAGTATTACTTCGCCGATCAGCGCGTGACGCTGAACTCGGCACAGGCGCCGTCGCAAGCGCGGCACTCGGACCTGATCGTCGGCGCCGCGCTGAAGCTCGGCTCCGGCTTCATGTCGGAGACGGCGTTCCAGTACAACCAGAACAACAACCAGCTCGTGAAGTCGAGCATCGGCTTCGGCTTCAGCCCGGCCGAGCGCCGCGTGATCAACGTCGGCTACCGCTACACGCGCGCGAACACGACGCTCGATAACCAGCCGATCAACCAGTTCCTCGTGTCCGCGCAGTGGCCGCTGACGCGCCGGCTGTATGCGATCGGCCGCTTCAACTACGATCTCGCGGGCAACCGGCTGGTCGACGGCGTCGTCGGCTTACAATACGACGCGGATTGCTGGGCGCTCGGGATCGGGATCCAGCGTTTCGCGAACGGCGTGAATACGTCGGGCCAGCAGAACTCGTCGACGCGATATCTCGCGCAGCTGACGCTGAAGGGGCTCGCGACCATCGACAACGGCCTCGTGAATGCGTTCCGCGCCGGGGTGCCGGGCTACACGCCGCTGCCGCCGCCGCCGCCGCCGATGTCCCGCTTCAGCAACTACGAGTAACGCCGGCTTGTTCCGCACCGGTCCGCACGATTTCAATGGAGTATCAGTGGCAATGAAGAAAACCCTTCGTTTCGCGGCAGTCGTGTCCAGCCTCGCCGCGTCCGCCGCGCTGCTCGTCGCCGCGCCGGCCGCGGCGCAGGCGCTCGGTTCGCAAGGTGCGCAGCTCGCCGACGAAGTCGTCGCTGTCGTGAACAACGACGTGATCACCGGCCGCGAACTCGACCAGCGCGTGAGCCTGATCGCACGCCGGCTGCAGCAGCAGAACGCGCCGGTGCCGCCGGCCGACCAGCTGCGCGCGCAGGTGCTGAACCAGATGGTGCTCGAGCGCATCCAGGTGCAGAAGGCCAAGGACGACGGCATCCGCATCGACGACGCGACCGTGCAGGCGACGCTGCAGCGCCTCGCGCAGGCGAACGGGATGACGCTCGACCAGTATCGCGCGCGGCTGGAGGCGCAAGGCGTGCCGTGGAACATCTTCACGAACGATGCGCGCACCGAACTGATGCTGTCGAAGCTGCGCGAGCGCGAAGTCGACAGCAAGATCACCGTGTCGGACGCCGAAGTCGCGAACTACATCGCGAGCCAGCGCGGGCCGAACGCCGCGCAGCAGCAGGATCTGCGCTTCCAGCACATCTTCATCAAGGCGCCGACGAACGCGCCGCAGACGGAAATCGAAGCCGCGCAGAAGAAGGCCGAAGCGCTGCTGCAGCAGGCGATGTCGGGCGCCGATTTCGAGAAGCTCGCACGCAACAACTCGGAAGCGAACGACGCGAAGAAGGGCGGCGATCTCGGCTTCAAGTCGCCGGGCGCGCTGCCGCCCGACGTCGTGCAGGCCGCATCGAAGCTGCGTCCGGGCCAGGTCAATCCGACGCTGATCCGCGTGCCGGACGGCTTCGAGATCGTCCGCCTCGTCGACCGCCGCCCGAGCCAGGGCGCGACGGCCGCCGCGCCGAAGATCGTGCAGACGCACGTGCGCCACATCCTGATCCGCGTCGGCGAAGGCAAGTCGGAAGGCCAGGCGCGCCAGGAACTGCTCGACATCCGCAAGCAGATCGAGGCCGGCGGCGATTTCGCGAAGTTCGCGCGCACGTACTCGCAGGACGGCTCGGCATCGCAGGGCGGCGATCTCGGCTGGATCAGCCCGGGCGAGACGGTGCCGGAATTCGAGCGCGCGATGAACAGCCTGCAGGACGGCCAGATCAGCCAGCCGGTGCGTACCGAATACGGCTATCACCTGATCCAGGTGCTCGACCGCCGCGAAGCGGAAGGGTCGGTGCAGCAGCAGATGGACATCGCGCGTCAGGCGATCGGCCAGCGCAAGGCCGAGCAGGCTTATGCCGACTGGCTGCGCGAGTTGCGCGACTCGTCGTACGTGCAGTACAAGATCGGCGGCGTCGGCCCGGCGAACTGAGCGAGCAGCCGATGACGACGCCCGCGCTGCAGATCGCGATCACGACCGGCGAACCCGCGGGCGTCGGCCCCGAACTGACCGTGCAGGCGCTGCGCGACGCCGCGCAGCGCTGGCCCGACGCGCATTTCACCGTGCTCGGCGATGCGGCGCTGCTCGATACGCGCGCGGCGGCCGTCGGCGTGGAGCGTACGGCGCTCGCGGGCGCGCAGGTGTCGATCGAGCATCGTCCGGTCGCCGCACCGGTGCAGGCGGGCAAGCTCGATGCGGCGAACGGCCGCTACGTGCTCGGGCTGCTCGACGCGGCGATCGACGGCGCGATGGCCGGCCGATACGACGCGATCGTCACCGCGCCGCTGCAGAAGAGCACGATCAACGATGCCGGCGTGCCGTTTACCGGCCACACCGAATATCTCGCGGAGCGCACGCACACGCCGCGCGTCGTGATGATGCTGGCGGGCACCGGCGATACGCCGCTGCGCGTCGCGCTCGCGACGACGCACTTGCCGTTGAAAGACGTGTCGGCCGCGCTGACGATCGACGGGCTCGTCGAGACGCTCGCGATCGTCGATCGCGACCTGCGGCGCGACTTCGGCCTCGCGGCGCCGCGCATCCTCGTGACCGGGCTGAACCCGCATGCGGGCGAGAACGGCTATCTGGGCCGCGAGGAGATCGACGTGATCGCGCCGGCGCTCGCGCAGGCAAAAGCGCGCGGCATCGGCGCGCGCGGCCCGTACCCGGCCGACACGCTGTTCCAGCCGCGCTACCTTGCCGACGCCGATTGCGTGCTGGCGATGTTCCACGATCAGGGCTTGCCGGTGCTGAAATATGCGACGTTCGGCGAGGGCATCAACGTGACGCTCGGGCTGCCGATCATTCGCACGTCGGTCGATCACGGCACCGCGCTCGATCTCGCGGGCACCGGTCGCGCGGATCCGGGCAGCATGGTCGCCGCGCTCGACACGGCCGTCACGATGGCGCGGCATCGCCGCGCGGGCTGACGCGGCCGCAGCGTATCGGCGGCCGGCTCTCATTCGTCGTATTTTTCGTTTTTCTCAGTCGATGTCGAACAGCAGACAGCATCAAGGCCACTTCGCGCGCAAGCGCTTCGGGCAGAACTTCCTCGTCGATCATGGCGTGATCGATTCGATCGTCGCGACGATCGCGCCCGCGCGCGGGCAGCGCATGGTCGAGATCGGCCCTGGCCTCGGCGCGTTGACCGAGCCGCTGATCGAGCGTGTCGCGACGCCCGAGTCGCCGCTGCATGCGGTCGAGCTCGACCGCGACCTGATCGGCCGCCTGCAGCAGCGCTTCGGCGCGCTGCTCGAACTGCATGCGGGCGATGCGCTCGCGTTCGACTTCCGCTCGCTCGCGGCGCCCGGCGACCAGCCGTCGCTGCGCGTCGTCGGCAACCTGCCGTACAACATTTCGAGCCCGCTGCTGTTTCATCTGATGACGTTCGCCGACGTGGTCGTCGACCAGCATTTCATGCTGCAGAACGAAGTCGTCGAACGGATGGTCGCGGAGCCGGGCACGAAGGCGTTTTCGCGGCTGTCGGTGATGCTGCAGTACCGCTACGCGATGGACAAGATGCTCGACGTGCCGCCCGAGTCGTTCCAGCCGCCGCCGAAGGTCGATTCGGCGATCGTGCGGATGATTCCGTACGAGCGGCACGAACTGCCGGACGTCGATCCGGCGCTGCTCGGCGAGGTCGTCACGGCCGCGTTCTCGCAGCGCCGCAAGATGCTGCGCAATACGCTCGGCGACTACCGCGGGACGATCGACTTCGATGCGCTCGGCTTCGACCTCGCCCGCCGTGCCGAGGACGTGAGCGTGGCCGAATACGTCGGCATCGCGCAGGCGCTCGCCGCGACGCGCAGCGTAGGCTGACGCGCGCCACGGCGCCGCGCGGGCGCGCACGCAAGGCCGAACGCTGTCACGACGTTGCGCTGCGGCTCGGCACTTTCGTAGCGCACGCGGCTTTCGGGGCGCCGGCCGTTGCCGCTGTCATCGATCGCGCGTGCCCGGCGGCGCATTGACGAGCGCGATCCCGGTCAGCACGAGCGCGGCCGCGGACATGAAGCGCCAGCCGACCGATTCGCCGAGCAGCAGCACGCCGAACGCGACGCCGAACAGCGGCGACAGAAACGTGAACACCGACAGCCGCGATGCGCTGTAGCGCGTGAGCAGCCAGAACCACGACAGATAGCTGAAGAACGCGACGATCACCGACTGATACGCGAGGCTCGCGAGCGCGACCGGCGTCACGTGCGCGAACGACGTCTGGCCGAGCAGCGCGGCGAGCGCGATCAGCACGACGGCCGATACCGCGAGCTGGTAGAACAGCGTCTTGCTCGCGCTAGTGCGCGCGAGCGACGTCGAGCGCACGACGACCGTCGTCGCGGCCCACATCGCGCCGCCGAGGATGCCGAGCGCGTCGCCGGCGAGGCCGGCCAGCACCGACGCGCCGGGCGCGGCCGGCTTCAGGAAGCCGTCCGCGAACGCGAGCGCGATGCCGGCGAACGCGAGGCCGACACCCGCCCACTGCGCGCGCTGCAGCCGCTCGCCGGGCGCGAACAGGTGCAGGCCGAGCGCGGTGAAGCACGGCGCGGTGTACAGAAAGATCGCCATGTGCGACGCGCTCGTCAATGTGAGCCCGAAGAACACGCAGATGAATTCGCCGGCGAACAGCGCGCCGGCCGCGATGCCCGCGCCGAGCGTGCGGTCCGCATCGAAGAGCGGCGTGCCGCGCGTCCGCGCCCAGCCCCACAGCAGCAGCGCGGCGAACAACGAGCGCAGCCCGGCCTGGAACATCGGTGCGATCGCGGCGTTCGTGCTCTTGATCGCGACCTGCTGGAAGCCCCAGATCATGCACAGCAGCAGCATCGCGCCGATCGCGCGTGCGTCGAGCGCGCGGCGTACGGGCGACGCGGCGGCGGGCGGGCTCATCGGTCGGCCTCGACGGTATGGCGCGGCCGCAAGTTCGGACAGCAGGCGCGTGTGGCGCGTTCGGTTCGGCAGTTTCGCACGGCGGTGTGGACGGGTTCGGACGACGGTCGGGTTCGCGCGGGCCGAGAAATGCCCGCTTTTGGTGCGAAGTCGAAGGATGTTACCCGATCGTGCGGACGCGGGCGAGGCGCGCGTGCGCAGCGGGGGCGCCGCCGACGCATTTCACCCGACTCTGGTACAGTTTCCGGTTCTGGAAAGTCCCCACAGGAGTACACACATGCGTTTGCTGCATACGATGCTGCGAGTCGGCGATCTCGACCGCTCGATCAAGTTCTACACCGAATTGCTCGGCATGAAGCTGCTGCGTCGCGAGGATTATCCGGAAGGCAAATTCACGCTCGCGTTCGTCGGCTATGAAGCGGAAAGCGCCGGCACCGTGATCGAACTCACCCATAACTGGGACACGCCGTCGTACGAGCTCGGCAACGGCTTCGGCCACCTCGCGGTGGAAGTCGACGACGCGTACGCGGCCTGCGAGAAGATCAAGGCGCAAGGCGGCAAGGTCACGCGCGAAGCCGGGCCGATGAAGCACGGCACGACGGTGATCGCGTTCGTCGAGGATCCGGACGGCTACAAGATCGAATTCATCCAGAAGAAAGCGCACTGAGCGCGGACGATGAACCGGCTGCGGCGCGATGCGCGTGCCGCAGCATGACGGGCGATGCGAGGCGACTCGCGTCGCCCGTTTGCATTGAAGGCGGTGCCGCCCGCGTTACAGCGACGGCAGCAGCTCGGGCGGGTGATGCTTGAGCGTGTGGCGCGCTTCGCGGAATTCCGGAAAGATCGATTCGACCGTCTGCCAGAACGCCGGACTGTGGTTCATCTCGCGCAGATGCGACAGTTCGTGCGCGACCACGTAGTCGATGATCGACATCGGGAAATGAATCAGCCGCCAGTTCAGCCGGATCTTGCCGTCGCTCGAGCAGCTGCCCCAGCGCGTCGCGGCCGACGACAGCGCATAGACCGAATATGTGACGCCGAGCTTGTGCGCGTACACCGCGAGGCGTTCGCCGAAGATCCGCTTCGCTTCGCCCTGCAGCCAGCCCTGCACGCGGTCCTTGATCTGCTGCGCGTCGGCCTGCGCGGGCAGCGGCAGCGACAGCCGCAGCGCATCGGCGTCGAACGCGACGGCGCCCGCGCCGAGCGCGATCGTCACCGTCTTGCCGAGATACGGAAGCTGCGCGCCGTCGCGCCAGTCGATTTGCGGCAGCGCGCGCTGCTCGGTGCGCGTCTTCCATTCGGCGAGCTTCGCGAAGATCCAGCGCTGCTTTTCGGCGATCGCGGCTTCGATGTCGGCGAGCGTGACCCAGCGCGGCGCGGTGATCGACAGCCCGCTGCCGTCGATCGTGAAGCCGATCGTGCGGCGCGCGGAGCGCTTGAGCCGGTATTCGAGCACGCGGCTGTCGAGCGCGAGCGTGCGCACGCGCGAGCGGTCGACGGACGGGCCGGGATCGGGCAGCGCCGCGGGCGCGGCTTCGGGCGGTGCCGACGCGGGCGGCGCCGCGGGCGCCGACGGCGCGGCGGCCGGCCCGTCGAAGAGCGGCAAGTCCATCTGGCGATGATCGAGGGCTACGACGGCAGGCCGTGGCCGCGGACGCTTCTTCATCAGTTCGCTTCGTTTTGTCGTACGCAACGGCGGCAATCCGGACGGTTCAGACGCGTGCGGCATCGCGTGCGCCGGCGTTGCCCGGCTCGCGATACGCGTCCGGATCGATGCGGCGCATTTCCGCTTCGATCCATGCCTCCACCTGCGAGTTCAACGCATCGGCGGTGAGGCCGGCGACGTCGATCGGCTTGCCGATCGACACGGTCACGACGCCCGGATACTTCGTGAACGAGTTGCGCGGCCACACATGACCTGCATTGTGCGCGATCGGCACGACGGCGGTGCCGGTTTCGATCGCGAACCGCGCGCCGCCCGTCTTGTACTTGCCTTGCTTGCCGACCGGCGTGCGCGTGCCTTCGGGAAACATGATGATCCACGCGCCTTCGGCGAGGCGCTTTCGGCCCTGGCGGATCACCGAGTCGAACGCGTGCTTGCCTTCCTTGCGGTTGATGTGAACCATGTGCAGCATCCCGAGCGCCCAGCCGAAGAACGGCACGTACAGCAGCTCGCGCTTGAACACGTAGCAGAGCGGCTTCGGCATCAGCGCCGGGAACGCGAGCGTCTCCCAGGCGGACTGGTGCTTCGACAGCAGCACGGCCGGACCGTCCGGCAGATTCTCCATCCCTTCGATCCGGTAGCGGATGCCGTTCAGGCGGCGCACGACCCACAGCGTCGACTTGCACCAGCCGGCGGCCATCCAGTAGCGCGCGTCGGGGCGCATGAACGGGAACGCGATGAAGCACGCGGTCGCGTACGGGACCGTGTACAGGATGAAGTAGATCAGCAGCAGCAGGGAGCGGACGAAGCGCATCGGCGTGGGTCTGACAGTGAAGAGGACGCGCGCGGCGGCTGCATCACTCGTATTCGTTTGAAAGAAAATCCAGCGCGAACGCACGCAGGTCGTCGTGGACCTTCGTGCCGGGCGGCAGATTGCCTGCGGCGAGCGTCTTCTTGCCCTTGCCGGTCAGCACGAGGTGCGGCTGGAAGCCGACCGCGACGCCGGCCAGCAGGTCGCGCAGCGAATCGCCGACGACCGGCGTGTGATCGGGATCGATCTCGAAGCGCTCGGCGATCATCTGCATCATGCCGGGCTTCGGCTTGCGGCAGTCGCAGTGATCTTCGGACGTGTGCGGGCAGAAGAATACCGCGTCGATGCGCGCACCGGCCGCGGCCGCCGCGCGATGCATCTTCAGATGCATCGCGTTGAGCGCGGCCATGTCGAACAGCCCGCGGCCGATGCCGGACTGGTTGGTCGCGACGACCACGCGGTAGCCCGCGTGATTGAGCCGCGCGATCGCCTCGAAGCTGCCGGGCAGCGCGATCCATTCGTCGGGCGTCTTGATGAACGCGTCGGAATCGACGTTGATCACGCCGTCGCGATCGAGGACGACGAGCTTCCGGTTGGGGCTGAGCGGCATCGTGCGGCCCTTATGCGGCGAGCTTCGAGATGTCGGCGACGCAGTTCATCTGCTGGTGCAGCGCGAACAGCAGCGCGAGACGGTTCGCGCGCAGCGCGGGATCCTCGGCGTTGACCATCACGTCGTTGAAGAACGTGTCGACCGGCGCGCGCAGCGCGGCGAGCGCCGACAGCGCGCCCGTGTACGCACGCGCTTCGAGCTGCGACTGCACGTGCGGCGTGACGGCCGCGAGCTGCTCGTGCAGCGCCTTCTCGGCGGCCTCGACGAGCAGCGTCGGCTGCACCGCGCCGTTCGCGCCGCCTTCCGATTTCTTCAGGATGTTCGAGATCCGCTTGTTCGCGGCCGCGAGCGCTTCGGCTTCCGCGAGGCGCGTGAACTCGCGCACCGCGTCGAGGCGGGCGACCAGATCGTCGACGCGTGTCGGGTTCAGGCTCAGCACCGCGTCGACTTCGCCGGCCGAATAGCCGCGCTCGCGCAGCAGCCCGCGCAGGCGGTCGATGAAGAACGCGAAGATCGCGTCGGTCGATTCGGCGACGCCGGGCACGTTCGCGAAGCGCGCATGCGCGGTGCGCAGCAGCGACACGAGATCGAGCGGCAGCTGCTTCTCGAGCAGCAGCCGCAGCACGCCGAGCGCGTGCCGGCGCAGCGCGAACGGATCCTTCTCGCCGGTCGGCGCGAGGCCGATGCCCCAGATCCCGACGATCGTCTCGAGCTTGTCGGCGAGCGCGACGGCCGTCGACACCGGCGTGGTCGGCAGCGCGTCGCCGGAGAAGCGCGGCTGGTAATGCTCGGCGCACGCGAGCGCGACGTCGTCGGCTTCGCCGTCGTGGCGCGCGTAGTACGTGCCCATCGTGCCCTGCAGCTCCGGGAACTCGCCGACCATGTCGGTCAGCAGGTCGGCCTTCGCGAGGCGCGCGGCGCGCTTCGCATGCGCGACGTCCGCGCCGATCGCGGGCGCGATCTCGCCGGCGAGCGCCTCGAGCCGCTCGACACGCTCGAGCGTCGAGCCGAGCTTGTTGTGATAGACGACGTTCGCGAGCAGCGGCACGCGCTCGGCGAGCGGCTTCTTCTTGTCCTGCTCGAAGAAGAACTTCGCGTCGGCGAGGCGCGGACGCACGACGCGCTCGTTGCCTTCGATGATTTCGCCGGGCGTCTTCGTCTCGATGTTCGACACGATCAGGAAGCGCGAACGCAGCTTGCCGGCGACGTCGGTCAGCGCGAAATACTTCTGGTTCGTCTGCATCGTGAGGATCAGGCATTCCTGCGGCACCTGCAGGAATTCGTCCTCGAAGCGGCACGGATAGACGACCGGCCATTCGACGAGCGACGTCACTTCGTCGAGCAGCGACTCGGGCATCACGACCGTGTCGCCGTTCGCATGCTCGTTCAGCTGCGTGCGGATCGTTTCCTTGCGGTCCGCGAAGTGCGCGATCACGCGGCCCTTGTCGCGCAGCGTGTCCGCATACGCGCGCGCATGCTGGATCGCGACGAGCCCGTCGGACAGGAAGCGGTGGCCGAGCGTCGTGTCGCCCGCATCGATGCCGAACGCGGTGACGGGCACCACGCGGTCGTCGTGCAGCACGGTCAGCCGATGCACGGGGCGCACGAACTGCACGTCGGTGCCGTCCGGGCGCTGGTACGTCATCACCTTCGGGATCGGCAGCTTCGCGAGCGTTTCGTCGAGCGCGGCCTGCAGGCCGTCGGCGAGCGTCGCGCCGGCGGCCGAATAGTTGACGAAGAACGCTTCGGCCTTGCCGTCCTGCGCGCGCTCGAGCTCGGCGACGGTCAGGTTCGGGAAGCCGAGCGCCGCGAGCTTCTTCGCGAGCGGCGCGGTCGGCTTGCCTTCGGCATCGAGCGCGACCGACACGGGCAGCACCTTTTCGCGGACCTGGCGGTCCGGTGCGACGGCGCGGACGTTCTGCACGACGACCGCGAGGCGGCGCGGCGTTGCGTAGCGTTCGAACACGAGTTCGCCTTCGACCAGGTCGCGCGCCGCGAGGCGTTGCGCGAGACCTTCGGCGAATGCGTCGCCGAGGCGCGCGAGGGCCTTCGGCGGTAGCTCTTCGGTCAGCAGTTCGACGAGCAGGGGGGCGGGATGGTTGTGCGTCATGATGGGAAGAAGTCTCGTCTCGTCAGTCCTGATCGATCTTGCGCTCGACCTTCAGCGGCGGCGCCCATGCCGGCTGCGCGGCGTCCTGGGCGTCGGTGGTGAGGCCCGGCACGCCCGGCGGATTGCCGAGCATCGGGAAGCCGAGCTTCTCGCGCGAGTCGTAGTAAGCCTGCGCGACGAGACGCGACAGCGCGCGGATGCGGCCGATGTACGCCGCGCGCTCGGTCACCGAGATCGCGCCGCGCGCATCGAGCAGGTTGAACGTATGGCCGGCCTTCAGCACGAGCTCGTACGCGGGCAGCGCGAGCTGCGCGTCGATCATCCGCTTCGCTTCCGCTTCGTAGCTGTTGAAGAACGTGAACAGCAGATCGACGTTCGCGTGTTCGAAGTTGTAGGTCGACTGCTCGACCTCGTTCTGGTGGTAGACGTCGCCGTACGTGAGGCGGCGGATCTCGGGGCCGTTCGGGCCCGGCTCCTCCCACTCGGTCCAGATCAGGTCGTAGACGTTCTCGACCTTCTGCAGGTACATCGCGAGACGCTCGAGGCCGTACGTGATTTCGCCGAGCACGGGCTTGCAGTCGAGGCCGCCGACCTGCTGGAAGTACGTGAACTGCGTGACTTCCATCCCGTTCAGCCACACTTCCCAGCCGAGGCCCCACGCGCCGAGCGTCGGGTTTTCCCAGTCGTCCTCGACGAAGCGCACGTCGTTCTGCTGCAGGTCGAAGCCGAGCGCTTCGAGCGAGCCGAGATACAGGTCGAGGATGTTTTCCGGCGCCGGCTTCAGCACGACCTGGTACTGGTAGTAGTGCTGCAGTCGGTTCGGGTTCTCGCCGTAGCGGCCGTCCTTCGGGCGGCGCGACGGCTGCACGTACGCGGCGCGCCACGGCTCCGGGCCGACCGCGCGCAGGAACGTGTGGACGTGCGACGTGCCGGCGCCGACTTCCATGTCGATCGGCTGGAGCAGAGCGCAACCCTGCTTGTCCCAGTAGGACTGCAGCGTCAGGATGATTTGCTGAAACGTAAGCATGAAGAGCCTTCGTGGCGCTGGCGCTCCGTTGCGGGCGGCGCTCCGGGCAGGCCCGGCGCGGCGGCTCGCGCGGCGGCGCGGCTTGTTGTGTGCGGAAAACGTGCAATTTTACCGGATCGGCGGCCGGATGCGGCCGGAACGCCGGCGACGGGCGATCGGCGGCGTTCCGGCGCGCAGCGTGCGCGGTCGCGAGCGCGGGTCGGCAGGCCGCGCGATGCGCTGCGTGCGGCGCATGCCGCTGCGACTCGCGTTGACGTTAAGATCACGCATCGCGGCGCGTGCCGCCCTCCCGATTGCCGATTTCGCCGCATGGACGATTCCGCCGACCTCCTGATTCCGCTGCTTGCGCCGTTCATCGCAATGCTTCGGCAAGCCGCCGACGCGCATGCGCGCGCCGAGCGCGCCGCGCACGATCTGTGGCTCGCGGCCGCCGCGCACCTGCATGCGGTCGATGCCGCCGCGCTGTCGCAGCTCACCGCGACGCTCGTCGCGCGGCAGCGTACCGACGATGCGATCGCGCTCGCCGAATGCGCGGCACGCGCGCTGCCGGGCGCGGCGATGCATTTCAATCACGGCTATGCGCTGCAGATGGCCGGCCGTCATGCGGACGCGGTCGCACCGTACCGCGCGGCGCTCGCGATCGAGCCGGACTGGCCGTCGCTGCGCAACAACCTCGCGATCGCGCTGCGGCTGTCCGGCGGCGATCGCGCCGAAGAGATCGCGCTGCTCGAAGCGGCAGCGAACGCCGATGCACGCGACGTGCAGGCATGGATCAACCTCGTCGTCGCGCGGCTCGCGCTGCGCGACCTCGACGGTGCGCTCGCGTGCGCGGCGCGCCTTGGCGAAATCGCGCCGAACGACGCGCTCGCGATGAACAACGTCGCGATGGCGATGAAGGAGGCGCAGCGCTGGGACGACGCCGAGCGATATGCGGCGCGCGCGTGCGAGCTCGCTCCGCACGACGCGTCGTTCCGCTTCAACCTTGCGATCATCCAGCTCGTGCGCGGCAACTACGCGGATGGCTGGCGCGGCCACGAGGCGCGCTGGGACGGCGCGGGCGAGCTGCGCGGCCGGCTGCCCGCGCTGCCGGGGCCGCGCTGGCGCGGCGAGCCGCTCGCGGGCAAGACGCTGCTCGTGTGGGGCGAGCAGGGGCTCGGCGACGTGCTGCAGTTCTGCCGCTTCGTCGCGCCGCTCGCCGAGCGCGTGCACGCGGAAGGCGGCCGGCTCGTGTGGAACACGTTTCCGTCGCTCGGCTCGCTGCTGCAGCGCAGCCTCGGCGCGCATGCGGATGCGTTCGGCGCGGGCGGCGGCGTCGACACGCTGCCGGCATTCGACTACGAAGTGCCGTTGCTCAGCGTGCCGCTGACGCTCGGGATGGAGACGTCGACGCTCGCATCGTCGGTGCCGTACCTGCACGCGGATCCGCATGCGCGCGACGCGTGGCGTACGCGGTTCGCGGCGGACCGCAGGCTGAAGGTCGGGCTCGTGTGGACCGGCAGCGCCGGGCATCAGCGCAACCCGTTCCGGCGGGTCGGCATCGAACGCTACGCGGCCGCGTTCCGCGGGATCGACGGCGCCGCGTTCTACTCGCTGCAGCCGGGCGCGGACGCCGACGTCGCCGCCGCGCGCGCGGCCGGCTTCGCGATCGACGACTACACGGCGCAGCTGAAGAGCTTCGACGATACGGCCGCGTTCGTCGGCGCGCTCGATCTGGTGATCACCGTATGCACGTCGGTCGCGCATCTGGCCGGCGCGCTCGGCGCGCGCACGTGGGTGCTGCTCGACGTGAATCCGCACTGGCCGTGGCTGCTCGAGCGGCGCGACAGTCCGTGGTATCCGAGCGCGACGTTGTATCGGCAACGTACGTTCGGCGACTGGGAGCCGGTGATGGACGACGTGAGCCGCGATCTGCGGCGCCTGGCCGCGCAGCCGCGGTAACGGCGTCGAGCCGGCGCCCGGCGCGCGGTTTTCGGATGGGCGCGGCGGGTTCCCGTTTCCCGCGCTGCCGGTCCGCCGACGCTTCGGCACGGCGGCGTGTCGAAGCGGCAACGGCCGTCACGCAGCACGTGACGGCCGCCGCTCGTGTCACGCGAGCGGTTCGTCGTCCGCTCGCGCGCCGTTGCGGCGACGCAGCCGCGGCCCGAACGCGAAGCCGAGCGCGAGCAGCACGATCGACACCGCGAGCACCGCGTCGTTGCCGCTCGTCACGTACGGCGTAAAGCCGCTCGTGCCTTCGATGCGCACGTCGAGCGAGCCGATCGTGAACGGCTTGAGCTGGCCGAGCACGCGCCCGCGCGCGTCGATCGCGGCCGTCATCCCGGTGTTCGTCGAGCGCAGCATCGGGCGCCCCGTTTCCAGCGCACGCATCCGCGCGATCTGCAGATGCTGGTCGAGCGCGATCGTGTCGCCGAACCACGCGAGGTTCGTCACGTTGACGAGCACGCCGGGCGGCTGCGGATTGTCGCGGATCGTCGCGGCGATTTCCTCGCCGAAGATGTCCTCGTAGCAGATGTCGGCCATCACCGGCTGGTTGTGCACCAGGAACGGCTTCTGCACCGGCGCGCCGCGCGCGAAGTCGCCGAGCGGCATCTTCATCAGATCGACGAACCAGCGGAAGCCCCACGGAATGAATTCGCCGAAGGGCACGAGGTGGTGCTTGTCGTAGTGATAGATGTCGCGCGAGTTCGGCGTCACGCCGTACAGGCTGTTCGTGTAGTCGACGTAGCGGCCGTCCTCGGTCACCGACGCGCCGACCGCGCCGAACAGCACGGCCGAGCCCGTCGTGTCGCTGAACTTGCGGATCGCGACCGCGAACGGCTCGGGCAGCTCCTGGATCATCACCGCGATCGCGGTCTCCGGCGTGACGATCAGATCGGCCGGCTTTTCGGTGATCATCCGTTGGTACATCTTGATCGCCGCGTCGATGCCGGCCTGCTCGAACTTGATGTCCTGCTTCACGTTGCCCTGCAGCAGCCGCACCGTGAGCGGCGCGTTCGCGGGCACCGTCCACGCGACCTGCGACAGCGCGAGGCCGGCCGCGACGAGCGCCAGCGCGAGGCCGGCCGGCGCGGCGATCCGGATGCTTGCGTTGCCCGCGCGGCCGCCATCGCGGACGGGCGCGGGCGTACCGCGTGCGGCCGCGAGCGCCTGCACGACGAGCGCCGCGAACAGCGCGAGCACCCAGCCGATACCGTACACGCCGACGATCGGCGCGAAGCCCGCGAACGGGCCTTCGACCTGCGGATAGCCGCTCGCGAGCCACGGAAAGCCGGTAAACACGGTGCCGCGCAGCCATTCGCCGAGTGCCCACGCGCTCGCGAACGCGAACGCGCCGTGCCAGGTCGGCGCAAACGGTCGCGGGTCGGGCTCGCGGCGATGCCACGCGTGCCCCGCGCAGCACGACCAGAGCCCGGCGGAGAACGCCGGGTACAGCGACAGATACAGCGAGAACAGCACGAGCGCGCCGCCGGCGAGCGGCGCGGCCATCTCACCGTACACGTGCATGCTGATGTAGAGCCACCAGATGCCGGTGATGAAGTTGCCGAAGCCGAACGCGCCGCCGGTGAGCGCGGCGCTGCGCCAGCTCGCGGTGCGCGTGAGCTGCGCGAAGAACCACACGAACACGGCGAGCTGCAGCCAGCCGCCGTGCGGCGTCGGCGCGAAGCTGAGCGTATTGGCTGCGCCGGCGAGCAGCGCGGCCGGATAGTGCCAGCGCGGCAGCGTGCGGCCGGGGGCGGGCGCGAGCAGGCCGCCAGCCGGGCGGGACGGGATCGGATCGTCCATGTGAAGCGGAACAGGCGAGCGGTTGAAGGAGGGGCGGCCAGCGCGGGACGATCAGTCCTCGTGCGAGGTTTCGGCGCGGCGGCTCGCGAGCGGATTGCGGCGCACCAGCAGCACGTGGATCTGACGCGCGTCGCCGCGCTGGATCTCGAACATGATGTTGCCGAGCTGCAGCTTCTCGCCGCGGTGCGGCACGCGTCCGAAATGATGGGTGATGAGCCCGCCGATGGTGTCGACTTCGTCGTCGGAGAAGTCGGTGCCGAACGTCTCGTTGAACTGCTCGATCTCGGTCAGCGCGCGCACGCGATAGCGGCCGTCCGGCCCCGAGATGATGTTGCCGGCTTCTTCGTCGAAGTCGTATTCGTCCTCGATGTCGCCGACGATCTGTTCGAGCACGTCCTCGATCGTGATCAGGCCGGCGACGCCGCCGTACTCGTCGACGACGATCGCCAGATGATTGCGGTTCACGCGGAAGTCGTGCAGCAGCACGTTCAGGCGCTTCGATTCCGGAATGAACACGGCCGGACGCAGCATCCCGCGCACGTCGAATTCCTCTTCCGCATAGAAGCGCAGCAGATCCTTCGCGAGCAGCACGCCGATCACGTTGTCGCGATTCTCCTCGTACACCGGATAGCGCGAGTGCGCCTTCTCGAGGACGAACGGGATGAAGTCTTCGGGCTTGTCCGCGATGTTGATCGCGTCCATCTGCGCGCGCGGCACCATGATGTCTCGCGCGCACAGGTCGGATACCTGGAACACGCCTTCGATCATCGACAGCGAATCGGCGTCGATCAGGTTGCGTTCGTGCGCGTCCTGCAGGATTTCCAGCAGCTCGCCGCGGGAGTCGGGCTCGGGCGAGATGAAGTCGGTCAGGCGCTCGAGCAGCGAGCGCTTTTCTTGCGGTTTGTCGGTTGGCTTTCGACTGGGATACGAATCGTTCATGATGGTGCGCCCGGGTCGTGCCGGGGCGCGATGTCACGGAGTAGGCAAGGATACACCAAGGGCATGGCGCGGCTGTGTCGGACCGGCCGAACGGCCAGCGTACGCGACGACGCCGCGCCGCTCGCGGGATGCGCCGCGGCGCGGCGTCGTCCCGGTGTCCATCCTATCTCAGAAAAAACCGGCGGGCAGCGGCGCAAAAAGCGGGGTGGGATCGCCGAAGCCGGCTGCCGACGGTCGGGCGGCACGCGAGACCGGCATCGCGAGCGGCATTCTGCCGCATGCGCGGGCGGCCCGCCGTTCAGAAGCGCATGCCGGCCGAGCAGCCGCCGGCCGCCGCGCCGTTGGTCGCGGCGCCGCCGCAGCCCAAGATGCCGCAGCCGGACAGCGCGACGCTCGCGGCGACGAGCAGTGCGGCCAGTTTCCAGCGGGATCGGCGTGACGGCTTCATCGGCGGGAACCTCGTTCGAAACGGCGAGCATGGCGCGCGGCGCCGGCGGGCGCCGCGCCGCGTGGACCGGCTACGCGCGTCACCGGCATCGCGCGAGCAGCCCTTCGAGTGCGCGGTCCGGAATGCCGCTCGCGCGCAGCGCGTCGACCGTGCGGCTCACGTAGTCGAGCGTCGTGCCGTAGCGGCCGGCCGCGCAGTCGAACACTTGCTTCACGACGGCATCGGGCAGCTTGCCGGTATAGGTCGGCGCGTCGCGGCGCATCACGAACGCGAGCGCGTTCACGCGTTCGCCGGTCTCGAGCGAGCACGGCAGCCACGCGGGCCGGTACGAGCCCATCGGCATCTCGCGTTTCCACAGCGTCTCGAGGTGCGGCTGCGCGGTCGGCCCGGCGATCCGGAACGCGATGCCCGAGCACGAGCCGCCGCGGTCGAGCGCGAGCACGAGGCCCGGCCGCTCGGGCGTGCCGCGGTTCACGCGCGACCACAGGTAGAGGCCGCGATGATAGCCGTGCACCTTGGCGCGCACGGCCGCCACCGTCGGCAGCCCGGGATTCCAGATCAGCGATCCATAGCCGAACAGCCACAGATCCTGCCGGCCGTCCCAGTCGCGCATCGTGTGCGCGAGCGACGCGGCGAGCTCGTCCTCCGTCAGCAGTCGCCCTTCGCCGATCGACGGCGGGTAGGCGGGCGGAAGCATCGCGGCGCTGCGCATCGTCGGGCCGGGTTACCGGTAAGGGTTCGGAAAGCCGAGCTTCGCGAGGATGTCGACTTCGAGCGCTTCCATTTCGGCCGCATCCTCGTCGCTGGTTTCGTGATCGTAGCCCTGCGCGTGCAGCACGCCGTGCACGAGCAGGTGCGCGTAGTGCGCGTCGAGCGGCTTGCCCTGCTCCTGCGCTTCCTTCTCGACGACCGGACAGCACAGCACGAGATCGCCGATCACGGTGCCGTCCGGCGCCGGGTCGTACGCGAACGTGAGCACGTTGGTCGGATAGTCCTTGTGGCGGTAGCCGGCGTTCAGCGTGCGGCCTTCCTCCTCGCCGACGAAGCGCACCGTGAGCTGTGCGCTCGAGAACAGCGCCGGCTCGATCCATTCGGCGATCAGCTTGCGCTTCGGCAGCGTCTTGCGCACGTCGGGCGCGATTTCGTCGCCGTACTGCACGGACAGATCGAGTTCCGGCTCGCGGAATTCGCCGTCGCCTTCGCCTTCGCGCGGCGCCGGTTCGGCGCCGACGTGCAGCGTGATGCTGTCGTAGTGCTCGGGCTGTACCGCGAGCTTCGCGCGCATCGCCGAATCGTTGTGCTGCGCGACGATCGCGACGGCCGCGTCGCCCGAGCTGCCCGACAGATCGAACATCAGGCTGCGGCCGTCCGGAAAGTCGATGCGCAGCCCCTGCGCGTTGACGGTCCGGGCCTTGCCCTTCGCGTCGAACAGCGAAACACGGGTGGACGGGGAGGCGGCCGATTGGGCGCGCCCGGACTGGCGGGAACGGGAGGATTTCATGACGCGTGCGGCGATTGGAACGCGATGAGGATACACCAAACGGCCGATCGCACCCGAATTCGGGCAGGCCCGCCCGCACGCGCAAAAAAGCCCGGCGCGCGCTGCGGCGGGCCGGGCTGCGGCGGCGCGCGGGCGCGGCCGTCCGGTCAGGTGTCCTGGCGCTGCGCGTGGAATTCGTCGTACGCCTCGACGATGCGCGCGACGAGCGGATGACGGACGACGTCCGCGCTCGTGAAACGCGTGAGCGCGATCCCGCGCACGCCGCCGAGCACCTGCTGCGCTTCGACGAGGCCGCTCTTGTGGCCGCGCGGCAGGTCGACCTGGCTCGTGTCGCCGGTGACGACGGCCTTCGAGCCGAAGCCGATCCGCGTGAGGAACATCTTCATCTGCTCGGGCGTCGTGTTCTGCGCCTCGTCGAGGATGATGAACGCGTGATTCAGCGTGCGGCCGCGCATGTACGCGAGCGGCGCGATCTCGATCATCTGGCGCTCGAACATCTTCGCGGTCTTGTCGAAGCCGAGCAGGTCGTACAGCGCGTCGTACAGCGGGCGCAGATACGGATCGACCTTCTGCGCGAGATCGCCCGGCAGGAAGCCGAGCCGCTCGCCGGCCTCGACGGCCGGACGCGTCAGCACGATCCGCTTGACCTGGTCGCGCTCGAGCGCGTCGACCGCGCATGCGACCGCGAGGTAGGTCTTGCCGGTGCCGGCCGGCCCGATGCCGAACGTCACGTCGTGCGACAGGATCTGCTTCAGGTACTCGCGCTGCGCGGGCGTGCGGCCGCGCAGGTCCGCGCGCCGCGTGTAGAGCTTCGGCGCGGGCTCGTCGAGCGCGTCGTCGTCGTCGAGCTGGACGGCCGGCTCGTCGAACGGATGATCGGGGTCGCCGCGAAAGCGTACGTCGAGCGTGTCCTGGCGGCCGTTGCCGGCCGTATGGCGCACTTCGACGAGCGCGAGCTGGATGTCGTCGACCGACAGCGGATCGCGCGCGCGGTTGTAGAAGTTCTCGAGTGCCGCGAGCGCGAGCTTCGCGCCGCGGCCGCGGATCGCGATCCGGTGGCCGCGCCGCGCGAGCGTGACGTCGAGCGCCTGTTCGATCTGCCGCAGATTCTCGTCGAGCGGGCCGCAGAGATTCGCGAGGCGCGCGTTGTCGTCGCGCGGCGCGGTGAATTCCAGTGCTTGGGCGGTCTTCAAAGTGGCGTCGGGCTCCGGTGGAACGTCAGTGCGTGGCCGCGCTTGCTTCGTCGCTGACGAGCAGCAGCTCGCCGCGCAGCGAGTGCGGGTACGCGTGGTTGATCTTCACGTCGATCATCTGGCCGATCAGGCGCGGATGCGACGCGAGCGGCGCCGGGAAATTCACGACCCGGTTGTTTTCTGTGCGGCCCGCGAGTTCGTTCGGGTCCTTGCGCGACGGCCCTTCGACGAGGATCCGCTCGACCTTGCCGACCATCGACCGGCTGATGCGCGCGACGTTTTCCTCGATCGTCGCCTGCAGATGCTGCAGGCGCTTGAGCTTCACGTCGCGCGGCGTGTCGTCGTGCAGGTTCGCGGCCGGCGTGCCGGGACGCGGGCTGTAGATGAACGAGAAGCTCGTGTCGTAGCGCATGTCGTGCACGAGCGCCATCATCTTGTCGAAATCGTCGTCGGTCTCGCCGGGGAAGCCGACGATCAGGTCGGTCGACAGCGACAGATCGGGGCGGATCGCGCGCAGCTTGCGGATCACCGACTTGTATTCGAGCACCGTGTAGCCGCGCTTCATCGCCATCAGGATACGGTCCGAGCCGTGCTGCACCGGCAGGTGCAGATGGTTCACGAGCTTCGGCACCTTCGCGTACGTGTCGATCAGGCGCTGCGTGAATTCCTTCGGATGCGACGTCGTGTAGCGGATCCGCTCGATGCCGGGGATGTCGGCGACGTATTCGATCAGCGTCGCGAAATCGGCGATCTCGGACGACCCGGCGGTCAGCGCGCCGCGGTACGCGTTCACGTTCTGGCCGAGCAGCGTGACTTCGCGCACGCCCTGATCGGCGAGCCCCGCAATCTCGGTCAGCACGTCGTCGAGCGGGCGCGACACCTCGTCGCCGCGCGTGTACGGCACCACGCAGTAGCTGCAGTACTTCGAGCAGCCTTCCATGATCGACACGAACGCGGTCGGACCTTCGACGCGTGCGGGCGGCAGATGGTCGAACTTCTCGATTTCCGGGAACGTGATGTCGACCTGCGCGCGGCCGCTCGTGCGCCGCGCATCGATCATCTGCGGCAGGCGATGCAAGGTCTGCGGACCGAACACGAGATCGACGTACGGCGCGCGCGACACGATCGACGCGCCTTCCTGGCTCGCGACGCAGCCGCCGACGCCGATCAGCAGATCCGGCTTCGCTTCCTTCAGCTCGCGCACGCGGCCGAGATCGGAGAACACCTTCTCCTGCGCCTTTTCGCGCACCGAGCACGTGTTGAACAGGATGATGTCGGCGTCTTCGGGCGTGTCGGTCTTTTCGAGGCCTTCGGCCGCATTGAGCACGTCCACCATCTTGTCCGAGTCGTACTCGTTCATCTGGCAGCCGAAGGTCTTTACGTAAACTTTCTTCGTCATGGGGATTCGCCGTTCGCAGTGGTTGACCTGGGGGCGTCGTCAAGGGTGAATCGGGACGGCCGCGTAGCCGATACGCGGGTTCGTGCAGCGTCCGCATGCGGACCGGCGCGCGCAGCGCGCGTGGAGCAGGAAAAGCCGTCGGGAAAGCCCGTCATTATAGCTTTTCACGCCGCGTGCCGCGGCGCCCGGATCGCGCACGCGCGACGGCACGTCGGGTCCGGACCCCTGTCACGCGCGGCTTCCCGTCACCGGCACGCATTGAGCAGATCTTCCAGCGCGGCTTCCTCGCGCGCGAAGCGCTCGGCGAGAAAGTCGAGCAGCACGCGCACGCGCGGCGCCATGTAGCGCTTGCTGTGGTAGATCGCGTGCAGCGGCGCGTCCTGGTGCCGCCACTCGGGCAGCAGCACGCGCAGCCGGCCCGCGCGCACGTCGTCGGCGATGTCCCACAGCGACTTCAGCGCGATGCCGTGGCCGCGCAGCGTCCACTCGCGCGTGAGGCCGCCGTCGTTGGTCTCGAACGCGCCCGACATCGGCACCGTGTAGGTCTGCACGTCGTCGCCGCGCGTGAAGCGCCACGTGTTCATCGGGCCCGACGCGATCGTGATCACGTTGCACGGAAAGCGCGCCAGATCGTGCGGATCGGCCGGCGCGCCGTAGCGCTCGATGAACGACGGCGCCGCGCACAGCACGCGCCGGTTCGCGGCGAGCCGGCGCGCGATCAGCGCGCCGTCGGGCGGCGCGGCGAAGCGGATCGCGAGGTCGATCTCGTCCTGCCACAGATTCGACGACGAATCGGACGCCGTCAGCGAGAACGTGACGCCCGGATGGAGCGCCGTGAATTCGTCGAGCCAGTCGAGCAGCTGGTTGCGGCCGAAATCGGACGTCGACGACAGCCGTACCTTGCCGGCCACCACGTTGCGGCCTTCCTGCAGCATCGCGTCCGCGTCGTCGAGCGCCTGCAGCGCCTGCCGGCAGCAGTTCAGGTACAGGCGGCCCTCGTCGGTGAGCCGCAGCTGCCGCGTCGAGCGCTCGAAGAGCCGCGTCGCCGTCTTCGCCTCCAGCTTCGCGAGCCGCGCGCTCGCGGCGGCCGGCGTGAGATTCAGCTTGCGCCCGGCAGCGGACAGGCTGCCCAGCTCGGCCGCTTCCACGAACAGCCGGATATCGCCCAGTCGGTCCATCGGATTTTCCAGAATCTTTTGAAAATGGTTCAAAGGCGACGCCAATTATCAAATATGAGCGGCTTCGGGACAATGCGCGCACGTCCCGACTTTTGTGCGGTGCGGCGCCGACCGCGCGCCGCGTCCGCCGCGCTATGGAGAACACCATGCCCATTCCGTTACTCGCGCTGGCGATCAGCGCGTTCGCCATCGGCACCACCGAATTCATCATCATGGGGCTGCTGCCCGAAGTCGCGCACGACCTGGCCGTGTCGCTGCCGTCGGCCGGCCTGCTCGTGACCGGCTACGCGCTCGGCGTCGCGGTCGGCGCGCCGCTGCTCGCGGTGCTGACGAGCCGCATGCCGCGCAAGGCCGCGCTGCAGCTGCTGATGGCGATCTTCATCGTCGGCAACGTGCTGTGCGCGACGGCTTCCGGCTACGGCATGCTGATGGTCGCGCGCGTCGTCACGTCGTTCGCGCACGGGTCGTTCTTCGGGATCGGCGCGGTGGTTGCCGCGTCGCTCGTGCCGGTCGACAAGCGCGCGAGCGCGATCGCGCTGATGTTCACGGGCCTCACGCTGTCGAACGTGCTCGGCGTGCCGTTCGGCACGTTCGTCGGCCAGCTGCTCGGCTGGCGCGCGTCGTTCTGGATCGTCGCCGCGCTCGGCGTGCTGTCGCTCGGCGGCGTCACCGCGCTCGTGCCGAACCGGCACGACAGCGGGCCGGTCGGCCTCGGCCACGAAGTGCGCGTGCTGAAGGAGCCGCAGGTGTGGCTCGCGCTGCTGATGACGGTGCTCGGCTTCGGCGGCGTGTTCGTCGTGTTCACGTACATCGCGCCGATTCTCGAGAGCGTGACCGGCTATTCGCCGCGCGCGGTCGCGCTGATCCTCGTGCTGTTCGGCGCGGGCCTCACGGTCGGCAACACGCTCGGCGGCAAGCTCGCGGACCGCGCGCTGATGCCTTCGCTGATCGCGATTCTCGTGGCGCTGATGGCCGTGATGGCCGTGTTCGCGAAGACGAGCCATCAGCCGGTCGCCGCGGCCGTCACCGTGTTCGTCTGGGGAATCGCCGCGTTCGCGACCGTGCCGCCGCTGCAGGCGCGCGTGGTCGAGAAGGCCGCGAGCGCGCCGAACCTCGCGTCGACGCTGAACATCGGCGCGTTCAACGTCGGCAACGCGGGCGGCGCGTGGCTCGGCGGGCTCGCGCTCGAACACGGTTTCGCGCTCGACGCGCTGCCGTGGGTCGCCGTCGCGGTGACGTTCGCGGCGCTCGTCGTCACGTGGCTCGCGATGCGGCTCGATGCGCGCGGGCCCGCGCGCGGCACCGCGCCGGCTGCGCAGTGAGCGGCGCCATAGCGGCAGGAACGGTGCGGCGAGAAACGCATTCCTCCGCGATGCTGATAACGGTGTGAAGATAACTTCGTTTGCCCGCGCCAGGCCGGGTGATAGCGTCTCGATACGCGCCGTTCGCGGCGCAATCCGATTCCGATCCCGGCTTACCCATACGCAGGGCCGCGCGGCGGCCCGGAGGCAATGCTATGTCTTCACCCCTGACGCTCGTGCGCGACGTGTCCTCGTTCGAGTCCGGCGCTGCCGCCGATACGCGGACGTCCGCATCGCTCGACGCTCTCGAACAGGTCGTCGGCGTGAACCTGGCCCGGCTGCGTGCGGAGCGGCAGTTGTCGCTCGATGCGCTCGCGCGGCTGTCCGGCGTGTCGCGCGCGATGCTCGCGCAGATCGAATCGGCGCGCAGCGTGCCGTCGATCAAGGTGCTCTGCAAGATCGCGGCCGCGCTGAAGGTGTCGGTCGCCGCATTCCTGCGCCGCCATGCGGTGAACGGCTTCGAGCATCTGGCGGCCGATCGCGCGTCGCGCGTCGTCAGTTCGAACGGCCGGTTTTCGTCGCGCGCGCTGTATCCGGAAGGCGAGCCGGCCGCGGCCGAATTCCACGAATTGCGGATCGCGCCGCTGCATACGGAGCCGGGCACGCCGCGCGCGCCGGGCACGACGGTGAACCTCGTGGTCAGCGAAGGCACGCTCGAGATCAGCGTGCACGATCGCCGGCAATTGCTCGCGACCGGCGATGCGATCGTGTTCGACGCCGACCAGCCGTACAGCCTGCGCAATCCGGGCGACAGCGACGCACGCGCGTTTCGCGTGACGGTGAGCCCCGAGGTGCCGCCGCGCTGGATCGTGCCCGACGCGTCGCATGCGGCCGGCTGAGCGGGCGCTGCGCCGGCCGATGGACGGCCGGCACGGTGCGCTTAGACGGCGTCGTCAGTAGGGTCTTCGACGACGCCGGCTGCACGGCTGTTGTATGCTTGGCCCCGCCGGCGACGGGCGACCGCCGCCGGCAATCAGTGCGTCTTCAGGGCGGGGCGAAATTCCCCACCGGCGGTAGGCCGGCGAAAGCCGGCGAGCCCGCGAGCGCCCGCGCATCCGCGCGGGGTCAGCAGATCTGGTCGAATGCCAGAGCCGACGGTTACAGTCCGGATGAGAGAAGATGTGCAGATAGTCATGTCCGTCAGGGCCGCTTCGCCGCGCGTGCGAAGCGGATCGTCGTTCTGTCTGTTTGCAATGCCCTGAAACGTTTTTCGCCCAAATCGTATTTGCGAGGAGCGTTTCACATGTCCTTGATGTCCGTTTCGTCGGCGCCTGCCGACGCCTTTGCCGATCTCCCGTTGCTCGACTCCGAACCGGTGCCGCCGCGCATTGCCGCCGCGCTCGATGCAATGCGCGCGGGGCGCGCGGTCGTGCTGCAGGACGACCACGACCGCGAGAACGAGGCCGACCTGATCGTTGCCGCAGAACGCATCACGCCGGAAACGATGGCGCTGCTGATTCGCGAATGCAGCGGGATCGTGTGTCTGTGCCTGACCGACGACAAGGTGCGCGCGCTCGAGCTGCCGCCGATGGTTCAGACCAACGAGAGCCGCAACGGCACGGCCTTCACCGTGTCGATCGAGGCGCGCGAAGGTGTGCATACGGGCGTGTCGGCGGCCGACCGCGTGACGACGATCCGCGCGGCGATCGCCGACGATGCGAAGCCGCACGACATCGTGCGTCCCGGCCACGTGTTTCCGTTGCGCGCGCAACCGGGCGGCGTGCTCGCGCGGCGCGGCCATACCGAAGGCACGGTCGATCTTGCGATTCTGGCCGGGCTGAAACCGGCCGGCGTGCTGTGCGAGCTGATGAATCCGGACGGCACGATGACGCGCGGCGACGACGTCGAGCGTTTCGCGCAACGGCATCGCCTGCCGATGCTGACGATCGCGGAGCTCGTCGAATTCCGCGCGGCGCTGGCGGCCGCGCGCGAGCGTTGCTGCGAACCGGTGTAACGGCGAAGGCACCACGCATATCGACGCGCCCGTGTCGCGGCATCCGCGCGCGGGCGCATCGCGTCGCGCGTCTTAGCGCCGCGCGCTCAGGACTGCACGTCGCCGAATTCGCCGCGCATGCCGGCCGCGACGAGCGCCGGCAGTTCGTCCATCGTCCGCATGATCCGCGTGATGCCCATCGCGCGCAGCGCGTCCGCGTAGTTGTCGGGAATGTGGCTCGCGCCGACGAATGCGATCGTCTTCATGCCGGCCGCGCGTGCGGCGTTCAGCCCCGATACGCTGTCTTCGACGACGATGCAGCGCTGCGGCGCGATGCCGAGCGTCTGCGCGGCGTACAGATAGACGTCGGGATAGGGCTTCGGTCGTGCGACCTGCTCGGAGCTGAACACGCGATCGCCGAAGATCTCGGTGAGCGCCGCGCGCTTCAGCGAATTGCGCACGCGCGCGAGGCGGCTGTTCGACACGACCGCGGCCGGCAGCTCGACCTTCAGCAGTGCGTCGCGCACGCCGGTGATCGGTGCGAGCGACTTCGCGAGCTCGACTTCGATGTTGTGCTCGACGGTCTCGATGAAGTTGTCGGGCATCCGGATGCCGAAGCGCGCTTCGAGGCCGGCGAGAAAGCGCGACGTCTGCTGACCGAACGCCGTCTTCGCGGCGGCTTCGAAATCGAGGTGCGGGAACGTCGCGGACAGCGTGTCGAGCAGCACGCGGTCGGCAATGACTTCGCTGTCGACGAGCACGCCGTCGCAGTCGCAGATGAGGTGATCGAGCATGATGGGTGAGAAAGCGGGGAAATCGGCGACGCCGATCATCCCGCCATGATACGTGCTTTCGTCCGGCCGCCGCGCACCGCTCGTTGTGCGCGGCGGCCGCTTCGTGACCGCGCGCCGCGGCCAGCGTGCAGCCGAATGTCTGCGTGCGCGACTGCTGCTGCCGTCACACCTCGACCACGCGCCCCGTCTGCCACGACGCGATCGCGGCTTCGGCCAGCTCGAGCGCCGCGAGTCCGTCGTCGATCGTCGTCCTGACCGGCGCGCCGTCGCGCAGCGCATCGACGAAGTGCGCGATCTCGGCCGCATACGCATGCCGATAGCGTTCGAGAAAGAACGGTTCCGGCACGTCGATCGCGATGGCGCGCGCCGACCACGCGCTGACCTCGGTCGCGCGCACGTTGCCGGCCTGCAGCATCCCGCGGCTGCCGAGCAGCTCGAAGCGCTGGTCGTAGCCGTACGCGGCGCGCCGCGACGTATTGATCTGGCACAGCAGCCCGCGCCGCGTGCGGATCGTGACGGCCGTCGAATCGAGGTCGCCGGCGTCGCGCACGGCCGGATCGGTCAGGCAGCTGCCGGTCGCATGCAGCGTCTGCGCTTCGTCGCCGAGGATCCAGCGGAACACGTCGAAGTCGTGGATCAGCATGTCCTTGAAGATGCCGCCCGAGCTGCGGAGATAGTCGAGCGGCGGCGCGCCGGGGTCGCGGCTCGTGACGATCAGCATCTCCGGCTCGCCGATCTCCCCGTGCTCGACGCGCGCCTTCAGCGCGGCGAACGTCGGATCGAAGCGGCGCTGGAAGCCGATCATGCAGGTCACGCCGTTGCGGCGCACGACGTCCGCGCATTCGCGCGAGCGCTCGATGCTCAGATCGACCGGCTTTTCGCAGAACACCGCCTTGCCCGCATTCGCTGCGGCGACGATCAGGTCCGCATGCGTATCGGTGCTCGACGCGATCACGACCGCGCGCACCGCCGCATCGCCGAGCGCACGCTCGATGTCGGCGACCTGCGCGCCGTGCGCGTGTGCGAGCGCGGCGGCCGACCGCGCATGCCGGTCGATCACGTATTTCAGCTTCGCGCCGGGATGGCGCGCGAGATTCGCCGCATGAATCTTTCCGATTCTGCCTGCGCCGAACAAAGCGAATTCGATCATGCCTTCTCCTGTTGATTCCGATGAGCGCCGGTCGGGCGGCTGCGCGGCACGGCTTTTCGGCTTCGCGGTTTCGCGGCGGCTTCGACGTGCGCGGTCCAAACGTGCGACGGACGCCGGCTCGCGTGCCGGCCGTCGCCGACGCGTATGTCTCGTGCGTTGCCGCGCCGCTCAGCGTGCGGCCAACTCCGAGCGGACGTAGTCGATGCTCGCGCGCAGCCGGCCTTCGATGTCGTCGGCTGCGGCGATTTCGTCCGCGAACGGTTCGAACGACAACGCGCCGCGGTAGCCGCGCGCGAGCAGTTCGCGCAACTGGCGGATGTTGCCGAGCCGGTCCGCAGCGCCGACCAGTACGCGATGACCGTCGCGCATCCGCGCGACCGGCAGATCGGCTTCGTCGACGCCCGAGAGGTGCACGAGGCCCGTCAGGTTCGGGAAGAAGATGTCTTCGCCGGCCAGGTGATGGTGGAACGTGTCGTGCACGAGCCGGAACACCTGTTCGCCAGCTGCGTCGTAGATCGCCTTCACCGCGTCGGACTTGCGGCGCAGCGCGCACTCGTCGAAGCCGAGCGGTTCGATGAAGCCGAGCAGGCCGCGCGCGTCGAGGATCGGCTCGAGCGCCTTCAACGCGTTCACGAGATCGGCGTGGCGCGCATCGGCGCTGCGCGTATCGCCGCGGCTGTTGGTCGGGCACAGCACGAGTGCGCGTGCGCCGCATTGCGCGGCGTAATCGGCCAGCGCCGTCGCTTCGTCCGCGCGCTCGGCGTTCCATTGGTCGAAGCGCTGCAGCGCGTTGATCGTCAGGATCGTCACGCCGCCGGCTTCGGCCGTCGCGCGCACGGTCGTGGCCGGCGTGCCATCGGCGATCTCGACGCCGTCGACGTCGTTGCGGATCTCGATCGCATCGATGCCGAGACGCCGGCACAGCGCGACGTAGCGATCGAGCGGCATGCGCGGCGCGCTCATCCGGTTCAGCGAAAAGTGAAATGCTTGCGTCATCGTTGCGTCCTCCGGTGTCGTGTGGGGCGAATCAGGTGGCGGCGCGCGCATCGGCCGCCTGCGCGGCGAGCGCGCGCCACGTGTCGCGCAGCCAGTGCGCGCACGCGACGTTGTTGTCGAAGATCGAATAGCGCGCGCCGCCGCCGTAGTCCGGAAACGGAATGAATTCGCAGCTGATCTGCTCGAGCTGCGCAGGCTGCGTGCGGACTTGCCAGCGCAGCAGCTGGCGCAGCGCTTCCTTCCACGTGTCGAGCCGTGCGGCGTCCCATGCGCCGTGATAGGTGCCCGGCGCGGGCGCGACGAACGGATACTGAATGCCGCGGCCGGGCCTGCCGTCCGCGCGGCGCATCCAGCGGTTGTCCGGATTGTTCGGAATCACGCTGCGCGCATGCGCGTGCCGCACCCACCCGCGCGCGATCCAGTCGGTATAGATCGCCGTCGGCGATGCGGGGTCGAGCAGCGCGCGTCCGCCGTCGGGCTCGCTGTCGACGTGCGATGCGGCGAGTTCCGCACGGTTGCCGATCTTGAACAGCAGATGCGAATGGTCGAGCGTGATCCGGAACGGCGCGCCGGCTGCATCGACGTGTTGCGCGACCCGCGCGATGCGTGTGAAATCCTCGCTCCACATGTCGACGTGCACTTCGACGCTCGGCAGGCAGCCGACCCGCTCGCCGCGTTCGTAAGCGCGCAGATAGAAGTCGGCGACCTCGCGGTCCGACAGCGGATGGCCGTCCGCATGATGCGCATGCAGCTGGCAGTTGAGCACCGTGCTGCCGAACCGCGCGCCGGCGTCGACGATCTCGGCCACGTGCGCTTCGTCGGCGCCCGCGCGCCAGATGCCGCCGATCACGCGGATCGGCAGCGCGTGGCGCTCGACCAGCGCGAAATACGGCGACAGGTCTTCGCCGCGCAGCGGATTCTTTTCGACGTAGTCGAACGCGCGGGCGGCCGCGATCATCCGGAAGCGTTCGGCCGGCGACGGCGGCGGCAGCCCGTCGTGTTCGAGCACGCCGTCGATGTTGACGCCGACGAGAATCGGTTCGGCCATCGTCTCCTCTTTGTCGTCGTATTGCGATGGCTGTCCAATTTACGGATGCGCGGCGCGCGCCGCATGACCGACGTTGACGAAAAATCGCCAACGCGACGGTCGATTTTTTCGCGCCGCGCGGCTCAAGCCTGCAGATACGCGCTCGTCCTGACGTTCGCCGAACAGAACACGCGGAATTCGACCGCTTCGCGCGGCGGCGGCTGTTCGACGATTCCGCACGCGTGCAGCACATGCTGCAGCGCGGAGATCGCCTGCCCGTCCGGATCCTGGTCGATTGCGATGTCCATCGCGCCGGCCTCGATGAACGCGCGGTGCTCGTCGAGCATCTCGTGTCCGATCCACACGACGCGGTGCGCCGCGTCCGCGTTGCGCAGCGCGGCTTCGATGCCGGCCGAACCGGCGCCGCTGTTGTAGATCGCGACCAGATCGTCGTGCCGGCGCAATGCGTCGGTCACCGCGCGGTAGCACCGGTCGTCCTGATCGAACGTCTCGATCGGCTCGTCGCTGCAGCGCAGCGCCGCGAATGCGTCGGTCAGCTGATCGACGCAGCCGGCGAGCCGCTCCGCATGCGCGCGGTATCCCATCCGCGCGCCGAGCAGCAGCACGCGGCCCGCGCGCGCCGCGAGGCGGCCGATGTAGTAGCCGGCCGTGCGGCCGGCGCGGTAGTTGTCGATGCCCGCGTAGTGCACGCGCGCAATGCCGGAGATGTCGGTGACCATCGTGACGACGGTTTCGCCGCGCGCGATCGCGCCGGCCAGTGCGTCGCGCACGCGCGGCGTGTCGGGCGCCGTGACGATCAGCGCCGCGCGCCGGTACGCGGGCCGTTCGATCAGGGCGGCCGCGCGCGCGTCGTCCGCCGCGGGCAGGATCGTCCGGTGCACGACCACGCGGCGGTCGAGCATCTGCAGCGAGCGCTGCAGCGCCTGCTGCAGCCGGCGGAAGAACGGCGTATCGGTGTCCGGCAGCAGCACGTCGACGTGGATCAGTCCATGCCGCGTGTCGGGCAGCTGCCGCGGCACGCCGAGCTGCCGGGCCGCGGCGACCACACGCTCGCGTGCGTGCGCGGATACGCTGCCGCGCTCGTTCAGCACGCGATCGACGGTCGTCGTGCTGACGCCGGCGAGCGCCGCGATCTCGTCGAAGCGCGCGGTGCGCTTGCGCCAGCGCGGACCGGATTCGCGTGTCATGTCGTCTCCATCGTTGTCTTCGCCATTCGGAATGACGCTGACCGGTACGCTAGGACGCTGGCGAAATTTCGTCAATGTTCCCGTTGAGCGCGCGGTGCCGGTCGCCTAATTTTGCTTTCACGCCGAAGCGCTTGCCGAAGCGCCCGCCGCTTTCCGAGCATCGACGAACAGGAGACACGAGTGGCCCCCATGGACGACCAGGCGCGCGATCGCACGGCATCGGCGCGCCGTCACGAATACCGGATGATCGGCGGCGCCGGCGAGCGTGCGCGCGCGGCCGGGCTCGTCAACGCCGAGTGGTACCGCTGCCCGGTGCCGCGACCGCTGATGAAGCAGCTGATGCAGCGCGACGATGCGCGCGCGATCCGCGACACGCTGATCTGGTACGCGGCGATCGCGGTCAGCGGCGCATTGGCGTGGCTCGCGTGGCGCGCGCATTCGGCGTGGACGATTCCCGCGTTCTTCGTGTACGGCACGCTGTACTGCAGCCCGGCCGATTCGCGCTGGCACGAATGCGGTCATGGCACCGCGTTTCGCACGCGCTGGATGAACGACGTGCTGTATCAGGTCGCGTCGTTCCAGGTGTTTCGCCGCGCGACGGTGTGGCGGTGGAGCCATGCGCGCCACCACACCGACACGCTCGTCGTCGGACGCGACCCGGAGATCGCCGCGCCGAAGCCGACCGACTGGCTGTCGCTCGCGCTGAACGTCGTCGCGCTGAAGCATGTGGCCGGTGAACTGCGCAAGATGGTCGCGATCGCGTTCGTCGGCCGGCTCGACGACGAAGAGCGCACGTACGTGCCCGAATCGGAATGGCCGAAGGTCGTGCGCGAAGCGCGCATCCATCTGGCCGTGTATGCGGCGGCGATCGGTGCGTCGCTGGCCTGGCACACGATGCTGCCGCTGCTGTACGTCGGGCTGCCGAGTCTCTACGGCGCGTGGCTGTACCTGTACTTCGGCCTCACGCAGCACGCGGGAATGCCGGAGAACGTGCTCGATCATCGGCGCAACTGCCGGACCGTGATGATGAATCCGGTGTTCCGCTTCCTGTACTGGAACATGAACTACCACGTCGAGCACCACATGTTTCCGATGGTGCCGTTCCATGCGCTGCCGAAGCTGCACGACGCGGTAAAGGCCGACATGCCGCCGCCGTACCGCAGCACGCTCGCCGCGTATGCGGAGATCGTGCCCGCGCTGATCCGGCAGACGCGCGATCCGTCCCATCACGTCGTGCGTCCGGTGCCGGATGCCGCGCGTGCGTGAGCGGCCCGCACATTCAACGAAGGAGACGCGAATCATGACGCAATGGATCGACGCCGGCGCACTCGACGACATCGACGAAGACGACGTCGCGCGCTTCGACCACGCAGGCCGCACGTATGCGATCTACCGGATCGGCGGCAACGTGTATGCGAGCGACGGGCTGTGCACGCACGAGCACGTGCATCTCGCAGACGGTCTCGTGATCGATCACGTGATCGAATGCCCGAAGCACAACGGCCGCTTCGACGTGCGCGACGGCCGGCCGCTGTCCGCGCCCGCGTGCGAGAAGCTGCGCACGTATCGCGCGAAGATCGACGACGGCCGCATCCTGATCGAGGTATGACCGCGATGGCGACCGAACGCGTGATGGCGATCGTCGGTGCGGGGCACGCAGGCGGCCGCGCGGCGCAGGTGCTGCGCGAGTGCGGGTGGCGCGGGCGCATCGTGCTGATCGGTGCGGAGGCGCACCTGCCGTACGAGCGGCCGCCGTTGTCGAAAGGCGTGCTGACGGGCGAACGCAGCGCCGCGCAGTGTCAGTTGCGCGACCCGCGCGCGTGGGCGGCGGACGGCATCGAGCCGATCGTCGCGACGGTCGAACGCATCGACCCGCACGCCCGCGAAATCCGCGTCGCGGGCGCCCGCACGTTCGGCTATGACGCGCTGCTGCTCGCGACCGGCGCACGTGCGCGCCGCCTCGCGATTCCGGGCGCGACGCTCGACGGCGTGCTCGCGCTGCGCACGCTCGACGATGCGGCGGCGCTCGGCGCACGGCTCGTGCCCGGCGCGCGCATCGTGTCGATCGGCGCCGGCTTCATCGGACTCGAGGTTGCCGCGTCCGCACGGCTTCGCGGGTGTCGCGTGACGGTGCTCGACGCGGCGCCGCGCGTGCTCGGGCGCGCGGTGCCGGCGGCAATCGCCGCGCGCGTGCACGCGCTGCACGTGCAGCACGGTGTGACGATCCGCGTGAACTGCGCGCCGGTTGCGATCGAGCGGACGGCGGCCGGCGCGCTCGCGATCGTGCTCGACGACGGCAGCACGCTCCACGCCGATACGATCGTCGCCGGCATCGGTATCGAACCGGCCGACGAACTCGCGCGCGATGCGGGCCTGCGCGTCGATCGCGGGATCGTCGTCGATGCGCGGCTCGAGACGTCGGCGCCCGGCATTTATGCGGCCGGCGACGTCGCGGTGTTTCCGCGCGGCCGTTCGGGACGGCTCGTGCGGCAGGAGACGTGGCACGGCGCCGAAACGCAGGCGCGCGTCGCCGCGCGCAACATGCTCGGCGCCGACGAGCCGTATCGCGACACGCCGTGGTTCTGGTCCGATCAATACGACGCGCAGCTGCAGGTGGCCGGCGACCCGGCGCTCGGCGAGCTGACCGTCGCGCGCGTGCTCGACGACGACGCCGAAATCCACTTTCATTTCGACGCGCATGCGCGGCTGGTCGCCGCGAGCGGCTTCGGGCGCGCGTCGGGTTTCGTCAAGGAGATGCGGGTCGCGAGAATGCTGGTCGAGCGCGGCGTCGACGTCGCGCCGGATGCAGTCGCGGATACGAACGTGAAGCTGAAGTCGCTGGCGGCGGCCGCGTGACGGTCGGCGCCGGACCGCGCGCGTGCGGCGACGCGGCTTGCGAAGAAGAGAGTGAAAGCGTGTCGTTGCCGGCGCGTGCGGCAGCGACGTGCCGCGCGCGCCGGCGAAGCGACGCTCAGACCGTCGCGTGCAGGCGCAGATACAGGCCGGCCGCCGCCGCGCCGCCGAGCAGCGGGCCGATGACCGGCACCCACGCGTAGCGCCAGTCGCTGTCGCGCTTGCCCGGAATCGGCAGCAGCGCGTGCATGATCCGCGGCGACAGATCGCGCGCCGGGCTCATCGCGTAGCCGGTCGGGCCGCCGAGCGAGATCCCGATGCCGAGCACGAGCAGGCCGACCGGCAGCGCATCGAGCGCACCGAGGCCGACCTGCGGCGATGCGAGGTACAGCACGCCGAGGATCAGCACGAACGTGCAGATCGCTTCGGTCAGCACGTTGTGCGTGACGCTGCGGATCGCGGGCGCGGTGCAGAACACCGCGAGCTTCAGGTCGGCGTCGGCTTCCTTCGCGAAGTGCTGCCGATACGCGAGCCACACGAGCAGCGCGCCCGCCATGCCGCCGAGCATCTGCGCAAGCACGTAGCCGCCGACTTTCGACCACGCGAACTTGCCGGCGAGCGCGAGGCTGATCGTGACGATCGGATTCAGGTGCGCGCCGCTGAACGACGCGGTCACGTAGACCGCGACGAATACGGCCATCGCCCAGCCCATCACGATCACGATCAGGTCCGCGCCTTTGCCCTTGGTTTTCGCGAGCAGCACGTTCGCGACCGCGCCGTTGCCGAGCAGCACGAGGATCGCGGTGCCGATGAATTCTGCAATGTAAGGTGACATGTTCGTCTCTCGTATGTCCGGGCAGACTCGCGCGCTGCGCGGTCCGCCGGTGTTGTTGTGTGTTGTCGTCTTTCCGTCTGGCGGCGACGCTTATCGGCCGTCGTCGGCCCACGCCTTCGCGGCGCGCACCGCGCGCTGCCAGCCGGCCATGCAGCGCTCGACCTGGTCCTTCGGCATCGACGGCGCGAAGCGGCGATCGAGCTGCCACTGGCTGCGCACCTCGTCGAGGTTCTTCCAGTAGCCGATCGCGAGGCCGGCGAGGTATGCGGCGCCGAGCGCGGTCGTTTCGGTGATCTGCGGGCGCACCGCATCGACGCCGAGCAGGTCCGCCTGGAACTGCATCAGCAGATCGTTCGCGCTCGCGCCGCCGTCGACGCGCAGCTCGCCGATGCTGATGCCCGAATCGGCTTCCATCGCGGCCAGCACGTCGAGCGACTGATACGCGATCGCATCGAGCGCGGCGCGCGCGAGGTGCGCGGACGTCGTGCCGCGCGTGACGCCGAACACCGACCCGCGTGCGCGCGCGTTCCAGTGCGGCGCGCCGAGCCCCGCGAACGCGGGCACGAGATAGACGCCGTCGCTATGCGGGACGCTCGCGGCGAGCGCTTCGATTTCGGCAGCCGTCTTGATGATGCCGAGCCCGTCGCGCAGCCACTGCACGACCGCGCCGGCGATGAAGATGCTGCCTTCGAGCGCGTACTGCACGTTGTCGCCGATCTGCCACGCGATCGTCGTCACGAGGTTGTTCTTCGACTCGATCGGCTTGTCGCCGGCGTTCATCATCAGGAAGCAGCCGGTGCCGTACGTGTTCTTCACCATGCCCGACGTCGTGCACATCTGGCCGAACAGCGCCGCGTGCTGGTCGCCGGCGATACCGGCGAGCGGAATCTTCGACGCGAACACGGTCGTCTTCGTATGGCCGTAGATCTCCGACGACGCCTTCACGTCCGGCAGCATGCTGCGCGGGATGTCGAGCAGTTCGAGCAGCTCGTCGTCCCACTCGCGCGTGTGGATGTTGAACAGCATCGTGCGCGACGCGTTCGTCACGTCGGTCACGTGCAGCTCGTGCTTCGTGAAGTTCCACACGAGCCAGCTGTCGACCGTGCCGAACGCGAGCTTGCCCGCGCGCGCCTTGTCGCGCGCGCCGGGCACGTTGTCGAGGATCCAGCGGATCTTGGTGGCCGAGAAGTACGAGTCGATCGGCAGGCCGGTTTTCGCGCGCACCTTCGCTTCGAGACCCTGCTTCTTCAGCGAATCGCAGAAGTCGGCGGTGCGGCGATCCTGCCACACGATCGCGTTGTACACGGGCTGGCCGGTGTCGCGATCCCAGACGATCGTCGTCTCGCGCTGGTTCGTGATGCCGATCGCTGCGATCGACGTGCCGTTCAGGCCCGTGCGCGTGACGGCTTCGGCGGCGACGCCGGCTTGCGTCGACCAGATTTCCTGCGGGTCGTGCTCGACCCAGCCGGGTTGCGGGTAGATCTGGGCGAATTCCTTCTGGGCGATCGATACGATGTTGCCCTGGCGATCGAACAGCATCGCGCGGGAGCTCGTCGTGCCCTGGTCGAGCGCGAGGATGTACTGGTCCTGCATGTCTCTCATCTCCATCCGTGGATTGGCTTAGTTGTGATGCGCGCCGCACGGGTGGCGGCGCGTCGGTGATTCAACGTCGGTGATGCAACTTCTGCTGCGGGCGGCTCGCGCCGTGCTCACGCATGCGGCGCGTGCGCGGCGGCGAACCAGCCGTCGATAGCGGCCGCGACCGCGTCGAGCGTGCCCGGCGCGACGTGCAGGCCGAGCTTCGAGCGGCGCCACAGCACGTCCTGCGCGCAGGTCGCCCATTCGACGTCGCGCAGGTAGCGCAGTTCGGCGTCGAACAGGCCCGGCGCGATTTCGGCGCCGAGTTCCGCGAGCGACGTCGCGCCGTCCAGCACGCGTTCCGCGCGGGTGCCGTATGCGCGCGCATAGCGGCGCGCGAGCGCGGCAGGCAGCCACGGATGGCGCGTCGCGAACCGGTCGGCAAATGCGTCGAACTTCGCGTCGGCGATGTCGCCGCCCGGCAGCGGTACGCCGGCCGTCCATGCGGCGGCGTCGCGGCCGAGCGCGCGGCACAGCAGGTCGGCCGCTTCTTCGGCGAGCTTGCGAAACGTCGTGATCTTGCCGCCGAACACCGACAGCAGCGGCGCGCCGGCGCCGTCGTCCAGCTCGAGGCGGTAGTCGCGCGTGACGGCCGACGCGTTCGCGGCGTTTTCGTCTTCGAGCAGCGGACGCACGCCGGAATAGGTCCACTGCACGTCGGCCGGCGAGATCTTGCGCTTGAAGTAGCGGTTGATCGAATCGCACAGATACTGCGTTTCGTCGCGATCGATCGCAACCTTCGCCGGATCGTTCGTGTATTCGACGTCGGTCGTGCCGATCAGCGTGAAGTCGCGTTCGTACGGAATCGCGAAGATGATCCGCTTGTCCGGGTTCTGGAAGATGTACGCGTGGTCGTGGTCGAACAGCCGGCGCGTGACGATGTGGCTGCCTTTCACGAGCCGCACGCTGTGATGCGCGCCGCGGCCGAGCGCGCCGTGCAGCACGTCGCCGACCCACGGACCGGCCGCGTTCGCGATCGCGCGCGCGTGCACGACGTGCGTCGTGCCGTCCGCGAGCTGCAGCTGCGCTTCCCATTCGTCGCCGCGGCGCTGCGCGGAAACCAGCTTCGTGCGCGTCAGGATCTCGGCGCCGCGCTCCTTCGCATCGAGCGCATTCAGCACGACGAGCCGCGCGTCGTCGACCCAGCCGTCCGAGTACACGAAGCCGCGCCTGATCGTATCGACGAGCGGCGTGCCGGCCGGATGGCGGCGCATGTCGATGCCGCGCGAGCCGGGCAGCAGTTCGCGTTTCGCGAGGTGATCGTAGAGGAACAGGCCGACGCGGATCAGCCATGCCGGCCGCAGGTTCGGCATGTGGGGCATCACGAAACGCAGCGGCCACATGATGTGGGGCGCCGCGCGCAGCAGCGTTTCGCGCTCCTGCAGCGCCTTGCGCACGAGGCCGAACTCGTTGTACTCGAGATAGCGCAGACCGCCGTGAATCAGCTTCGTGCTGGACGACGACGTGTGCGACGCGAGATCGTCCTGCTCGCAGAGCATGACCGACAGGCCGCGGCCGGCCGCATCGCGCGCGATGCCGGCGCCGTTGATGCCGCCGCCGACGACGAGCAGATCGTAGCGATTCGGTTGGGTCACCTGCTGTCCTTATCGTCTGAGGGAAAGTGACGAACATGAAATGTTCGAATTCGAAATCTAACGAACGAAATCGAAAAAGTAAAGTTCGAAAAAGAGGGCGGGTAGCGCGCACCGCGATCCGGGACGATACTGGCGGCTTGACCATTTCGCGAGGTGAATCATGCGTATCGGGATGTGGGTCGGCGCGTGCGCGGTCGTTCTGGCAGGATGCGGCGTCGGCATGCCGCCGCTGGCGGGCAACTGGCGCACGCCGTCGTTCGCGGACCTGCAGACGTCATGCGGCGGCGCCGCGCGCGACTGGGGCGACGACGCGCAGCCGGTGTATTCGACGCTGTACGACGCGTACGTCGCGAAGCGGTATCGCGGGCTGACGGACGCGAACTATTGCGCGTTCGTAAACGAACTTTCGACGCACTATGCGGCACCCGACGCGCCGGGGCGCGCGGGCTGGGTCGCGTATTTCAACGATGCGCGGGCGCAGGCGATCAGCTGGCGCGCGGCGGTCGATCCGACGCTGCGCGGCGGCTGAAGCGCGTGTAGTGGAAACGGGGGCGGGAAAGGCCGCGCGGCCGGAAAACCGGCCGCGCAGTCAGGTCGGTCACGGCGGGAAGTTTACGAATAGCGGTATTTGATCGACCGCAGCGTGGCGTCGCCGGTCTCGGTGACGCAGTATTTGCGTCCGGATCCCAGCCCTTCGAGACGGACGAGCTGCTGTTCGAGCAGTGCGTCCAGTTCGTCCCGATCCATGTCGGCCTGGTCGGGCGCGTCCTTCACAAGCAGTAGCGTGGCGAATTCATGCGGACTCAGCATCGTTCTCTCCATGGCAACCGGTCTGCCCGCGCGGCCGGCGCGACCGCCGGCGAGCGCGATACCCCGCGGGGTATGGCTTGGGGGGAAAAGCTGCATTCGCCGGCCAGACGGTTCGCACACGCCGTGGCACAGGCGGATCGGGCGAACGGGCCGGGGAACTGGAGTCTAGTCGAGCGTGCACGTGACGACAACTCGTGCCCCGTTAATTTTCCGTTTGACACGCGCATGCCCCGCAAGCGGTTCGGCTGCGGCGGCAACTTCTTGATTTCACTTGAAGTTCGCGACGCGCTGCAGCATCGCGCGGTCACTGTGCGACGTACACCTGCGTGCCGGCGGCCGCGATCGTGTCGGCCATTTCGGGCGGCAGCGGCTGGTCGGTGAACAGCGCATGGACCTGGCTCAGATGCCCCTGGCGGACGAGCGCCGGGCGGCCGACCTTCGAGTGGTCGGCGACGAGGTACACCGTGCGCGCATGCTGCATGATCGCCTCCGCGACGCGCACCTCGCGCGTGTCGAAGTCGCGCAGCGTGCCGTCGGCCTCGATCGCCGACGTGCCGATGATCGCGTAGTCGACCTTGAACTGGCGGATGAAGTCGATCGCGAGCTCGCCGACGATGCCCTTGTCCCACGGCCGGACGATGCCGCCGGTGATCAGCACTTCGCAGTCCGGGTAGCCGCTCATCATCGACGCGACGTTCAGATTGTTCGTGATCACGTGCAGCCCGTGATGGCGGTTCAGCGCGCGCGCGACTTCCTCGGTCGTCGTGCCCAGGTTGATGAACAGCGACGCCTGATCCGGAATGTGCGATGCGGCCAGCGCGGCGATCCGCCGCTTCTCGTCGTGGAACATCCGCTGGCGCGCCGTGTACGACACGTTCTCCGAGCTGGTCGGCAGGCTCGCCCCGCCGTGGTAGCGGCGCAGCAGATTCAGATCGGCGAGCCAGTTCACGTCGCGGCGGATCGTCTGCGGCGTGACCGCGAAGTGGGCGGCGAGATCGTCGACCGTCACGAAGCCGTCGCGCTGCACCCATTCGAGCAGTTCCTGCTGGCGAGCGTTGAGGGTGAGGCGGGGATCTCGTGTCATGGTTCGGCGATCGGAGCGTGTGAGACGAAGCCGGTATTGTAAGGGCGTTCGGGCCGGCGGCCGGCCCGCGGGCGCGTCGTATTCATGCGCAGCCGGCATGGATTCATGTGACAAATGAATTTGTGCGATCGGGTGGATCGCGCTGCAATGGCGGACTGTCCGCGCATGCGCGCGCCTTCAGCTTTCTGCATTCCGCTTTCGACGAGGTGGCACCGATGACTGGCTTCAACTGGCACAACCCGTATCCGACGACGCGCATTCCGGTGTTCGCGCGCAACGTCGTGTCGACGTCGCACCCGCTCGCCGCGCAGGCCGGCTTGCGGATGCTGTGGAAGGGCGGCAACGCGGTCGACGCGGCGCTGGCCGCCGCGGTCGCGATCACGGTGGTCGAGCCGGTGTCGTGCGGGCTCGGCGGCGACGCGTTCGCGCTCGTGTGGGACGGCGAGCGGCTGTCCGGCCTGAACGCATCGGGCGTCGCGCCGGCCGCATGGAACGTCGACTATTTCCGCAAGCGCCACGGCGAGGATGCGCATGGGATCGCGAACAAGCCGACCCGCGGCTGGGACACCGTGACCGTGCCGGGCGTGATCGCCGGCTGGGAGGCGCTGCACGCGAAGTTCGGCTCGCTGCCGTTCGCGGATCTGCTGGAGCCGGCGATCGAGATCGCCGAGCGCGGCTACTCGGTGCCGCCGATCGTCGCGCACAAATGGGCGGCGGCCGTGCCGGAGCTGCAAGGACTGCCGGGCTTCGCGGACACCTTCATGCCGCGCGGCCGCGCGCCGCTGGTCGGCGAGCGCGTGTGCCTGCCCGGTCACGCGCAGACGTTGCGCACGCTCGCGGCGGAAGGCCCGCGCGCGTTCTACGAAGGCGCGCTCGCCGAGCGGCTCGCTGCGTTCGCGCGCGACGGCGGCGGCGCGTTGACCGAAGCCGACTTGCGCGCGTACCGGCCGGAATGGGTTGAGCCGATCGGCAAGCGCTTCGGCCGCCACACGATCCACGAGATTCCGCCGAACGGGCAGGGGATCGCCGCGCTGATCGCGCTCGGGGTCGCCGAGCACGCGGGCGTGACCGAGTGGCCCGTCGATTCGGTCGACTCGCAGCACCTGCAGATCGAGGCGATGAAGCTCGCGTTCGCGGACGTCTATCGCTATGTCGCCGATCCGCGCGCGATGGACGTCACGCCCGAGCAGATGCTCGACGATACGTATCTCGCCGAACGCGCGAAGCTGATCGATCCTGCGCGCGCGACGCACTTCGCGGCGGGGCGGCCGCATTCGGGCGGCACGATCTACCTGGCGGCGGCGGACGAGCGCGGGATGATGGTCAGCTTTATCCAGTCGAACTACATGGGCTTCGGCTCGGGGCTCGTCGTGCCCGGCACCGGCATCGCGCTGCAGAACCGCGGGCACGGGTTCTCGATGGATCCGGCATCGCCGAACGTGGTCGCGGGCGGCAAGCGGCCGTTCCACACGATCATCCCGGCGTTCGTCACCGAGGCGGTCGGCGGCCGCACCGAGGCCGTGATGAGCTTCGGCGTGATGGGCGGCGACATGCAGCCGCAGGGCCACCTGCAGACGGTGATCCGGATGCTCGGCTACGGTCAGCAGCCGCAGGCCGCGTGCTGCGCGCCGCGCTGGAAGGTCAATCGCGACTTCACGCTCGACGTCGAGGCGACGATGGACCGCGCGACGGTCGACGCGCTCGCCGCGCGCGGCCATACGATCCAGTCGATCGACGATCCTTACATGGATTTCGGCTCGGGGCAGTTCGTGTGGCGGCTCGATCCCGACGATCCGGAGCGCGGCTACGTGGCCGCGAGCGACAGTCGCCGCGACGGGCTGGCGGCCGGATTCTGACGGAACGCTTTCCATTGAAGCGAGCAGCGGGCGGCCGAGCGGCCGCCCGTTTCGTTTGCGGACGCGATGCGCAGCGTGCGGCGTGCGGCGCGGCGGTTCGAAGGACCCGTCTAACGAACGGCAACGCGGGCGGCGGAACTGCGCGACACGCGGTTGGTCAGTGCTCTGAAGCACGAACTTCAAACTCGGGCTAAGATGCCTGAATGGTTCGGCCGGACCAATCCACTAAAAACGCAAGTAGAACGCCGCCAGCGGGACGGTACCGCCTGTGCCGGAGGCATGGGTCGGCCCGCCGGCGCGACGACTGGGAGCGCACTACCATGCACACCGAAACGACGCATGTCATGCCGTGGCGTATCGAAGATATCGACCTGAGCCGGATCGATCGCCAGCGTGCCGCCGCAAACGAGGATCTGCTGCTGCTGCTGTGCGCGGCGTCGTTCATCGAAAGCGGCTCGGATCTCTACACGAGCAATCTGAGCGAGTTCTTCAACGACGATCCGGAAGTGTCCGAGTGGCTCAACAATGCATGGGAGCACGAAGAATTGCAGCACGGCCGCGCGCTGAAGGCCTACATCGCGCACGTGTGGCCGGAATTCGACTGGGATACCGCGTTCGCGAACTTCTTCGAAGAGTATTCGAAGACCTGCTCGGTCGAAGCGTTCGAGAAGACGCGCGCGCTCGAGATGGTCGCGCGCTGCGTCGTCGAGACGGGCACGGCCACGCTCTACCGCGCGATCAACGAGTGCTCGGACGAGCCGGTGCTGAAAGAAATCACCGACAACATCCGCACGGACGAAGTGCGTCACTACAAGCACTTCTTCAAATACTTCAAGAAGTACAACCAGCTCGAAGGCAACGGCCGGCTCGCGGTGCTCGGCGCATTGATGCGCCGCGTGATGGAAATCAAGAACGAGGATTCGGAGATCGCGCTGCGGCACGTGTTCGCGGTCCGCTATCCGGAGCGCGTCGGCGACAGCGAATACAGCCGCGCACGTGTCGCGCGCATCAATTCGCTCGTGCGGCGCAACCTGTCGGCCGACATGTGCGTGAAGATGCTGCTCAAGCCGCTCGATCTGCCCGCGAAGATTCAGCCGGGCGTCCACTATCCGCTGACGAAGCTCACGCAGCACGTGTTCTTCCGTTGATCGCCGCTGCGCCCGCCGCCGCGTGCGCGCTGGCGCAGCGGCGTCGGCCCGGCATCGAGGCCACGCCATCATGACCGATTCTGATCGCCACGCGCTCGAACAATGGACGTTCGACGCGTGGCCGCCCGCCGTCGTATCGCTGTTCGACGGCACCGCGCTCGAACGCCACGCGGATCTCGCCGCATCGCTGATCGTCGCGACCGACGAAGGCCAGTTGCGCACGACGCTGCTGAGCGTCGGCGAAATCTATGCGCGCGACGCGCGCACATTGCTGTTCGCGCTGTGGCCGCAGTCGCGTGCGGCGCGCGCGATCCGGCAGCGGCGCGCGGCCGCGCTGACGCTCGTCGCGGACGGTGCATTCTTCCAGGCGCAATTGAAGATCGAGCCGCTCGAAGGCGACTTCGGCGGGCTGGCCGGATTCGCTGCGACGATCGTGCGTGGCGATGCGCAGCGGGTCGGCTATGCGCGTGTCGTGACGGGCGTCACGTTCGCGCTGGAAGGCGAGCGCGCCGCAGTGCTCGCACGCTGGCAGCGTCAGATCGAGCACTTGCGGCGCGCAGCCGCGCAGCTTCAGTGACCGCGCTGGCCGCTGCGCGACGAACGGTTGCGGTTCGCGTGCGCGGACGTGCCGCCCGACGGCCGCGCGCCGTTGCCGGCCGAGCCGCCGCCTGACGTGCGGGGCTTCGCGGCCTTCGGTTGCGCGTTGCCGTCGCGCTTCGCGGCCTTCGGCTGCGCGTTGCCATCGCGCTTCGCGGCCGGCTGACCGGCGCCGCCCGCACGCGGCTGACGATTGCCGCCGGCCGCGCCGCCGCGCGGCTGCTGCCCGCGGCGCTGCTGAATCGGCTCCGGCTTCGCGTTCGGATCGGGCTCGAAGCCCGCGATCACTTCCTGCGGAATCTCGCGCTTGATCAGCCGCTCGATGTCGCGCAGCAGCTGCTTCTCGTCGACGCACACGAGCGACACCGCCTCGCCGGTCGCGCCTGCGCGCCCCGTGCGGCCGATCCGGTGCACGTAGTCTTCGGGCACGTTCGGCAGATCGAAGTTGACGACGTGCGGCAACTGGTCGATGTCGATTCCGCGTGCGGCGATATCGGTCGCGACGAGCACCTGCAGCGTGCTGTTCTTGAACTCCGTCAGCGCGCGCGTGCGCGCCGACTGGCTCTTGTTGCCGTGGATCGCCATCGCGCTGATGCCGTCCTTCGTCAACTGCTCGGCCAGACGGTTCGCGCCATGCTTCGTGCGCGTGAACACGAGCACCTGGAACCAGTTGTGTTCGCGGATCAGATGCGTGAGCAGTTCGCGCTTGCGATCGCGGTCGACCGGGTGAATCTTCTGCGCGACGGTCTCGGCCGTCGTATTGCGGCGCGCGACCTCGATCAGTGCCGGCGAGTCGAGCAGGCTGTCGGCGAGCGCCTTGATCTCGTCGGAGAAGGTCGCGGAGAACAGCAGGTTCTGGCGGCGCGGCGGCAGCTTCGCGAGCACGCGCTTGATGTCGTGGATGAAGCCCATGTCGAGCATCCGATCCGCTTCGTCGAGCACGAGGATGTCGAGGCTCGACAGGTCGATCGTCTTCTGCTGCATGTGATCGAGCAGGCGACCCGGCGTCGCGACGACGATGTCGACGCCGCGCTTGAGCGCATCGATCTGCGGATTGATGCTGACGCCGCCGAACATCACGGTCGAGCGCAGCTTCAGATACTTGCTGTACGCGCGCACGCTTTCCTCGACCTGCGCGGCGAGCTCGCGCGTCGGTGTGAGAATCAGCGCGCGCACCGCGCGCTTCGCGTTGCGGTGCTCGGCGTAGAACGTGTGCAGGCGCTGCAGGATCGGCAGCGTGAAGCCTGCGGTCTTGCCGGTGCCGGTTTGGGCGCCGGCGAGCAGATCGCCGCCGCCGAGGACGGCCGGGATCGCCTGCTGCTGGATCGGGGTCGGCGACGTGTAGCCGAGTTCGTTGACCGCCTTGACCAGCGGTTCGGCCAGGCCGAGAGATTCGAAAGACATAGATACCACTCTTGAGTTTTATGATCGGCGACGCCTCGCGCGGCCCGCGCGGGAGACTGGCGTCGCAAAAAGCAAAGGGGCGCGGCTGCGGGTGATCCGCAGCCGCGCCCCGTTTGCGTCAGCGTTATTTAGTCAAGCGGCGCGGAACGCAGGTCGCTCACCTGTTGCGGCGAGATCGGCGTACCGTTGTTGCCCCACGACATGCGGATATACGTGACGACCGCCGCAACCTCCTGGTTCGACAGCGATTGTGCGAACGGCGGCATCCCGTACGGACGCGGATTCTTGAACGTGCTCGGCGGATAGCCGCCGTTCAGCACCATGCGGATCGGGTTGACGGCCGATTCCATCATGATCGAACGGTTGCCCGCGAGCGGCGGATACGCAGGCGGCTTGCCCGCGCCGTTGTCGGCGTGGCAGGTCGCGCAGTTGTCTGCGTAGATCTTCTTGCCCTGCTCGAACAGCGCGTTGCCGAACTGCTTCGACGTCTCGTACTGCATGTTCTTCGGCGCGTCGGCCTTCTGCGGGATCGACTTCAGGTACGTCGACATCGCGCGCGTATCTTCGTCGGTCATGTATTGCAGGCTGTTGTGCACGACGTCCGCCATCGGGCCGAACACCGCGCCCTTGTTCGACACGCCGGCCTGCAGCAGGTCGGACAGCTCCTGCACGTGCCAGTCGCCGAGGCCGAGTTCCTTGTCGTTGGTCAGCGACGGCGCATACCAGTTCTGCAGCGGGATCAGGCCGCCCGCGAAGGCTGCCGAATTCACCGGACCGCCCATCATGTTGATCGACGTGTGGCACATCGAGCAGTGGCCGAGGCCTTCGACGAGGTACGCACCGCGGTTCCATTCGACCGACTTGGTCGGATCCGGCTTGTACTCGCCTTCCTTGAAGAACAGCGTGCGCCAGCCGATCAGCAGGTTGCGGTTGTTGAACGGGAATTTCAGTTCATGCGGACGGCTCGGCACCGACACCGGCGCGACCGAGCGCAGGTACGCGTAGATCGCGTCCGAATCGGCGCGCGTGACCTTCGTGTAGCTCGCGAACGGGAAGCCCGGATAGAGCAGGCTGCCGTCCTTCGAGCGGCCCGTGTGCATCGCGCGATAGAAATCGTCCGACGTCCACTTGCCGATGCCGTTCTGGTCGTCCGGCGTGATGTTCGGCGTGTACATCGTGCCGAACGGCGTCGCCATCGGCAGGCCGCCCGCGAACGGCTTGCCGCCGCGCACCGTGTGGCACGCGATACAGTCGCCGACGCGTGCGAGATATTCGCCTTTCTTGATCAGCGCGGCCTGGTCGGCCGGCGTGGCCGCGACGGCCGAAGCGCCGTGCAGCGTGTCGCTGGCCGGCCACAGGACCGGCACGAGAGCCGCTGCCGCGACGATCGCGACAGCCGAGAGTGCAAACAGGGACTTGCGTTTCATTGTGTCTGTCTCCCTTGCCTTATTGCGGTTCGCTGCCGCAGGCGAGCGGAGTCTTCATCGAACGCGCCGGGGCCGGCACGGGGTTGGCGGGCGCCGGCTGCGCGGCGAGCCATGCCGTCACGGCCGTCACGTCTTCGTCGGAAAGCTTGGCTGCGATGTCGTGCATGCAGTCGGGTGCCTTCGCGCGGCGGTTGCCCGAGCGCCATGCGCCGAGCTGCGCGCTCAGGTAATCGGCGTGCAGGCCGACGAGGCCCGGAATCGCCGGCTGCATGCCGGTCAGCCCTGCGCCGTGGCAGGCCACGCAGGCCGGCAGCTTGCGCGCCGGATCGCCTTGCGTGACGAGCTGCTTGCCGCGTGCGAGCGTCGCGGCCGGCAGCGTCGGCTTCGCGGGCGTCGGATACGGCGGGCGTTCGGCGGAGAAGTGCTCGGCCATTTCGCGCAGGTAGTCGTCGCTCAGGTACGTCAGCAGGTAGTTCATCGGCGGGTACTTGCGCCGACCGTCGCGGAAGTTGACGAGCTGGTTGTACAGGTACTCGGCCGGCTTGCCGGCAAGACGCGGGAAGTAGTCGTTGTCCGTGCCCTGGCCATGCACGCCGTGGCACGCCGTACAGCCGCGCACGCGCTCGGCCATGGTATCGGGTGCCTTGAGCGGTGCCTGCTGCGCGTGGGCTTGCTCCGTGGGCTTGGTCTGCGCTTGGGCAGCGCTCATGAGGCCCGCGCCGCCGATCATCAGAACGGCGAGCAGCGGACGGAAGAGGCGTCTTGAAGACACACGAGACTCCATGTTTATTCGACGGGGACCTGTCCGGGCTACGATCGGCTCGGCATGACGGCAGGACAGCCGGGCTGCTGCGACGCGGCATTCTATCATCGATGGGTAATGACGGCTATTTGGCAAAAGAGCAGGGGTTCCTGCCTGTTTGCGACTTGCGACAATTTGACGCGCAGCGTGCAGCGCACACGTGAACCGGCGTGCGCTTTGCCCATCGAAGACCGTACACTCGCGGGTCGCGCGGCGATGTCTGCGCCGCGGACCCAGTCATTTCTCCCGTTTTTCCGGATGTCTCGATGACGTTTCTTACCGTGCCGTTGCCCGTTTTCCGCATTCCCGTCCACCAGCCGAGTTCGTGCTGCGTCGCCGCGCCGTCGTTTCAAGCGGGGCGCGTGCGATGAGGATCGACAGTTTGTGGATCGGGCAGGTCGCGCTTGCCGCGTTGATGGACGCGACGTTCGCGATGGCGGTGGGCTCCGCGCTGCTCAAGGCGTGGCTCGGCAAGGACGGCGCGCGGCCGGCCGTCGCGCCGTCGCATTCCGCATGGCTGCGCGCGCAACATTCGCTCGTCGCGGCCGCGCTTGCGCTCGTGCTTGCCGACGTCGGCTGGCTCGTATACGAGGCGGCGACGATGAGCGGCGCCGGCCTCGGCGGCGCGTTCGCCGCGATTCCGACCGTGCTCGCTCAGACGCATGCGGGCTTTGCGTGGAGCGTCGCGTTCGCCGGCGCCGTCGTGCTTGCGATCGTCGCGCTGCTGAAGCCGGACGGTCCGCTCGCGCACGCGGTGCTGTGGCTGGCGGTGATCGTGGCGGCGGCCGGCAAGGCGTCGCTCGGCCATGCGGCCGACACGGGCGGGTTGTCCGCTGCGGTCGGCGTGCAGACGCTGCATCTGCTCGCGACCGCGGTGTGGGGCGGCCTCGTGCTGGCGGGCGGACTCGCCGTGCTGCCGGCGCTCGGCGCGTCGGTCGCGCGCGGGTCGCTGATCCGCATCGCTCAGCAACTGTCGCGTACGTCGGCGATTGCCGTCGTGTTCGTGCTCGCGACGGGTGTGCTCAACGCGGTGCGCGGGCTCGGCGGCTCGCTCGCGCCGCTCGACGGCAGCACGTGGGGGCGCGTGTTGCTGCTGAAGCTGCTGCTCGTCGCGCTCGCGCTCGTGCTCGGCGCGCTGAACCGCTTCTCCGCGCTGCCGCGCCTGCGTCGCACTGCATCGACCGAGGACGCGTACACGTTCCGCAACATCCTGCATCTCGAGGCGCTGACGATGATCGGCGTGTTCGTCGCGGCGGCTGTGCTGTCGTTCAGCGTGCCGGGATTCGCGGCGCTCGGCTGACGGCCGCGCGTATACAGACAGCGAGACGGCGGACAGCGCGGCGCAACCGACGGCTCGCGCGTTCCGCGCGATCGATTCACGCCGCTCGCGCCATTCGCACGATGCGCACCGTTCGGGCCGCGGATGCAAAAAGGCCGCCTGCCGGCGGCCGTATCGGAACCCGTCGCGCAACGCAGCCGGATGCACCGTGCCCCCGTTGCGCGTCGTCCGTCACCACTCGGCGACGCTGCCGTCCGCGTGGCGCCACACCGGGTTGCGCCAGCGATGGCCCGTCTTCGCCATCTCGCGCACCTTCTCCTCGTTGACGTCGATGCCGAGCCCGGGGCCTTGCGGAATCGCGACGAAGCCGTCGTCATAGCGGAACACTTCGGGATTGCGCAGGTAGTCGAGCAGGTCGTTGCCCTGGTTGTAGTGAATGCCGAGGCTTTGCTCCTGGATGAACGCGTTGTAGCTGACCGCATCGAGCTGCAGGCACGCGGCAAGCGCGATCGGCCCGAGCGGGCAGTGCAGCGCGAGCGCGACGTCGTAGCTTTCCGCGAGCGTCGCGATCTTCCGGCATTCGGTGATGCCGCCTGCGTGCGATGCGTCCGGCTGGATGATGTCGACGTAGCCGCCCGCCAGGATGTGCTTGAAGTCCCAGCGCGAGTAAAGCCGCTCGCCGAGCGCGATCGGCGTGTTCGTCTGGTTCACGATGTCGCGCAGCGCCTCGGCATTCTCCGACAGCACGGGCTCCTCGATGAACATCAGCTTGTACGGATCGAGTTCCTTCGCGAGCACCTTCGCCATCGGCTTGTGCACGCGGCCGTGGAAGTCCACGCCGATCCCGACGTGCGGGCCGACCGCGTCGCGCACCGCCGCGACGTTCGCGATCACCTGCTCGACCTTGTCGTACGTGTCGACGATCTGCAGCTCCTCCGAACCGTTCATCTTCACGGCCTTGAAGCCGCGTTCGACGACCGCGCGTGCGTTGTTCGCGACGTCGCTCGGCCGGTCGCCGCCGATCCACGAGTAGACCTTGATCCGGTCGCGCACCTGGCCGCCGAGCAGCGCGTGCACGGGCACGCCGTGATGCTTGCCCTTGATGTCCCACAGCGCCTGGTCGACGCCGGCGATCGCGCTCATCGTGATCGGGCCGCCGCGATAGAAGCCTGCGCGGTACATCACCTGCCAATGATCCTCGATCAGCAGCGGATCGCGCCCGACGAGATAGTCGGCCAGTTCGTGGACGGCCGCTTCGACGGTGTGCGCACGGCCTTCGACGATCGGTTCGCCCCAGCCGACGATGCCCTCGTCGGTTTCGATCTTGAGGAACAGCCAGCGCGGCGGGACGACGAAGGTTTCGAGGCGGGTGATTTTCATGAAGAGTCTCCAGGGTGGGCCGGCGCGGGCGCGCTCGCGCGTTGCCGGTCGCATGCTTTCGCGGTTATCCTAGCGCAAGCCGACTAAAAATAGTATTAATAGCACTATTGTGCAGATAGTGGACAGCCGATGCCCGCTCAACAAAGAACGACGATTCAACGCGACCTGCATGGACAGACGGCCTTTCGCCTCGCGACGGCGATCCTGCGCGGCGACTACGCGCCCGAATCGCTGCTGCCGCGCGAGCCCGAATTGATGGAGATGTTCGGCGTGAGCCGCACGGTGCTGCGCGAGGTGCTGCGCACGTTGACGTCGAAGGGGCTCGTCGAATCGCGGCCGAAGGTCGGCACGCGCGTGCGGCCGCGCCGCGCGTGGAACCTGCTCGATGCCGATCTGCTCGACTGGTACTCACGCGTCGCGCCGCCGCTCGCGTTCGCGCTGAAGCTGCAGGAGATGCGCGAGATGATCGAGCCGCACGCGGCGGCGCTGGCGGCCCGCGCGCACACGCCGGGCGGGTTCGACGCGATCGAGGACGCGGTGCGCGCGATGGCGGCCGCGCGCAACGTCGACGAATGGGTGCGTGCCGACCTGCGCTTTCATCTGAGCGTGCTCGAGGCCGGCGGCAACGAGCTGCTGGTGCCGCTCGGCGCGCTGATCGATCGCACGCTCGAGGCGCAGCTGCTGGTGAATGCGCACCGCGCGGACGTGTTCAACGCGTCGCTCGCCGAACATACGGCGATCAGCGACGCGATCCGCGTGCGCGACGAGGACGGCGCACGCCGCGCGATGGCGACGCTGCTCGCCGTCACGCGCGCGCGAATCGAGATGTCGTGACGAGCCCGACGGCGATCACGCGCCCGCGCAGCCGCCGGGCTTCACGATGCGTTGCGTCGATGGCGGGTATTTCGCAAGCAGGCTCGCCGGCCGCCGCGGGCGCGTCACGAGTTCGCCGCCGCAGTTCGGGCAACGGCCTTTGAGCACTTCGTCGGCGCAGGTCGCGCAAAAAGTACATTCGAATGTGCAAATACGTGCGTCCGCCGAGTCGGGCGGCAGATCCTTGTCGCAGCATTCGCAGCCGGGGCGCAGTTCCAGCATGACGGTCATTCCTCGATCGACGGTGGCGGGCCGCGCCGACGGGCGTTGCGTGCGGCGCATGTGCGCGCTACTGTACGCGCTTGAGCCGGCCCGGCCAACGGTGTCCCGTTCGGGCGCCGCCGATGTGCACGGGCGATCGGAGGAGACGACCATGCTTTATCGCGGAAGCTGTCACTGCGGAGACGTGAAATTCGACGCGCAAGGCGATCTGCAGCGCGTGATGGCCTGCAACTGTTCGATCTGCCGGCGCAAGGGCGCGCTGATGTGGTTCGTGCCGCTCGAGCATATGGCGCTGCTGACGCCCGAAGAAAATCTCGCGACCTATACGTTCAACAAGCACGTGATCCGGCATCGCTTCTGCAAGCGCTGCGGGATTCATGCGTTCGGCGAAGGCGTTCATCCGGACGGCACCGCGATGGCGGCGATCAACGTGCGCTGCCTCGACGACGTCGACATCGACGCGCTGCCCGTCACGCATTTCGACGGCCGCTCGCTCTGATCGGCATCCGGCGTTCGCGGCGCTGTGCGAACGGCGGCGCGCCCGCCGTCACGACGGCTGGGTCGTCGGCGCTTGCGGCGCCGGCGTTTCGGCCTGCGGCGCCGGTCCTTCGGTGCGCGTGCCGGCTTCGACCGGCCGCTCGATCAGCGGAGCGAGCGCCGGCGCCATCGAGCGCAGCAACTGCACGGCCATCGCGCTCGTGAAATCGTAGCGCGCCGCATACGGCTCGTGCGCGGTCGCCGTCAGCACGCCGAAGAAGCGATCGCCGATCACGAAGACGAACGTGCCGCTGCGATTCACCTTGCGCGATTCGATCAGCCGCGCGCCGCGCGCATACACGTTGAAGCGCTGATCGCCCGTTCCCGTCTTGCCGTACACGTCGAGCATCTTGCCGTCCGGCAGCGTCAGGCCGCCCGCGAGGCGCCGCGCGGTGCCGTTCAGCACGACGTCGCGCAGCAGCGTGCGCGCGACCTTCACGATCTCGGGCGCCAGCAGCGGCTGCGGCTGCGCGGCCGCGCGCACGAAGCGCGTTTCGTACGGCGTGCCCTTCGCGAAGTCGAGACGCGTGATCGTTTCGGTGGGCACCTTGTCGCCGCCGGTCGCGATCAGGCCGATCAGTTTCGCGAGCGCGTCCGGCTGGTCGCCCGACGCGCCGATCGCGGCCGCGTACGACGGCGTGACTTCCGCGAACGGATAGCCGAGCGCGCGCCACGACTTCGTGATTTCCGCATACGCGCGCTGCTCGACCATCCGGCGGATCCGCCGATCCTGCGTCGCGCGGTAGCGCGTCTTGTACAGCCACGAGTACGTGTAGAAGCGCGTATCGCGGCTGTCGCGCACCGCATCGTCGAGCGACGCATTCGGGTGCGCGCGCAAGTAGTTCAGCGTCCACAGCGCGAGCGGATGCACGCTCGCGATATAGCCGCGATCGTTGAGGTTGAAGCGGTCGATCGCATACTTCGCGTACAGCGCGGCGAGGTCGTCGTCGGACAGCGACGCGGCCGGCGTGCCCTTCAACTGCGCGCGCATCTGCGCGTTGAACCACGCGAGCGATTCGTTCGGCGCGACGCTGCGCAGCACCGTCGCGATCTTCGGCGGCGACTTGCGCACGTCTTGCAGCATCAGCGCGAGCGCGTCGTCGGGCGTCTTGCCCGCATAGCGCGCGTAGTAGCGCTTCAGATAGACCTTGCTCTCGCCGTCGACGAACTGCTGCAGATAGTGCTTGCGCTGCTCGGGATCGCCGAGCCACGACGACGACGGTCCGGCTGCCTTCAGCATCTCGTAGTGGACGATGTCGCGCATCAGCCGCACGAACACGAGGTTCACCGAATGCTCGAACGCGTGATGCAGCGTCATGATGCGTCCGTTGTCGGACTTGTCGAAGTTCGAGAACACCTGTGCGCCGCCGCCCGTGTAGAACACGTCGGGGCTCGCCGAATACTTGCGTTCGACCGCCGCATCGAGCATCGCCTGCAGCGAGCGGTCGCGCGTATGCGACAGGTAGTCGATCGTCCAGCGCGACAGCGCGTCGATCGGGTCCGGCTTGACGCGCGCGAGCGCCGCGTTCGACAGGTTCGCGTAGCGCGCATGCAGCTCGGACACGATCTGCAGATACGTGATCAGCGTGCGCAGCTTAGCGGTCGAGCCGAGATTGATGCGGCCGCCGCGATTCACGTCGAACGGCTGGTTCACGCTGTCCGTCTGCACGCGCAGCAGGTTCGCGCCGTTGCGATGCTCGTACAGCGTGAAGCTGTACGTGAGGTGCGACGGATCGTCTTTCGGCGCGAGCATCTCGAAGCCGTACAGGCCGGCCGCCTGCGCGCCTTCGCGCGTGGACGCCTGCGCGAGCCGTTCGGCAACCGCCTGCTGCACGCCGTTGTCGAGCGTGCTGGTCGCCTGCAGGTCGAGCTGGTCGAGCTGATACAGATCGTCGATGCCGAGTGCGGCGAGCAGCGACGCGCGCGCGGACGTCACGGCCTTGCGCGATACGAACGACTGCACGCGCGGCGGCGTCGGCGGCGCGCTGCGTTCGATGTGCGCGGCAAGCGCCGCGTCGCGCAGCGCGGGCGAGATCACGCCGCCGTTCGCGAGCAGCCGCAGATAGCTGTCGGTGAGCCGTTGCAGCGCCGGATAGCCGCGGTTGAGGAAATACGACGGCGCGCGCTGCGCGATGATCAGCGACAGCACTTCGCGGAACGTCTTGCCCTGCTGATCGACGTTGTCGCCGGTCGTCGGCGCGGACAGGATCCGGTTCACTTCGTTGAAGTCGCGGCCGTACCACGCGGCGAGGCCGTCGCCGATCCCGGTGATCTCGCCGACGCGCGGCCGCGCCGCGAGCGGCACCGAGTTCAGGTAGCGCACGACGATATCGCGGCGCGCGAGCATCGTCTGCGGGCCGTCGAGATAGGCGCGCACCGACGCGGACGCGATTTGCCTCAGCTTCTCCGGCGGCGACGCCGTGCGGCCTTCCGGCGAATGGCGGAACTTCTCGATCTGCGTCGCGAGCGTGCTGCCGCCGGGGCGCGCCTGATGGTGGTCGACCACGTGCAGCGCCTGATCGGCGAGCGCGCGGCTGAAGCGCCCCCAGTCGATCGCCGGGTTGCGGTTCGGCTGATTCGGATCGAGCAGATAGCGGTCTTCGATGAAGAGCAGCGAGTCGGTGACCACGCGCGGAATTGCGTCGAAGTCGGCATACCCGCGCTGCGGGAACACGGTCGCGAAGAGCGGCGAGCCGGTCGAGTCGAACAGCATCAGCCCGGTCTGGTCTTTCTCTTCGTAAGGAAGGAACAGCCCGCGATCGGCGAGCGACAGCATCCGCTGCGAATCGCGCGCCTGCTTGCTGACGACGAAGCCGCGCGCGAGCAGGCGCTGCTGGAACGTCGGGATCATCGCGTAGCCGAGGCGCCGGTCGTACGGGCCGTTCGCCGGGAAGCGGATGTGGTCGCTCGCACCTGCTTCCACCGTGTAGCCGACGTCGCGCGTCAGTTCGGACAGGTAGCGCGCCTGCAGCCGGGACGTTTCGATCTCGGTCTGCACGAGCCGCGCGACGATCGCTACCGCGACGACCAAGGCGGCGACGAGGGACCACTTGATCCACGTCCAGACCGATGCGGGTCCGATCACGCGAGGCAGGATGCGATTCAGCGGCCGATTCATGGCGGCGTCTCCCTGAGGGGCACGGGCTTCGGCCGCACCCCATTAAGGATTAGTTTAGTCCTCAACTGCGGGCTGCCAAGAGCGGTTCACTACCGAGATGCGTCCGCGCAACGGGCATGCCCGCGCCCCGCGACGCCGGGGCGCCCCATGCCGCGAAGGGCGTGCACCGTCGTCGCGCATCGTCGTTGCACTTCGCGGTTGCAACGTGTGCGGGCGCTCGCAGGGCGCACGGTTCGGCGGGGACGACGGAGCGCAGCGGCGCGATGGCGATGCGCCGGATGCATGCATTGTGAAGAGCCGGCAATTCGGGCCGGATCGGATGCCGGGACGAACACGTGTGTACCGCCGCGCTACGGGTTTCCGCGCTGGCTTCGCGCGCCCGTCGCCGGTACGATCGCCGGACCCGCGGCGCACGTCCGCTTTTCTTCCGGGAGCACCATGTCGATCCATCCGGTTGCGCTAGGCTGTACGGCCATACTCGGGCTGCTGCTGTTCGGGCTTGGGCTCGGCGTGTCGGTGACGCGCTTCAGGCAAACCACCGGCTGCGGATGTGCGCCCGATCCGACGAACGTGCTGCACAAGATCGTGCGCGCACACGGCAACACCGCCGAATACGCGCCGTTTCTCGCGGTGCTGTTTCTCTACTTCGGCGCGCACGATCCGTCGCGCGCGATCCTCTCGCTGATCGTCGCGGCAACCGCGTGCCGTTGCCTGCTCGTTGTCGGGCTGCTCGCATGGCCGACGATGTCGCGGCCGAATCCGTTGCGTTTCATCGGCGCGTTCGGTACGTATCTGTGCGGCGCCGCGCTGAGTGTCGCGCTGTTTGTCTGAGCCGCGTATCGCCGCGCGGGCCGCGCGATCGCAGCGGCCGCGCCGCCATGCAATGCACGAACGGCGCGCATTCAGCGAGCGGCTCGGTGCGCCGGTGATATCCTCGCGGCACGCCCGCGACCGACGGGCCGATACCGATAGCGTGCGTACGGTGCCCACACCGCGCGCCGGCGCGTTTCCGATGGAAGGACCGACATCATGAGCCGCAAATTCATACTGAAGGGCGACGTGACCGATCACGGCGGCGTCGTGCTCGACGGAATCGCGCATTCGTCGTTCGACGGCCGCGAACTCGCGTATCTCGGCGCGCCCGTATTCTGCGCCGCGTGCAACACGCAGGGCGTGATCGTGTCGGACGGCGGCGAGCGGACGATGACCGTGATGGGCAAGATCGTCGCGCTCGAACACGACTTGTGCCAGTGTCTGTGTACGCCGCAGCCGAAGCTGATTGCATCGCAGGAAACCGGGACGATATCCGCGTGAAGCGTGCGGTGCGCGTGCAGCGCGCGCGTCCCGCACGTCGTCAGACGCTGCCTTCGGTCTCGATCACGAGGATGCGCGCTTCGCCGAGCGGATGCGCGACGTGTTCGGTGCCGATCTCGGCATGGAACACGTCTCCCGTTTCGAGCACCGTCGCGTGCTCGACGCCAGCTTCGCGGTAGCGCATCTCGACGCGACCGTCGAGTACCGCGAACACCTCCTCTCCGTCGTTCACGTGCCATCGATACGGCCGATCGGTCCAGTGCACGCGCACCGTGATGCCGTTCATCTTTGCAATGTCGAGCGCACCCCACGGCCGATCGGCGGTGAACGCGGTGCTGCGGACGATTTTCATCGGTGTGTCCTCGGGCGCGAATGTCGATGTCGTGCGATGCGGCCGGCGCGCCGCGCCGGCGCAACGTTCTGCTGCGGATCTGCCGATGTCGCAGTCAGTGCGACATCGTCTTCAGCGCGGCTTCGATCGTCTGCCTGCGTTTCGCGAGGCCGGGCGCCGAACGTTCGGTGACGCGCTGCACGATCGCGGCCGGCGCGGTGTCCGGCGAACCGGCGTCGAACGGCGGTGCGGGCGCGTATTCGAGTTGCAGCTGAATCGCCTGCGCTTCGTCGTCGCCGGCGAGCTCCGCGGCGATCGTCAGCGCGAAGTCGATGCCGGCCGTCACGCCGCCGCCGGTGATCAGGTTGCCGTCGCGCACGACGCGCTCGTGTACCGGCACCGCGCCCAGCGTTTCGAGCAGCGTGTGGAATGCCCAATGCGTCGTCGCGCGGCGACCGCGCAGCAGGCCGGCGACGCCGAGCAGCAGCGCGCCCGTGCACACCGACGTCACGTAGCGCGCGCTCGCCGCGCGCTGCCGGACGAACGCGATCGTTTCGGCGTCGAGCAGCACGTCGTTGATGCCGATGCCGCCGGGCACGCAGATCACGTCGAGCGGCGGGCAGTCGTCGAACGTGCACGTAGGCGCGAGCGCGAGGCCGCTGCTCGACGCGACGGCATCGCGCGACTTCCAGACGAGATGGACGGCCGCATCGGGCAACGACGCGAGCACGTCGTGCGGGCCGGTGAGATCGAGTTGCTGGACGCCGGGAAACACGAGAAGGCCGATATGCACGGTCATGCGGAGACTCCGAATGGAAGGAAGGGCGCGCCGTCGACGACGCGATGGACAGATCGATTCTAGGCGCGTACCGTTTGGCGAAATTGCCATATCGCCCACGTTTTCTGCCAATCGCCATGTCCGCCGTTCCGCGTTCGATCCTCGTCCTCGCGTTTCCCCGTGCGCAGTTGCTCGACGTGTCCGGGCCGTTGCAGGTGTTCGCGTCCGTCAACGAGCTCGCGCTCGAGCGCGGGCAGCCGGCGCCGTATGCACCGCGTGTCGTGGCGGCGGACGCCGGGCCGATCGAGACGTCGTCCGGCCTCGTCGTGATGGCCGATTCGCTGCGCGCGGCCGCGCGGCGTCCCGATACGGTGATCGTCGCGGGCGGCAAGGGCGTGCATGCGGCGTCGAAGGATGCGCGGCTCGTGCGCTGGGTCCGGCAGCAGGCGCAGCGCGCGCGACGCGTCGCGTCCGTCTGCACCGGCGCGTTCCTGCTGGCCGAGGCCGGCCTGCTCGACGGGCGGCGCGCGGTCACGCACTGGACGCGCTGCGACGAACTGGCCGCGCGCTATCCGAACGTGCGCGTCGAAGCCGACCCGATCTTCATCCGCGAAGGCACGCTATGGACGTCGGCCGGCGTGACGGCCGGCATCGATCTCGCGCTCGCCCTCGTCGAGGAGGACCTGGGGCGCGCGGTCGCGCTCGACGCCGCGCGCGAACTCGTCGTTTTCCTGAAGCGTCCGGGCGGGCAGGCGCAGTTCAGCGCGATGCTGTCGATGCAGCGCGCCGAAGACCGGTTCGGCGAACTGCACGCGTGGATTGCCGAGCACCTGAATGCCGATCTGTCGGTTCCCGCGCTTGCCGAACGGATGCGGATGAGCGAGCGCAGCTTCGTGCGCCATTACCGTGCCGGCACCGGCCGCACGCCGGCGCGGGCGGTCGAGCAGATTCGCGTCGAGGCTGCGCAGCGCCTGCTCGGCGAGACGGCGTGGCCGGTCAAGCGGATCGCTGCGCGCTGCGGGTTCGGTTCGGAAGAGACGCTGCGGCGCAGCTTCCTGCGCGTGCTCGGCGTGTCGCCGCAGGCGTATCGCGAGCGCTTCGTGCGGTGATTGACGCAGCGACCGGTGCGGAATCGGCCGGAAACCGATTACTTTCCGGTCCGAACGGCCGGAAATGTTCGCGACGGCGGAACAATGGATGGGGGCTTGTGCCGCCGCGGCCGGCCGCTCTATTCTGTCCCGTTGGCGACTCGAAGGGGAAGCGGCATGGACCGAATCCAGGCAATGGAAGTTTTCACGCGGGTGGTCGACGCGAACAGCTTCACGCGCGCGGCCGACACGCTGTCGATGCCGCGTGCGTCGGTGACGACCATCATCCAGAATCTCGAGGCGCTGCTCGGCGTGCGGCTTCTGCACCGCACGACGCGCCGTCTGTCGCTGACGCCCGAAGGCGCCGCGTACTACGAGCACTGCGTGAAGATCATTTCGGAGATCGCGGAAGCCGACGCGAGCTTCCAGACCGGCAACCGCAAGCCGAGCGGCATATTGCGCGTGCACATGCCGAGCTCGCTCGGGCGGCGCATCGTGCTGCCGTCGCTGTCGATCTTCCGGCAGCGCTATCCGGACATCACGCTCGATCTCGGCCTGTCCGACCGCTACGTCGATCCGGTCGAGGAGGGGATCGACTGCATGATCCGCATCGGGCCGCTCGAGGATTCGTCGATGGTCGCGCGGCGGATCGGGATGCTGAAGCGCGTGACGTGCGCGTCGCCGGATTATCTCGCGCGTCATGGCGAGCCGCGCGAGATCGCCGATCTTGCCGAGCATTACGCGGTGAATTTTCGGGCGAGCCACGGCGCGCGCGCGGTTCCGTGGGTGTTCATGATCGACGGCAAGCCGGTCGAGGTGCGGATGAACGGCAGCATGACCGTCAACGATTCGGATGCGTACGTGACGTGCGGGATCGAAGGGTTCGGGATGATTCAGCCGACGCTGTTCATGGTGCTGCCGAACCTGCTCGACGGCTCGCTCGTCGAGGTGCTGCCCGACTGCAATCCGAAGCCGAAGCCGATTTCGATCGTGTATCCGCACAATCGGCATCTGTCGCAGAAGGTGCGCGTGTTCGCGGACTGGATCGCGGAAGTGTTCGAATCGACGCCGGCGCTCGAAGGCGGCGAGAACTGGCGTGCGCGGGTCGGCGGGAAGGTGCGGGAAGCGCGGCGGGGGACGGTGGCGGCTTGATGGGCGAGCGGGGCGGCGTTGGGGCGCGCGTAGGCTCAGCCCGGCGCGATCGTCGGTGATGTCGATCTGCGCCGCGTGTGCGGAACAAAGGGAAACCTGCGGAGCAAAGAAAAAGGGCCTAGCTCGCGCTAGGCCCTTTCTGCATTTGGTGGCGAATCAGGGACTCGAACCCCGGACCTGCGGATTATGATTCCGTCGCTCTAACCGACTGAGCTAATTCGCCGAAGAGTTGAATTATGGAGAGAGCCGGCAGCGCTGTCAACAGCTTTTTTCATCCCGCCCGAAAAAGTCGCCGGCCACCTGCGCTACCGCGTTGCTGCCCGGCGCGGGCGGGGCGCCGGTCGCCGGGCGGAACAGAACCGCACCCGCCACCGCCGTCGTCCCGCCACGCCGCCGCCGTCAATCCTGCGCGTAGATGTTCGAGTCCTTCGTCTCGCGGACGAACAGCAGCCCGATCACGAACGTGACCAGCGCGATCACGATCGGATACCAGAGCCCCGAATAGATGTCGCCCTTCGCGGCGACGATCGCGAACGCGGTCGCCGGCAGGAAGCCGCCGAACCAGCCGTTGCCGATGTGATACGGCAGCGACATCGACGTGTAGCGGATCCGCGTCGGGAACATTTCGACCAGCATCGCGGCGATCGGCCCGTAGACCATCGTCACGTAGATCACGAGAATCGTCAGGATCACGATCGTCATCGGCCAGTTGAGCTGCGCCGGGTCGGCCTTCGCCGGATAGCCGGCCGCCTTCAGCGTCGACGCGAGCGTCTTGTCGAACGCGGCGCCTTGCGCCTTCGCATCGGGCGCCTTGCCGTCATAGGCGGGAATCACCGTGTCGCCGACCTTGATCTGCGCGGTGGAACCCGCCGGCGCCGGCACGTTCTCGTAGTTCAGGCCGGCCTTCGCGAGCGCGCTCTTCGCGATGTCGCACGAGTTCGTGAACTTCGACGTGCCCACCGGGTTGAACTGGAACGAGCAGGTGGCCGGATCGGCGACCACGCTGATCGGGGCCTTCTGCGTCGCGAGTTCGAGCTGCGGGTTCGCGTAGTGCGTGAGCGCCTTGAACAGCGGGAAGTAAGTCAGCGCGGCGATCAGGCAGCCCGCAAGGATGATCGGCTTGCGCCCGATCCGGTCCGACAGCGAACCGAAGAACAGGAAGAACGGCGTGCCGATCAGCAGCGCGATCGCGATCAGGATGTTCGCGCTCGCGCCGTCGACCTTCAGCGTCTGCGTGAGGAAGAACAGCGCGTAGAACTGGCCCGTGTACCACACGACGGCCTGGCCGGCCGTCAGGCCGACGAGCGCGAGGATCACGATCTTCAGGTTCTTCCACTGGCCGAACGCTTCGGTGAGCGGCGCCTTCGACGTCTTGCCTTCGGCCTTGATGCGCAGGAACACCGGCGATTCGTTCAGCTGCATCCGGATCCATACGGACACCGCCAGCAGCAGGATCGACGCGACGAACGGCACGCGCCAGCCCCACGCGCCGAACGCCTCCTCGCCGACGAGCGTGCGTACGCCGAGAATCACGAGCAGCGACAGGAACAGGCCGAGCGTCGCGGTCGTCTGGATCCACGCGGTGTAGAAGCCGCGGCGATTGGCCGGCGCATGCTCGGCGACGTAGGTCGCCGCGCCGCCGTACTCGCCGCCGAGCGCGAGGCCCTGCAGCAGCCGCATCACGATGAAGATCACCGGCGCGGCGATGCCGATCGACGCGTAACCGGGCAGGAAGCCGACGATGAACGTCGACACGCCCATGATCACGATCGTCACGAGGAACGTATGCTTGCGGCCGACGAGGTCGCCGAGCCGGCCGAACACGATTGCGCCGAACGGCCGCACCGCGAAGCCGGCCGCGAAGCCGAGCAGCGTGAAGATGAACGCGGCGGTCGGATTGACCCCGGAGAAGAAGCTCTTGCTGATGTAGGCCGCGAGTGAGCCGGCCAGGTAAAAGTCGTACCACTCGAACACGGTGCCGAGCGACGATGCGAAGATCACCTTCTTCTCTTCGCCCGTCATCGGCGCGTGCGAAATTTGCCCGCCTAACGTTGCCATGAATCGTCTCCAAGTCCCTTGATATAGATGTGCGGCCGCCTTGGGAGGGCGGGCCTGTCGACGATTATTGGTACGGAAACTTACGGCGCACTGACTCGCGCACGCAAAACGGCTGCGCGTTAACCCGCAGCGAAGCGGGCGCTTCGCGAGCCGATCGCGCAGGAACGTGCGGGAAAACGCCGGTTTCGACGCGATGACGACGCGGCCCGGCGCTGCGGTGCGCGTGGATCAGGGTTGATCCGGGGCGCCGTCCGACAGCGGCAGGCTCACGCGCACGAGCGTGCCCGCGAGGCGCGGCGCGTGCTGGTACACGTGATCGTCGATCGTGAGCGTGCCGCCGTGCTGCGTCGCGATCTCGCGCACGATCGCGAGCCCGAGGCCGCTGCCGTCGCCTTCGCGGCCGAGAATCCGGTAGAAGCGTTCGACGACGCGGTCGCGCTCGGCGGCCGGGATGCCGGGCCCCGTGTCCTCGACCTCGACGTGCGCGAGCCGCGCTGCGCGCTCCGCGCGCACGCGTACGGTGATGCGGCCGCCTTCCGGCGTGTAGCGGATCGCGTTGTCGATCAGGTTGCCGAGCATCTCGCGCAGCATCACGGGGTTGCCGTCGACGTCGAGCGGCGCGTCGTCCGGCGGCCCTTCGTAGCCGAGATCCATCCGCTTCGCGAGCGCCGCCTGCACCCAGTCGCGCACCGCGCGCCGCGCGAGCGCCGCGATTTCGACGGGCTCGAGCGTCAGTCCGCTCGCGCGGTTCTCGGCGCGCGCGAGCGCGAGCAGTTGCGTGACGAGCCGCGCGGCTTGCTCGGAGCTCGTCGCGATCTGCTCGAGCGAATGCTGCACGTCGGGCGGCACCGGATGGCGCAGCGCGAACTCGGCCTGCGTGCGCAGCCCCGCGAGCGGCGTCTTCATCTGGTGCGCGGCATCGGCGATGAAGCGTTTCTGCAGCGCCATGTTCTGTTCGAGGCGCGCGAGCAGGTCGTTGAACGACGTGACGAGCGGCTCGATCTCCGGCGGCGCGCGCTGCGCCTCGACCGGCGACAGGTCGTCGGGCCGCCTTGCGCGGATGTGCGCCTGCAGCGCGTTGAGCGGCGCGAGCCCGCGCGACAGCCCGAACCAGACGAGCAGGATCGCGAGCGGCAGGATCACGAACTGCGGCAGGATCACGCCCTTGATGATGTCGTTCGCGAGCGCGTTGCGCTTGTCGAGCGTCTCGCCAACCTGCACGAGCACCGGCTGCGTGCCGTTCGCGTGCGGCAGCGCGACGGTCGTGTAGGCGACGCGCACGTCGTTGCCGCGCAGCAGGTCGTCGCGGAACACGACGACGCCCGGCGGCGGGCGATCCTCGTCGCGCGGCAGCGGCATGTCGGCTTCGCCCGCGACCAGCTCGCCGCGCGTGCCGAGCACCTGGAAGTACACGCTGTCGACGTTGTCCGCGCGCAGAAAGTCGCGCGTCTGCTGCGGCAGCGTGAGCTCGGCGACGCCGTTGACGGGATGAATCTGCCGCGCGAGCACGTATGCGTTGGTCTCGAGCGCGCGGTCGAACGGGCCGTTCGCGATGGTCTTCGCGACGAGATACGTGACCGCGATGCTCATCGGCCACAGCAGCAGCAGCGGCGCGAGCATCCAGTCGAGGATCTCGCCGAACAGCGAGCGCGGACGCGCGGCCTCGGGCGTGTCGGTTTCGTCGGGCGGCGCGAACGGATTCTCGTAGCGCTCGTCGCGCGCGATGTCGGCAGCCGACGACGGCTCCCCGGTCGGGTGGCGGGACGGGGCCGGCGTGGCCATCGCGGCGACGGCCGGGTCAGCGCAGCGGCGTGCCGGCCGCCGCCGTGGGCTGGGCCGCGGCGGTGTCGGCGGGTGCGGCGGGCGCGGCTTTCTCGAGGCAGTAGCCGAGCCCGCGCACGGTCGAGATCCGTACGCCGCTCGGCTCGATCTTCTTGCGCAGCCGGTGGACGTAGACCTCGATCGCGTTGTTGCTGACTTCCTCGCCCCATTCGCACAGATGGTCGACGAGCTGCTCCTTCGACACGAGCCGTCCGATCCGCTGCAGCAGCACCTCCAGCAGGCCGAGCTCGCGCGCGGACAGGTCGAGCACGCGGTCGTTCGCATACGCGATGCGGCCGACCTGGTCGAACGCGAGCGAGCCGTGGCGCACGACGGTCGGGCCGCCGCCCGCGCCGCGCCGCGTCAGCGCGCGAACGCGCGCCTCGAGCTCGTTGAGCGCGAACGGCTTGGCCATATAGTCGTCGGCGCCGAGGTCGAGCCCCTTCACGCGCTCGTCGACGCTGTCGGCGGCGGTCAGGATCAGCACGGGGAGATTGGAGTTGCGTGCGCGCAGGCGCTTGAGCACGTCGAGCCCGGACATTTTCGGCAGACCGAGATCGAGGATCAGCAGGTCGAACGTCTGCATCGACAGCGCGGTATCGGCGTCGACGCCGCTCTTCACGTGGTCGACCGCATAGCCCGATTGGCGGAGTGACCGGGTGAGGCCGTCCGCGAGTATGCTGTCGTCTTCGGCGATGAGAATTCGCATGTTGCTGACCGGTGGCCGGCAGGGCGTTCGCACCGCGCGGCTGTCTCCGAAGTTATTCGTGTACGACGCAGCCTGCATTGCGGGCTTGCATAAAACACTGTTTTTTTATACAGTGTCTGCATTCGTGGGCGGCGCTTGAAAGCGGGCGCGCCTCTGACAGACGCTGCTCATCATAGCAAAGGACGATTCATGGAAGAAAGCAAGAAGGGCTCCGGGATGACCGCCGAGAAGAGCAAGGCGCTGGCGGCCGCACTCGCGCAGATCGAGAAGCAGTTCGGCAAAGGGTCGATCATGCGGATGGGCGACGGCGAAGCGGCCGAGGACATCCAGGTCGTATCGACCGGCTCGCTCGGCCTCGATATCGCGCTCGGCGTCGGCGGCCTGCCGCGCGGCCGGGTGGTCGAGATTTACGGTCCGGAATCGTCCGGCAAGACCACGCTCACGCTGCAGGTCATCGCCGAACTGCAGAAGCTGGGCGGCACGGCAGCGTTCATCGACGCCGAGCACGCGCTCGACGTGCAATACGCGGCGAAGCTCGGCGTGAACGTGCCGGATCTGCTGATCTCGCAGCCGGACACCGGCGAGCAGGCGCTCGAAATCACCGATGCGCTGGTGCGCTCGGGTTCGATCGACATGATCGTCATCGACTCGGTCGCGGCGCTCGTGCCGAAGGCCGAAATCGAAGGCGAAATGGGCGATTCGCTGCCGGGCCTGCAGGCTCGCCTGATGTCGCAGGCGCTGCGCAAGCTGACCGGCACGATCAAGCGCACGAATTGCCTCGTGATCTTCATCAACCAGATCCGGATGAAGATCGGCGTGATGTTCGGCAACCCGGAAACCACGACGGGCGGCAACGCGCTGAAGTTCTACTCGTCGGTGCGTCTGGATATTCGCCGGATCGGCTCGATCAAGAAGAACGACGAGGTGATCGGCAACGAAACCCGCGTGAAGGTCGTGAAGAACAAGGTGTCGCCGCCGTTCCGCGAAGCGATCTTCGACATCCTGTACGGCGAAGGCATTTCGCGCCAGGGCGAGATCATCGATCTCGGCGTGCAGGCGAAGATCGTCGACAAGGCGGGCGCCTGGTACAGCTACAACGGCGAGAAGATCGGTCAGGGCAAGGACAACGCGCGTGAATTCCTGCGCGAGAATCCGGAAATCGCGCGCGAGATCGAGAACCGCATTCGCGAATCGCTCGGCGTCGCCGCCATGCCGGACGGCGCAGGCCACGAAGCCGAGGCGATGGACGAAGAAGAGTGATGGCGGGACGCCGAGGTCGAGCTGGCGAACCGGACGCGAGCGCGCTGCCCGAAGCGGCGGTGCGCTCCGGCCGGCGAGCCGCAACCTCGGGCGTCCGCCAGCGGGACGCGCGCAGCGATGCGGCGGCCCGCACCGCGACGAGGGCATCCGACGATGCCCTCGTTTCATTTGAGATTCCCGCACCTGACGATCCATTCGACGAAGACGAGTCGTTCGACGCGCACGATCGCTCCCGTCGCCGCGTGTCAGGCGTCGCGTTCCCGCGCGAGCGGGAATCGGCAGCATCGACGTCGGGCAGCGAAGACGTCTATACCCGCAGCAGCCAGCATCCGCGCCGCACGAAGCGTGCGGCCGGCGCTTCCTCCGCCGACATTTCCGGCACCGGCGAACGCAAGTCTTCGAAACCGCCGCGTTCGCTGAAAGGGCGCGCGCTCGGCTATCTGTCCCGGCGAGAGCACAGCCGCGCGGAACTTGCCCGCAAGCTCGCGCCGTATGCCGGCGAAGACGAATCGGTCGAGTCCGTGCTCGATGCGCTCGAGAAGGAAGGCTGGCTGTCCGACGCGCGTTTTGCCGAGAGTCTCGTGCATCGCCGCGCATCGCGCGTCGGCGTCGCGCGCATCGTCAGCGAACTGAAGCGGCACGCAGTCGGCGATGCGCTCGTCGACGAGGTCAACACGCAGCTGCGCGAGACCGAATGGGCGCGCGCGCAGGCAGTCTGGCGCAAGAAATTCGGTGCACTGCCGCAAACGCCGGCCGAACGTGCGAAGCAGGCGCGCTTTCTCGCCGCGCGTGGCTTCTCGAGCGCGACGATCGTGAAGCTGCTGAAGGTCGGCGACGATTTTCCGCTCGACGATTGAGTACGCGCATCGCGCGCTGCGCGCGCGATTTTGCTGCAACGCAACTGCTTCCGGACAGGCGGGAATACCCGCCGTTGCCGCCGGCGGCCTCAAATACCCAATATGCTAAAATCCACCGGTTTTCCTCTTCGGCCTCAACCTCCAGCATGCCGCTATCCGAGCCCGTGCCCCGTCAGTTGCGACATCGACGCGCAATCCGAGCGGAAGCCTACGAGCGCGGCGACGGCTTGCGGGACATCGAAGCCTGCCTGACCGACCACAAGCCGCGCGACGTCGCGCTTGCGTCGGGCATTCGGCCTCAGGGCCTGCCGATCCACGAACTCTGGCTGCGCGTGACCATCGATCGTGACCTGAATGTCGTCGACGCCGAAGCGTCTTCGGAATGGGTGCCGTATCCCGGTCACTGTCAATCCGCCTCTCCCGCCTATCGAGCGCTCGTCGGTCTCAACCTCTTCCGCAATTTCCGCCGTAACGCGAACCGGCTGCTCGCCGGCGTCGCAGGCTGTTCCCACCTCACCGAACTGTGCGCGGTGCTGCCGACGGCAGCGATCCAGGCGTTCGCCGGTGACGTGTGGAACGTGCGTGAAGAGGGCGGCGAACGGCACGACCGCGACGGCCTGCACGACGCCGAACCGCCTTTCCAGCTCGGCCGCTGCCGCGCGCTGAGGTTCGACGGCGAGGTCGTACGGCAGTACTACCCGCGGTGGTATGGGCCGAGCCGGCCGGAGCAAGACATGCCGGTCGCGGGCGCGCCCGTGCGCGACATGCCCGTCGGCAATATGCCTGTCCGGGGCGGCACGAAGGAATGAACGGAAATCAATCGAAGAAGCGTCTTAAGCGACTTTTCATCCAACTCTCAGACTGAAGGGAATCACGCATGAAGATTCACGAGTACCAGGGTAAGGAAATCCTGCGGAAATTCGGAGTCGCGGTACCGCGCGGCAAGCCGGCGTTCTCGGTGGACGAGGCCGTCAAGGTGGCAGAAGAGCTGGGCGGCCCGGTGTGGGTCGTCAAGGCCCAGATTCACGCGGGCGGTCGCGGCAAGGGCGGCGGCGTGAAGGTCGCCAAGTCGCTCGAGCAGGTGCGCGAGTACGCGAACCAGATCCTCGGCATGCAGCTGGTCACGCACCAGACCGGCCCGGAAGGCCAGAAGGTGAACCGCCTGCTGATCGAGGAGGGCGCGGACATCAAGAAGGAACTGTACATCGGCATCGTGATCGATCGCGTGTCGCAGAAGGTCGTCGTGATGGCCTCGAGCGAAGGCGGGATGGACATCGAGGAAGTCGCCGCGAAGACGCCGGAAGCGATCCACAAGGTCGCCGTCGAGCCGTCGAAGGGCCTGCAGGACGCGGAAGCCGACGATCTCGCGAAGAAGATCGGCGTGCCGGACGCATCGATTCCGCAAGCGCGCGAAATCCTGAAGGGTCTGTACAAGTCGTTCTGGGAAACCGACGCATCGCTGGCCGAAATCAACCCGCTCGTGCTGACGGGCGACGGCAAGGTCATCGCGCTCGACGCGAAGTTCAACTTCGACTCGAACGCGCTGTTCCGCCACCCGGAAATCGTCGCGTACCGCGACCTCGATGAAGAAGATCCGGCCGAAATCGAAGCGTCGAAGTTCGATCTTGCGTACATCTCGCTCGACGGCAACATCGGCTGTCTCGTGAACGGCGCGGGCCTCGCGATGGCGACGATGGACACGATCAAGCTGTTCGGCGGCGAGCCGGCGAACTTCCTGGACGTCGGCGGCGGCGCGACGACCGAGAAGGTCACCGAAGCGTTCAAGCTGATGCTGAAGAACCCGGATCTGAAGGCGATCCTCGTGAACATCTTCGGCGGCATCATGCGCTGCGACGTGATCGCGGAAGGCGTGATCGCGGGCTCGAAGGCCGTGAACCTGAACGTGCCGCTCGTCGTGCGCATGAAGGGCACGAACGAGGACCTGGGCAAGAAGATGCTCGCCGAATCGGGCCTGCCGATCATCTCGGCGGACAGCATGGAAGAGGCTGCGCAGAAGGTCGTCGCGGCTGCCGAAGGCAAGTAAGACGCGCGCTCAATGAACACGCATGGCGGCGCGGTTCGTACGCGACGCCAATCGAACAGAGGTCAAAATACATGTCGATTCTGATCAACAAGGACACGAAGGTCATCACGCAGGGCATCACCGGCAAGACCGGTCAGTTCCACACGCGCGCCTGCCGTGAATACGCAAACGGCCGCGAAGCATTCGTCGCGGGCGTGAACCCGAAGAAGGCCGGCGAAGACTTCGAAGGCATTCCGATCTACGCGAGCGTCAAGGAAGCGAAGGAAGAAACCGGCGCGACCGTGTCGGTCATCTACGTTCCGCCGGCAGGCGCTGCTGCAGCGATCTGGGAAGCGGTCGAAGCCGATCTCGATCTCGCGATCTGCATCACGGAAGGCATTCCTGTGCGCGACATGATCGAAGTGAAGGACCGCATGCGCCGCGAAGGCCGCAAGACGCTGCTGCTCGGGCCGAACTGCCCGGGCACGATCACGCCGGACGAGCTGAAGATCGGCATCATGCCGGGCCACATTCACCGCAAGGGCCGCATCGGCGTCGTGTCGCGTTCGGGCACGCTGACGTATGAAGCGGTCGCGCAGCTGACGGCGCTGGGCCTCGGTCAGTCGTCGGCGGTCGGCATCGGCGGCGACCCGATCAACGGTCTGAAGCACATCGACGTGATGAAGATGTTCAACGACGATCCGGATACGGATGCGGTCGTGATGATCGGCGAGATCGGCGGTCCGGACGAAGCGAACGCCGCGCAGTGGATCAAGGACAACATGAAGAAACCGGTCGTCGGCTTCATCGCGGGCGTCACGGCGCCTCCGGGCAAGCGCATGGGCCACGCCGGCGCGCTGATCTCGGGCGGTGCGGACACGGCCGAAGCGAAGCTGGAAATCATGGAAGCGTGCGGGATCAAGGTCACGCGCAACCCGTCGGAAATGGGCCGCCTGCTCAAAGCAGCGCTGTAATTTCCGCGGTTCGTCCTGCAGAAAACGCCGGCCTAGCCGGCGTTTTTTGTTATGCTCGCGCAATGTTTTTGTAAGCACCGGGCAAGCGCGACGCATGTCCGGCGACGAACCGGGTCGTCCGTCGGGCGGCCGCAGCTCCGAACCATCCTCACCATGCTCGAATTCCTGACGTCGCTGCACTGGGGCGCCGTGCTCCAGATCGTCATCATCGATATCCTGCTTGGCGGCGACAACGCCGTCGTCATTGCACTCGCGTGCCGCAACCTGCCAGCCAATCAGCGGCTGCGCGGCGTCGTCTGGGGCACGGCCGGTGCGATTCTGCTGCGCGTCGTGCTGATCGCGTTCGCGGTCGTGCTGCTCGACGTCCCGTTCCTGAAGTTCGGCGGCGGCCTGCTGCTGCTGTGGATCGGCGTGAAGCTGATGGCGCCGGCCGCCGACGCGCACGACAACGTGAAGCCCGCCGACCGGCTGTGGGAGGCCGTGAAGACGATCGTGATCGCCGATGCGGTCATGAGTCTCGACAACGTGATCGCGATCGCCGGCGCGGCCGAGCAGGCCGACCCGTCGCATCGGCTGGCACTGGTGATTTTCGGGCTCGTCGTCAGCGTGCCGATCATCGTGTGGGGCAGCACGCTCGTGCTCAAGCTGCTCGACCGCTTCCCGATCGTCGTTACGTTGGGCGCCGCGCTGCTGGGCTGGATCGCGGGCGGGCTGATGGTCCGCGATCCGGTCGGCGACCGCTGGCCGGTGCTCGATACGCCGGCGGCAATCTATGGCGCGAGCATCGCCGGTGCGCTGCTCGTCGTCGTGGTCGGATATCTGCTCAGGAGCCGTCGCGCCGCGCCGAGCACGCACTGACGTTGGCCGTCCGGCCGAATGTCCGGTTCCCGGCGCGCTGGCTACGATCGATACGCCTGCCTTTCCCGGCAGGCGTTTTTCGTTTCCGGAGCCAGTCATGTTCGAAGCCTTTTCCGTTTCCCTGTTCCGCCGCCTGGCCGCCGATCTGCAGCAGCGCACGCGCCGGCGAGCGCATCGCGGGCGGCCGGCCGGCTTCACGCTGATCGAGCTGATGATCGTGCTGGCGATCGTCGGCGTGGTCGCTGCGTACGCGGTCCCCGCATACCAGGATTACCTCGCGCGTTCGCGGGTCGGCGAGGGGCTCGCGCTCGCGGCGTCGGCGCGGCTCGCGGTTGCGGACAATGCGGCGAGCGGCGCACCGCTCGATGGCGGCTACAGTTCGCCGGCCGCGACGCGCAACGTCGAATCGGTGCGCATCGACGGCGACACCGGGCAGATCACCGTCGCATTTACCACGCGCGTCGCCGCCGCGGGCACGAATACGCTGGTGCTCGTGCCGTCCGCGCCGGACAAGGCCGATACGCCGACCGCGCGCGTGGCGCTCAAAAAGGGCACGATGCAGGCCGGCGCGATCGCGTGGGAGTGTTTTGCCGCCGGCAAGAGCGCGTCGTCGTTGCCCGCGCCGGGTTCCGGGCCGTTGCCGAGCGAGGCCGCGACGCTGCCGGCGAAATATGCGCCGGCGGAATGCCGTGCATAGCGTGCGCGACGACGTACGGCAGCGGCTGACCGGACGAACGGGCCGCCATAGGCGCCCGCCGCACGCGGTGTGCGGGGCGCTCGCTCGCGAGACAGGCCCGCACAGAGCAGGGAAAGTTTTGTATAGTGCGCCGGTTGCTGACATCCGGTTCGCTCATGCCTTCTACTTTTCCCCGCTCTTTGTCGCTCGTTGCGCTGGCTGTCGCGCTGATCGTGCCGTACGCGATCACCCATCACACGTATCCGATCCCGACGTTCTATTCCGAGTTTTCCGCGCTCGTACTGTATTTGCTGGTCGGGCTTTCCGTCGTGCTGCTCGTGCGCACGGGCCGCTCGGCCGAGCCTTTTGCCGCGCCCGCCGCGTTCGTCGCGCCGCTCGGATTCGCGGCGGTGCTGATTGCCCAGGTCGCGCTGTTGCCGCTCAAGGTGCCGTCGATGAACTGGCTGGCGGTCGGCTATCTCGGCGCGGCGCTGGTCGCGATGCAGGCCGGTTATGCGCTCGCGCGCGAAGGGCTCGTCGATGCCGTCGCACGGATGATGGCCGGCGCGCTGCTGGTCGGCGGCGTGTTCGCGGTCGGATGCCAGATCGTGCAGCTGTTTCACGTCGAGTCGGCCGTGTCGCCGTTCGTCGTCGTGTACAACATCGCCGTCGATCGTCGTCCGTACGGCAACATGGCGCAGGCGAATCATCTTGCGACCTACATAGCGTTCGCACTCGCCGGCGCGCTGTATCTCGTGCAGACGCGCCGGCTAGCGGTGTGGGCGTGGATCGTGCTGTCGATCGTGCTGTCGACGGGCCTCGCGCTGACGGTGTCGCGCGGGCCGTGGCTGCAGGTTGCGGTGATGGTGGTCGCGGGCTTGTGGATGGCATGGCTCGAATCGCGCCGTGCGCCGGGCAATCGGCGCGCATGGCTCATGCCGGTCGCGCTCGCGGTCGCGTTCGTCGCGGTCAACGTCGCGGTGCGCTGGGCGAACCTGCATTTCCATCTGAATCTCGCGGAATCCGCGGCGGAACGGATGCGCGACGCAGGGCAGATCGCGCCGCGCCTCGCGCTGTGGAAATACGGGCTGGCGATGTTCCGCGAGCATCCGTTGCTCGGCGTCGGCTGGGGCGAATTCCCGTGGCACCAGTTTGCGCTCGTGCGCACGCTCGGCGGCGTCGAGATCGCGAACAACTCGCACGACATCTTCATCGACCTGCTCGCGAAGTCCGGGCTCGTCGGTCTCGGCGTGCTGGTCGTCGCGCTCGTCGCGTGGTTCGTGCGTGCGTTGCGCGCGCCGCAGTCGAGCACGCGCGTATTCGGCTTTGCGCTGATCGGCATCCTGCTGATGCATGCGCTCGTCGAGTATCCGCAGCAATACATGTTCTTCCTGCTGCCCGCGATGTTCGTGATCGGCCTGCTCGACGTGAAGCCGTTGCGCATCCTGCCGTCTCGCGCGGCGTTCGGACTGTTCGCGGTGCTGTCCTTGGGCGGGCTGCTCGCGACGGTGCCGGTGCTGCGCGACTACCAGCGTGCGGAAGTGCTGTACTACGGCAGCAATCCGGCCGCGCAGTATCGCGATGCGCCGTCGCTGCTGTTCGGCGCGTGGGGCGATTACGGCGCGGCGACGCTGCTGACGATTTCGCGGGACGATCTTCCGGCGAAGCTCGCCGCGCACGAGCGCGCGATCGCGCTGCTGCCGGGCGAGACGGTGCTGCGCCGCTATGCGGTGCTGCAAGCGCTCGCCGGCCGCGAAGCCGACGCACTCGACACGGTCGCGCGCCTGCACGTATTCGCGAAGGAACTGAAGGACTGGCCGGCACAACTCGCCGCGCTCTACAAGCTGTGCGACGAGCAGCCTTCGTTGAAGGCGTTCAAGGCGGCGCTCGTTGCGAAGTACGGTGAAGTGCCGTCCAACGCGGACGACGAGTCGGATGACGACGATACCGAGTAGGGAAGTCCGGCGGCATCGGAGCTGACGGCTGCGTTTCGCCGGGTTTTGACGAAGCAACGATCGGCGCGGAGCGATCCGGCGTGATGGCGGTTCGGTGCCCATTGCTTCCGCGGCCGCATGGATTCGGGCCGAAGCCGGTGCGATTCGCGTCAACCATTGTCAAATCGGCACCGCTCATGCGGCGCCGCATGCACAATGCGCTGGCTTTTCATGCGTACCGACGCGCGGCGGCGCGGGTTTTTTGCGCTCCGATGAAATGCGTCGGCCGGTTCGGACGAACGTCGGGGCAACCCTGCGGTTGAGCGGTCGTTCAGCCGGGCGGTGCCGGCGGAGCCGATCCGAGGACGGACGCAGTCACGCGCGTCCGAGATAGCGGACGAAGCCGGTGCGATGCGCGGCGTTCGCCGAGAACAATGAACAACGGGATTCGACCATGGCTATTCGCTCGACTTGTCTGATTCTGTCTGCCGTCGCGTTGCTGTTTTCCGGCTGCGCGATGCTGCCGTCGTCGCAGGAAAGCCGGCTGACGTGCCGCATCCCGCGCGCCGTCTATCCGGATACCGCGAAGCCGCTTACGCGTCCGGCGACCGTGCTCGTGCGTGCGCTGATGACGGCGTCCGGCGAAGCGCAGAACGTGACCGTGACGACGAGCAGCCGCAATCCGGCAGCCGATCGTGCGGCCGTGGACGCGATGACGCATGCGACGTGCACGCAGACCGGCGCGACCGCGAACCCGTTTCTGTTGACGCAGCCGTTCGTGTTCGAGCCGCGGCGCGGGGAGTGATCGGCGCGGCGGATTTTACCGTGCGTCGTCCGACCCGCTCTTCGATATTTCGGATCGGACCATTCGAAAGCCGGTACTGCATACGGTGCAGCCTTGTGTCGCGCGCGGTTGGCGCTCGCCTCGCTTGGCGTGAAATGCGCCGCCTCGAGATGTGTTGCGACACCGGCGCAACCGCGTGTCGGCGCAGATTCAGAACTGCCGTTTCTTGAGCGTATAGGCGACGAGCGAATACAGCGTATTCGTTTGAGCATTGAAATATCCGCCCTGAGCCGCTTTCTCTTTGGTCTGGCTCCAGGTTTTCCCCGCGTCGCTACTGACGAACGTGAAATCGACCGGTGCGCCGTTGGGGCTGGTATCCGTTGCATATACGATTAACAACCCGTCTCTGCCGACACTCAGGCTATCGACGGTCAGTTTCTCGTCGAACGCATGTAATTGTTGAACCTGTTGCGGCGCGCTGTTTGTCCAGGTCGAAAGCGCGCCGATTCGTTGCCCTTTGTCGGCAGGATCGTCGACGTTGCGCGGTTCGCCGAGACGCGACAACGCGTAAAGCGCGTAGCGGTTCGACGTGACGGGTGACGACGACAGATTGACGACCACTTGTCCAGGAAGAACGGCATCTTTGGTGAAAGACGTCTGCTCCCAGCCCAGTTTGTAGACGACGCTTCGCGCGGGACCCTGATCCGACTTTGCGACATAGTAGGCGATGCGCAACGTACCGTCCGGACCAAGATCGATGCCGTCGAACGTACGGCGGGGCTTGCGGGGATCCATGGCATCGGGTGGCAAACCGATCTCGCGCCACGTTCGACCGCCATCGGGAGTGCGCCATACGTGCGGTCCCCAGCCGACCGCATAGCCGCGCTGCGGATCGAGGAACAACAGGCGATCAATGTTGCGGTCCTCGGGCCAGTCGAGCTGGATCCAGTCGCGCCCGCCGTCTGACGATTTCCAGAGCTTGGTTAGCTGTGGCGTCAAACCGTCGACCGGCTGCGGCGACTTGTAATCCATCCAGCCGGTGCTGATGAATTCGACGCTCCAGTCGCTGGAATGCCACCACGCGGCGGTCTGGCCTGGCTGCCTGAAGTGGCGTGCCATGTCGCCGTTGATCGGGCCGCGCCAGAACTCGACGGATGTCCGGTTCAGCGTTTCACGGCTGTCGTTCATCCATGCTTCGGACGGCTCGGCTTTCTCCTTGTCTGTCCATTCGGAGTATGGCTTGAAGGTGATTTCGGGCTGGCTGATCTTCAGCGTCATTGCTTCATTTCCCGATATTACGAAGTCACCAGCGCCGTACGGCTTGCTGTTCTTCATGAAATTGTTGGAAACGACCATCCAGTCATTCGGCATATATGTGTACCCGACAATCAGAACAATGAGCATGACTGCCACGCCTAGCGACAGTCTCAGAATTTTTCTAGTCATTTCATTTCGACATCAGTTTTTCTATGGCTTGAGCTACCGGGTCGACGACATGCTGGTTAACTGCATTGCCCGCGGCCTTCGCATAATTCACGGTGTCGTCGACATACTGCTTGCCGACACCGATGCCGCTGTCGTATGCCTGATACAGGGTTCTGGGATCGCCCCATTCCTGGGCATTGGGCTCGCCCAGAATCTTCATCATATCGAGTGGTCCGAGTCCCGCGAGACCGCCGTCGAGATAAGCGAGAGGGTGGGTCTTGAACGCGAACGTTTTGAACGTGTTGTCGTCCAGTTCGAGGGAGTACTGTGCGACGGTCATTGCGCACGTGCCGCTGTTGGGCTTCGTACGCGTATGGAAACGCTATCGCCGCGCATGTTCTGCTGCAAACCCTGCTCCATGTAGTGTTGGAGGAACCAACGCGCGCTTGCGAGCCACGCCTTGCCGTGATCGCTCAAGCGCGGGGCAAGCTTCGCGCCGTAGTTGGAGCAGTAGTAGTAGCCGTAGCTGACGTAGTATCCCGGCGGCTTATGCCCGCACCCGATATGGCGCATCATGAAGTTGCCGTGGCGTGACCAGTCCGAATCCGTGCTTTCGGGGGCGATCAACTGCTCGCGGCGGTGCAGCAGGCGGCGAGCCACTTCCTTGTCTTTCCATGGATCCCACGACGTCGCGAATGCCTTGACCGTCTCCCAGACGCTTGACGTGCTGACTTTTTCGACCGTCTCGAGATATGCGCCGTGTAATGGCTGATAGTAGTACGTGCAGTGGCCGATGACCGAGTCGGCTGCGGGGGGCACATGCTTGTCGCACTGCCCGAGCTCGACCTTCGGCCGGTTCCTGTATCCAACCGGCGTCAGCATCCCCGAACCGGTGCCGAGTACGCTGCTGTCCTGTTGCCCGTCAGCCATTCGATTCCCCTAGAAACTTGACGACGACGTCATGCGGCACGTGGCTCTGTGCGAGTCCTGTTTCGCCCGCCGCATTGGTAACGCCTTCCGAGATCAGCTTGCCGTTCGAGAACATCTGGTATCGCGTATTCGCGACCGGAATGTCCGTGCCGGCCCAGTGTGCGATGAACGCCTGATCGTAGTTGCCGGTCGAGTTCGGTAGCGCAGGCATCGTCTCGGACAGATGCGTGGGTCCGCTGAACGCGTGCTGGCTACCCTTGACATCGATCTTGCCGGGCGCATGCACTTCGATATTTCCGTCTGCGATGCGGATGTAAGCACCGCCGGACGTCAGCAGAATTTCTTTTGCTGCGGCGCCTTCGACCGATTGCGTGACGGCCATGAGCTTTACTGCTTTTTGTGCCGTCAATTCGACGTTGTCGGCGTGTGCCTGGACCTCAATCTTGCCCTTGCCGGCAAACAGCTTGATTCCAGCGTTCTGCGCGAACAGGCTGATCCGGTCGATCACGCTGGCGATCAGCGATTTGCCGGCAGCGACGTGCACGCTTTGCCCGCTGATGACGTTGACGTGCCGATCCGCGACAAGCTGGATCGACTGCTGAGTCGACAATCCGATGCCGGCCGCGCTGCCGAACAGCATCACCGGTTCCTTGAACGTATTCGCGCTGCCGGTTCCCCCGCCTGCCGTGCGGCCGCGCGCCACGCTACCGCTTGTGCTGTTTTGCGTCGCATCGTTGAACTGCTTCAGCGTCGAATGGCCGGGATCGAGCGACTCGCTTCGATGTTGCACACTCACTTCCGACATCGCTTCCATCAGGCCTTCTGCGCTGATGAACTGCTGCCGGGTTTCGCGAACATCGAGCGGCTGGCTTGCTACCGGCTTTGGATGCGTCGTCACGTACAGGCCGCCGTTCGCGCGTACGGCGCCGTATGCATCGGACCGCAGGTCGAAGCCGCTTCCGAGATAACTGCCGCGACTGTTGTCGGTATGGTCGATGAGATGGCCCAGGTGCAGCTGTGCGTTGGTGTGACTGCTGTATAGGCCCACGCGCAGCTGCGATGTCGCATCGTCGAACACGAGCTGGTTGTAGCCAGCGCCGGCGTACTCCTTCGACCGGTACCCGGACAGGATGCCGTTGCTGTGCCATGGCGGCGTCGTCGCGCCGTTGTACAGCTTCCCGACGATGATCGGCCGATCGCAATCGCCGCCGACGAAGTCGACCAGCACTTCCTCGCCGCTGCGATGCGGATGAACCGCACCATACCCGTTGCCGGCATCCGACGTCGCCGCGCGCAGCCAGCAGGACGCTTTCTCGTCGCCGTCGTTGACGCGATCCCAATGGAATCGAACCCTGACCCGGTTGAGCGTATCGGTGTGGACTTCCTCGCGTTGCGGTGCGACAACGATTGCGGACTGAAGATGCATCGACGGCTTCCGGTGCTCGAACGGGCTGCGAAACGGCACGGTCGTGCGCTGTGCTTCGATCGTTATTCGAAAGAAGCCGTCGCTGCCGTCGCGGTGGCGAACGCGAGACAGAGTCGCGCCGGCGGCTTGGGCCACGCTGTCGATGTCACGCTGCAGACTGTGCGGGAAAGCGGCTTGTCCGCAGCCGACCGGCAAGTTGTTCACGATGATCCAGGCGGTCTCGATCACGACGAATTCGCGCTGCCTCGCATCGTCCTTATCGTGTTCAGGGTGATTCGCCAACCCGAACGTGCGGCCGGCGTCCATACGCCGTATACCGCCGGCTCCGTGGAAGCGCTTCGCGCGCGATTCCTGCTCCTCCATCCAGATCTTCGACAGAAGATCGCCACGGGATTGTTCCAGATACGTATAGGCGCCCGTATATTCGTAGACCTCCAGCTGCTGCGGCAGATCGCCTTGATTCGCGATCGTCGGCGTATGAGTCGACTTCGGGTTCGACGCGGTGGAGGGCCGCTTGTAGTCGAACGTACGGGCCGTATGGGCGACGCTTTGAAGCGTACGCGTAGCGGAAAACTGGACGAGCGTGTCTGCTTCGTCGTCCGGCGTGATGAAACTGCACGTCTCGCGGAGACAGCGGCGGCAACGCATCGATCCGGTCGACGACGACGAGCGTGTGCGATTTGCCGTCCTCCGCCTGTTCCCAGAAGCCGTACAGACCTTCCGTTTCCATCAGCCGATGTACGAAATTCCAGTCGTCCTCGTACTGCATGCAGAAAGAGCGCGGCGGCAACCGCTGGTAGAGCCGGAACTCGAAACGGCCCTTCGTCTGCGGATGCTGATTCAGGACGTCGGCGATGATGTCGTCCGCGGCGCGATCCTGCCAGATACGCTGGTCGCGACGGAACTTGAGAAAGTGCAGGAACGACGCGAAGGTGATCTGGTAGTGCGTAAGGCCACCGTCGGACCCGAGGCGGCGTGCGCGATGTACATATCCGTGGTGAGGCGCATACGATTGATCGGCTTGCTGAATCCACAGCGTCACGGGCTGAGCGATCAGCCTCTTGAGTTCGACGCTGTCCGAGACCGAAACGGTATCGACGGTGAATTCGAAATGACGCCCGAGCTGCGAATGTCCTTTGGCACGGTTCGGCAGCAGGACGTCGGGGCCGAGCGGCGTGTCGAGTTTGATCAGCCGTTCATGCTGTACTAACCCGGTCAGCAGCGCACTTCTCAGTTCGTGCGGATTCATCGCCAATGCTCGCTCTTTATGTCGGTTCGCACGCTCTCCCGTGCGGAATCTGCGGATTGTATGAGATAACCGGCTTTACTCGCAGTTCTGCGGCGAATGGCTCGCCGACCGCTTCAATCCGCTCCGTCTCCGGCCTTCCAATCCCCCGACTTCCCCCCGCGCTTCTCCGTGACGCTGACATCGGTCATCACCATCCCGCGATCGACCGCCTTGCACATGTCGTACACGGTCAGCAACCCGACCTGCACCGCGGTCAGCGCTTCCATTTCGACGCCCGTGCGCCCGAATGTCTCGACCTGCGCGATGCAGTGCACGCCCGGCAGCGCTTCGTCGAGTTCGAAGTCGACGGCCACGCGTGTCAGCGCGAGCGGGTGGCACAGCGGAATGAGATCGGCCGTGCGTTTCGCGCCCTGGATCGCCGCGATGCGCGCGACGCCGAGCACGTCGCCTTTCTTCGCCTTGCCGTCGCGGATCAGCGCGAACGTTGCCGGCAGCATCCGGATCGTGCCGCGCGCGACCGCGATGCGCCGGGTCTCCTGCTTGCCGCCGACGTCGACCATGTGCGCATGGCCGGCGGCATCGAAATGGGTGAGTCCTGACATGTGATGCTCCTGTGGATCGGCGCGGCTTCGCGCCGATCGCTGCTGTGCAGCCGATCGGCGTTCGGCGCGGCGCGTGGCGTTCGCATTCGTCTGCGTCTGCCCGCGCGCGGACGAAGGCCACGATCTCGTGCAACGTTTCAACGGGCGCCTATCATAGCAGCGGCCTTCGCGCGGCCGCGCGCAGAGCGCACATACGCGGCGCGGGACAGTCGCGGCCACGCCGTTACAATGGCCACGATATTCAGACCAAACGCCGCGATGCGTGCCTGGCGCGCGGGACGGCGTCGTTTTCATCCTGCCATGCGTGTCAAACAGTTGCTTGCCGTGTTGCTGTCGGCCGCGCTCGTGCTGCCGCCGAACGGCTATGCGCAGCGCACGGCTGCCGCGCCGCTCGAACCGGCAGCCGGCAGTTCGCCGTCGATTTCCACCGTGCCGCCCGGCATCGCGACCGGCGTATTCGGCACATATGGCGGCGCGGAGAGCCGGTTCTCGGGCGCCGACCGCGCGGCGGCCCCCGCCGCGGGTCTGCGCACGCCGCTTCGCGCGTTCGAGCTGCCCGATCTCGGCGACGGTTCCGGCGGTGCGCTGACGCCCCAGGCCGAACGCCGGCTCGGCGAGCGCGTGATGCGCGAGGTGCGGCGCGATCCCGACTATCTCGACGACTGGCTCGTGCGCGACTATCTGAACGCGATGGCCGCGCGGCTCGCGGCGGCGGCCACCGCGCGCTACATCGGCGCCTATGCGCCGCAGTTCGACCTGTTCCCGGTGCGCGATCCGCAGATCAATGCGTTCTCGCTGCCGGGCGGATTCATCGGAATCAACAGCGGGCTGGTGGTCACGACGCAGACGGAATCCGAGCTTGCATCGGTGGTCGGCCACGAAATGGGCCACGTGCTGCAGCGGCACATCGCGCGGATGATCGGCGCGAGCGAGAAGACGGGCTACACGGCGCTCGCGACGATGCTGCTTGGCGTGCTTGCCGGGGTGCTTGCGCGCAGCGGCGATCTGGGCAGCGCGATCGCGATGGGCGGGCAGGCGTATGCGGTCGACAACCAGCTGCGCTTCTCGCGCTCGGCCGAGCGCGAGGCCGATCGCGTCGGTTTCCAGCTGCTCGCGGGCGCGGGCTATGACCCGTACGGAATGCCGGGCTTCTTCGAGCGGCTCGAACGCGCGTCGATGGGCGACGCGGGCGTGCCCGCGTATGCGCGCACGCACCCGCTGACGGGCGAGCGGATCGCCGACATGGAGGATCGCGCGCGGCGCGCGCCGTACCGGCAGCCGCGCCAGTCCGCGGAATACGGGTTCGTGCGGGCAAGGCTGAGCGTGCTGCAGAACCGCGCGCCGAACGACATCGCGGCCGAGGCGCGGCGCATGCAGCTCGAGATCGACGATCGCACCGCGCCGAACGTCGCGGCCAACTGGTACGGCATCGCGCTGGCGGACACGCTGCTCGGCGAATACGACGCAGCGGATCGCGCGCTCGCGTCGGCGCGCGCGGCGTTCGACGGACGCGAGCGGCGAGACGACGATCCTGCGGCGAGCTCGCCGAGCCTCGACGTGCTGGCGGCGGACATCGCACGCCGCGCGGGGCGCACGGACGATGCGGTGCGGCTCGCGGCGCTCGCGCAGCGGCGCTGGCCCGCGTCGCACGCGGCGATCGTCGCGCATCTGCAGGCGCTGATCGCCGCACGTCGTTTCGGCGAGGCGCAGACGCTCGCGCGCGCGCAGGCGCAGGCCGATCCCGAGCAGCCGGACTGGTGGGACTATCTCGCGAAGGCGAGCGACGGCAAGGGCGACGTGCTCGCGCGGCGCCGGGCGCTCGCGGAGAAGCTCGCGCTCGACGGCGCCTGGCCGTCGGCGATCCGGCAGCTGAAGGAGGCGCGCGACGCGAAGGACGTGTCGTTCTACGACCAGTCGATCATCGGCGCGCGGCTGCTGGAGTTCGAGGCGCGTTACAAGGAAGAGCGCGACGACGAGAAGAACGGCCGCGGCTAGTGTCCCGTTCCGTTGTTAACTGATCTATGTTCACGTAGCATGTTGACGTCAACGGAACGGGAGACATCAGCA
>NZ_CABVPR010000006.1 GCF_902499135.1 Burkholderia dolosa
CGCTGCTTCGCCCGCGCGCGCGGCAGCGGCGGGCGCGCCGCGCGCCGTCGCGCAGCAGAACGCGGCCGCGACGCGATCGTCGGGGCCGATCGGCGCGCACGGGTATGCGGCGGCAGCCGAATATCTGTCGAACGTCGCGAGCCGCGCGGGCATCGACGATGCGCGCGGCAAGGCGCTCGCGGTGCTCGCCGTGCTGATCGCGTTCGCGGCGATTGCGGGCAGCCACGGCGGTCTGCTCGCATGCTTTGCCGCGCTCGCGTTGGGCGGCGCGATCGTCGGCGTGTGGCTCGCGTCGCGAATCCAGCGGCGGCGCTTGAAGATCGTCCGGCAGATTCCGTCGTTCCTCGACGGCATCGTGCGTCTCGTGACGCTCGGCAACAGCGTGCCGGCCGCGTTCCAGTCCGCGCTGCTGACGACCGAGGAGCCGTTGCGCAGCTGTCTCGACGACGTGTCGCGGATGCTGCGCGGCGGTGTCGAGATCGATCGCGCGATGATGCACGTCGCGAAGGTCTACCGGACCGACGAATTCGAACTCGTCGGCTCGGTGCTGCGGCTGTCGGTCAAATACGGCGGCCGCGCGGACGTGATGCTCGAGCGCATGGCCGTGTTCATGCGCGACCTCGAACAAGCGGAGCGCGAGCTGAGCGCGATGTCGTCGGAGACGCGGCTGTCGGCGTTCGTGCTCGTGATGCTGCCGATCGCGATCGGCAGCTTCGTCGTGATGACAAACCCGAAGTACCTGCAAGGCATGTGGAACGATCCGAGCGGCCGCACGCTGCTGATGATCGCGTTCGTGCTGCAGCTGGCCGGCAGCGTGTGGCTCTATCGAATGGCTCGGCTCAGGTGATGCGATGACGGCGACTCGGATCGGGGCGATTGCGTTGGGACTGGCCGCGCTCGGCGTGCTGCTGCTCGGCTTGGTCGCGTTGCTGCGCGCGAGTGCCGCAGCGCGTGCCGAACGTGCGCTCGTCGATGCGCTCGACCGCCGGATGGCCGCGCTCGATGCGGCGAAGGCGCGGCAAGCGCCGAACGACGCAGCGCCGGCGCAATTCGATGCGCAGCGTACGCGCGGCGGGCAGCGTGTCGCCCGGTTCCTCGAACGGCTGTCGGCCGCCGGGATGCGCTGGCTCGATACCGGATTCGGCCAGTACGTGGTCGCGCAGGAGGACCGCCGGCTGCTCGAGCAATGCGGTTACATCGACGCGCGCACGCGGGGGCTGTTCCTCAGCGCGCGGATCGTGTGCGGAATCGCGTTGCCGCTGCTGTTCGCGATCGTCGCGAGCGGGCGGATGAAGGGCAGCCTGTGGCTGATCGGTCTGTTCGCCGCATTCGGGCTCGGCTTCATGCTGCCGAAGTTCTACGTGAAGCGACGGGCGGCGGCGCGGCGGCAGAGCGTCGTCGACGAACTGCCGCTGCTCGTCGACATGCTGCGCCTGCTCCAGGGCGTCGGGCTGTCGCTCGATCAGAGCCTGCAGGTCGTGACGAACGATTTTCGCGGCATGCTGCCGGTGCTGTCGTCCGAAGTCGGCATCGCGCAGCGCCAGTTCGCGGCCGGCCGCACGCGCGAGCAGTCGCTGCAGCGGTTGTCGGGCGGCTTCGACAACGAGGATTTGCGCGCGGTCGTGCGGCTGATGATCCAGGTCGACAAGCACGGCGGCGCGGTGCAGGAACCGCTGAAGCAGTTCGGCGACCGGCTGCGCGAGACGCGCCGCGCGATGCTTCGCGAGCGGATCGGCCGGTTGACCGTGAAGATGACCGGCGTCATGGTGCTCACGCTGCTGCCCGCGCTGCTGATCGTGACGGCCGGGCCCGGCATGCTGGCGGTGATGCACGCGTTGTCGGCGCACCAGTGAAGGACGGAAGGAAAGACGATGAAGCGGATCGGCGAAGGGGTGAAACGGGCGTGTGCGATTGCGGCGATGGCGCTGCTGGGTGCGTGCGCAACCAAGGACAACGGTTACGGCGTGAACGCGCAGACGGAGCGCGCGGCGCTGATGCAGGCGGCCGATCAGAAGCAGGCCGCGCCGGATACGCCGGGGATGTACCTCGGGCTGATCCAGCGGATGCAGTCGCAAGGCCTCTATTACGCATCGCTCGCGCATATCGACGCGTACGACAAGTCGTACGGCGCGATACCGGAGTCGATCCTGCTGCGCGCGGATGCGCTGCGGATGACGGACCAGCCGGCAGCCAGCGCAGCCGCGTACTCGCAGTTGCTGAAGACGCCGCTCGCCGCGCGCGGTTATCGCGGGCTCGGGCTGCTCGCGGGCGCGGCCGGCGACTTCGACCGTGCGGCGCAGTCGCTCGCGCAGGCATCGGAGCTCGCGCCGACCGATGCGTCGATGCTGTCCGATCTCGCATACGCGAAGCTGCGTGCCGGCGACGTCGTCGGCGCGCGCGTGCCGCTGATGAAGGCGGCCGAGCTGGATCCGCGCAATCCGAAGATCGTCAGCAATCTCGCGCTTTATCTGCTCGCGGCCGGGCGTGCGCAGGACGCGCAGCGCCTGATGAACCAGCAGCGTGTGCCGGCCGATATCCGCAAGGACATCGCGAGCGATGCGGCGAAGATCGCGGCCGCCGCGCGCGCTCAGCAGCGCGCGGTCGCGACGCCGCCGGTCGTATCGCGGCGCGTCGCGCCGGAGCCGATCACGCCGATGGCGAACAATTTCGGCTACGACCAGACGGTGCCGCTGCTGCAGCGGTTTGCACAATGAACGGGGATGCGGGGGACGACATGAACGGCAATCGAGCTGACCGGAATGCACGGGTACGCCGGGTCGCGGCGCTCGGCGCGCTCGTGTGCGCGGTAGCGGCGTCGCGCGTCGCGTATGGACAGGACGCGGCGCCGGCCGATGCATCCGACGTCGGCCGCTCGACCAAAGACTGGCTCGCGATGCAGCGCGACAATCGCGCGGCCGCGCCGACGCAGCCGATGCTTGGCGACGTCGCATCGCTCGTGTACCAGCGCTATCTCGACTCGTTCAAGAACAAGATCCCGACGTCGATGAGCTCGCAGCTCGGCGGCATGTCCGGCGGCGCTCAGGGCGCGCAGTAAGCGCGATGACGATGCGCACCGGCCCATCGATCGTGACGCGGCGGCAGCGTGCGGCCGCGCGTGCGCCGCTGCATACGCAGCGCGGCGCCGTCGCGGTCATGGCGGCGATCTGGGTATCGATCGCGGTCATCGTGCTGGGCGCGATCGACATCGGGCGGTTTTATGCCGAACGACGCAGCATGCAGGCCGCGGCGGATCTGGCCGCGCTGTCGGCGGTATCGCACGTGAACGCCGATTCGACGTGCGCGGCCGCGACGACCGCCGCGAATGAGATCGCGAATCCGTCGGCGAAGCCGTTGCCGGCCAATTCGACCGTTTCGGTCGCGTGCGGTGTGTGGGCCGTGCCGTCGGGCGGCGGCAGCGCGACGTTCACGCCGCTCGCCGGCGCGGCAACGGGCGGCCAATGCGCGGGGCTGTCTGCCGGAACGGCGGTCGGCCAATCGGCCAATGCGGTATGCGTGACGGTGTCCGAGCCGGTGTCCGGCATCTTTCGCAGCGGGGAGACGATCGGCGCGTCGGCCATCGCGAAGAGCGCGCCGCTCGACACGTTTACGTTGTCGACGTCGCTCGCATCGCTGAACGACGGGCTGGCCAACCAGCTGCTTCAGGTGCTGACCGGCTCGCCGAATGCGCTGAGCCTTCAGGCCGTCGACTATCAGGGCCTCGCGCAGGTCAATCTGAAGCTCGCCGGCATTCTCGCCAATCTGCCGGTCGGCACGAATACGTCGGTGCTGAACGGCACGGTGACGCTCGGTCAGCTGGCCAACGCGGTCGTGCAGGCCGCCACGCAGCAGAATCTGGCCGGCGCGAACCTGAACGTGCTGAATGCAATCGTCGTCGCGCTCTGTTCGAACGGCGTGTGCGGCGGCCCGCAGATCGCGCTCGACCGGCTCGTGTCGGTGGCAACGGCCACCGGCGGCTCGGCGGTCGATGCGAGCGTCAACGCGCTCGGCTTGCTGTCGACCGCGTTGCAGGTCGCGAACGGCAACCACGCGATCGCGATTCCGAGCGTCACGGTGCAGACGCCGACCGCACTCGCGCCGTTGCTGAAGGCGACGGTGTCCGGCTCGGTGTCGCTCGCAGGCGTTGCGCCGGCCACGGCGACCGGTCCGGCGGGGCCGGCGAACTGCGCGACGTCCGACTGCGTGACGCATGCGTCGCTTGCGCAGGGCAACGTGTTTCTCGATACGTCGCTGTCGTTGCTGTCGACATGTCCGGACGGTTCGCTCGTCTATCCGGGCAGCGCGTGTGCGTCGGGCAGCGCGACACCGCTTGCCGCCGTCCAGTTGCCGGTGACCGCGTACGTCGCGCCGGCAACCGCCGGCCTGGCGTCGGTCAGCTGTTCCGCGGACGGCACGAAGCGCGCACAGGTGAACGTTCAGACCGGCGTGGTGGCGGTTTATATCGGCGGCGCGGCGAATACGCCGGTCAATCTGAATGCGCCGGGCGGTTATGCGCCCGACCGCCGCGCCGCGCCGATCACGCTGGTGTCCGTCAAGCTGCAGAGCCTGCTCAATCTGTTGAATCTCGGCGGTCTGACGTCCGCGCTGACGACGCTGCTCGATACGCTGACGCTGGGCCTTCTGAACGTGAACCAGATTTCGGTCAATATCAACCTCACACCGGGGCAGCTGACCGTTCCCGTCGCGAATCAGAGCCCGACGCCGCTGGTGTTCGAGTATTCGGGCGCGGCATCGTCCGCGTTGCCGAGCGACGCGTCGTCCTACACGCAGACCGTCGGCACCGGTCAAGTGCTGTCGCCCGCGCTGCAGAGCATCACGAACAGCGGGCTGACGCTCGAGCTCAGTGCACCGCGCGGTAGCGCGGCAGGATTGCTGGCCGGCATATTGAATCCGATACTCGGCCTCGTCACGGGCCCGCTGTTGTCCGCACTGGGAAATACGCTGGTTCCGATGGTGCTGCAGCCGATCGATTCGCTTCTGACTTCCGCCACCGGTTTGCTCGGGGTGAGCCTCGGAAACGCGTCGGTCACGACCACGCCGGACTCGATCAAATGCGGTGATCCCATGCTTGTGAAATGAATCCGTGAGCGCTCGGCGGGCGAGCGGAACGCGCCGTGCGCGATCCGCGTTCGCCGCCGTCGCGCTATGCCGCGCAACCCGTCAACAACCGTAGCCGTACCTGAATCATGAGAACCACGCCCGCAATCGAAGAGCTCGACCTGTACGTCTGGGAAGGCAAGGCGGACATCGTCGACCGCGTCGCCCGATGCATGGCGAGCTTCGACGTCGAAGTGATCCGCGCGGACAACGCGGAGATATCGCCGGAGCGCGCCGCGTTGCGGCCGTCGCTGGCGATCATCAGCGTGACGATGATCGAAACCGGGTCGGCGTTCCTGCGCGACTGGCAGGCCAACATCGGCATGCCGGTCGTCTGGGTCGGCGCCGCACGCGATCACGACGCATCGCAGTATCCGCCCGAGTATTCGCACATCCTGCCGCTCGATTTCACGTGTGCCGAGCTGCGCGGGATGGTCGGCAAGCTCGTCACGCAGCTGCGTGCGCATGCGGCCGAAACGCTGCGGCCGACCGAACTGGTCGCACATTCGGAGTCGATGCAGGCGCTGCTGCACGAAGTCGACACGTTCGCCGACTGCGACACCAACGTGCTGCTGCACGGCGAAACCGGCGTCGGCAAGGAGCGCATCGCGCAGCTGCTGCACGACAAGCATTCGCGCTATCGGCACGGCGAATTCGTGCCGGTCAACTGCGGCGCGATTCCGGACGGGCTGTTCGAATCGCTGTTCTTCGGACACGCGAAAGGATCGTTCACCGGCGCGGTCGTCGCGCACAAGGGCTACTTCGAGCAGGCGGCGGGCGGCACGCTGTTCCTCGACGAAGTCGGCGATCTGCCGCTGTATCAGCAGGTGAAGCTGCTGCGCGTGCTCGAGGACGGCGCGGTGCTGCGCGTCGGCGCGACCACGCCGAACAAGGTCGATTTCCGGCTCGTCGCGGCGAGCAACAAGAAGCTGCCGCAGCTCGTGAAGGACGGGCTGTTCCGCGCCGATCTCTACTACCGTCTCGCGGTGATTGAGCTGAACATTCCGTCGCTCGAAGAGCGCGGCGCGGTCGACAAGATCGCGCTGTTCAAGTCGTTCGTCGCGCAGGTGGTCGGCGACGAGCGGCTCGCGCAGCTGCCCGACCTGCCGTACTGGCTCGCGGACGCCGTCGCGGACAGCTATTTCCCCGGCAACGTGCGCGAACTGCGCAATCTGGCCGAGCGCGTCGGCGTCACGGTGCGGCAGACGGGCGGATGGGACGCGGCGCGGCTGCAGCGGCTGATCGCGCATGCGCGCAATACGGCGCAGCCGGTGCCGGCGGAGAGTGCGGCGGAGATTTTCGTCGACCGCAGCAAGTGGGACATGAACGAGCGCAACCGCGTGATCGCCGCGCTCGACGCGAACGGTTGGCGGCGTCAGGACACCGCGCAGCAGCTCGGGATCAGCCGCAAGGTGCTGTGGGAAAAAATGCGCAAGTACCAGATCTTCGACGAAGAGCCGGAGACCCGCGAAAGCGAGTAGTTAATGAGATAGAATCCCGCTGCATTACAACAATCCAGGCGGGAATAAAACATCATGAGCCATAGTACGGGGTTGAGACGGGCGGGCATGTTGCTCGTCCTGATGGGGTGCGTGCAGGGCGCGCAGGCGCAGAACCTGGCGAGCGATGCGTCGCCGGCCGTGCAGCCGGCATCGGCGCCGGTCGCCGCGATTCCGACGGTCGATCTGCAGGCGCAGACGTCGTCGGTGCAGCCGCAGGCAGGCGAGACGAGCGGGCCGAGCACCGTCGACGAACTGCAGCGCCAGATCCAGGCGCATGCGCTGACGGAGATGCGTACGAGCTACAACGGCAGCTACGGCGCCAGCCTGCTGTTCAACGTGAAAGACGGTGCGTATTTCGTCGCGCTGTTTCAGCAGAAGGCCTTCTGGCGCGTGATCAAGACCTACGACGATGCGCGCGCGGAAGCGATCTATCGCGATTTCTCGCATCAGGCGGCGCGGCTGGCCGTCAACGAGCTGCGCGCGGCGAAGCTCGAGTCGCAGAAGGCGCAGATGGACCGGCAGATCGAGGCGACGCAGGAAAAGGCGCGGCGCTTGCAGGCGGACATCTCGATTGCGCGCGAGCAGCAGGCTGCGGTCGCGAACCGGCAGCAGACGGTGCGCAGCGAAACGGCGGCACTGCAGGCGCAGCAAGCGGAACTGCAGTCGCAGTTGCGGGCATTGCAGCAGCAGGTGCGTTCGCTGCAGCGCGAGGCCAACGCCGGGTTGTCTGCGCGGGCCCGCTGACGAACGGCAACCGGGGCGGCGGCACACGCCGCGCCGGACCGGAAGACCGGTCGAGCGATCGACCGGTCGCAAGGAAAAAGGGCAAGCCGTTTGGCTTGCCCTTTGTCTTTACTGGCCGTCCGGCACGATTCGCCGGCGGCGCGTGACGATCACCGGCCCGTTGCCGCTGCGCGAGTCGGACGACGGTGCCGATGTGCCCGGTGCGTCGTCGCGCGGCGCACCGTAGTTTTCGCGCGGCGCGCCGTAACCTTCGCGCGGCTCGCGAGCGCCATAGCCTTCGCGCGGTTCGCGCGACCCGTAGCCGCCGTCGCCGCGCGACTCGCGCGAGCCGCCGTGCGAACCGTACGGGCTGTGACCGCCGCCTTCGCGGCCGCCAGGGCGCCCGCCGGGGCGCGGGCCGCGCGGGCCGCCGCCGGGGCGCGAACCGCCGGTGTCGAGCTGGATCGTCGAAATCGCACGCTTGTAGATGCCTTGCAGACCCACGGGGGTGCGCAGCATCACCAGATACTGGTCGAACGACTCGATGCAGCCCGTCAGACGAATGCCGTTGACGAGGTAGATTTCAACACGCTTACGTTCCTTGCGTGCCGAATTGATGAAGTCGTTTTGCGGATGGGATTCTGCGGGATTGGCCATTGAGATGCGGCAGGAGCCTGCTCAGAGAATATGTTGTGCGTGTGTGCGACGCGTCGGTCCACAAGGTATTTGGCGGGATTCTACCTTGTTCGCTCCGCGAGCGCGTAGTCGCGATTGTGTCGAACCGTAACCCACTATAGACGTTCCCGCGCTTTTTCGCGATTCGGCCGAACGGCCGATGCCGATCGTTACGTCGCGTTACGACTCTCGCAACGCCGTAGCACCTCGCGGCGGGCGTCCGAATTACAGTCGTCGCGTGCCGGGCGGGCCGGCGGATCACGGAATCTCAACATGAACAAAAGGGGAATGGCAGGCTGGATCGGCGGCATCGCGTTGCTGGCCTCCGGCAGCGCAATGGCGGGGCACGTCGATTTGTCGGTCGGCATCGGCGTGCCGGTCGCGCCCGTCTATGTCGAGCCGGCGCCGGTCTATGTGGCGCCGCAGCCGGCGGTGGTCGCGTATCCCGGCTACGGATACGGCGGCTACTACGGCGATGACGACGACGACCGCTACCGCAAGTGGCGCAAGCACTACTACAAGCACTGGCGCAAGCATCACGACGATGACGACGACTGATCGCCGCACGTGCACCGATCGTGTGCATCAGAACGCGTAGTCCGGATTTTTCGGGTCGAATGCGGCGTCGTCGAACGCGACCGGCGCGATCTTCTCGATGACGATCCGCTCGAAGAGCTGCCCGTCGTTGTCGTAGGACTCGACGGTCCGGAAATAGGGCGCGTGCAGGTCGAGCCCGAGCACTTCCTTCTTCGAATAGAACTGCGGCCGGCCGGTCGGCGTTTCGTACGTGAGCGCGACGACGCGCACGCCGTCGATCGTCTTTGCTTCGACTGCGGTCGGCCGCTGCACGCCCGCCGCCTCGTATTTCTTGCCTTCGCTCAGATACAGATTCGCGATGAACTCGGCGCCGAGGTCCTTCACGCGGTGATTCGACTGCGCACGCGCAAGCGCGCCGTCGATCGCCGTCCACATCGGAATCTTGCCGAGCAGCCCGCCGAGATGGCCGTACATTTCATCGGTGCGCTGCGTCGTGTCGTAGAGGATTTCCTGTCCCGCATGCGCGCCGCCGGGCAGCCACTTCGCATAGACGCGCAGCGGCTCGCGCGTCGTCTTCACGAGCATGCGGTCCGGCGTGTCGGGCCATTTTCCGCGGATGCGCTCCGCGCGCACCATCGTGAACTGGTACGACGGATAGCCGTTCGGGCCGTTGCGGATGTACTCGGGCACCGCGAGCGGATCGAGCGCGCTGAAGAGGGCGGTGAGCGTCGCATCGTCCAGCTGCGCGAGCGTGCCGCGCTCGGCGGCCGTGCGCAGCCAGCGCGCCTGCTGCGCGGCCGGCTCGCGCGTTACCTTCGCGAGGTCCGCCGGCAGCGCGGCCTGCGGCGCCGCACGCGCGGCGGCCGGTTCCTGCGCATGCGCGTCCACATACGCGAGCGACAGCATGCACGCAATCAGCGCGGCGGCTGCATGTCGTCCGCGCCGTTTCCTCCGTTCGTTCATCGACCGCGTCTCCTCGCGCGAAGCATCGGTCAGTGCCGCTGCGCGTTTTCGATCTTCGCGAGTTCCTCGTCGCGCAGCGCGCGGCGCAGGATCTTGCCGACGTTCGTCTGCGGCAGCGCATCGCGGAATTCGACGAGCTTCGGCATCTTGTAGCCGGTGAGATTCTTGCGGCAATGCGCGAGCACGTCGTCGACCGTGAGCGCCGGATCGCGCCGCACGACGAATACCTTGATCCGCTCGCCGTGCACGTCGTCGGGGATGCCGATCGCGGCCGCTTCGCTGATGCCCGGATGCATCACGAGCACTTCCTCGATCTCGTTCGGATAGACGTTGAAGCCGGACACCAGGATCATGTCCTTCTTCCGATCGATCAGCCGAATGAAGCCGCGCTCGTCCATCACGCCGATGTCGCCGGTGCCGAGCCAGCCGTCCGCATCGATCGCCTTCGCGGTTTCGTCCGGGCGCTGCCAGTAGCCGCGCATCACCTGCGGGCCGCGCACGCACAGTTCGCCGGGCTCGCCGATGCCGGCCCAGGTTCCGTCTTCGCGGCGAAAGCGCACGACGGTCGACGGCGCGGGCAGGCCGATCGATCCGCTGAACGCCGCCATGTCGTTCAGGTCGACCGGATTCATCGTGACGATCGGCGAGCACTCGGTGAGTCCGTAGCCTTCGACGATCGGTCGGCCCGTCACCTGCTGGAAGCGCTCGGCGACCGCGCGCTGCATCGCCATTCCGCCCGCCATCGCGAGCTTGAGTTTCGAGAAGTCGCGCTTGCGGAACTCGTCGTTGTCGAGGAACGCGTTGTACAGCGTGTTGATGCCGGTGATGCCGGTAAACGTCTCGTTGCGGATGATCTTCATCACCATGTTCGTGTCGCGCGGGTTCGCGATCAGGATGTTGCGCCCGCCGAGTCCCATGAAGATGAACGCGTTCACGGTCAGCGAATAGATGTGATAGAGCGGCAGCGGCGTGAGCACCGTTTCGACGTCGCCGGTGACCTGGTCGGCGATCCACGCCTTCGCTTGCAGCAGGTTCGCGATCAGGTTGCCGTGCGTGAGCATCGCGCCTTTCGCGACGCCGGTCGTGCCGCCCGTGTATTGCAGGAACGCGAGATCGTCGCGCGTCATCGGCACGGGTTGCGGGGCGCTGCGCGCGCCGAGCGCGAGTGCCGAGCGCAGCCGCACGGCCTGCGGCAGGCGATACGGCGGCACGAGTTTCTTCACGTGCTTCAGCACGAAATTGATCAGCCGGCCTTTGGCGTTCAAGCCGTCGGCGAGCAGATCGCCGAGCGCGGTCACGACGATGTTGCGGACCTGCGTGTCGGGCAGTGCGTCCTGCAGCGTGCGCGCGAAGTTTTCGAACACGACGATCGTCTGCGCGCCGCTGTCCTTCAACTGGTGCGCGAGCTCGCGCACCGTGTAGAGCGGATTGACGTTGACGACGATCGCGCCGGCCTTCAGCGTGCCGAACAGTGCGACCGGATACTGGAACGTGTTCGGCAGCATGATCGCGACGCGATCGCCGGGTTGGATGCCGATGCTTTGCAGGTACGACGCGAACGCATCGACTTTCTGCGCGAGCGTGCGGTAGGTCATCGATGCGCCTGCGCTCACGTACGCGACGCGCTCGGCGAAGCGCGTCGTGCATTCGTCGAAGAACTGCACGAGCGACGTGTATTGCGTGACGTCGATTTCGTGCGGCACGCCGGGCGGATACGATGCGTACCAGATGCCGTCGGTGTTCGGCGCGAGCGGGGTCGTTGCGGTTGCTGCTGAATTGGACGTCATGTTGTCTCCTGTCGGCCGGAGTTAGCGCTTCAGCGCTTACTCCGGCCCCATGCACCAGCGGTCGGCCGGAGTTAGCGCTTCAGCGCTTACTCCGGCCTCATGCACCAGCGGTCGGTCGGGGTTAGCGCTTCAGCGCTTGCTCCTACCCCATGCACCAGCGGTTGGCCCGAGTTAGCGCTTCAGCGCTTGCCCGTGCGTCATGCAAAAAAACCGTCAACTCGAGTCGGCGTTTCAGCTCGACTCGTGACTTGCGCAATGGCGATCGCCACGACCGCCGCTTCAACGCGCGTTCCCACTTCACGGATTCCCGACCGCCACGGTCGCATCGAAAGCGCGCAGCCTGTGCCGCACAAAACGAACGATGAATCGAAAGCGCGTACGCAAACGTCCGGCGCGATCAGCCTGCCGAATGCAGCGTCGCCGTGTCGGCAGGCGCTTCGCTCGCACCCGCGCATGCCGGCAATCCGAACGCGTCGCCGGCGCCCGCATCGTCGAGCACGGCCGCGAAGATCGACAGCTGCGCGCTATCGGGCATCGGCGCCTTCAACGCGGCGACGATCAGCGACGACAGCCGCGCGATCATCTGCACGTCGTTCATCGTGCGGCCTTGCGAGAACTCGTCGATCAGGCTTTCCGTTTCGGCGCCGGCGAGCGCGCCGGACAGCGCGCCGATCGCGAAATGCAGCCGCCAGCCGAGCTCGGTGCGCGGCAGGTGCGGAAGTGCGCGCTGGAACGCGTCGAAGAAGCGGCCTGCGACGCTCGCGTAATGCGCGGTCAGGAAGTTGCGGACGAACGGCGACGGGTCGGTGTACGCGCGGCCGATCAGCCGCAGAAAGCCGGGGCCGCCGCGCTCGGGATCGCGCGACGCCTTGAGCGCGGGAATGAACATCGCACCGAGCACGTGCTCGCACGTGATGTGCGCGCCGAGCTGCGCATCGAAGCAATCGAGGATGCCGAGACGTTCCTGGTTGAGCTGATCGAGCCGGCGCGACAGCATCGCGTGAATCAGCGCTTCCTTGCTGCCGAAGTGATAGTTGACCGCGGCCAGATTGACCGATGCGCGCGACGTGATCTGCCGCATCGACATCGCTTCGAAGCCGTGCTCGATGAAAAGATCTTCGGCCGCATCGAGGATGCGCGCCTTCGTGCCGCCGGTCTGCCGATTGCCGGATGATCGTCCGGACGGTCGTGCCGCCGCCGGCCGCGTCTCCTGACTGACTGCCATGTTCCGCCTCCCATGCCGGTCGCCCGGCCGCGAACAGGTGATTTGATTATCTGATTCAAACAAGCGTTTTCATTAAGATAAAAAAACGCGGGCGGCGCGGGCAAGCGGCGAATCTCGACCAATTCCTCTAGTCGGATGTGCGGGTGCGGAAAGCGCCCGCATCGGATCCCGGCGGCGCGGGGCGTACACGATGATGCGGCGCGGCAACGTGCGGCGTCAGCCCGCGGTGGTACGCGTATTGACCGATTGCGTCATGTCGATTCCGCGGCGTTCGCGGCTGAACAGGATCAGCACGGCGATCACGACGGCGACGACGCCCGCGACGAGCGCCAGCGCGAACGCGTAATCGTTGCCGCGCGACACCGCGAGCGACGCCTGCATCGTCGCGTTGCCCGACGCGAGCAGGTTGCCGAGCTGATAGACGACGCCGGGGAAGGTCGCGCGGATCTCGTCCGGCGAGATCTCGTTCAGATGCACCGGGATCACGCCCCACGCGCCTTGCACCGAAATCTGCATCAGGAACGCGCCGGCCGCGAGCGCGAGCGGGCCGCTCGAAAACGCCCACAGCGGCAGCACCGGCAGCGCGATCAGCGCGGCGATGAAGATCGCGCGGCGGCGGCCGATGCGCTCCGAGATCGTGCCGAACGCGAGGCCGCCGACGATCGCGCCGACGTTCAGCACGATCGTGATCCACGACACGGTATGCGGATCGAAGCGATGCTGTTCGCGCAGGAACGTCGGATAGAGATCCTGCGTGCCGTGCGAGAAGAAATTGAACGCGGTCATCAGCACGATCGCGTAGATCGTGAGCTGCCAGTTCTGCCGCAGCGTCGCGGCGAGACCGGGCCGCGGACGCTTCTCCATCTGCTTCCAGGCGGGCGATTCCGGCACGTGCGCGCGCACGTACAGCACGAGCAGCGCGGGCAGCACGCCGACCATGAACATTCCGCGCCAGCCGATGTACTGGTAGAACAGGCCGAACACGACGGACGCGAGCAGATAGCCGCTCGGATAGCCGGCCTGCAGCAGCCCGGACACGAAGCCGCGCGCATGCGTCGGCACCGTCTCCATCGTCAACGCGGAGCCGACTCCCCATTCGCCGCCCATCGCGATGCCGAACAGCGCGCGCAGCACGAGCAGCGCGGTCAGGCTCGGCGCGAAGCCGGACGCGAGCTCGAGCAGCGAATAGCACGCGATGTTGACCATCAGCGTCGGACGGCGGCCGAAGCGATCGGCGAGCCGGCCGAAGATCAGCGCGCCGACCGGGCGCATCGCGAGCGTCAGCGTCAGCGCGAACGCGACCGCCGGAATCGTCGACGCGAACTCGGCCGCGATGTCCTTCAGCACGAACACCATCAGGAAGTAATCGAACGCATCGAGCGTCCAGCCGAGATAGGCAGCGATCGTCACGTTGCGTTGTTCGCGGGTCCAGCTCATGTCCGGGTCTCCTCGTCGGCTTGCGCGCGTCACGATATGCAGGCGAATGCCGGCCCGGCTGCGCACGGCGCGGGCGTGAAACGAGTGTAGGCTGTGCCGTCGCGCGATGTAGGGCGCGATAGCTGCGAATCCGGAATAATCCCTACGAAATGCGCTGTTTCCAAAAGCGAAACGGATGCGTGCGATAAAGCCGACAGCTTCTCGTATTATTTCGAAAGCATTTTTGTATCAGAAACGTAATGCGCGCGATGCGCATCGTCACCGAATCAGGATTCCCCGATGACCGAATCTTCCGCTGCAGCGTTGCCCGTGTTCGAGACCGCGAGACTGTGGCTGCGTCCGCGCACGCTTGCCGATCTCGACGCGTGCATCGCAATGGACCGCGATCCCGAAGTCACGCGGCATATCGCCGGCCCGTGGGGCGATCCCGTCGAGCATCGCCGTTTCGTCACGCACCGGATCACGCGCGACTATCCGCCGGGCCTCGGCTACTGGTCGATCTTCGAGAAGCACGCGCCCGACACGTTCGTCGGCTGGGTGCTGCTGATTCCGGACTACAAGGACGGCGAACGCGACGTCGAAATCGGCTGGCGCCTCGTGCGCACGGCGTGGGGTCGCGGGATCGCGAGCGAGGCCGCGACCGCGATCGTCCGGCATGCGTTCGATACGGTACGGCTGCCGCGCGTGATCGCCGATATCGCCGAAGCGAACGCGGGCTCGCTGAACGTCGCGCGCAAGCTCGGGATGCACCGCGTGAGCGTGATTCACGACGGCATGCCGTACGTGCGTCATCGTCTCGAACGCGACGATCTGCGCGCGTAGCGACCGCGCGCGAGCGGCTTGCAGCGCGACGGATGCCGAGCGCAAATCGGGGCGCGACGTATTAACGGCCCGAACGATCGGGAGTATCGTTGCCGGAAAATCGCGACACGGGGTATGACCATGGCACTCGGCAACGACGTTCATCTGATTTCGGTCGCGCTCGACACGCTGCGCCCCACGCAGATGACCGTCGGCTATCGCGAGGTGAAAGCGAAGCGCAAGCACTGGAAGGCGCTCGACAAGCGGGCGCGCAAGGCCGCGATTGAATCGCACTGGTTTCCGGCCGTGCTTGGCCCGGGCGGCGAGCACTACATCACCGATCACCATCATCTCGGCCTCGCGCTGATCGAGGAAGGGGAGTCGCGCGTGAACGCGATGCTGCTGAAGGATCTGTCGTGGCTCGACGACACGATCTTCTGGCGGATGATGGAGCACAACCAGTGGGTGCATCCGTTCGATGCGGACGGCGCGCGTCGCGACTACGCGGAGTTGCCCAAGGTGCTGACCGCGCTCGACGACGATCCGTATCGAAGCCTCGCGGGCGAACTGCGCACGGCCGGCGGCTATGCGAAAGACGCGACGCCGTTCAGCGAGTTCCTGTGGGCCGATTATCTGCGCCAGCACGTGTCCGTCGATCAGATCCGCAAGAGTTTCTCGAAGGCGCTCGATGCTGCATTGCGGCGCGCGCACGACCAGGACGCGCGCTATCTGCCCGGCTGGTCGGGCGTCGTCGCAGTGAAACCGTGACCGGCGCGCGTCGCGTACCGCCGATGACGGCCACCCCGATCCGCCCCGACGCCGACCCGCAGCATGCCGACCATTTCGCTGCGCGCGACGCGGCGCCGCCGCCGCCCGCGCAGCGCGTCGGCCGCGATGCGCTGGCCGGTCTGTCGATCGCCGGGCTGCTGATTCCGGAGGCCGTCGCGTATGCGGGGCTCGCGAACCTGCCGCCGCAGGCCGGGCTCATCGCGCTGCTGTCGGGGCTCGTCGTCTATGCGCTGACGGGCAGCAGCCGCTTCGCGATCGTATCGTCGACGTCGTCGTCGGCCGCCGTGCTCGCGGCGACAGTGCTCGCCGAATCGGGCATCGCACCCGCTGCGCAGCTCGCGCTCGCGGCGGCGCTCGTCGCGATGACCGGCGTGCTGTTCATCGTCGCGGGTGCCGCGCGGCTCGGCGGGATGTCGGACTTCGTTGCACGTCCGGTGCTGCGTGGCTTCACGTTCGGGCTCGCGGTGACGATCGTCGCCAAGCAGTTGCCGAAGATTCTCTCGATACCCGTGCAGCACGGCGATGCGCCGCACATCGCGCTCGACCTGATCGCGGGCGTGCCGCATGCGAACCTCGCGAGCGTCGCGCTCGGCGCGGCGACGCTCGCACTGCTGTTCATGCTGGGCCGCCGCGTGCGCGTGCCGGCCACGCTCGTCGCGATCGTGCTGTCGATCGCCGCCGGCCACCTGTTCGACTGGCGGCGATACGGAATCGCGGTGGTCGGCCACATCGACTTCCGGCACATCGCATTCGGGATGCCGTATCTGGATCGCAACGCATGGATGCAGACGATCGAGCTGGCGTTCGCGCTGATGCTGATCCTCTATGCGGAGTCGTACGGATCGATCCGCAATTTCGCGCTGAAGCATGGCGACAGCGTGTCGCCGAACCGCGATCTCGTCGCGCTCGGCTGTGCGAACCTCGTGTCGGGACTGCTGCACGGCATGCCGGTCGGCGCGGGCTACTCGGCGACGTCCGCGAACGAGGCGGCTGGCGCGCAGTCGCGTTTCGCCGGACTGTGGGCCGCCGGCGTGGTCGCGCTGATCGTGTGGCTGCTGCTGCCGCAGCTCGCGCGCACGCCGGAGCCGGTGCTCGCCGCGATCGTGATCTTCGCGGTCAGTCACTCGCTGCATCCGTCGGTGTTTCGGCCGTACTGGGCGTGGCATCGCGATCGGCTCGTCGTGATCGCCGCGCTTGTCGCGGTGCTCGTGCTCGGCGTGCTGCACGGCCTGCTCGCAGCCATTGGCGTGAGCCTGCTGCTGACGCTGCGCAAGTTGTCCGAACCGAACGTCAGCGTGCTCGGCAGGCTGCGCGACAGTCACGACTTCGTCGACGTCGCGAGCCACGCCGACGCGAAGCCGGTGCCCGGCGTGCTGATCGTGCGGCCCGAGGCGCAGCTGTTTTTCGCGAATGCAGACCGGATGCTCAATCGTGTGCGCGCGCTGATCGATGCGGCGCCCGACACGCATGCGGTGATGCTGAGCCTCGAGGAAACGCCGGACGTCGACGGCACGACGATCGAAGCGCTGCGCACGTTCGCGGCTGAATGCGCCGTGCGCGGGCTGCGGCTGTCGATCGTGCGGCTGAAGCTGCACGCGCTGCATGCGTTGCGCCGCGCGGCGGACGATACGCTGCGCAGCGATGCGATGTCGGAATTGAGCGTCGACGAAGGGCTGCAGTCGTTGCAGGCCGAAGGTATGGGCGCCGCGTGACGATACGGCGCGAAAGCGTCGGTTACGGCGCGAGCGCGGTGTCGGTCGGCTGCGCGGCCGCGCGCTCGATCAACGCGGCCACTTCGGCCGACGTCGGCGCATAGGCGCCTGCATGCGCACAGACGACCGCCGCGCACGCGGCCGCATCGCGCAGATGCTCGGCGGGCGATGCGTCCGGCCGCGCGAGCTGACTCGCGAGCCAGCCGCCGACGCTCGCATCGCCGCAGCCGACCGTGTCGACGACGTCGGTCGGAAACGCCGGCTGAAACAGCTCACAGTCGCGGTGAAGGAGCTGCATGCCGACTGCGCCGCGCGTCACCAGCAGCGCCGCATCCGGCGCCCATGCGCGCAGCTGCGCGAGCGCGGTCGTTTCGTCGAGATCCGGAAACAGTCCGCGTAGGTCTTCGTCCGACACCTTGATCCAGTCGGCGAGCGCGGCGAGCCGGCGCAGCGTGTCGCGATACGACGGCGCGGCCATCGGCGCACGGAAATTCGGATCGAACGAGATCCGCTTGCCGGCCGCGCGCGCGGCTTGCACGACGTCGATCAGGCGCGACGCGAGCGGTTCGCGCACGACGCCGAGCGAGCCGACGTGAAGAATCTCCGCGGCATCGAGCGCGCCGTCGGGCAGGTCGGCCGGATCGAACGCGAGATCCGCGCTGTTCTCGCCGATGAAGAAATATTCGGGCGGCTGTTTCGACACGACCATCGCGAGCAGCGGCGCGCGCTCGACCTGCCGGATGAAGCGCAGGTCGAGGCCGGCGTCGGCGCTCTTGCGCATCAGTTCGTCGCCGAACACGTCGCGGCTGACCGTGCCCGCGAACGCGGTCGGCACGCCGAGCCGCGCGCCGACGCGCGCGACGTTCCAGCACGAGCCGCCGGCGACGCTGTGCCAGTGCTGCGCGTCGTCGCGGATGAAGTCGGTCAGCGCTTCGCCGAATACGATCAGGCGAGGGAACGTCGTCGTCATGTCGAAATCTCGTGCGGCAGAATCGTGCTGGGCGACCCGGCGGCCAGCAGAACCGGGCGGGGCGGCCGTCGCATGCGGCGATGCGGCCGCACGCCCCGTTACGCGTGCCGTCGCTGCGCTCAGCGCGGCGTGCTCCAGCCCTTGTAGTTCTTCACGTTTTCACGCGTGACGAGCGTCGGCTCGATCAGGATCATCGGATTGGCCGGCTTCTGACCGTTCATGATGCCGTAGCCAACCGTGACGGCCTGCTGCGCCATCGCCCACGGATCCTGGCTCGACGATGCCTGCACGAGCGTGTTCGACTTCAGCGCGACCTCGATGTCGGGCGCGCCGTCCACCGACGTGATCACGATGCCGGGGCGATTCAGCTGCTTCGCGGCGAGATCGCTGCCGATCGCCTGCGGATCGTTGATCGCGAACACGCCGTCGAGCTTCGGAAAGCGCGTCAGATAACCCTGCATCGCGTTCATCCCGCCTTCGCGCGAGCCTTTGCCGTCCTGATCGCTCGACAGCAGCTTGATGCCCGGATTCTTCGCGAGCACGGCCTTGCAGCCGTTCACGCGGTCGATCACGGCCGACACTTGCGGGCCGTTCTCGATGATCACGTTGCCCTTGCCGTTGAGCTTCTTCGCGAGGTAGTCGCACGCCAGCTCGCCGGCCTTCACGTTGTTGGTCTGAACCGTCGCGTTCGCGCCGGCTGCCGCGACGTCGACGGCGACGACCGTGATGCCGGCCGCCTGCGCCTTCTTCACGGCCGGCTCGATCGCCTTCGGATCCGTCGCGTTGAGCAGGATCATGTCGACGTGGGCCGAGATGAAATTGTCGATCTGCGTGAACTGCTTGTTCAGATCGTAGTCGGCGGAAACGGCCGTGACCTTCGCGTTCGGATTGATCTGCTTCGCGCGCGCTTCGGCGCCTTTGACGATCGTGACGAAGTACGGGTTGCCGAGCGAGCCGACCGTGACGCCGATCGACTTCAGCGGCTTGTCGGCCGCGTGCGCGGCGGATGCGCCGAACGCAAGTGCGCAGGCGACGGCGGTCAGGGCGGCGGTGTGCTTGAACATGTCGTTGTGTCTCCGTGAGGTCCGTTGACGGACGGGCGCAGGAGGACCTGCCTGCGCCCCTGGGTGAAACGGCGGGGCGAACGCGGTCAGGTGCGCGCCGAATCGCGCTGGCGATAGCGGTCGAGCGCGACGGCGCCGATGATCACGAGCCCCTTGATGATGTACTGCCAGATGTCGGATACGCCGAGCAGCACGAGGCCGTTCGTCAGTACCGCGATGATCAGCGCGCCGATCAGCGTGCCGACGATCGAGCCGACGCCGCCGACGAAGCTCGTGCCGCCGAGAATCACCGCGGCGATCGCATCGAGCTCGTACGACTGGCCGAGCTGCAGCCCGTTCGCCGCATAGAGCCGCGCAGCCGACATCACCGCGCCGAGCCCGGCGAGCAGGCCCGACGCCGCGTAGACGAACAGCTGGATCGCGCGCACGTTGATGCCGGACAGCCGCGCGGCTTCCGGATTGCCGCCGACCGAGTAGATGCGCATGCCGAGCACGGTGCGGCGCAGGATGAACCACGAGATTGCGATCACCGCGCACGCGATCACGACGAGCCACGGCACGCCGAGGATCGTGCCGTTGCCGATGAACGCGAACGACAGCTGCGGGTTGAAGACGGTCGTGTCGTTGCCGATCAGGCGCGCGACGCCGCGCACGGCCGTCATCGCGCCGAGCGTGACGATGAACGGCGGCAGGCGCAGCAGCGAGATCAGCCCGCCGTTGATCGCGCCGAACACGAGGCCGACCGCGAGTGCGACGGGTACGCCGAGCCAGCCCCAGCCGGGGATCGTCGATGCGAGCAGCGACGCGACGGCCGCCGCGGCGAGTACCGAGCCGACCGACAGGTCGATGCCGCCCGTCAGGATCACGAACGTCATGCCGGCGGCGAGCACGATGTTGATCGATGCCTGCTGCGTGACGATCGACAGGTTCTGCAGCGTGAAGAAGCCGTCGGTCATGAAGCCGAAGCCCACGCACAGCACCAGCAGCACCGGCAGCATGCCGGCGGTGCGCATCAGCGACTGCATGCGGGCGCGATGATCGGCGACGCGCGCCTGCGGCGCACGGTCGGCCACCGGATGGGCCGTTGCGGAAGCGAGGTCCCGCTGCTTGGTCGAATGGATCATTTCGGTACCTGGATGAAAGTGGGAAATGAAGGGGCGCGTCAGTGCGCGTCGGCGAGCTCGGCCTGCGAGCCGGTCGCGAGCGCGATGATCGCTTCCTGCGTGATCGGCGTATGCGTGTGGCCACCGAGCTCGCCGGCGATCTCGCCTTCGCGCATCACGAGCACGCGGTCGGCGACACCGATGATTTCCGGCAGCTCGCTCGAGATCACGATCACGCCGACGCCTGCGCGGGCCAGTTCGTTGATGATCCGGTAGATCTCGGATTTCGCGCCGATGTCGACGCCGCGCGTCGGTTCGTCGAGGATCAGCACGCGCGGCTTCGTCTCGAGCAGGCGCGACAGCAGCACCTTCTGCTGGTTGCCGCCCGACAGCGCGCCGACGTTCACGTTCGCGTTCGGCACGCGGATCGACAGCGACGCGATCGCGTCGCGCGCACGTTCGGCGCCGCGCGCGAGATCGAGCGCGCCGAGCCGCGCGTCGCGGTTGCACACCGAGATGTTGATGTTGTCGCGCACGCTCATGTCGAGGAACAAGCCCTGGCGCTTGCGGTCTTCGGTCAGATAGACGAGGCCTGCGTCGATCGCGTCGCGCGGCGAATGCGCGCCGAACGTGCGTTCGCCGAGCTTCACGTCGCCGCGCGTGCGCGGCTCGGCGCCGAAGATCAGCCGCGCGAGCTCGGTGCGGCCCGCGCCGACGAGCCCCGCGATGCCGAGCACTTCGCCCGCATGCAGATCGAAGCTGCAGCCACGCACGCGGCCGCCGTCGGCGACGTCGCGTACCGACAGCAGCAGGTGGCCGGGGTCGTACGGCGCATGCTCCTTCTTGTAGAAGCCGGAGATGTCGCGGCCGACCATCATGCCGACGAGCCGGTCGGCGGACAGCGACTCGCGCTCGAGCGTGCCGACGTACGCACCGTCGCGCAGCACGGACACGCGGTCGGACAGCTCGTAGATTTCCGCCATCCGGTGGCTGATGTAGATGATCGCGAGGCCTTCCTCGCGCAGCTGGCGGATCAGGCTGAACAGGTGTTCCGTTTCGCGCGACGACAGCGGCGTCGTCGGTTCGTCCATCACGAGGATCCGTGCGCGCGTATGGACCGCGCGCGCGATTTCGACGAGCTGCTGCTCGGCGATCGACAGCGTGCCGACGAGCGTGTCGGGCCCGAACGACGCGCCGAGCCGCGCGAGCACGTCCTCGCAGCCGCGCGCCATCGCCGCGCGGTCGATCGTTCCCCAGCGCCGGTTGCCGCGCCGCAGTTCGCGGCCGACGTAGATGTTTTCCGCGACGGTCAGGTTCGGCGCGAGGCACAGCTCCTGGTAGATGACCGCGACGCCCGCGTCGCGTGCGGCGAGCGGCCCGTCGATGTCGACGCGTTCGCCGTCGATCAGGATCTCGCCGCCGGCGTCGGCGCGATACGCGCCCGACAGGATCTTCATCAGCGTCGACTTGCCCGCGCCGTTCTCGCCCATCAGCGAATGGATCTCGCCCGGATAGACGGTCAGGCTGACGTTGTCGAGCGCGCGCACGGCCGGGAACGTCTTGCTGATCCGTCGCATCTCGAGCAGCGGGCGGGGCGACTCAGATCGCGACATGGTGGACCTCCTGCGAATCGGTGCGGGCGCCCTTCAGGATGCCGGCCCGCGGAGAGAAGTTGAAGTACATCGGCAGCGTCGCGGCGCCGATCGCGCCGGCGTCCGCGCCGAACGTGCCGCGCACGAGCGTCGGCGTGCCGCGCGCTTCGGGGGCGGTCGCGACGAGCGCTGCGCGCAGGCGGGTCGTCACCGCGTCGAGCAGGCCCGCGTCGGTGTCGGCGTCGAGCACGACCACCGGTGCGTCGACGACGCACAGCACCGCGCGCAGCGCCGGCGCGAGCGCGTCGACGCAGTCGTCGATCCATTCGTCGACGGCCGGCAGACCGCGTGCGATGCACGCTTCGAGATCCGCACGGCTGTCGACGGTCTCGCCGTGATAGCGCAGGTGCCGCACGAGCGCATGCAGCGACGCGCGCGCGAGCAGGATGTCCCACGGGCCGCGCGGCGGCGGCGCGGACGCGAGCCGGCTCGGCTGTACGGGAATCACCGCGATGTCGCCCGCGTTGCCGGTCACGCCGCGCAGGCAGTCGCCGTCGATCGCGATGCCGCCGCCGATCGCCGGGCCGATGAATAGATACACGAAGTCGTCGCACTGGCGGCCGTAGCCGTAGAACAGTTCGGCGATCGCGGCCGCGTTGCCGTCGTTTTCGCCGAATACGGGCAGCGACACGGTACGGCCGAGGTCGCTCGCGAAATCGACGTCTTCCCACGCGCGGAACGTGTCGGGCGCGAGGCCGAGTTCGCGCATCCATGCGCCGAGGTTGTAAGGCTGCGCGACGCCGACGCCGGCGAGGCGCGCGCGTTCGTGAGCGGGGAGCAGCGCCTGCATCGCGTCGATGTCGTGGCGGACGATTTCGAGCACGTCGGCGGGCGCGGGAAGCAGCGTGTCGTGCGAGCGGCGGCCCAGCACGTCGCCCGCGAAATTGACGAGCGCCGTCTCGATGCGCATCCGGTCGAGATGGACGCCGATTCCGAACGCGCCGCGCGGGTCGAGCCGGATCAGCGACGCCGGCTGTCCGCGCTGGCCTTCGGTGCGGCGCCCGGCGAATTCGATCAGCTTCGCGTCCGCGAGCGACGCGATGATGCTGCCGACTGCCGTGCCCGTCATATTCGCGAGCCGCGCGAGGTCGGCCTTCGACGCGCTGCCTGCGCGGCGCAGCGTCTTCAGCAGCAGGCGCTCGTTGTAACGGCGCACGTTGGCCGAATTGCTGCCCTGGCCGATGTGCGGGCTTCTCATCGCGTCTCCTTCCATGCGGGCGCCGTGTTCGACGCATTAAATAAATCACGTTGATTTATTTAACCGCGTGCGCGTGCCCGTGTCAGCTTAGGGAAATCCCGGTTTCCTTTCGCGGAATCCGGGGCCGGATCCGTCACGGCAGACGGGCGGCGGGGCGCGCACTTCAGACTTCGCTCAATGAATCGATATTCGGACGCGATGGCGGTGCCGTTGGATGGGCTTCGGGGAGGACGAGCGGTCGCGATCGTACTCATCGACGACGCATGTATCGGGAACCGCTTGCAGCAGCGCGCCAATTTACCCGCAAGCGCAAGGCCGATTTGCGCGTGGGTGACGAGGGTGGGGAACAGAGTCGCGGCGCCGCGTATGCGAATGCGCGGCACAAGTGCGTAACCGCTTCGCGTTGCGGAAATGAAAAAAGGCCGGCACGAAGCCGACCTTTTTCAGAAAACAGATGGTGCCCAGGAGAGGACTCGAACCTCCACGGTGTTGCCACCGCTAGGACCTGAACCTAGTGCGTCTACCAATTCCGCCACCTGGGCACGTTTCGCTTGCTGCGATGCGAAAGACCGCTATTGTAGCGTGTGCGGAAGGGCTGTCAACAGAATTTCACCGGAACGATGAAAATACTGCCGCCGCGCAGTCGTGCGTCACGTATGTCACGTGCATCAGCTGCGGACCGGCGCCGCGCGTTTGGCGGCGAAGTCCCATCGCAGCGCGTCGCCCGTATCGACGCGGGTCGGCAGCAGCCCGGCCGCGAGAAACGCATCCGCGATTTTCTGCTGTTCGCCGAAGTTCTGCGCAGCCACCGCGCGGACCAGATAGCTGCGGCGCGCATTCGCGCGTGCGATCGTCGTCGCGTCGAGTCCCCAGATCGGGGCGAGCGTCGCTGCCGCGTCCTGCGGATGGTCGCGCAGCCACGTGCCGGCTTCGGACAACCGGTCGAACAGGATCTGGATCACGTCGGGCCGTGCCGCGGCAAAGGCGGTCGACGCGAGGTAGTAGCGCTGGTACGAAGCGAGCCCGCTGCCGTCGGTCAGAATCCGGACGTCGGCATTGCGGTCGACCGATGCGACATAGGGGTCCCACGTGATCCATGCGTCGACGCTGCCGCGCTCGAATGCCGCGCGGCCGTCGGCGGGCGTCAGGTAATGAACCGCTGCGTCCGACGGCGCGAGCTTCGCGCGCGACAGCGCGGCGAGCAGCAGATAGTGGCTGCCCGCCGCTTTCGTCACCGCGATGCGTGCGCCCTTGAGATCGCCGAGCGTATGCAACGCGCTGTCCTTCTTGACGATGATCGCCTGCGCCTTCGGGGACGGTGCTTCCTGCGCGACATACACGAAGCGCGCATGCGCGGCCTGCGCGAAGACGGGAACCGTGTCGGCGACGTCGGCGCTGAAATCGACCGCGCCGACGTTCAGCGCTTCGGTCAGCGGCAATCCGCTCGCAAATTCATGCCACGACACGCGCAGGCCGAGCGGCGCAAGCGCCTGCTCGAGCGTGCCGCGCGTCTTCAGCAGCGTAATCAGCGTCGACGACTTCTGATATCCGATGCGCAGCGCGGAAGGGCTGCTTTCTGCATGTGCGCGGATCCCTGCGGCGGCGAGGCCGGCGGCCAGCATCGCGCGCGCGAATGCGCGGCGGTTCATCGACGTCATCGATCGTGCTCCTCGTGGAATTCGTTCAGGCAAGTCGGCTAACGTACCAACGAGGACGGCGATCGATAACCGATAAATTCTGCTATCGATCGCAGCGGCCGGCATAACGGATCGCTGCTCGAGATATAGCGAGCGTGCCGTGCAGACGAGGAGGAGCGGGCGCGTACCGCTTCGCGTTGCGGAAATGAAAAAAGGCCGGCGCGAAGCCGACCTTTTTCAGAAAACAGATGGTGCCCAGGAGAGGACTCGAACCTCCACGGTGTTGCCACCGCTAGGACCTGAACCTAGTGCGTCTACCAATTCCGCCACCTGGGCACGTTTCGCTTGCTGCGATGCGAAAGACCGCTATTGTAGCGTGTGCGGAAGGACTGTCAACAGGATTTCGCTCGGGATGCTCAAAAATATCGACCGTTCGCTCCGCCGCTTCACACGAACCGGTTTGACGTCGACTTCTGCCGGGCGAGAGGAGCGCAATTGAAGCGTACGCGGCGCGACTTGCGCGCGAATCGTCGGCCACGACGCGTGTGCCGGCGACCGATGTGAGCTTTTCACGCCGAAAACAAAAAAGGCCGGCACGAAGCCGACCTTTTTCAGAAAACAGATGGTGCCCAGGAGAGGACTCGAACCTCCACGGTGTTGCCACCGCTAGGACCTGAACCTAGTGCGTCTACCAATTCCGCCACCTGGGCACGTTTTGCAGGAGCTGCTTGCTGCAAAGAAGCGAGATTATAGCGCCCCAATTTCCGCTGTCAACACCTTTGTGTCGGGCGATCACGGGCGGCTGCGGCCGTCCCCGCGTGCGGCATCGCTGTCTTTTGACGACACGGGCGGGTGATAGAATGACCCGTCGTCGTCACTATAGAACTGTCCGCGGACACTTCTATGTTGATGTCGTGCACTACCTGTCAACGCAACGAGAACAATCATCGACAAACCCTTGAGCAAATATCCGTACCCCATTCCGAGCCGTGAAGAAATTCTCGGCGTGCTGCGTACGAGCGACGCGCCGCTTGCCGCCAACGACATCGCGGAAGCGCTGTCGATCAAGCGCCAGGAGCGCGAAGGGTTCTTCCGGCGTGTCGCCGCGATGGAGCGAGACGGCCAGATCCGGCTCGACAAGCGCGGCCACTATCAGCTGACCCATCCGTCGAACTTCGTCGCCGGCCGCGTGCAGGGGCATCGCGACGGCTACGGATTCGTGATTCGGGACGACGGCCAGGACGACCTCTTCCTGCCGAACGGCGAAATGCAGAAAGTCATGCACAACGATCGCGTGCTTGCGCGAATCGTCGGCTACGATCGCCGCGGCCGGCCGGAAGGGCATGTCGTCGAGGTCACCGAGCGCGCGAACAAGCGCGTGATCGGCCGGCTGCTGAACGAGAACGGCGCGCTGATCGTCGCGCCGGAAGACAAGCGCATCGGCCACGACATCCTGATCACGCAGAACGTGAAGAAGGCGAAGGTCGGTCAGGTCGTCGTCGTCGAGCTGACGGACTTCCCGAGCCGTCATTCGCAACCGCTCGGGCGCGTCGTCGAAGTGCTCGGCGACATCGACGATCCGGGCATGGAGATCGAGATCGCGGTGCGCAAGTACGGCGTGCCGCACCAGTTCAGCCAGGCCGCGCTCGACGAGGCCGCGGCGCTGCCCGACAAGGTGCGGCTGGCCGACCTGCGGTTCCGCGTCGACCTGCGCGACGTGCCGCTCGTGACGATCGACGGCGAAGATGCCCGCGATTTCGACGATGCCGTGTATTGCGAGCCGACGAAGGTCGGTCGCGGCGACGGCTTCCGCCTGATCGTCGCGATCGCCGACGTATCGCACTACGTGCAGCCGGGCAGCGGGCTCGATGCCGATGCGCTCGAGCGCAGCACGTCGGTCTATTTCCCGCGGCGCGTGATCCCGATGCTGCCCGAGAAGCTGTCGAACGGGCTGTGCTCGCTGAATCCGCAGGTCGATCGCTGCGTGCTCGCGTGCGACATCGTGATCACCGCGCGCGGCGAGATCAAGGCGTACCAGTTCTATCCGGCGGTCATCCATTCGGCGGCCCGCCTCACGTACACCGAAGTCGCGGCCGTGCTGTCGAATACGAAGGGGCCGGAGGCGGCGCGCCGCGCGGAGCTGCTGCCGCATCTGCAGAACCTGTACGGCGTGTACAAGGCGCTGTTCACCGCGCGTCAGAAGCGCGGCGCGATCGACTTCGACACGACCGAGACGTACATCGTCTGCAATGCGCAGGGCAAGATCGAGCAGATCGTGCCGCGCCATCGCAACGACGCGCACAAGCTGATCGAGGAATGCATGCTGGCCGCGAACGTGTGCGCGGCCGATTTCCTGAAGCGTCACAAGCATCCGGGCCTGTACCGCGTGCACGCGGGGCCGACGCCGGAGAAGCTCGAGAACCTGCGCGCGTTCCTGCGCGGGATGGGCCTGTCGCTCGGCGGCGGCGACAAGCCGCATGCGAGCGACTACGCGGCGCTGATGGCGCAGATCCGCGATCGGCCCGACGCGCAGATGCTGCAGCCGATGCTGCTGCGTTCGATGCAGCAGGCCGTCTACAGCCCGGACAACATCGGCCACTTCGGTCTCGCGTACGAGGCGTACGCGCACTTCACGAGCCCGATCCGCCGTTATCCGGATCTGCTCACGCATCGTGCGATCTACGCGATCCTGTCGGGCAAGAAATACGTGCCGAAGGCGCCCGACGGTTTCGAGCTGAACACCGCGCTGTCGCCGCGCGCACGCGCGATGCAGCAGGCCGACGACGAAGCGCGCGGCCGCTCGCGCGCGAACACGGCGATCTGGGAAGAGCTCGGGCTGCATTGCTCGTCGAACGAGCGTCGCGCCGACGAAGCGTCGCGCGACGTCGAGGCATGGCTGAAGTGCTATTTCATGCGCGACAAGCTCGGCGAAGAATACGGCGGGATGGTGAACGGCGTCACGTCGTTCGGCATCTTCGTGCAGCTCGACACGCTGTTCATCGAAGGACTCGTCCACGTGACGGAGCTCGGCTCGGACTACTTCCAGTACGACGAGATCAAGAACGAATTGCGCGGCGAGCGCACGGGCATCCGCTATCGCCTGTCGGACCGCGTACGCGTGCAGGTGAGCCGCGTCGATCTCGACGCGCGCAAGATCGACTTCCGCCTCGTGCGCGATACGCCGGTGAAGGCGCCGCGCCCGGCGCTCGCGCCGGCTGCGGCGGGCGTCGAGCGCGACGGTCCGCGCGTGCGCGCGCTGCCGCCGGCAGAGGAGCCCGCGCCGCGTCGCAAGAAGGCCGCGAGCGCGCCGACCGCGGCGGTGAAAGAAGCGCGTGCCGCGCGCGCGGCTGCAAAGAAGAAGGGCGGCTCGGCAGCGAAGCCGGTCGCGAAGAAAGCGCGCGCTCGCAAGAAGTATTGAGCGTGCGCGCGGCGCATGCGCCGCAGTATCCACAGACGCCGCGCAACCGGTCATCGCCCGGCTGCGCGGCGCTTTCCTTTTCCATGATTCGCGGCTGCGCACGTCGCGCGGCCGCATGTTCGATCGAAGGTTGTTCCAGTCATGTCACGTCTGAAGGTTCTTTACGGTTTTCATGCGGTGACCGCACGTTTGCGGCACGATGCGTCGACGATCGCGGAGGTGCTGTACGACCAGACGCGCCGCGACCGCCGCATGCAGGACTTCCTGCACGCCGCGAAGGAAGCGGGCGTGCGGCTGATCGCAGCCGACGAAACGCGTCTGTGGGGGCTCGCCCATACCGAGCGTCACCAGGGCGTGGTCGCCCGCGTCGAGGACGTGCCGCTCGCGCAGAACCTGTCGGAGCTGCTCGACGGGATCCAGGGCCCGGCGCTGCTGCTCGTGCTCGACGGCGTCACCGATCCGCACAACCTCGGCGCGTGCCTGCGCGTTGCCGACGCGGCCGGCGCGCATGCGGTGATCGCGCCGCGCGATCGCGCGGTCGGCCTGAACGCGACCGCCGCGAAGGTCGCGAGCGGCGCGGCCGACACGGTGCCGTACATCACGGTCACGAACCTTGCCCGCGCGCTGCGCGAACTGAAGGAAGCCGGCGTGTGGATCATCGGCACGTCGGACGAAGCGTCGGCGACGCTGTACGACACGAAGCTCGACGGCCCGGTCGCGCTCGTGATGGGCGCCGAAGGCGAAGGAATGCGCCGGCTTACGCGCGACACCTGCGACGAAGTGATGAGCATTCCGATGGCCGGCAGCGTGGAGAGCCTGAACGTGTCGGTCGCGAGCGGTGTATGCCTGTACGAAGCCGTGCGGCAGCGTCGCGCGAAGGCCTGACCCGCGCGGCGGGTACGAACGATTCGAACGACGACGCGTGCCGCGATCGCATCCGGCACGCGGCCCTGTTGGACTCCCGATCCATGACCCTGTTTCGCGTCGGCGCATCGTGCGTTGCGCTATCTCTGCTGGCGGCCTGCACGTCGCCGACACTCGTCGGCCGCGGCAGCTACTACGCCGATACGAGCCTGCACGCGCGCGGTGCCGACTCGCGCATCCGCTTCCTCGTCATGCATTACACCGAGAGCGACGAAGCGAAATCGCTGCGCACGCTGACGGGCGACTCGGTCAGCGTGCACTACGTCGTGCCGCCGCAGCCGCACATCGAGCACGGGATGCCGGTCGTCTACCAGCTGGTTCCGGAGTCGCAGCGCGCGTGGCATGCCGGTGTCAGCGAATGGCAACGCACGACCGAGCTCAATGCGGTGTCGATCGGCATCGAGAACGTGAATCGCGGTCCGCTCGATCCGCAAAACCGCACGTGGCAGCCGTATCCGCCGGAACAGATCGATGCGCTGATCCGATTGTCGAAGGACATCGTCGCGCGCTATGCGATCTCGCCGACGCGCGTGGTCGGGCACAGCGACATCGCGCCGCAACGCAAGATCGATCCGGGGCCGCTGTTCCCGTGGCAGGCGCTCGCGCAGGCGGGCGTCGGTGCGTGGCCCGACGACGCGACGGTTGCCGCGCGGCTCGCCGGACGCGATCCACGTGCATGGGTCGACGTGCGCGAGCTGCAGCTGAAGCTCGCGCGCTACGGCTACGACGTGCCGACCGACGGCGTGCTCGACACGCGCACGCGGCGCGTGTTCGCCGCGTTCCAGATGCACTTCAGGCCGTCCGACTATGCGGGCGATCCGGACGCGCAGACCGATGCGATCGCCCAGGCGCTGCTCGACAAGTATTTCCCCGACACGCCGCCCGCAGACGACGCGCGCTGAACGCGCGGCGCGGACGCGACGAAAAAGGGCGGCCGGACTGCCGAGTCCGGTAAACTGCCGGTTTTTCGCAATCCAGCAGCATCACGACTCCATGACTCAAGACGAACTCAAACGCCTGGTCGGCCAGGCAGCGGCCGACTATGTGATCCAGCACGTGCCGGAAGGCACGGTGATCGGCGTCGGCACCGGCTCGACGGCGAACTGCTTCATCGACGCGCTCGCGGCCGTCAAGTCGCGTTATCGCGGCGCCGTGTCGAGCTCCGTCGCGACGACCGAACGCCTGAAGTCGCACGGCATCAAGGTATTCGATCTGAACGACGTCGAATCGCTGCAGGTGTACGTCGACGGCGCCGACGAGATCGACGCGAGCGGCGCGATGATCAAGGGTGGCGGCGGCGCGCTGACGCGCGAGAAGATCGTCGCGTCGGTGGCCGACACGTTCGTCTGCATCGCCGACGCGAGCAAGCGCGTGCCGGTGCTCGGCGCGTTTCCGCTGCCGATCGAAGTCGTACCGATGGCGCGCACGGCGATCGGCCGTCGCGTGACCGCGCTCGGCGGCGTACCGGTGCTGCGTGTGACGAAGGACGGCGCGCCGTACATCACCGACAACGGCAACGAGATCATCGACGTGAAGGGGCTGCAGATTACCGATCCGCGCGGTTTCGAGGCAAAGGTCAATGCGTGGCCGGGCGTCGTTACGGTGGGCTTGTTCGCAGAACGCGGCGCAAATCTGTGCTTGCTCGGTACTGAAACCGGCGTCGAAACGATCATTTATTCGGCCTGAATCGATGGAATGAGACGCACTCCGTAACGGCGTCGATCGACGCGATGGATGCGATTCGATTCTCGTTTTAAAAAGACCGGCCCGGCAGGCGCAGCGCGCTTCCCGGGCCTTTTTTGAAGCCTTATAAATTCCCCCGACAAAAAGAGGGATAACCCTGTCAGGTGTTTACCAGATAGCGTAATGGCCTCGAACTCATCAACTTATAGATCATAAGAACAGTCGTATCCAGGGCCGGCGGAACTGCGAGCAGGTTTTCGCAAATCGACGCACGGGGAGGTGTTATGGAGCAGGGTAAAGACCGGTCACTGGTCGCGAAAGTGATGGATGGACTTGTCGCGGGTATCGTCGAGGACAAGTACGGCGGCATATTGCCGCCGCAGGACGTGCTGTCGAAAGAGTTCGACGTGAGTCGTACGGTGATGCGTGAAGCGCTGTCGATGTTGCTTGCGCGCGACATGCTCGACGTGCGGCCGAAAGTCGGCACGCGCGTTCGCCCGATGCGCGACTGGCGCATGATCGACGAAGACGTCGTCAGCTGGCGATTCCGGGCAAAACCGGATCCGCAGTTCATGCGCGACGTCATCGAATTCCGGATGCTGATTGAGCCGCGCGCGACCGCGCAGGCAGCGGTGCGCGCGACGGCCGCCGACATTGCCGGCATCCGCGAAGCGTTCGACGCGTTCAAGGTGCTGCAGCCCGGCGATCCCGGTTACGACACCGCGGACGAGCTGCTGCACACGCGCATCGTGCAGGCGAGCGGGAACCAGTTTTTCCAGCAGATGGCGGCGATCGTGCGCGGCGCCGTGCGTCTCGTGAATCCGCGCGTCGTGCAGAAGGAGGGCGCGCACGAGACCGCGGTCAGCGCGCATGCCCGCGTCGTCGATGCGATCGAGCGGCGCGACCCGCGCGAAGCGGAGGCGGCAGCACTCGCGCTGATCGACTTCAGTGCCGACGAGATCTCGCGCGATTTCTCCATCGACGTGCCGATGCGCGCGTAAGCCGGCTCGCATCGCTTGTCCGGCTGCCGGCGAGCCATTCGGCGAGCCGTTTATCATGACGGTTTGCCGGCCGCGTGCCGGCCAACGTCATACGACCGCCACGGACAACCCGGATGAACGATCTCAACCCGCGCCCGGTGCGCTTCGGCATCGTCGGCGCAGGCAGCATTGCACGCCGCTTCGCGCAAAGCCTCGCTCACGTGCCGGGCGCCGTACTCGCCGGCGTCTGGGCGCGCCGCACCGACGCGTCGGCCGCGTTCTGCGACAGCTACGGCGGCACCCCGGCCGCGACCCTCGATGCGCTTCTTGCGACCGACATCGACGCGGTCTACATCGCGACGCTCCATGACAGTCACGCGCAATACACGCTCGCCGCGCTCGCGGCCGGCAAGGCCGTGCTGTGCGAAAAGCCTGCGACGCTGAACGCCGCGCAGCTGGATACCGTGCTGCGCGCGGCCCGCGATGCCGACCGGCTGTTCATGGAAGCGATGAAGCCGCCGTTCTTTCCGCTATACCGTCAGTTGCGTGCGCATCTGCAGGCCGATCCGATCGGCGAGATCCGGCTCGTGCGGGCCGGCTGCGCGTCTTCGTCGGTGCCCGCCGATCATTCCGTCTATCGGCTCGATCGCGCCGGCGGCGCGCTGCTCGACATCGGGATCTACGAGGCGTTTCTCGCGGTCGACTGGCTCGGCGCGGCGCTCGACGTGCAGACGCTCGGCCGCATCGGCGCGACGGGCGTCGACGTGTTCGCGAGCCTGAACAGCCGCCATGCGAACGGCGGCATCGCACAGCTCTTTTGCGGGCTCGACGTGATGGGGCGCGGCGACGCGCTGATCGCCGCGGCAGGCGGTCACGTGACGATCCACGAGAAGTGGTGGAATCCGGCACGCGCGACGATCCGCTATGCGGACGGCCGCACGGTCGAACTCGATGCGCCGTTCGACGGCGGCGGGTTGAACTACGAGACCGCGCATTTCTGCGACCTGCTGCGCGCGGGTGCAACCGAAAGCCCGATCGTCACGCACGATCATTCGCGGCAGATGATCGCGATGACCGATGCGGCGCGCGCGGCGCTCGGCGTGCGCTACTCGGGCGAATGACGCGCACGGGCGCCGACGCCGCGCATCCCGCGTGCGCCGTCCGGCGCACGGCGCGCGCTCAGTGCCGCGCGGGCAGCGACAGGCGCTTCTCGTACCAGCGCTGCACCCATTCGAGGATCTGACACAGCACCCAGTACACGGCCGCGGCGGCCAGATAGAGCGGCAGCGGCTGATAGGTGGCCGCGATCACCTCCTGCGCGCTGCGCAGCAGTTCGGTCACGGTGATCACGGACACCAGCGACGTGTCCTTGATCAGGCTGATCAGGCTGTTCGACAGGCTCGGCACCGCGATGCGCAGCGCCTGCGGGCCGATCACGTAGCGCAGCGTCTGCCCCCCACGACAGCCCGAGGCTGTACGCAGCGAGCCACTGGCCGCGCGTAATGCCGTTGATCGCGCCGCGCATGCTTTCGGACATGTACGCGGCGACGTTCGCGGACAGCGCGATGACGCCGGCCGGCGTCGGATCGAGCGAGATGCCGAGGCTCGGCAGCCCGTAGTAGATGACGAAGATCTGCACGAGCAGCGGCGTGCCGCGCATCACGCTCACATAGGCGCGCGCGATCCACGCAAGCGCGGTGACCCACACGCGCTCGAAGCCGTCGAGCGCTTCCGTCTGCCGGATGCCCATCATCGCGAGCACGACGGCGCCGAGCAGGCCGAACACCATCGACAGCACGGCGAACTTGACGGTCAGTACGGCGCCCTGGGCGAGCACCGGCAGCGATTGGACGAGCAGGGACGTTGTCGACATGGATGCAGATCGGATGCGTGCGCGAAAGCGCAATCATAAACCGGACGAATACAACAAAGGGCGGCATCGTTGCAGATGCCGCCCTTTCCGGCCCGCCGTTCGGCGGGAAACGCAGGCGTGCTTACTTCAGCGGCTTGGTCACGTCGACGCCGAACCACTTGTCGGAAATCTTCGTGAACGTGCCGTCGGCTTCGAGCTGCGTCATCGCGTCGTCGATCGCCTTCTGGAACTTCGGGTTGCCCTTCTTGAACGGGATGCCCGACGGATTCGCCGAGCCGACGTTCGCGCCCGGACGCAACGGCAGCTGCGAGTTCTTCGTCAGATACGCGAGCATCAGACGGTCGTTCAGTGCCGCGTCGAGCCGGCCGGCCGCCAGGTCGCGCAGATACTCGGGTGCGCCCGGGTACGTCTTCACGTCGATGCCGGGCACCGATTTCGCCATGTCCATGTAGTTCGTGCCGAGCGCGACGCCGAGCTTCTTGCCCTTCAGGTCTTCCAGCGACTTGAACTCGCGCGTGTCGTCCTTGCGCTGGATCAGCTGTGCGGACGAGTACGTGTACGCCGGCGAGAAGTCGAGCGTTTCCTTGCGCTTGTCGGTGATGCCGACCTGGTTGACGATCACGTCGAACTTGCCGGCCTGCAGGCCGGCGATGATGCCGCTCCATTCGGTGGTGACGAATTCCGGGTTCACGCCGAGCTTCGCGGCGACGGCCTTCGCGATGTCGACGTCGAAGCCGACGAGATCGCCCTGCGGGCTCTTCGAGTTGAACGGCGGGAACGTGCCTTCCAGGCCGATGCGCAGCGTGCCGCGCTGTTTCACCTGGTCGAGGAGGTCGGCCGCATGCGCGGTGGCGGCGGCGAACGACGTGCCGATCACGCCGGCAACGAGCAGCTTCTTCAGCAGCGAAAATTTCATCGTGTGGGTTTCCTTGCCCCGGCGGGGCTCATGATTCTGTCGGTAACGGCGATGATAGCGAAAACGCAATCGAACGCTAAATATCGTTTGTTTATGCCTATATTACGCGGCGCGCTCGTGCGCGATCGCCTTCACGCATTCGGCGACGAGCGCGGGGCCGCGGTAGATGAACCCGGTGTAAAGCTGCACGAGCGATGCGCCGGCCGCGAGCTTCGCGCGCGCGTCGTCGCCCGAGAAAATGCCGCCGACGCCGATGATCGGCACCGCGCTGCCGACCTCCGCGTGCAGCTTGCGGATCACTTCGTTCGACGCGTCGAACACCGGACGGCCCGACAGGCCGCCGGCTTCGTCCGCGTGCGGCAGCCCCTGCACGGCTGCGCGCGACAGCGTCGTGTTCGTCGCGATCACCGCTTCGATCTTGTGGCGCAGCAGCGTGTCGCCGATCGCCTTCACCTGCTCGTCGTCGAGATCGGGCGCGATCTTCAGCGCGAGCGGCACGAGCTTGCCATGCAGGTCGGCGAGGCGCTGCTGCTTGTCCTTCAGCGCGGCGAGCAGCGCGTCGAGTTCGCCGGCGCCCTGCAGTTGGCGCAGGTTCTTCGTGTTCGGCGACGAAATGTTGATCGTCACGTAGCTCGCGAACGGATACACGCGTTCAAGGCAGTACAGATAGTCTTCGGCTGCGCGCTCGATCGGCGTATCGGCGTTCTTGCCGATGTTCAGCCCGAGAATGCCGCGATAGCGGGCGGCCTGCACGTTCTTCACGAATTGATCGACGCCGTGATTGTTGAAGCCCATCCGGTTGATCAGCGCGTCGGCCTGCGGCAGGCGGAACATCCGCGGGCGCGGATTGCCGGGCTGCGGCCGCGGCGTGACCGTGCCGACCTCGATGAAGCCGAAGCCGAGCGCTGCGAGGCCGTCGATGGCCGCGCCGTCCTTGTCGAGGCCGGCCGCGAGGCCGACCGGGTTGCGGAACGTCAGGCCCATCACGGTGCGCGGTGCGTCGGGCACGCGGGCCGACAGCGCGCATGCGAGACCGGTGCGGCCGGCCGCGCCGAGCGCGCGCAGCGTGAGGTGGTGGGCGTCTTCCGCATCCATCTTGAACAGCGATGCGCGGGCGAGCGGGTAGAGAGAACTGAGCACGGGAGTGGGGCGGACAGCCGGAATGAATGACAACCGGCTATTTTACCGGGAGTTGCGCGGCAGGAGCGCGCTTCGCGGCGCTGCCGGCGGCGTTGTGGGGGCCGCGCAGCGACGCGAGCGTCAGTTCGCCCCGGAATGGCCGCCGGGCAACGGCGCGCGGGCGAGCGCCGCGTCGATGGGCGGCAGGTCGGCTCGTTCGGGATCGAGGATCTTCCAGCGGCCGTCGATCAGCCCCTCGAGCGGATGGAAGTTCGCCTTGTAGGCCATCTTCGGACTCTCCCGGATCCAGTAGCCGAGATAGACGTACGGCAGCCCGAGGCTCTTCGCCTGCTCGATCTGCCACAGCACGTTGTAGGTGCCGTAGCTCGTATGCGGATCGCCCGGCTCGAAGAACGTATAGACCGACGACAGCCCGTCGCCCAGGATGTCGATCATGCTGACCATGCGCAGCTTGCCGGGCTCGCCGCCCGGCGCGTCGAGGTCGCGGAATTCGACGAGCCGCGAGTTGATCCGGCTCTGCAGCAGGAACTGCTCGTACTGGTCGCGGCTGTCGCGGTCCATCCCGCCGCCCGCATGGCGCGCGGACTGATAGCGCATGTACAGCGCGTAGTGCTCCTCGTCGTAGTGCAGCGGCGACACCGTCGCGACGAGCGCGCGATGCCGCTTCCACATCTTGCGTTGCGTGCGCGACGGCGTGAACGCGCCGACCGGCACGCGCACCGGCACGCATGCGCGGCAGCCGTCGCAATAAGGGCGGTAGGTGAATACGCCCGAGCGGCGGAAGCCGGCCTTCACGAGTTCGGTGTAGATGTCGGAGTTGATCAGGTGGCTCGGCGTCGCGACTTGCGAGCGTGCGATGCGGCCGTCCAGATAACTGCACGGATAGGGCGCCGTTGCATAGAATTGCAGCGCCGAAAGCGGTGAAAGCGGCAGCTCAGTCGGGTGAGTCATGGGCAGCTCTCGATGCAGGGAGGGAGTGCCGCGCTAGCGCTCGATTCCGGACGGGGCCGCCGGTGCGGCGGGGCTCGTCAGCGCGGCGAGCACGCGCTTGTCGAATTGCCACGGAATCGGCGGTTCGGCAACTGCGCGGCGCACGTGAGCGACAAAGGCCTTGCGTGCAATCTCGCGGCCGCCGAGCGACGCTAGATGCGACGTATTCTGCTGGCAGTCTATCATTTCCAGCCCGTGGCCGCGAAGGTGGGCGACGAGCGCCGCGAGCGCGATTTTCGATGCGTCGGTGGCCTCCGCGTACATCGATTCGCCGAAGAACATCCGTCCGAACGCGACGCCGTAGAGGCCGCCGACGCGGCGTCCGTCATGCCACGTTTCGATGCTGTGCGCGTTGCCGGAACGGTACAGCGACGTATACGCGTCGATGATCTCGGCGGTGATCCACGTGCCGCGCTGCCCGCGGCGCGGCGCCTGCGCGCATGCGCGCATCACGCCCGCGAAGTCATGGTCGACGCGCACTTCCCATGCGGGATCGCGCAGCACGCGCTTGAGCGTCTTGCGCAGCGACGGCGATACCTTGAATTCGGCCGGCACGAGAATCATCCGCGGGTCGGGGCTCCACCACAGCACCGGCTGACCGTCCGAATACCACGGAAAGATGCCGCGCAGATACGCATCGATCAGGCGCGACGGCAGCAGGTCGGCGCTCGCGGCGAGCAGCCCCGGCGCGCCGGTGTCGGGGCCGAGCGCGCGCTCGATGGGCGGAAACGGATCGTCCGGGCCGAGCCAGGGGACCATGGTGCGCGGCTTAGCCGTTGCGCAGCGAGCGGAAGATATCGCCGGTATGGACGCCGTAGTCGCCCGCGGCGCGATCGGCGAAGAAGAAGCGCAGCGTCTGGCTGACGGTCGGGAACGCGATCTCGTCCCACGGAATGTCGGCCTCGTCGAACAGCTTGACTTCGAGGCTTTCCTCGCCGGCTTCGAAGCCGGGCTCGACGAGCCGCGCAAGGTAGAACAGATGAACCTGATGCACGTGCGGCACGTTGAGCAGCGTGAACAGGTTCTGCACCTCGACGCGCGCGCCGGCTTCCTCGAGCGTTTCGCGCGCGGCGGCTTCGGCCGTCGTCTCGCCCATCTCCATGAAGCCTGCCGGCAGCGTCCAGAACCCGTAGCGCGGTTCGATCGCGCGGCGGCACAGCAGCACCTGATCGCCCCAGACCGGAACCGTGCCGACGACGTTGCGCGGATTCTGGTAGTGGATCGTGCCGCAGTGATCGCAGATGAAGCGTTCGCGATTGTCGCCCGGCGGAATGCGCGCGATGACTTCGTGGCCGCAGACGGAGCAGAATTTCATGTCGAATCGAAGGGACGAGGTGATGCGAGTGTATCACCGGGGCGCGGCATTCTCGAACGCCGACGCGTGCGGTTGCGCGGGCCGCGCGAAGCGGAAGGAACGCGTGCGGAAAAACGAAAAGCCCGGCTTGGAGCCGGGCTTTTCGATGAAATCGGAACGCTTGGTTGCGGGGGTAGGATTTGAACCTACGACCTTCGGGTTATGAGCCCGACGAGCTGCCAGACTGCTCCACCCCGCGTCCGTCGAAGAATTGAATTATATGGAATGTCACGAATGCATGCAAGCCTTTTCTCGCGATCGCGCGGCTGCCGCTCGCCGGGCCGGTACGGCGAGCGCGTGCGCTAGAATCGAGCGGTTTGCTCGTTCGCCATGCCGCAGCGACGCCCGCGCAACCGCGTCGGCGCCGTTGCGACTCTCAACACTGCATCGACGGATTCATGGACATCGCTCACGATCTGCAATCGATCAGCGCGCAGGAACAGGCGCTCGTATTTCCCCACTTCGACCCCGCCCGCGCATGGGCGCTCGGCAACCGGATGCACGCGCTCGCGACCTCGCGCGGTCATGCGGTCGCGATCGACATCGCGACGTTCGGCCAGCCGCTGTTTTACGCGGCGCTGCCCGGCGCGACGCCCGACAACACCGACTGGGTACGCCGCAAGCGCAACGTCGTCGCGCATTTTCGGCGCAGCTCGTATGCAATCGGGCTGCGCATGCAGCAGGCCGGCTCCACGCTCGCCGACAAGCACGGGTTGCCGATCGCCGAATATGCGTCGCACGGCGGCGCGTTTCCGCTCACCGTCGCGGGCGCCGGCGTGATCGGCTCGATCACCGCGTCGGGGCTGCCGCAGCGCGCGGATCACGAATTCGTCGTCGAGGCGCTGTGCGCGGAACTCGGGCACGACTATGCGGTGCTGGCGCTCGCGAGGAACTGATCGATGCAGCTTCCCGGGTATGCATGGCTCGCGATCGCGATCGTCGCCGAAGTGATCGGCACGTCCGCGTTGCGCGCGGCCGACGGTTTCACGCGCTTCTGGCCGTCGGCGCTCGTCGTCGCCGGTTACGGAATCGCGTTCTACTGTCTGTCGCTGACGCTGCGCACGATGCCGGTCGGCATCATCTATGCGGTGTGGTCCGGCGCGGGCATCGTGCTGATCACGCTCGTCGCGATGCTGCTCTATCGCCAGGTACCGGACGTGCCGGCGGTGATCGGTCTCGGCCTGATCATCGCCGGCGTCGTGGTGCTGAACCTGTTCTCCAAGATGCAGGCGCACTGAGCGTGCGCGTGCGACACGCCGGACGACTCCGATGACCGATACCACTTCCTCTGCCGCAGACACCGCCGAAGCCGACGTGCGCGCGTACGTCGCGAACCGCATCGGCTTTCTCGAACTGAACCGGCCGAAGGCGCTGAACGCGCTGTCGCGCGAGATGATCCGCACGATGCAGCAGGCGCTCGATGCATGGCGCGACGATCCGCACGTCGTCGCGGTCGTCGTGCACAGCCCGCACCCGCGCGCGTTCTGCGCGGGCGGCGACGTGCGCTTTTTCCACGATGCGTGGCAGCGCGGCGACCGCGATGCGATCGACGCGTTCTTCATCGACGAATACACGCTGAACCACACGATCTTCACGTACCCGAAGCCGTACATCGCGCTGATGCACGGTGTCGTGATGGGCGGCGGAATGGGCATTTCGCAGGCGGCGCGGCATACCGGCGGCCTGCGCGTCGTGACCGACTCGACGAAGATGGCGATGCCCGAGACGCGCATCGGGTTGTTCCCTGACGTCGGGATGAGCTGGTTCCTCGCGCGCACGCCGGGCGCGATCGGCCGCTATCTCGCGGTGACCGGCGCGACGCTCGACGCGGCCGGCGCGCTGTATGCGCAGCTCGCGGACGTCTACGTGCCCGACGCCGCGCTGCCGGCGCTGCTCGATACGCTGCGCGGCGCGCGCATCGACCGCGGCGAGCAGGCCGTCGCGTGCGTGGCCGAAGCGGCCGCCGCGCACAAGGTCGTGCCGACGCCCGATACGTCGGCGCTTGCCGACGCGCGCGCGACGATCGACCGGCATTTCGCGCACGCGGACGTCGATGCGATCCTCGCGTCGCTCGATGCCGAACAGGATTGCGCGGCCGTCGACGGCTGGGTCGAGAAGGCCGCGCATGCAATGCGCAGTCAGCTGTCGCCGCTGTCGATGGCCGTGTCGCTCGAAGTCGTCGAACGCGCGCGCGGCGCGACGATGGCCGATTGCCTGCGGCGCGATCTCGATCTCACGCGTTCGACGTTCGCGCGCGGCGACGTGATCGAAGGCGTGCGTGCGCTGATCGTCGACAAGGATCACCAGCCGGCGTGGCGCTTCAAGACGAGCGCCGACGTCGGCCGCGCGGACGTGCTCGCGATGTTCGACAGCCCGTGGACGCCCGACACGCATCCGCTGCGCAACCTGCGGGACTGAACGGCATCGCGCCGCGCCGGCGGCACGTCGAAAACGAAAAGGCCGCGTGCTGTGCACGCGGCCTTTCCTCATGCGCGTCGATTTGTGCGCGTTAGTCGTCGCCCGTGTCGTCGGACATGAACGCGCGCATGAACACGAGCGCGCCGAAGCCCCACACCGCGTTCGCCGCGAAGCCGACCGCGAGCACGGGCAGCATGTTGCCCGACGGCCAGATGCCGCGCAGCGGATCGATCGCGAACACGCGCGCGGCCGTCAGTACGATGCTGCCGAACATCAGCGCGCCGATCCACGGCGCCTCGCGCTCCGGCGACACGCGCAGCAGCCACGCCATCGGAATCGCGCAGCATGCGCCGATCAGCGCGTTCGCGACGAACTCGGGGATGCCGAGCGGCGCGAACGGCTGCGTCGAGAAGCCGGCAGCCGCGATCAGGTCCGCGGTGTGCAAAAGAGCGAGCGTGGCTTCGCGAAAGAAGAGGGCGGCGAGGAAGCCGGACAGGAACGGCAGGATGACTTTCTGCATCGATGAGTGCACGCGGGCGCGCCCGGCCGGGGCCGTCCGCGCGGAGTTGTTCGGATGGGTGCGTCATTATAGGGCGCGGCCGACGCGATATTCGCTCCAGCGTCGTGCTAATCACGAAAGCGGAAAACCTAAGCTCAAAAAAATCGTTCCAAAGCCCCGCACCGCTCCCTAGACTGATTTCCCGGAAACAGCCAGCCGCGTGCGTCGTCGTCGATGCGCGGCCCGACAGGCTACCGATCCCGATTCGACCGCACGATGCACGCGCCGCCGATCCGCGCCGCGAGCAGGGCGACGCTTTATCCAAACATTCCGGCAAGGACAGTCACGCAGGAGCAGCAGATGAATGTGTTCTGGTTTATTCCCACGCACGGCGACAGCCGCTACCTCGGTACGGCCGAAGGCGCGCGCGCCGCGGACTACGCGTATTTCCGGCAGATCGCGGTCGCGGCCGACACGCTCGGCTACGACGGTGTGCTGTTGCCGACCGGCCGCTCGTGCGAGGACGCGTGGGTCGTCGCGTCGAGCCTCATTCCGGCGACGCAGCGCCTGAAATTCCTCGTCGCCGTGCGTCCGGGCATTGCGTCGCCGGGGCTGTCCGCGCGAATGGCTGCGACGTTCGACCGTCTGTCGGGCGGCCGCCTGCTGATCAACGTGGTAACCGGCGGCGATGCCGCCGAGCTCGAAGGCGACGGACTGTTCGCCGATCACGACACGCGCTACGAGATCACCGACGATTTCCTGCACATCTGGCGCGGGCTGCTGTCCGCGTCGCACGACAACGGCGGCTTCGACTACATCGGCAAGCACCTGCAGTCGAAGGGCGGCAAGGCGCTGTATCCGCCCGTGCAGCGCCCGCACCCGCCGCTGTGGTTCGGCGGCTCGTCGCCGGCCGCGCATGCGATCGCCGCCGATCACATCGATACGTATCTGACCTGGGGCGAGCCGCCCGATGCCGTCGCGAAGAAGATCGCCGATATCCGCGCGCGTGCCGAAGCACGCGGCCGCCGGATCCGGTTCGGCATCCGCCTGCACGTGATCGTGCGCGAGACCGAGGACGAAGCGTGGGGCGATGCCGAGCGCCTGATCAGCCGCCTCGACGACGACACGATCGCACGCGCGCAGAAGGCGTTCGCGAACATGGATTCCGAAGGCCAGCGCCGGATGGCTGCGCTGCACGGCGGAAAGCGCGGCGGCCGCGAAACGCTCGAGGTGTATCCGAACCTGTGGGCGGGCGTCGGCCTCGTGCGCGGCGGCGCGGGCACCGCGCTGGTCGGCAATCCCGAGCAGGTCGCCGAGCGCATGCGCGAATACGCGGACCTCGGCATCGAGACATTCATCCTGTCCGGCTATCCGCATCTCGAGGAGTCGTACCGTTTCGCCGAGCTCGTGTTCCCGCTGATCAAGGGCGAAGGCGCTACGAGGGCGGCCGGCCCGCTGTCGGGGCCGTTCGGCGAGATCGTCGGCAACAACTATCTGCCGAAGGCGAGCCAGAGCTGAGCAAGGGAGGCGTGCGATGACAACGAAAAAGTCGGCGACCGGCGTCGCCGTGGCCGGCCGCGCGTGGCGCGGTATCGCGCCGTGGGCCGTGCCGCTCGCGCTGCTGATCGCATGGGAAGTCGGCGCGCGCGTCGGCTGGCTGTCGACACGCGTGCTGCCCGAGCCGGTTGCGGTCGTGCGCGCCGCGTGGTCGCTCGTGACGTCCGGCGAGATGTGGGCGAACGTGAAGGTCAGCACGTGGCGCGCGCTGTTCGGTTTCGCGATCGGCGGCGGCGTCGGCCTCGCGCTGGGGCTCGCGACCGGCCTGTCGAAAGCGGCGGAAGTCGCGCTCGATTCGACGATCCAGATGATCCGCAACATCCCCGCGCTCGCGATGATTCCGCTCGTGATCCTGTGGTTCGGCATCGACGAGAAGGCGAAGCTGTTCCTCGTCGCGCTCGGCGTGTTCTTCCCGGTGTACATCAACACGTATCACGGGATCCGCTCGGTCGACGCGAACCTGATCGAGATGGCGAAGAGCTACGGCGTGCGCGGCTTCGCGCTGTACCGCGACGTGATTCTGCCCGGCGCGCTGCCGTCGATTCTCGTCGGCGTGCGGTTCGCGCTCGGGCTGATGTGGGTGATGCTGATCGTCGCCGAAACGATTTCCGCGCAATCGGGCATCGGCTACATGACGATGAACGCACGCGAATTCCTGCAAACCGACGTGGTGGTGGTCGGCATCCTGCTGTACGCGGTGCTCGGCAAGCTGGCCGACGTGCTCGCGAAATGGCTCGAACGCGTGACGCTGCGCTGGCACCCCGCTTATCAATCAGGAGCAAACGCATGAACGCGACCTCTTCGGCGGCCGCCTACGCGCCGCTCGCCGGCGCCGATCTCGAAGCCGAGCTCGCGCAGGCGCGCGTGTCCGACGATGAAGCACGCGATGCGGCGATCGTCGAGCGCGACGGCGGCGGATCCGTGCTGCCGCTCGCGCGGCGGCGGGCGGGAAGTCCCGCGCCCGACGACGCGGTGACGCTGTCCGGCGTCAGCAAGCGCTTCGGTGCGCGCACCGTCCTCGACAACGTCGAACTCGGCATCGCGCGCGGCAGCTTCGTCGCGATCGTCGGCCGCAGCGGCTGCGGGAAATCGACGCTGCTGCGTCTCGTCGCGGGCCTCGAGCAGCCGAGCAGCGGTGCGCTGGTCACGCGCGGCGAAGGCGGCGGCCGGCTCGACACGCGGATCATGTACCAGGATGCGCGTCTGCTGCCGTGGAAGACCGTGCTGCAAAACGTGATGCTCGGACTCGGGCGCGGCGCACGCGACGACGCGCGCGCGGTGCTCGATGAAGTCGGTCTGCTCGAGCGCGCGAACGACTGGCCGGCGCAGCTGTCCGGCGGCCAGCGGCAGCGCGTCGCACTCGCGCGCGCGCTCGTGCATCGGCCGCAACTGCTGCTGCTCGACGAGCCGCTCGGTGCGCTCGACGCGCTGACCCGCATCGAAATGCACGCGCTGATCGAGCGGCTGTGGCGCGAGCATCGATTTACCGCGCTGCTCGTCACGCACGACGTACAGGAAGCCGTCGCGCTCGGCGACCGGATCCTGCTGATCGAGCAGGGGCGCGTCGCGCTCGATCAGCCCGTGCCGCTCGAGCGGCCCCGCGCTCGCGCATCGGCGGCGTTCGCCGCGCTCGAGGATCGCGTGCTCAAGCGCGTGCTCGCGGGCGGCCCGCAGGCGGACGATTCGCGCATCGCGCATGACGAGCACAACCTGCGACCGGTCGGGCAGATCCGCTGGGCCGTTTAATCCGGGCGGCGCAAGCCGTCCGTTCTGAGACTTTTTCTTCGGAGCGATCATCCCGATGAGCATCACTGCAATCAACGTGCGTAACCAGTTCAAGGGCAAGGTGAAGGAGATCATCCGCGGGCCCGTCGTATCCGAGGTCGACGTCGAGACGCCGTTCGGCATCGTCACGTCGGTGATCACGACGCGTTCGGTCGATGAACTGGAATTGAAGGTCGGCGCGGAGGTCGTCGCGCTCGTGAAGTCGACCGAAGTGTCGATCGCGCGGCTTTGAGCGGTTGCGGGGCGGCGTGGCGGCCGCGGGCGGCTTGGGTTGCCCGCGATGTCCGCGTTGCCGCTCCGCGTTTGCGTCCGTATTCGCGCTCCGGACGAAGTGCTACGATGGAGCGACCCCGACGCCGGAGCGCAAGCATGACGCCCATCCTCTCTCCCGAAGCCTTCGAGGCGCTGAAGTGGATCGATCAGTTCGGCGATACGCGACCGGTTCCGCCCGCGTTCGACGACGTCGTGTACGCGCTGCTGAACGAAGGGCTGATCTACCAGACCGCAGCCGGGCGCGTCGACTTGACCGCCGACGGCAAGACCGTTTTGTCCGACGAATACGACTGAGATACGACTATGCGCGTGGCGCCGGCGCGCGAGCGGCCGGGCGCCGCGTCGCCACGGAGCGTGCGATGGAACCGAGAGGCAGCGACCTCGGCGATTTCAGCGAGCCGTACCGCGGCTTCGAGATCGAGGTGAAGACCGAACAGGTATGGGACGGCGAGCATGCGCACTATCGCGTGCTGCAGGGCGACGTCGTGCGAATCGACTGGCGGCTCGTCAAAGTCGACGGAATGGTATTGACCGAACGGCGCGTGATCGAGCGCGTGCTCGACGAGGCGCGGCGGGCCGTCGATGCGGAACTGGGCGACGGACACGCGTAGCGCGGGCACGGACGGCGTTGCGGTAAAATAGCCGACTGTTTCCGCGTCGCTCGCTGCCCGAATTCCATGTCCGTACCGTCCTCGCTTCCTCCGCGCCGCGTATCTGTTGCGCCCATGCTCGACTGGACCGACCGTCATTGCCGGTCGTTCCATCGCACGCTGACGCGCAATACGTGGCTGTATACGGAGATGATCACGACGGGCGCGCTGCTGTTCGGCGACGTCCAGCGACATCTCGGGTTCACGCCCAGCGAATCGCCGGTCGCACTGCAGCTCGGCGGCAGCGAACCGGACGATCTCGCGCGCGCCGCGAAGCTCGGCGAGCAGTGGGGCTACGACGAAATCAACCTGAATTGCGGCTGTCCGTCCGAGCGCGTGCAGCGGGGCGCGTTCGGCGCCTGCCTGATGAAGGAGCCGCAGCTCGTCGCCGACTGCGTGAAGGCGATGCGCGACGCGGTGTCGGTGCCGGTCACGGTCAAGCACCGGATCGGCGTCGACGCGATCGAGGATTACGCGTTCGTGCGGGACTTCGTCGGCACGATTGCCGACGCAGGCTGCCGGACCTTCATCGTGCACGCGCGCAACGCGATCCTGAAGGGGTTGTCGCCAAAGGAGAATCGGGAGATTCCGCCGCTGAAGTACGACTATGCGTATCGGCTGAAGCGCGATTTTCCGTCGCTGGAGATCGTCATCAACGGCGGTATCAAGACCCTCGATGAGGTGGCGCTGCATCTCGAGCACGTCGATGGCGCGATGCTCGGCCGCGAGGCGTATCACAACCCGTATGTGCTCGCGGAGGTCGACGCGCGTTTCTATGGCTCGACCGACGCCGCACCGACGCGCGAAGCGGCCGAGGCGCAGCTGATCGAATACTGCGCAGCGGAACTGAAGCGCGGTACGTATCTCGGCGCGATCGTGCGACATGCGCTCGGCCTGTATCGCGGCGTGCCGGGCGCACGCGGCTGGCGTCGTGTGCTGTCGGACAACAAGAAGCTCGCCCGCGGCGATCTGGCCGTGTTCGACGAGGCACGTGCGCATCTGAGCGACGCGGACGAAATTTTTGAAAAAAAAGCTTTGCAAGAATCAAAAGACTTCGTATAATCTTGCTTCTTCGCTGCTGAACGACAAACAAAGCAGCGACGAGCATCGCAGTATCAGTGGTGGCTGTAGCTCAGTTGGTAGAGTCCAGGATTGTGATTCCTGTTGTCGTGGGTTCGAGTCCCATCAGCCACCCCACAGAATTCCAAGCAGTATCAGGTAGTTAGAAACGGCACTGAGATTTTATCCAGTGCCGTTTTTGTTTTGGAATTCCCAAATTGGGAATTACATGCCGCGTCGCTTTACGATTTTCGTTCGATCGTAGACGCGCGCCGTCGTCGCCGGATTCGCATGCAGATCCGGCAGCGCGCCGCGTTCCGCCTTGTGCCGGGTCACGTAATACGCGCGCAGATCGTGGAACGTGAAGCGTCTCCCGATCTTCTTCAGCTCCAACGCCTTATTCATCAGCTTCGACCATTCGGTCTTGAAGCCGGCCGGCGAGTAGTGGGTTGCATAGCGATTCGAGAATACGTACAGGCAGTCGTCCTTCCGGGCGGCGCGCAGACGCGCGATCAGCTCCGACAGGGCGGGCGTGATCTCAATGTGCTCGATGACTTCGCCGCGCTTCTTTCCGCGCTGCTTCGCGCGCTTCACGCGGATCACACCGGCTGTCTCATCGATCTGCGGCCAGGACAGATCCAGAAACTCCACCTTTCGGTTTCCAGCCAGCGCCGCGTATTCGGCTGCCATGCCGATAACCGCCTTCTGGCCGCCAAGCGACGCGACCCAGGCAGCGAACGCCTGGAAGTCTTTCGGCTCTGGCGCCTCGGTGCGCGGCTGCTCTTCGTTCCGCCGAACCTCGCGACAGGGGTTGTGCTTCGCCTCGCCGCGGTCGATCGCCAGGCCGATCAGGTTCGAAAGCAGCGCGACCTCGCGGTTGGCGCGCACGGGCGCGGCCGCGCGCTCGATGCGCAGGTAGCGCGAGACGTGCGTCGCGTCGATGTCCGCAGCGCGCATGTCGCCGAACGTTTCGAGCAGCGGACCGCTGCATTGTTTGTAGTCGTTGCGCGTGTACTGCGAATAGCGTTGCCAGCCGGGCGTCTCCTGGAACTGCTCCCAGAGGCGGCCGATCGTACCGAGGTCGTCGCCGGCGCCAAGGATGTCGAGTACCTTGCGGATGGCGACGAGCCGATCGTGACCGAGGTTGATCGGCTTCTGCCCGACCGGGTGATAGCGGTACGTGAAGCCTTCCTTCCGTTTCCGCGCCTCCATGCGCGGCAGGAGGCCATCACGTTCCCGGTGCTTCTTCATGCTGCAACTCTCCATTTCGGCTGCGTGCGCGGCGTCGCGCCGGCGCGTGGCTGGTTCACCTGCTCCCATGTCAGCATGGGATGGCCGTCAGCCTTGCGCGGCGCGTCGATACCCAGTGCTTTCTTGATCCAGCGCGCTTGCGCTGCGCCTTGTTTCAGGCCGCCCGTCAGCTCAACGAGCTCTTCGTTCGTCACGATCGGCATATCACTCTCCCGCGCCGAGGCGCTTGAATTCAACAACCCACACCCACGGGTTCACGTCCCAGCCGTGCCCGCGCGCGGCGTTCAGGCTGTCCCACAGGTCGTGAAAGGCACGGATGCTCGGCGGCCGGTAGGCGCCGGCACAGTACCCGCGCATGTGGTGCTCTTCGATCGTCACGCCTTCCGCGCGCGCGTCCGGCTCACTGATGCGCTGCAGGCGCTCGACGCGGACGCCGGTCACTTCGAGCAGCGTGCGCGCGGCGGCGCGCGGCATGAAGATCGACGGCCGACGCCACCACGCCGGCGTCGCGCCGCTCCGCGCCGCGTTCGGCAGATCGCCGTCGAAGCGATACTCGCGGCCGGTCTCCAGCGTCATGTCGATGAAGTGCCACGCGTCGCGGCCTTTCTTCTCGCTGAAGCGGGTTTCCCAGCGGCCGTATGCGATGTGCGCCTCGCGCACCCACAGCCGATCGCCGGGCTGGCCGTGCGGACTGATCAGGCAATCGCCGGTGCGGGTGTGCCAGATGGCGCCCTGCAGCGGCACGGTTTCGCCGGACGCTGTTCGGCCTCCGTTCTCCCCGCCGATCGTAGTCGGCTCCCACACGCCGAGCGGGTTGGTGTGCGGCAGCTTCACGATGCGGCGCGTCTGAGTCTTGCGGCCTTCGAGGATGGGCCGCACCATTGGGCCGCTGAAGAGAATGGGGCGTTCTTTCACGGGCGGCTCCAGTCGATAAGGGGCGTGTCGTATGCCAGCATGAGGGGATGTTTCGGGTCGCCTCCCGACGTGAGACCGAAAACTTTCAGCGGCTTGTTCGAGGCCCGCAGCATGTCAGCGACGGCGTCGAGGCGCCGGCGCATGCCTTTCGGCAGCTTGCCGCGATCGCCCCAGCACGGCACGAGTAAATCCGCATCCGCGATGATCTGCGTGAGGTGCGCATCGTTCTCCGGGCCGATCGGATCGGCCACGTTGGCCAGCTCGCGGACGTTTGTCGAGCGCCAAGCGAATGGATTGCCCGCGATGTACTTGCGCGCACCCCAGCGATGAGCGAAGCCAGTCCATTTCAGGTCTGTGTGATCGCGCACGCTCGCGTCGGCTCGTGATGGATTCACCCCGAAGAACGCGACAACGATGCCGGCGGCCGCGACTTCGCGCTCGAGGCGGTACCGGTAGCGGCAGCAGCTGCTGATGATTGCGCTCATGCTACGATTTCCAAAAACTCAAAATGGGGACCTGAATATGACGATCTTTCTCGATGCGCGCGGATACGAGTTTGAAGTCGATATAGACGGGGACACACGCCGATTTCATATCGGCACTGTTTGTCGCGAGAACAATATGCCGACAAGCGTCCACATCAACGAACTCGGCGGCGGTGAACGCCGGACAACGCTGAACATCAATCTTCCGCCGGCGCTGTGGAAGCCTGCGAAGGCTGGGGGGCTTGAGGTCGTCTGCCGAAAGGCGATATCGCTCGCGGTACGAGAAGGATGGTTTCGCGCTGAAGGGCATTACAACGCGGACCACTTCGATGAAGACATCGAAGGCTGGCCGGGTGAGCTGACGCGGATATAGCCTCACGCGGGTACCGCCGGGAATTGGTCATGCGTGCGGACGTCGAGCAGCCGGCCGGCGGCGCGCTTGCCGATGCGTTGCATCCACACGCCATCGGTGAATCGATGGAAGAGGGTCCCGCTCGCATCAATAACTTCGGGCGCCGGCGCCCACTCGCCCCATTGCTTGAACAGGAACGGCACGCCGGCGGCCGCGCACTGGTCACGCAGCGACCGGGCCCAATCAGGATGCATTGGGCGCGCGTGGGGGCCGCTTTCGCCGCCGACGATCACCCAGTCGACACTACGCAGGCCGCGCGAGGGCGCGTCGACGATATTGCCGTTCATATCCGACCAGACGGCACCGCTCGACGTGAGATCGACGGGACCTATCAGCGGCTCCATGGAGAGGAAGTGCACGCGCGCGGTCACCGCGAGCAGCTTCGGGATGTCGCGGTCCGCCTCGGTCTGATTGACGATCGTCGCGCCGAGCCAGACGTTGGGCCACGGCCACTCGCGGTCCGCGTCCATTAGAAATTCGATCGACGTCTGAATCATTTCGCGCGCGTTGCCGATACGTTTGGTCAGCAGCAGCCAATCGAGATGGGGCGTTCGTTTGATCAGCTCGAACAGGTCAGCGCGCCAGATCGGCGATACGGCGTTGTCGAACACGTCGGCGAGCGACGCGCAGAACACGCGCTGGCGTCGGCCGTGCGCGGCGAAGAACTCTGCGTGCGCGGCGTTCCACGCGAGCGGCTTCCGCCAGTTTGCTGACGATGTGCGGCGGCGCGGTGCCCCCGGACCCCAGTTCACTGCCGTGCCGCCTGCGAATCGCGCGTTACGCGTCTCGGCATAGCAGTGATCGCAGCCGGGACCGACCTTCTGGCAGCCTTCCCAGGGGTTGAAGGTGTGGTCGCACCATTCGATTTTGGTGTTCTCGCTCATGCTAGGATTCCCAGGTCTCAAAAATGCGGTGAACAATGCAGAAGAAGTTTGTGATGCGCGGCTACGAGATGAACTGTGAGCCGCGCGTGACCGAGGACGGCAAGTACGCCGCGCAGGTCGAGGTGACGAAGGTGGGTTTCAGCCGTGAGGCTGCATTCCGGAAGCTCGGTGAGTTCAACACCGAGGCCGAGGCCGTCGCCTACGCGAAGCAGTTCTCGGAAGAGTGGCTGAGCCGGTACGGCTGAGATCAGCGGCCGGTTGCTGATCGGGCGGCGTCGACGGCTGCGTCAAGCGATTCGCCGCGGAGGACATAGTCGACTTCCCATCGGCAATCGAGCTCGTCGTACCTATGCGTGGCGACAGCCTGACGGCTTAACCAGCGATACCGCGCTGCGCAGACCTTGTCGTCGTCCGTCACCTCGGCGCGCGGCTCCGGCCCGGTGATGTTCTCGCGCACGATCGCATAAACTTCGGTCGCGAACTGGCGGAATGACGCATGCATCTCCGGCGGGAAATCGGCGACCGGTGGCGGCACAAGTCCTGTGAGCTTGCCAATAAACCGCGCGCATACTTCGATCAGTACTGGATTGAGATCATCGGGCAACGTGTTATTCGGCATGGTTGGCTCCTTGGAGAAGGGCGCGCAATTGCTTTGCGGCTGTATATGCGTATCGGTTACTGACGTTTTCTTCCAACCAGCGTGCGGCATATTCAATTGCTTCGCGCTGCTCGTCCGTCAGCCCCTCCCGAGCGTCTGCCTGCCCGGTAGGCTGCGGGGCGTCGAACAAATCGCGCACTTCGATGACGCCTGCGTAATCCGGCTTTCGCAATTCGTCGGCATGCACCTTCGACGCGCAGCGGTGCCAGTCGGCCGGCACGTCGCGAGAGATCATGCGGAAGTCCCACGCCACCGGTTCCGCCGCCTGCGCGGGGCCGATCTTGCCGAGAGCGATCGAATAGTTCTCAGCCAGTCGCGCGCCTGGTGCGCCGGCATGCTCGATCATGTCGCGCTTCTTCGCGTCGGAGATGCAGTCGCGCGGATCGTCAATGCGCATCCATGCGACAGCCGCCCCTTCCGCCCCCGTCTCGTTGGCAGAGGCGCGGGCGCACGCATCGCCATAAGCGCCATAGATGTGGCGAACGTCAGAGGAAAGATCCTTGATGCAGCCAAGCAGATAGCTCCATGCGAAACCAGTGCGCTTGCCGTCCCGAGTGCCGGGCCACACGATTCCGAGTGCTTCGGCAACCTTCCGGCGCGTTTCGTAGTCGTCCGTCTCGTTGGCAGATGCGGCGCGGCGGATAGGTGCGCCTGCGTCGATTGCGGTGAGCACATCCTCCAGAGCGGTGTTGTAACCGAGCCGATATTGCGATTCGGGCTCGTGGGTCGGACCCGGTTCGTCCTTCGGCCATGCCTCGAACATACCGAGCACGCGCTCGACTAACGCCGCCCGCTCGCCCGCCGGTGCGGGTGCGGCATTCCCCTGCGGTGCGATGATGGCGTTGGAGTTCTCCAGCGCGGCCGATACTGCTTCGCGAATGCCGGGCGCATCGTCCGCAAGCCGGGCCACTTCGTCCGTGAATTCCTCGGTCAGCCCGTCGTACGGAATCGGCACTGCTGCGGGCCGCTCGACAGGGGCCGAGGCGATGATGCTGCGCACGAACGCGACGCGCGCATCACCAACGTCTTCACATTCGGATGCGGCGATCGACGCCTTTTCGTACGCTTCCAGTGCCGCTGCAACAGTCAGCGCATCAGCGCTCCGAACTTTCGAACTCGTCCCATTGCTGCAGTCGACGCGCGCGCCGACAATGGTTTCAGCGGCCGGGTCGGCAGTGCATGTGTCAACCTTCGGGACCGGTCGCTGATGTACTGCCTCGCTCGCCTGTTCGGGAGCGGGGCTCTTTTCGTTGTGGGTGGTTGTCATGCAGCCCTCCGTCGTTCATGTGCAGGCCGGCGTGCGCCGGGGAACTGCGGCTCGATGGGATATTCGGGGCGCGCGATCACGTTCGCGATGAGCTTCTTCCAGTTCGCCCTCGTATTGAGCAGCGCAGGGCCATCGGGTCCGTCGAGCCGATCCGCAGGCGTCGTCATGACCGTCAGCGGATCTATCACGTCGACTGGTACGGCGATGTTTGCGCAGCCGCTGTTGTAGTATCCGAGCTTCGTGCGCACCGCTTCGCCTTTGTACTTGCCCGCGCGCGTTGTCCTGAAGCAATAACCGCTGTCGTCGGGACACCACAACGTGATGAACTTGTTTTCGCGCATCGTGTGGTGCACGCTGATGACGTAGTAGTCGCGCGGCGTGTCGCTGGGCCACGGGGGCGGCGCCATGATTGGCAGCTCGAACGCGGTGGCGCGGAGTGCTGCAGCGGCCTCGCGGTCATAGCCCCATACGTTGTCCTCGGAGTTGCCACCCATGTACGGCGGCGCGATCACGCCGCGGGGTAGCTGCCACCCAGTCCTGATGTAGTCGCGCATGCGTTCGACCAGGCTGCGCAGCGTGCCGCCTTGCGTGAAGCCGCGCCAGCGCCCTTTGTCGTGCGTGTACACGCGCTTCTGCGTGTAGTCGTCGACGAACCAGACGCGGCCACGTGAATCGAGCTCGAACCGGGCGTATTGGTCATGCTTTGCGTTGTAGAAGAAGCGCCGTCCGTGCGACCCAATCGCCCTGAGCAATTGGTTGGCATGTTCGGCGCGTTCCGCCTTCGTGGTCATGGTGTGATCCTCAGATGGTCACGCGAGCGCGAGGCCCAGTTGCCGCAGGCGATCGCGCTGCAGCGGTTCGTAGTTGGGATTCAGTTCGCAGCCGATGAAGCGGCGGCCGAGCCGCTGCGCGACCTGTCCGGTCGTGCCGCTGCCGAAGAACGGATCGAACACGACGTCGCCCGGCCGGCTGCCGGCGAGCACGCAGGGCTCGACGAGCGCTTCGGGGAAGGTCGCGAAGTGAGCGCCGCTGTACGACTGCGTCGGGATCGTCCAGACGGACCGGCGATTGCGCTCCGTCGGCATGATTGCCATCGCTTCGTCGAAGCTCGCATTCGTCTTCGTGCCGGACGCATCGTGAGCCAGCTTGCGGCCGACGGCCTTCATGTTGCCGTTCGTCTTTGCGCCACCATTCGCGCGGGCGCTCCCGATCTGCGCCTGAACGTTCTGCGACAGGCGCGCGTGTGTGTTCGCGCTGACCGGTTCGAGGATCGCGTCCTGATCGAAGTAGTAGCGCTCGCTTTTGCTGAGCAAGAACAGGTACTCGTGCGCTTTCGTGCACCGGTCGCGCACACTCTCCGGCATGGGGTTCGGCTTGTGCCAGATGATGTCCTGCCGCAGATACCAGCCGGCTTCCTGCAGCGCGAACGCGAGGCGCCACGGCTGCCCGACCAGATCCTTTGGCTTCAAACCATCAGGAACTTTCATTCCGCGGCCGCCAGCGGCCTGCGCCTGATTCGTGGCATCGCCGTTCATCAGCGTGGAAGCGACCTGATACGTGCGATTCGCAGCGTAGCTGTCGCCCATGTTCAGCCAGAGCGTGCCATCGTCGGCCAGCAACTGGCGCGCGAGATCGAACACGCCGACCAGCGTGTCGATGAACTCGCGCAGCGTCGGCTCCTGGCCGATCTCGCGATGCTTGTCCGGATGGCCCTCGGGCAGATACGAGCGCAGGCCCCAGTACGGCGGCGACGTCACGATCGTCTGCACGCGCACGCCGTCGGCGATCATCGCGCGCATCAGGTCGCGGCAGTCGCCGCGGTGGGAGTGGTTGAGCCAGGTCATGCAGCGACACCTGCGATCAATTGTTCATGCGCGAAATTCGCTCGGATCAGTGCCGTCGCGACGTCCGGGCACACGCTGTTGCCGATCATGCGCACCTGCGCCGACTTCGACAGGGGTTTGCCGTTCACGACCGGGTCGAGCACGTAGCTGTCCGGGAAGCCCTGCGCGCGCGCGAGCTCGCGCGGCGTGAGCATGCGCATGCCGATGTCGACGATCGCGTAGTCCTCGCCGTGGATCGTGACGAGGCCGAAGCGGTCGTGCGTCGGTACGGTATGCAGCGGCTCGCGCAGCTCGACGCCATCCTTCTCGTTGCCGTAGTACTTGATCAAGAACGCGCGGACCTCGGCGTGATGGGTGCCGCCAGCGCTGATCGTGTGCAGCGGCTCGTCGACCGGCGCACCGTGGCGGCAGGTGCCGCGCAGCTTGACCAGGTGCGACACCGCGACCGTCGTATCGGCTTTGCTGGTGAGCGTCGCCGTCGGTTCGCTGGCATCACGCGGGCGAGATTGCCCAGCGCGGCCGCCACAGCCGACCAGCTGCGCCGTCACTAAGTGATGATGGTCCTGCGTCGTGATCGTGCTGATCGCCGCATCGACCGATGAGCCCGGTGATTCATGGCCGCCGTAGTGCTTCGCGAGGAATGCGGCAACGACCTGTTGCTGCCCGCCGCTGGACGTGATGGTGCTGATGGGCGACTCCGCCGAGCGCCCGGCTTTGACGCCGACACGTTCCTTGTTGTGCTGTGCAAGAAAGGCTGCAACGACAGCATGTTTCGCTCCACCGGCTACGATCGTGCCGACAGGCTTTTCAAGGCCCGGCACGCGCGGTGCCTGTCCCGGTCGCTCGCCGTAGCCGGTCTGGATCAGCGTCGCGGCGACGACGCCCATGGCGTGCGCCGCTCCAGCCGGCCGCGCGCAGTCACCGCCGGCCGTCACGGTGTGCAATGGCGTGTCGGCTGCACTGCCGACGCTGTTTGCGCGGAACTTCGTGATGTGCGCAGCGACGAGCGCCTGCTCGCCGCGATTCGCTCCGGTGACGGTCGCGAGCGGGGCGTCGATGCTGGCGGCGCGGTCGGCGCCGTGATGCGTGAGGTGGATCACGAATGGATCCGCATTGTTCACGACGAACTTCATGATGCCGCGCGCGATACGGCGCAGCGTCGCGTCCTTCAGCGGACGCTCGCGCTCGAAGATCGACGGGCAGGGGATCGACCAGTCGATGCAGTCGGCTGCGGTGCGCCACGGCTGCAGAGCGCCGGCGAGCACGGCAGCGCTCTTCGGGTCGCCGTGCGTCGGCGTCGGCCAGACGATCGGCAGCCCATCGCGGCGCGCGATGATGAATAGCCGCTTCCGGATCGTCGGTGCGCCATAGTCGCACGCGCGCAGCACGCGATAGTCCACGGTATATCCGAGGCCCGCCGACAGTCGACCCGCTTCGGGGCCATCGATTGCGTACCCGAGAGCTTCACATGCCTCAGCCAGCGCCGGATGGTCGCGCCGAACGCCCGTGGTCAGCATTCCAATGAACGCGCGGAAGGTCTCGCCCTTCTTCTCCGGATCGGGGATGTGCTTGCCGGAGCCAATCTCGATCACATCGGCCCACGTCGTGAACTCTTCGACGTTCTCGAGCATCATCGCGCGCGGATGGGTTTCGATGCCCCAGCGCAGCGCGATCCACGCGAGCCCGCGGATCTTCTTGGACACCGGCTTGCCGCCCTTCGCCTTGCTGAAGTGCTTGCAGTCCGGCGACAGCCAGACGAGGCCGACAGGCTGGTTTCCCGTAATCTCGATCGGGTCCACGTCGAACACGCTCTCGCAATAGTGCTTCGTGCGTGGGTGGTTCGCCGCGTGCATCGCGAGCGCTTCGGGATCGTGGTTGATCGCGATATCGACCGGCCGCCCGAACGCGCGCTCGAGGCCAGTGCTGGCACCGCCGCCTCCGGCGAAGTTGTCGACGATCAATTCACTGCCGAGGTCGAGCGGCAGGGTCATCAGGTCACGCTTCACGCGAGATCTCCGTTTGATGGTCAGGCTTCAGGGGTGAGTGCTCGGCTCGCATATGGCAGCGTTGGGTAGCATGAAGGCCGCTGCGCTGCAGACCTATTCAATGTGCGACGGCGCCAACCCGTCACTCCGAGCACCCACCGTTGAAGCCGGTGAGAAAAACGCGGTGAGACTTCCGCGGCAGAGTGCCGCGCGCTACTAGGAAGCGCGCGGCCGGCCATGTGGGATTCGCTTATTCGGGAGAGCCGAGCAGGATCTTCGTCTCGGTCTGCGCTTCGATGTCCGACCAGATCGCGCGGAACGCATCTTCCAGCACCTTGTGCGGGCGGATCAGCTCGTACCAGATCGTCAGGCCGCCATCCTTCACGCGATACTTCAGGCGCGCGGCGAGCTGGTACTTTGCGCCGTTCTCGAAGACCGGAATCTCGAGCGCGATTTCGGTCGGCATCTTCACCTTGTTTCCGGTCGCGTTCACGTCCTCGCGCCACACGAAATCGACACTGCCGTCCTGCAGGCGCGTTGCCGACACGAAGTTACCGCCCTTGCTCGCCTCGAAGTTCAGCGCGATCGACAACATGTCACTGCCTGACGGGTTGACGATGTCCGGCAGGTTGTCTTCGATCAACTCCGCGAATTCGAGCTGCGTCGTCGGCTTGCGGTCACGGGCCGTCCAGGTCTTCCACTCGCGCGACGCGGGCACGGCGAACTGCACGCGGTACTCGCGCCAGTTCGCACCGCCGTTGTCGAGCTGGTCGCTCGCCGGGAAGTGGTCATCGATCACGCCGAGGATGTGCGCCGGGTCGAGCGACGCGTAGATCAGGCTGTTGCCCGTCTTCTGCCGATTGAAGTAGGCGATAAAGCTGGCAGCATCGCGAACCTTCACGGTGCCGCGCACCCGATTCGGGAACGTCTCGCGTTCGTCCAGCGTGCGCACCTCGTAGCCAGTCGGCACAACGACGAACGGCAGGCCGTCGGCAAGCGGAGACTTCTGTGGGCCAGCGAGTGCGGTGCCGGCGTTGAGGGCGGCGCTGATATCGGGGGCGTCGTGTTCGAGCATGTGATTCTCCTGGTGGGGTGGTTGTTGCGGCGTTACCGGCCGGTGCCGGTGTCAGCGAGCTGAATGCCCGGAAGATCGGGCTGTCGCTCGCTGTTCCGAGAGAGGTTGTTTTCGACGGTCGGGAAGAACACCTCGGCGGCACGCTTCTCCTTCGGAAGCGTGGTCGAAACTTCGCCCGACACCTCGAGCGCATCGGCGACTTTCGCGAACGGCTTGATCTCGATCGTCACGCTGATCTTCCCGGGCTTGCCGGTGTCGCGGACGAGCGCGACGAGCTGGTTGAGCTGCTCGGTTGCTTCCTCGACGAGCATGCCTCCGCGGATGTCGACGAGCGTCGACGTGTAGGACTTCATCATGGGGGCTCCTATGGGTCAGCCGTTGTCGGTAGCGGCGCGGGACTTCGCGTCGCGGAAAAGAGAAAGGACGCCGAGAAGTTCGGCGCCCTTTGAATACCGCGCGGACCGAGGCACGCCGCGCGGGGTGAGGCTCTGTTGCTCAGCGAGGCATTCGCTGCGGCTCGGCGTGGCCGCGAGCGGCACGCTTCCACCATTGGTCGTCTGCGCCGGGCTTGTGGGCGGTGTACACGCGGCCCAACTGGCCCTTGTCGCGCAGAAAACCCCATTCCTTCGTGCGTCGCGCGCGGTGCGCGAAGATCGTCCAGCACTCGTGCACGCCGAGGTCGCGCGGCAGGATCACGCGATGGAACGAGTCTCCGATCAGTGCGTTGAACCAGCGAACGATCTTCGTGCCGGCGCGAGTCTGCTCGTAGTACCAGCCGGAGAGGATCAGCGAGAGGGCCCACGGCCACGGGTGATCGTGCAGACCGCGATCGGGATCGCTGTCGACGAAGCGGTGCAGGTAGACGCGTACGCCGAAGAGCGTGAACAGGTAGTAGCGCTCGAGGTAGGGCCGGCCGGCGTCGCTGATGATTCGGCACGGCAGGCGGCCGCTGATGAAGAACAGAATGGTGCGCAGCATGTCAGCTCTCCAGCGCTTTCGGCAGCGTCGCGTCGAGGCGTCGAATCAACTTCACGATGTCCTCGGGGATGCGCATCGCGTGGCTGCCGTGCATTGCGGCGAACGCCGGCCGCAGAAGGTTGCGTTCGTCGTCGCTCAGCTCGGCGTGTTCGAGGCGCGCGAGCGCGCGCCAGAGCGGGTCTTGCGTGTCGGTCATTCGGGGTACTCCTGTTGAATGATGGCCACGACGCGATCGCATGTCGCGACATCGAACCATCCGATGTGACATTCCTCGTGGTTCTCGATCCCGAGCTGTCGAGCCAACCAGATATATGCGTCGGTGCGCGTCATGCCGCCGGACTGCCAGATCGGGTTGAAGGCCGCTTTCGCGCGCTTCCGCGCGTCACGAGTCGGCCCGTTGGCCAGCGTTCCGAGTGGAATCGCGGTGAAGGGGTGCAGGCCGACATATGCGCGGCAGGAGCGACAGAGGAACGCCCACGGCCACTCGCCATACTCGCGGCCGTAGATTGCCGAGTTGTTCACGATCTCGACGGGGGCGCCGTCGTACGGGCATATCGTCGGAGCCGGGAGCAGGTTCTTGACGCGGGCCGTCGCTCGGCGCGACGGGTTCCAAGGCGTTTTCTTGTTTGGGGCAGGCCGACTCATCCTGATCAATCCCACCGATCGATGACGTATTCCAGCGTTGCACCCTTTGCCGTCACGCGGACGCGGTGACCGTTACCGAAGCGGCTGCTTTTCTGCAGCATCAGGCCACACGCCGATGCCTCGTCAAAGCCGCCGATCGACGCGCGGCGCGAGTACGCCTCGATCACCGATCGCACGGCGTGCAGCTCCGACTTCAGGCATTCGGGAAAAAGGCAATTCCCGGAACGTTCGTTGCGATGATCCTTCGCGCCCTCGATGACGAGAAGCACCCCAGCGCCTTGATGAGCGTGTGGCGCATGCCATGACGATGGCTGCGCGCTGACTGCGGTCACCTTCGCCCACGTGCCCGGCGTGAGTCCCCACTGGGATGCTGGTGAACCGCCGTTGTACAGGTACCAGCTCACGGGATTGCGCTGATCGTCGCGATCCCATTGCAGGATGGGAGGCGCATCTGCATGCTGCGCAGTCAGATACGCGGCGAAGTTGGCCGAGCCCTTCGGCACATACGCTTCGATCCGTTCAGCTTCGGGCAGGACGGTGCGAGCGAATTTTTCCCATGTCATCGGGACGCCTGAAGCGATCATGGGCGAACTGGCCGGCCTCGCACACTTCGGCTGGAGGTGGCCGAACACGCCGCCATTCGACGGGACGTGAGCCGCATCACTCGGCTTCCACAGCGTTTGTAGCTCGTCGACCCGTGCAAAGCGCCGCTCGAGCGAAGGAGCGATACCCATCTGTTCGACGATCTTCTCGGCCTGCTGAATCGTTCCCGCACTCGGCGCAGCCTGCGGACGCTGGTACAGGAGTGGATGCATCTTCGCGGCGAACTTCGCCTTCACGTCGTCGAAGGACAGCCCTGCTGCGATGTCTTCGAGCAGCGTGCCGATCATTGATGAGCGCGGATGTGCGAACCCTGCGGGCGCAGTAGCGACTGCGCGCCAAAGCAGATTTTCTTTCAGGCGAACATTCTTCGCCGCGTCGCGTGTGACGATCACGTCGCGCAGCCATTCTGCCGCGCCAAGGCACTTTTCGGACCGGTAGAGCGAATCGGTCCTGAGCAGCGTTACAGCGGTTTCGACGGTAGCGAGCGTGAACTCCTGCAATGCCGTCAGCATCGTGCGGTAGTCCTCGCGCGTCTCGGCGATCGCCTGAAACGCGGTCTGTACGCGGCTCGCATGGATCAGGTGAGGGCCGGGCGTCACACAGAAGTGCGTCCATTCTCCGGTGCGAGGTTGGCCCCAGATGCTTTCGGACGTATAGAAGACGCCAGTGACGCGTGCACGCTCGACCGACGCGCGCATCTGAGCGACCGCCGTGGCGTAGTATGGCTGCTCGACAGCGGACGCCGTTTCCTGCGTCCAGATCGGAGACGCCACCGAACCATCTTCGCTGATGGTCACGAGGCCACCAAAGCGCTCGACAAACCGGCGGCACGCGTTACAGGTATGGTGTTGACGAATGCCGGGCGACGGCGAAAGGGCGTTCAGGTAGACGTCGAACAGCCCTTCGACGTCCGTTGTATAGAGGCGCGTCTGCGGATTACTGGTGTGTGATGCGAAAGCGCTTTGAACGGCTGCGAGGAGAGTGTCGTACTGCTGGTCGCGCTGTACGTCGGTCGCATGGGTAGTCGTCAGATCCATACTGTGTTCCTTGGAGAAATTGGGCGCTATACGAGCCGCCCGAATGCGCCGCGCAATCCGGGGCACGGAAGGCGCGCGGCGGTGCTGCTATCGGGGCATCCACTGCGTGCCACGCACGATGCGGCCGACCGGTTCGAGCACGAGCACTTCGGCTTCCCTCTCGCTGCGTACGAGCGCGCGGCCGCGCTTCTGCGCTTTTTCGAGCGAGTCGTGACGCTGCGGCTTGCAGCTGCGGCCGACCGTGACGAACAGCGGGGTGCGCGCGCCGACCGGGCCGAGCGTCAGTTCGTCGATGCGCGCTTCGAGCGCCGCGGCGTTCGTGCGCCAGGTGTCGGCCTTCTGCAGCGCGGCGTCGCGCTCGGCAGTGAGACGCTCATTGTCGGCGCGCAGGTCTGCGATGAGTTGTTCGACGAGCTCCGCGGCGTCGAGGATTCGGGCGTTCGGGTCCACCGACTTCTCGACGAGGCCGATCGATACCAGCGCCGGCGCCGCATCCGCCATTGGCGCATCGCCGGCGAGCGCGGCGGGTCGCCCCGTTGCCGCGAGCCAGTACACGTACTCGTTGCCGCCGCCCGTGCGCTTCATGCGCTCGACCAGCCCATCGCTGAGCATGCGGTTCAGCTCCTTCGTCACGTCGAGCAGCGGAAGCCCAGTTCCGGTCGCTATGTTCTTCGCCGTGGCTTCCGACGTCTCGGTGAGATACCGCTGGATGTCTTCTCTCACGCTGCCTCCCGTACGGTGCGCGGCGCGACGGCCGCGACCTGGCCGTCCTCGACCCAGAATGCCTCGATGCTTTCCGGCAAGCCGGTCGGCGCCGCCTTCAGGCTCATGAACACGAGCGCCGTGTCGATCTGCTGGCTGTACGCGAGGTCGTCGAGCCAGTAGAGCAGCCGGTCGCGCTCCGGACCGACCAGGACATCGGCACGGTCGAGCACGAGCAGCTTCAGGCCAGAGAAATGGCTGATCGCCGCGGCGATTTGCGCGTCGACGCGCCAGCGTTCCGATTCGGAGAGCAGGGCATACGCGCGGCCATCGGCGAGAACTTCCATCTCCGGCGTGATCGTCACGTCGGCCCATTCGGACATCTCGGCAAGGTCGGTCAGGCGCTCGTTCATCGGCGTGAGCGCTTCGCTGAGCAGGTCGGCCGGGATGCCGTTCGGCGCGAGCGCGTCGGCGATCGCCTCGTACGCCGCGACGTCTTCATGAAGCGCCGCAGCCTGCGGTGCCAGATCAGCGGCGCCGGCGGCGCGCCGTTCGATTTCGCGAAGCGTCGCGATGTCGGTGTCGAGCTGCTTGCGACGGCGCTGAAGGTCGGCCAGTTCCGAGCGCGCGGCGTCGCCGCTCTCGCGGGCGGCGGCCGCGCCGCTGTCCGCCGCGTCGTCTTCGAGCGCCCGCAGTTGCGTCGCGGCCGCGTCCGCCGCTTCGACGTCGCGTTTGCGGTTCGCGGCTGCGTTTTGCAGCGTCTTCAGGCCCTGCTCGTACTCGGGCAGCTTCGCGGCAGCTTCGTCGTCGCGCGTGCCGGTTGCGGCCGCCGCCGACAGAGCGCCGTTGAGGTAGCGCAGGAGAGCGCCGCACTCGGGGCACGAGCATTCGGTACCGGCGGATGCCGCGCCGGCGCGGATACGAAGCGCTTCGACCTTCGGCAGAAATTCGGCTACCTGCTCGTCGGCCAGCTGCGCGAGCTCTACCGCCTTCGCGTAACCGGCGGCGCGGGTGCGCAGGTCGGCGATTTTCGACGCGCGCGCACGCGCTGCGGTGTCTGCCGCGTCGGCTGCGCCGATCTGCTGCTGCAGTTCGCCGATCCGGTCGTCGAGCGCCGCGCGTTCGCCCGTGAGCTTCCGCAATGCTGCATCGTCGAACTCGACTGCCGCTGGGCGCCACGTGGCCGCCTTTTGGCTGCCGTAGGTCTCGCCGGTCGCGTTGCGCCACGACTGCTTCGCGCCGCGCGCCCGGTCGGCCGCTTCCTTCTGCGCCGCTTCAAAGCCGGCGCGCAACATCGGCGTGATGGCTGCGAGCCGGGCGGCGGCCGGTGCCGGCACCGCATCGGCGTGGAACCCGAGTTTGTCGAGCAGCCGGGCGCGCATTTCGTCGACGCCGATCTTCACGCCCATCAGGTCGTACAGGAACGCGCGGCGCTCGGCCGCGCCGAGGTGCGCGAATCGCTGCGCGTCGAGCACCAGCGGAAGGCGCGGATCGTCAGCGAGCTCCCGCTTCAGCTTGCCGGACGGCAGCATGACGCTGTTCGCCTGCTCGCCGCACGCGACCACGATCTGGCCGGCGTCCGAGCCCTCGGTGACGAGCGAGCCGTATTCCTTCTTCAGCGCGACGCGCACGGTGTCGCTGGTGAGCGCCATGCGCACGGCTTCCTGCAGGCTGCTCTTGCCGGCACCGTTCGGGCCGGCGAAGAGGGCGACGGGCTTCGACAACCGCAGGTCTGCGGCGTGGATCCCGAGCACTTTCGAGACGTAGATGTCGGTGATCTTCATGACAGGTACCGGTTAGTCGGCGCTGATCGGGCCGCGCGCACGACGCGCGGCGCCGGCGCGCGGTTGTTGTTGTGCCTGTTCGGCCGCCGCGGTGATGGCGCGCATGCGCGCTGATGCCGCCGCGTTCAGATCCGCCTTCGCGGCCTCATCCGGCACGCCGGCGATCGCGCTGCGCGCGAGGTCGAGATCCTCGGCGGTTGCCGCCGATTCAATGTCCTCGCGGATGCCACGCACCAGGCCGTCGACGTCGAATTCGAAGCCGCTTTGGCCGCGATGCTCGGGGGATTCGCCTTGGTCGTCGGCCGGCTCCGCGTGAGCCGCTGCCGCCGGCGCGCTTTCCGCGCGCTGCTCGGTCGCGGCGGGCGCTTCCGCCTGCGGCGCCGCTGCGCCGCGCGGTACTTCGTCGGCAGGCTGCGCGCGGCCGGCGCGCAGCTCGTCGAGCGTTGCGCGATTCACCGAGTAGCTGCCGTCGTCGTGTACGTCGACGATGTCAGCGGCTTCCTCGACGGTGGTGAGGCCCATCAGCAGCTCGGGCGCGTACAGCTTCCCGAAGAACGACGCGCTGCGGTACCGGAGCATCACTTCGGGCATCGTCTGCCACTTGCTGCCGTTCTTCGTGTACCAGCCTTCCTTCACGGCGAGCTCGATCGACACCGGCGGCGATTCGAGACGCGTGTCGGTGCCGCGTTCCAGCGCCCACGCGATGCACTCGATGTCCTCGATCTCGACGTCCTGCCGCTTCTCGGTGCGCGTGCGGTTGCCGCTCGGGCCGCTCCATTCGAACGTCACGTACGGCACCGTCTTGCGCCCGAGCTTGCGGATGTCGAATCGCAGCGGGGAGAAACGGCCGCAACCGTTCACGGCGGCGATGATCCACTGCGACGACCACGACGGCCGGCCCTCGACGATGTACAGGTTCTGCATCACCATCAGCGGGTCTGCGCCCATGCGCTGCGCCATGTTCAGCGCGACGACAGCGTTCGCGAGTGCATTCGGATTCTCGCGCGATTCGGTGACCTCGCCGTAGCGGTTCGTTTTCTCGATTACCTTGCGATACGCGGCGGGCACGAGCGTTGACGAGGCCAGCAGGTTCGCGGCGCGCTGCATCAGCTCGAACGATTGCAAGGAGCCGAAGCCCGGAGCGACGGCGGGGAGGTTGGCTTCGCGAGGCAGCGGCGAGCGGACGGATTCCAGAGTGGTAGGCGTGGACATAATGGTCTCGTAGATCAGTCGTGGAATTGACAGGTGCCGTAGCGCGGGCAGTACTTCCGATCGCACAGCAGGGATTTCGGGTTGGGGTAGAAGCGGCCGGAGCGGAACATGTCTGCGGCGAACTGGATCAGCCCCGGTGTTTCCTCGGTACCGACCATCACGCGCTTCGCGTTCGCGATCGGCGCCGTCGCGACCTCCGGCGTGCCCTTCGTTTTCAGGCCGATGATCTCGGCAGTGTCGCCGATCTGGTCGCCGGTCGTGTGCTCATAGAGCAGCTCGTACGTGCCGACTTGCGGCCCGTGTCCCTTCGTGACGGCCGCGCCTTTTTGCACGGCCGACGACCCGCTTTTCAGGTCAGCGATGCCGACACCGGTCGCCGAGCGGCGCACGCGCGCGCGGTCCATCGTGCCGGTGAGTCGCACGATGATGCCGCCGCCGCAGTCGATGTCGAGCGGCCTCGTCTCCATCTCTACTGCGACGTATTCGTAGCGGGGCGCGACCTCGAGGCAGTACTTCGTCGTCAACGACAGGCCGATGCGCTCGGCGTCCGACATGCTCAGGTCGTCGCGATCCGGGTCGAATTCGTTCTCCGGGTCGTGCAGCTTGTCGACGAAAGCGCCGGCGGCGTCGTCGACCGTGAGACCCGACCCGTCGAGGCGTGCTTGGTCGAACACGGCGGTGCCGGCGTGGATCGCGGTGCCGAGCGCGGCGCGCAGGCCGACTACGTTGCGCATGTTCAGGAGGTGGATACCCTCCCACCGGTAGGCGCAGTCGAAAAGCGCGCCCCAGCTGGACGCGCGAACGGTATAGACGGATGGGCTCACAGGATTCCCCAGTGCTTGGTGAGGCTGTCGACCGCGACAGCGAGAAGGGCGACCGCGGCGAGGATCGCCACGACGAGAGCGCGCGCGGCGCGCGGGTGCCGGCGCTCAAAGAGCGCCGCGTGATCGGTGAAGCGGCTCATGCGGGCCTCGTGACGAAGGCGGCGACGGACGTCCCGTCTGCGTTGAGTCGGGCGAGCACGAGCGTGCATGCCGCGGCGATCGCGACTGCGACGAGGTAACCGGCTATGGGATTCCATTCGAAGAGCCGGTCGAGCAGGGCGCCGAGATAGTCGAACGGCGTGTTCATCCGAGACTCCGCAGGTAGGGGCCCGCGAGGTCCGCGGTGAACCAGAGCGCGCCGATCGCCACGCCGTATGCGATCGCCCATAGCGACCCTTCGAGCACGTAGCGCAGGGGCGATACAGGCGATCGTTTGTATTCGCGCAATACAGGCGATAGGCTGTTGACAGTGGTGCGCATCATGCCTCCTTAGGCTCGTCGAGCATCCAGTCGATCCACGCGGCGCGGTCGATCCGCCGTTGCGCGAACGATCGACCGCCGCATCCGTTGGCCGCTTGCCATTCTTCAAACGTGCTCCATGGGTGGAGTTGATCGCGGATGTACGCCCGCAACTGGTCGCACACCGGCCCCAGATGCGGAAAGAGTGCGCCGACGTCGTGCAGTGCGAAGCAGATGTACCGGCTTCCACCTGTGGCGATCCGTTCGCGTGCGAGCTTCAGGGCTGCGCGCTTCTCGGGAGTGAGTGCCATCACACGCCTCCATTGATCGTGAAATGCCGCACCGGCTCCGGCGCCTTCTTCCGGCCGGCCTTGATCAGCGCCGCGTCGATGGTCAGACGTTCGCCAGATGTGAAGATCGGCTTGCCGGCTTTGCGTGCGGCGTCATCCTTCGCGGCAACCAGCTCGAGTGCGTCAACCATGTCGGGAGCTGCATGGATTACCTTTGCGTTCGCGACGCATTCCTGCTGCATCTCGCGCTTATCAGCTCCGCGCAACATCGAATGCGCGTCGCCGACGCGCGCGATGACATGCCCGTTCATCTCGGCGGTGATCGTCAGGTGGTCGCGCAACCAGCGTCCCGGCGTGTGCTTGATCTCGTTCATGTGGTCCCTCGGTGTGGTGTGATTGCCCGCAGTAGCGGGCGCGGACGCTTAGCCCGACCAGACCAGATAGAAGTGCTGTCGGTCCGGCTGAGCGATCACGTATTCGATCGTCTCGCGCACGATGCGCAGTGCCGTGAGGTGCCAGTCGGGCTTGCCGTCGGTTTCCTTCTCGTAGACGACGTACATACCCATGGTGTTGATGACGCTTCGGCCGGGCATGAAGCCGACAGCCTTGATGCCGTCCAGGTAGAACTCGCCTTCGCGACACCCATACGAGCGAAAGCTGTCCGGCCGCTGCCGCGCGAGATGCTCGCCGAATATTTCGAGCGCGCGCGCTTCATCGCGCACCTCTTCGAAGCCATCGACGAACATGACGCTGTACTTGCCGAGCGGGCCCGCGAGGAACGCTTCGTACTTGTCGATCGCATCGTTGCAACGGGCGAGCGCGGCATTCCAGTCGGGCTTGAATTCGTATTCTTCGTTCGGCTCGAAGATGTCGTGCAGCGTCGGCAGACCGCGCTTGCGCAACACGTTTTCGATCCCGCTGGCGTTGTAGCTGCTGCGGAAGTAGCCGATCTTGAACATGTGCTCGGGGTCGATCAGCGAGTTTTGCCTGTCGAACTCGGTGATCGACGCGTGCAGCTCGTACCTTCCCGTGCAACCGTACTTCTTCGCGATTTCCGCGCTACTGGTGCGGATCTCGTCGCGTTGCTCTTCGGTTGCCTTCTCGTATCCGCCGGCGGCTTTCCACAACGCTTCGACTTCTGCTTGGTATGCCACCTGCGCAGCCTTTGCTGCTGCAAGGTCCGGGCACTTCCTCAAGTAAATGTCCAATCCCACGGCTTTCTCCTGTAAATGGGAAGGTTGTTCAACGGATCAGCCGTCGATCGCTCGGCGGTGAATGTGATCGCTGCAGTGGCTGAAACCTTCGTTGCCCGCCCCGAACTTCTGTCCGCACGATGAGCAGTAGACGTTCGCGAATCGCGGCGCGGCGGCGGCGATGTCGGCTTCGGCGATACGCCGCTTGATCTCGGCGTCGAGGGTTGCCTTGCAGACATTCCAGACCTCGTACACGTCCTCGATTCGCCCACGGCGAAGCGCGGCGTCGAGCACGGCGATCTGCTCGGTCGAGAACGGCAGCACGTCGAAGGTGACGCGCTCGGCGATCGCTTCGTTGCGCTCGTCGCGGGCCAGCGCTGCGTCGTCCACCGCGGCCTGCAGCTGGTCGGCGTGCTGATCGACCCGCGCGGGCAGGGCGCGCACGTTGTGGTGGTGGATTCGAGGAATGTGCATGGCATCCTCCGCATGAAAGTAGGAGTGCTAATCGAATAGAAGTCTTGAGCAGCGAAACTGCATCTGCATGCAGTGCTCACCGGCGACGCCTCCAGAGATAGAACCGCCGCCGGTCAGAACTGCAATGTGCGAGACAGCTTCATGGAGCCGGGCCGGCACTGAACTCCGGCACAGAGCGGCGCGCATGTTTTCATGGCAGCCGGCAATCCGGCCTAGGATGTCTGTCCGCTCGGTTGCTTCCACTCGCCGCGCATCAGCCTGCGCATTCCGGCTCCGCGAAGCTGCATCACTCGCGCGCCCGGCTACTCCCGGCCGTGCCGGCTCCGGGCCGCGCGAGGTTTGTGCCGATTACGACGCCATCGGTCACGTGTTGCTGGCTGTCTTGTGTCAGGTCCGTTCAAGCAGCAAGCGGTAGCCAAACTTCAGCCCAGCGCGCCGCGCCTGTCCTGACTCACGACGCAGATCGCGCCGGCCGGTTGCTCCGCGTGTGCGGTCCCGGCATACCTTCGGTTGTTAGAGAGCGTTCCGCCCTGGGGCGGTGGCGCGGCGACGGTGCCGCGTTGGAAGTCATTAAACCAGATGGTGTATGCCACGTCAACACCATTTGGTTTATGGTGCGTCGGAAATTTGTAACAGCCGGGTCAGGCCCGCGATTATTAAGCGTCTGCTGACGGCAGTTGAAAGACTTCCGAGACTGCGGCTACACTACTGTATATTCATACAGTAACAGTGCGTAACGAGAGGACGGGGGCGGCCAGTGGCAAAAGATTCGAAGACGCGCCTGCGGTGCAGGCCCGGAGACTTGGCGAGGGTGGTGACGAGCACGAACCCCGCGCTGATCGGCACGATCGTGACGATTCAGCGGTTGCGCTCAGACGGTCGATGGGATGTGTTGCTGGAGAATGAGGCGTTCGGTTTCACGGCGCGCGCGAAGCGGCCGGTCATAACGCGCGAATTTTCGTTCTGGGATGCGTCGCTCGAGCCGCTACCTGATGTCGTGCGGCGAATCAGTCGCCAAACGGCCTGTCTTCATCCTGAGCAGGCGCGGGGCGCGGAGCTGACTGGGATAGCAGCCCGCTGATGAATGCCTCGACCTTGGCGCGGCCGATTTCGTCGAGGCGCTCCCATCCGGCCGGCGCCGATATCTGCTGAACCCGAGGGCGCGGTGCGAGGAGATCGATCACTTCGCCGCCGGTGCTTTCGCGCCAAGCACGCTCGAATTCGAGTGCGACCTTCTCGCCGAAGGACTTCGATCGCGCCATATCGTTGATTTGCTGCGGAACCCTTTTCACCCGTCGCGCCACTACAGCCTGCCCGTGCAATTCGATCAAGCGGCCGAGCGCCTGGCGACGCAATTCGGTGACTTCGCTATGGGTCAGTAGATCATCTTTCATAGGCCAAATTAGACCACCGTAAACCAAATGGTGAAATAAACCAGAAGGTGTTGATCGCCATAAACCATACGGTGTATGATGGCCGCATGGACAAGCTCAAATCCTTTTTCGCAGGCATCCCACGCGCCGACCGCGAGCTCTTCGCTGAACGGTGCGGGACGAGTGCCGCCTACCTGAGAAACGTCATCTACGGACAGCGCAAGGCCGGCGACAAGCTCTGCGTCGCCATCGAGCGCGAGTCGGGCGGCCACGTGACTCGTCGCGACCTGCGGCCCGACGACTGGCATCTGATCTGGCCTGAGCTGGCCAAGCCGGCGCGGGAGGGAGCGTGAAGAAGGTCCGCACATTCTGCGCTGTCCGGCTGGGGCGAAAGCCGTCGAGCGTCCGCGGTCCCACGATCAGGCGGAGCGGCACGTATGAGGTGCCGCTCGGCCGCACTGTTATCGAAATCCGTGGCCCCGGAGGTAGTGGCGCGGGTGCAGTCAGTTCGGTGACCGGCGTTGGTTGTTTCGGTGATCGACTGATTCTTGAAGGCCGCGCTGGAGGGCATTCACTGTTTCGAACGGTAAGGAATAGCCGATCCACCCATGCCCGGGATGACGAATGAGCAGCGCAAACCGATCGTTCATTTCGTCGTACGCCCATCGCATCGGCGGATCGTCGGCCACGTTTTGCATGTTCGCCATCGGTGGCGCCTCGAGCGGAATAGCAGGAAGCATTTCTGCGCGAACTCTGGCCAGGTCGGCGATGAAGTCCGAAATGTTTTCCGACGTGTATGTGCAGCCCTCCGGGGACGTGACGACGTTGACCCGATGAGTCTTGTCGTCGAGTTCGTAGAGGCGCAGTTCGAGTTGTTGTGACATGCGAACCCCGTTGTGAATGGATTGAGGAAGGGAAGAGCCTTGATTCTCGCATAGCGGCAGTTCGCATCTTTCGCAGTTGGCCGGGTGTTGTCCTGGCCTTTATTTCGAGCCTGGCCCAACCGGGTAAGCAAGTGGGTAATCAACTGGGTAACGATTGATTTTTCGTATGAACCAGACCGAATTCAGGATGTTCGCGCCGTGGGTACAGGCTGCGACGTTGCCGGAGGCAGAGATTGAGGCAATGACGTTCGAGGACTGCCTCGCTCGCGCACTCGAGCTCGGCCTTCGCCGCTTCGACCGAAAAACGCTCGCGCGCAACTGCGACATCCACTATCCGCACTTCGCGGACCTCGTCGCCGGCCGCCGGCCGTTCCCCGCCACGAAGCTCCACCTGTTCTGCATGTTCACGGGCTGCGACTATCCGCGGCAATGGCTCGCCGTGCAGGAGCGCAAGGCGGTCGAGGAGTATCGCCGACTCAGCCAACGAGCGATCGGTGAGTTCGTCCAACAGGCCTTTGGTCAGCGGCAGGCGGCGGCATGACCATGATCCTCAGCGACCGCGACATCGGCAAGCTGTTCGTCCGCAAGCTCGGTCGCCCCATGACGTACCTCGGCGTCGTCGAGGAAAAGCACCTGTTCATCTTCCGCGATCCTCCGCAGGACTACCTCGCGTTCCGTCCGGACCAACTCTGGATGCTGGAGCGCGTGCGGCCGGAGGCGGCCCCGATCGACAACACGAAGGAGGGCGGCTCGTGCTGACCTCATTGCAGTGCATCAGCTTGCTGGGCAGCGCAACGGCAATGCGTACATGGCGCCTAGTCGACCTGTGCACCTCTGCCGGCGTGGATGGCGCGGGATGCGTCGCCGCACGTCTTTGCTGCACGTGCCAGCATGCCAATCGCGTCGGAGATAAGGCTGCTGGCGGCAGTCATGGCGCTTTTCCTCGAAGCGGGACTCCATCTGTTGTTTTCGGCTTCTGCGTCGATGAAGGTCAACGCCACATGCAGTCGATCTTGTGCAGCAGCAATATTGTCGGCACAGAAATGGGGGAGTGGGATAAGTGCCCGAACTTGATCGAGCGTGCAAATTTCGAGAGTCCGGAGGTCGTAGCCGAGCGTTTCCAAATCTACGCGGGCAATTTGTTTGCTCACGGCAACATCGATTGTCCCCTTCAGCGCAACGAGCCGAGCGATAGCCACTGTGAGGCGGTTTGTGATTCCGGAAGCTGTTACTCGCGCCATTGCGGCCTCATCCCGTACACGCCGACGCTGGTCGGTGAAGCTGACATAAAGGGCGACGGCCACCGCGCCACATGTGCCGATCGTAGTAGCAACGTCCCAGAAGTCCTTTTGGGACCCGGACGACTGCGCGACGATTGTCCACACGCGAGCCAAAGCGACGAACGCTATTCCGAGGAGCAGCCAAACCGCGGCCAGATGAGTGATTTGCCACGCGCGTTTCACGATTCCCCCGTTAGTGATTTTGGGGCGATCGTAGCATGGCCGTCGGAGGCAGCATGAACCTCGTAATCGTCCCAATCTCGCTCGAGGAGGCGAACGCGTTCGTCGCCGAGCACCACCGGCATCATGCACCCGTGGTCGGCCACAAGTTCAGCATCGCGGTCGCCGACGACATGCTGATGGGCCGAGACGACTGCATGGGTGTCTGCGGGGTTGCGATCGTCGGCCGCCCTGTCGCGCGCGGCAATGACGACGGCTGGACACTCGAGGTCACGCGCTGTTGCACCGACGGCACGCGCAACGCGTGTTCGGCGCTGTATGGCGCGGCATGGCGCGCGGCGCGCGCGCTCGGTTACGCGCGGCTCATCACCTACACACTGCCGGCCGAGGGCGGCGCCAGTTTGCGCGGCGCCGGTTGGCGCCTCGTTGGCGCGCGCGGCGGCGGCAACTGGAACACGCCCGCGCGGCCGCGCGTCGACACGGCGGCGCAACTGCGCGGGCAGAAGCTGCTTTGGGAGGCTTCGTGACCGATCGCCAGACCCTTCACGTTGTCTCGCTGTCGGGCGGCAAGGACAGCACCGCGACGCTGCTCGTCGCGCTCGAGCTGCACGGTCGTGAAAGCGTTCGCGCAGTGTTCGCCGACACCGGCAACGAGCACGAGTCGACGTACGAATACGCGCTTGAATACCTGCCGCGCGTGCTCGACATCACCGTCGACGTGGTGCGCGCCGACTTCACCGACGAATTTGCGACGAAGCGCGCGAATCTCGCTCGGATCGCTGCGGGCGAGCCTGAATCCGCAGTCTACGGAAAGCGGCAATTCAATTACGCGTGGACCGCCGAGGCAGCTGCGCGCGCGCTCGAACTTCTGCATCCGACCGGCAACCCGTATCTCGACGTGTGCATGCTGAAGGGGGGATTCCCATCGAGGAAGCGCCAGTACTGCACCGAGTACCTGAAACGCAACCCGATCACCGAGTACCAGCTCGAGCTCATTGACCGCGGGTTTGCCGTCGAGTCATGGCAGGGCGTGCGGGCCGACGAGAGCGAGGCGCGCAGGTGGTTACCGTCGTACGAGGATCGGGGCGGCTACTACGCTGTCTATCGGCCGATCCTGCGCTGGAACGTGGATGACGTTTTCGAAGCGCACACGCTCGCCGGCATCAGGCCGAACCCGCTCTATCGCCAGGGGATGTCGCGCGTCGGGTGCATGCCATGCATCAATTCGTCGAAGGCTGAGCTGCGCGAAATTGCACGCAGGTTTCCGGAGCACATCGAGCGGATCGCCGAATGGGAACGTCTCGTTACGACAGTCTGCCGGCCGCGCTCGCCGGCGACCTTCATGCACCTAAGCGGCCGCGGCGGCCATACCGGCGCCGCGTCGCATATCTGGCAGGTAGTCGAGTGGGCCAAGACCACGCGCGGCGGCCGGCAGTACGACCTTCTCGCGGACGCCGAGCCGGCGACCGCCTGCGCCTCGGCGTATGGACTTTGCGAATGAACGACCTCCCGAATCCTCTCACCCCAGCGGATTGCGATCTGCGTGACTTCCCGTTCATGCCGCTCGACGTCGTGCGCCTGCGTGACAGCGACATCGCGGCGCTGTCGACTGCCGACGAGTTCCGCGCGGCGGTGCTGCTCTGGTGTGCAGCGTGGCACCAGATGCCGGCCGCGTCGCTTCCCGATGACGATCGAGTGCTCGCACAACTGGCCGGCTACGGCCGCGTTGTCGCCGAATGGCGAAAGGTGCGCGCGGGTGCACTGCGTGGTTGGGTGAAGTGCTCCGACGGACGCCTGTATCACCCCGTCGTCGCCGAGAAGGCGCGCGACGCGTGGTCCGCGAAGCACGAGCAGCGCTACAAGACCGAGTGCGCGCGCATCAAGAAGCACAACCAGCGCCACGGGACCGACATCGAATTCCCGACTTTCGAGGAATTTTTGTCCCCGGACTATCGCAATCCAGTCCCGAGGGACAAACGCAAATTGTCCCCAGGGACAAACGACAAACGTCCCTCGGGACAAACACATGGTGTCCCCCCGACTGTCCCTCGGGAAACAGCATCCAAGGGACAGGGAGAGGGAGAAGTAAACCTAAAGACAAGCGGCGGCGGCATAGCACAGGCAGTAGCGGGCGACCCGCCGAACGCCGCCGCCGCGTTCGTCGAAATCCTGCGCTCGAGCGGCGTCGGCTTCACCGCGAACGACGAGCGGGTGCACGGCTGGCCGACGCGTGGCGCCACGCCCGACGACCTGCGAACCGCCATCGCGACGGGCCGAAAGCGCCGTGAGCGAGAGGGCAGCGGGCAACCGCTCAACGTCGGCCTGCTCGACCTGATCCTCGGCGACCTGCTGTCCGCGCGCACCGCGAAGCCCGCGACGGGGATACGCACCGTCGCCGACTGGTGGCGCTCGTGGACCGGCATCGTCGAACACGGGCGAACGCTCGGCATCGAGCAGGGGACCGACGAGCAGCCGTTCGATTTCAAGCTGCGCGTGTTCAACGCGGCCGGCGACGGCCCGTGGTGGGATGACCACAACCGCGCATTCCGCAACACTGCCGGCCCGGTCGCGGTCGGCGCGCTTCTGGGGGAAGGGCGATGAACTGCAAAGTCGGCGACATGGCCGTGATCACGCGGGGCAAAGCCCGCGACCGCATCGTCGAGGTGAAGGCGCCGTACGGCGACTACCTGCACTTCGGCTTCTGCTGGTACGTCGAAGCGCCCGCTCCGATCCCAGCGACGGACGTTGTCACGTTTCGGCCGTGCGAGCTTAAGACCGGATGGATTCCGGACGCGTGGCTGCGCCCGGTCAGCGGCGTGCCGGTGGCCGATGACGTGACGGACGAGGTGACGGCATGACGCACGACCTGCTGATCGCCGCGCCGGTCATCGCACGCCGCGTCGTCTTCGTCGTACCCGGCAAGCCGGTCGCGAAAGGGCGGCCGCGCTTCGTACGGCGCGGGCCGCACGTCCGCACGTACACCCCCGAGCCGACGGAGCGCTACGAGAACCTCGTGAAGATGGCCGCCCGCGAGGCCATGCGCGACGACGAGCCGTACTCCGGCCCGGTGCGCCTGATCGTCGACATCGGCGTGCCGATTCCGGCCAGCTGGTCGCAGCGGCGTCAACGCGAGGCCGCGGCGGGCGCGATAGGCGCCACGAAGAAGCCGGACGCGGACAACGTTGTCAAGGCGTTGAAGGACGGCATGAACGGCGTGGTCTACGGAGACGACGGGCAAGTCGTCGACCTCTGGGTATCGAAGCGCTACGCGACCACGCCGGGCGTGCGCATCGAAGCAATTGAACTGAACCTGCAGCGAGCATAGGGAGGGCCCTTTGAAAACGAAACCCACGAAAATCACCCTCGACACGGTGCTGTCGGTCATGAAGCCGGGCCGGCGCTACACGGCGCACGATCTCGCGCGCAGCGCAGGTGTGCCGCTGTCGACCGTGCGGCATTTGCTGGCAAGCGACCGCGCGATGACGCGCGTCGACATCAAGCGCGGAGAGCGGCGCGGCCAGATGTTCTCGCTCGCCGGCACGTGCGCAGGCAGCGGCCACGTCGACACGCGCATCCGCACGGACTTCACGAGCCACCTCACCGGGTACGGCGGTTGGCTCAGCAGCGTGCAGGCGCTCGCCATGACGACGCGAGGTGCGCGATGAGCGGCTTCGAGAGCATCGAAGAGCGGCTCGACAACTGGGGGGCGACGGTGCGCTCGCCGCGGTTCAAGCCGGAGGTCTGCGCGCAGTGGGCGCGGCTGCACGTCGCGCTGCGCGACAAGGCGCTCGCCGAAATGCCGATCCCGCCCGAGCAGAAGGACGGCTGGCTCGTTGAGGCGGCATGGTCGGCGATGCCGAACCACGTGGCGAAGTGGGTGCTGAAGTACACGTACGTCTGGCGCATGGCGCCCGACCAGGTGCAGACGCGGATGCGGAAGGCGCACGGTGCGGTGCTGCGCGGCCGGCGCTTCGAGCTCGTGCTCGCCGACGCGCACCGCGCGATCTCGCAGAGCATCGTGAAGCTGACCGCAGACTCGGTCATCAGAAAAATTGCGTCGACCGGTTGTAAACCGCCGGAATCTGTTCTATGATCCTCGGCAGATTACCGATTCCGCCTTGCGCGTGAGCTTTTGCTTCCCGGTTGGGAGGCAGACGCGCGAGGATACGAAGCCCCGTAGGCGAAAGCCACGGGGCTTTTTGCATTGGAGTGCCGCCATGGGTTTCCGCATCCTCGAATCTCGCATGTACCGCGATCCGATGCTCGTGCTGGAGGCTAAGCAGGAGGCCGAGCAGCGCGAGCGGCAGCGGCAGGCGCGCAGGAAGGAGCCGAGCCCTGCGCGCCGCGCGGCCGAGGCGCTGTTCGATCTGCCGCCGCGACTGGAAAGCGCGGCATGACCCGAGTGCAAAAGGCGGAGCCCGCCAGCAATCGGCCCATGCCGCCCGACGCGCTCTTCGACGGCTCGAACTGGTTCCGCTACCTCGCGCCGGCCGACGGCGTCAACGACTGGGTGCACCACACGTTCCTGCGCGACGGCGCGCCGCTGCACAACGAAGACCACGCGCACCTGATCGACGCCGATGTCGCCTATCTCTGGGCGGCCGCCGAGAACGTCCGCCAGATGCGCCGCGTCGTCGGTCAGTGCGAAGAAGTGACGATCCGCGCCGGCGGCTGGCAGCGCGCCCGGCAGGAGCAGCAGCTCTGCGAGTGGTTCGGCCGCGTGCCGGCGTTCCTGATCACGCTCGACGCGCACTACGCGCGCGAGTGCAGCGATCTGGAATGGTGCGCGCTGGTCGAGCACGAGCTGTATCACATCGGCCAGCGCACCGACGAGTTCGGCGCGCCGGCTTTCTCGAAGGACGGCATGCCGAAGCTCGGCATCCGCGGGCACGACGTCGAGGAATTCGTCGGCATCGTCAGGCGCTACGGCGTCGGTGGCGGTGCCGGCGACACCGCGAAGCTGGTCGACGCCGCCCGCCACGCGCCAGAGGTCGGCCACGCCGACATCGCGCGCGCCTGCGGCACCTGCATCCTGCGGGCCGCGTAACCGAACGTTTTCCCGCTATGGCAGCACTTCCCGACGCGATCAAGGTGTACATCGTCCAGTCGCTCGCATGCTTCGACACGATCTCGCGGGTCGCGAAGGCCGTGCGCGAGGAATTTGGCGTCGAAGTGTCGCCGCAGCAGTGCGAGCGCTACGACCCGACGAAGCGCGCCGGCTCGACGCTGAGCAAGAAGTACCGGGAGATCTTCGAGCGCACGCGCGAGGAATTCCTGAAGGACACGTCGCGCATCGGCGTGTCGCATCGAGCCGTGCGCTTGCGTGCGCTGGATCGCGCCGTCGCAGTCGCCGAGCAGCGCGGTAACTTGCCGCTGATGGCCCAACTGCTGGAGCAGGCTGCGAAGGAGGCGGGCGACGCGTTCACGAACCGGCGTCAGCTCGAGCATACAGGGAGGGACGGCGGCCCAATCGAGAACAGGACGGTCGTCGTCGATGAACAGCAGGTTGCAGCCGCCGTCGCCAAACTCGAAGACGAGTATTGACCCTGCCATCGAGCGGGCCGTCCTGAAGGCGAAGTGCGAGCGCGACCACCTGTTCTTTAGCCGGTACTTCTTCAAGCATCGTCAGTCCATCAAGTTCCGCGTGAACTGGCACCACGTGCTGATCGCCGACGCGGTCCAACGCGTGATCGACGGCAAGTTGAAGAATGTCGTCATCAACGTGCCGCCCGGTTCGTCGAAGACCGAATTGGTGGCGATCAATCTGATCGCCCGCGGCCTCGCGCTGAACCCGCGCGCCCGGTTCTTGCACATCTCGTATTCGGACGATCTCGCACTGCTGAACAGCGAGGCGGCGCGCGACATCGTCGCGTCGAGCGAGTATCAGGCGCTGTGGCCGCTGGTGATCGCCGACGACGCAAAGTCGAAAAAGCGCTGGAATGTGCTGGTGGACGGCAAGAAGGCGGGCGGTGTGTATGCGGTCTCGCTCGGCGGCCAGATCACCGGCTTTCGAGCCGGCCATATGGCGGACGGTTGGCAGGGCGCGATCATCATCGACGACCCGCTGAAGGTCGAGGACGCGTACAGCAAGACGAACCGCAACAAGGCGAACCGCAAGCTGCTGTCGACCGTGAAGAGCCGGAAGGCGAATCCGGACACACCGATCATCGTGATCATGCAGCGGCTCGCCGAGGAAGACCCGACGGGCTTCATCAAGGCCGGCAAGATGCCGGGCGAATGGGAGTTCATCGAGATCCCGGCATTGATCACCGACGAGTACGTCGCGAAGCTGCCGGAGCACATCCGGGAGCGCGTCGAGTCGTCCGAGCGGGATGAGGACGGTCGGTTCAGCTACTGGCCGTACAAGGAGCCGCTGCAGGAGTTGCTCGCATCGGAGAAGGCAGATCCGTACGTCTTCAACGGTCAGTACATGCAGCGTCCGTCGCCGCTCGGCGGCGGGATCATCCAGAGCGGGAAGTTCCTACGCTACGGCGCGTTACCGTCGCTCCAGTACCGGAAGATTTTCGCCGACACGGCGCAGAAGACGGCCGAGCGGAACGACTACAGCGTCTTCGAGTGCTGGGGGCTCGGCTTCGACAACCGTCTGTACCTCATCGATCTGGTGCGAGGGAAGTGGAAAGCGCCGGAGCTCAAGCGCCGCGCGATCGACTTCTGGAACAAGCATGCGGAAATCGGCAAGGACGACCCTGCCGCGCCCGTGCTGCGGCAGATGAAGGTCGAGGATAAGTCGAGTGGCACCGGACTGATTCAGGAGATTCAGGCCGAGGGCGGTATCCCGATCGAAGGTATCGAGCGGGTCAAGGACAAGTTGACGCGCGTGATGGACGTGGTCAGCCACATCGACGCCGGCAACGTCGCCGTTCCGCTCGAGGCACCGTGGGTGAGCGACTTCTTGACCGAGTGCGACTCGTTCACGGCTGACGACACGCACATGCACGACGACCAGATCGATCCGATGGTCGACGCAATCAACGACATGCTGGGAGGCGCGAAGGACCTGTCGGTCTGGGAGCGGCTTGCCGGTTGAGCACGACAGGATTTCCCGGAATGTCGAAACGGAAGCAACAGACTCGGCCGCCGCGCGCGCCGGCGGCGACGCACGCCCATCGCACGGTCGACTCGTTCGCGAACTTCGAAGCGCGGCTCGGATGGGGCGCAGATAACCAGGCGTCGGCGGCGCAGTACACGTTGACGTACCAGAGCCGCAATCGGGTCTGGCTCGAGGCGGCATATCGCGGGTCGTGGATCGTGCGCGCCGCGGTGGACGCGATCCCGGAGGACATGACCCGCAAGGGCATCGAGATGTCCGGGCTCGATCCGACCGACGTGTCGAAGATGGAGACCGCGCTGACGCGCAAGGCGATCTGGGACCAGCTCTGCGATACCGGCAAGTGGGCGCAGCTGTATGGCGGCGCGATCGCGGTGATGCTGATCGACGGCCAGGACATGTCGCAGCCGCTTCGGCGCGAGACCATCGGGAAAGGCCAGTTCAAGGGCCTGCTCGTGCTCGACCGCTGGATGGTTGCGCCGCCGGTCGGAGAAGTCGTGACCGAGTTCGGCCCCGATCTCGGCATGCCGAAGTACTACGACGTGCTGCCGACGGCGATCGGATTGCCGCGGGGGCGCATTCACTACTCGCGCGTGCTGCGAATGGACGGCGAAGCACTGCCGTACTACCAGCGGATCAGCGAGAACGGCTGGGGCCTGTCGATCCTCGAGCCGATGTGGGACCGGTTGATCGCGTTCGACAGCGCGACGGTCGGCGCCGGACAGCTCGTCTACAAGGCCCATCTGCGCACGCTGAGCGTTGAGAAGCTGCGCGAGATCATCGCGGCCGGCGGCCCGGCGCTCAACGGGCTGCTGAAGCAGGTCGAAATGATCCGGCTCGGGCAGTCGAACGAGGGCATCACCCTCATCGACGCGACCGACAAGTTCGAGACGCATCAGTACACGTTCAGCGGTCTGTCCGACGTGATGCTGCAGTTCGCGATGCAGCTCAGCGGCGCGACGGGCATTCCGCTCGATCGCCTGTTCGGCCAGCAGCCGGCCGGCTTGAGCGACACCGGCGAAGGGTCACGGCTGCTGTATCACGAGAAGGTGCACACGCGTCAGGAGCGTCGGCTGCGCAACCCGCTGCACAACCTGCTCGACGTGATGTGCAGGTCGGAAATCGGGCAGCCGTTGCCGGAGGACTTCTCGTACGAGTTCAACCCGCTGCAGGAGATGTCGGCCGCCGAGAAGGCTGAGATCGGCAACAAGACGGTCGACTCGGTGACGAAGGCGGTAGACGCCGACCTGATTCCGCGAAGCCAGGGCATGCGCGAGCTCAAGGCGTCGTCGCCGGATACCGGCATGTTTGGCGACATCCCCGACGAAGCGATCGAGCAGGCTGAGCGCGACGAACAGGGCGAGGATCCGCCGGGGATCGATCCAACGCTTCCGCTGGGTCCGACGCCGGGCGCGGCCGCGCGGACGAACGACTCATTGCTTCGCAGACTTTTTCGACGTCGATGATTCTCACCCTCGATCGAAAGCGCGAACGGCGCAAGAACCCGGTCCGGCTGAGCGGCGCAGAGCGGAAGTACGGCACCCAGTTGCGAAAGATCGCTCATCAGGTCGGCGTGCTCGTGAACGGCTTTCCGGCTGATGACGTGTCGTACGCGCCGACGATCGAGGAACTGCTGCGTCGGTACGCCGAGGCGCTCGCGCCTTGGGCCGAGGCGACCGCGGCGCGCATGATCGCCGACCTGAATCGGCGCGATGAGCAGATGTGGATGAAGCAGGCCGCGGACATGTCGCGCGCGCTGCGCGACGAGATTCGCAGGGCGGCCACCGGCGAGACGATGCGCGCTCTCCTGTCCGAGCAGGTGCGGCTGATCAAGTCCATCCCGCTCGACGCGGCCGAGCGCGTGCACCGGCTGACGCTGGAAGGAATCGCCGACGGCGCGCGCGCCGCGCAGATCTCGAAGGCGATTCAGGAGTCCGGGCAGGTCGCGAAAAGCCGGGCCGACACGATCGCGAGAACCGAGGTAAGTCGCACGGCCGCGACGCTCACCGAGGCGCGCGCGCTCGATGTCGGCAGCCCCGGCTACTTCTGGCGGACGTCGGGCGACTCGGACGTCCGCGAGGACCATCGCGAGCTGGAAGGCAAGTTTTTCACGTGGGACAAGCCGCCGGTCGCCGATAAGCGGTCGGGCGCGCGGGCGCACCCGGGCTGCATCTACAACTGCCGGTGCTGGGCCGAAGTCGTGCTTCCGACGGACTGATATGGCGAAGATGAAACGGGACAGCAGCGGATCGTTGCTGTTCGAGTGTCCGTGCGGTGAGCTGCACGTTGTCTATCCGCATGGTTGCGATTCTCCGAACCCGGCGCGATGGAATTGGAACGGCAGCGTCGATGCCCCGACGTTGTCGCCATCGATCCTCGTGTCGTGGCCGGGCCCCGGCGAACGCCGGAACGTCTGCCATTCATTCATCACGGATGGCCGGATCCAGTTCTGCGGCGACTGCACACACGAACTGGCCGGGCAGACGGTCGATATTCCTGACTGGATGGACTGAGCATGCCGACACATCGAACGACGTTGCGCGTGCGAGTGCGCACCGCGTGGTGGTTGCCGCTGTACCTCCGATCCCTGGCCGTCTGGTGCCGGGTCACACGCTCCGAGCCCGATTACGAGCGAGTCCGCGGCGTCATCGCGCGCGGCGTCCGAACCAGCATCGAAGACTGATATGCGCATTTCCACCACTGATCACGCGTGCACGTGCGGCTCGCATGCGCCGCGCGCTCGCGCGCACACGCGCGACGGCATCACCGCGTCGGGCGTGTACGCGACCGAGCAGCTCGGCGAGCGGCAGTCCATCACGCCGGAAGGCTTCCTGCTCTGCGAGGCCGTCCCGATCGCGCGCGTCGGCGCGCAGGACTACGCCTACTTCGAACTGCCGGAGATCGAGGCGAAGGACGGCGTCATCGTCGCGGAGCGCACGGCGGACGTGCTGTTCAGTCCCGAGACGCTCGCGAGCTTCGAAGGCAAACCGATCACGATCGACCATCCGCCGGATTTTGTGACGCCGGCGAACTTCAAGTCGGTCGTCGTCGGTTTCGTGATGAACGTTCGACGCGGCGAAGGCGACCAGTCCGATTTGATGCTGGCCGATCTGCTGATATTCGATGCAGAAGCCATTCGCCTCGTGCAGCTCAAGGTTCTGGCGCAGGTCAGCAACGGCTACGACGCCGACTACGAACAGATTGCGCCTGGGCGGGCGCGACAGGTGGTGATCGTGGGCAACCACGTCGCCCTCGTGAAAAGCGCCCGCTGTGGCCCCGTGTGTTCGATCGGGGATAGCAGTTCCAACCTACTCCCGACAGGAGATACAAGCATGGCAACCAAGAAAGGCTCCAAGTTCGTCGACGCGTTGCGCAAGGCGTTCATGACGCGCGATTCCGAAGCGTTCGAGAAGGTCGCGAGCGAAATGACCGGCGACGAAGGCGGCGAGGGTGGCGAAGGTCAACCCCAGATTCACATCCACATGCCCGGCACTGGCGCGGCCCCGAACGCCGGCGTCTCCGCAACGGGCGATGAAGGCGCGGCCGGCGGCGAAGGCGATCCGCTCAAGCAGGTGCTCGGTGCGATCCAGGCCACCAACGGCAAGATCGATGCGCTGGCCGACCGCGTGACGAAGCTCGAAGGCGGCGGCACGCAAACTGGCGACGGGGACGACGACGATGACGATCCGGACGGCACTGGCACGATGGATGGCGACGGTGCTGGCGGGGGCAACGACGACAAGGCAGGCGCGCGTACCGGCGACAGTACCGCGCTGCGCGAGCAGTTCCAAGACGCGCTCTCGCGCGCCGAGATCCTCGCTCCGGGCGTCCGCCTGCCGACGTTCGACGCGAAGGCGGTCCGCAAGAAGACGGTCGACGCCATGTGCGTGCTGCGTCGCCGCGCGCTGCGCGCCGCGCTCGAGAACGAGAACGCCGAACTGGTGAAGTCGGTGGTCGGCAGCGCGAACGTGTCCAGCATGACCTGCGATTCCGTGGCGGCGTTCTTCAACGCAGCGTCGGAGGTCGTGCGCAGCAAGAACTCCGGTGTGACGCAGCGCCGGACCAACGATTCCGCCCAGACGGAGCGGAAGGACATCAACGCAATTCACGCGGACTTCTGGAAGGTCCGCAAGTAAGGAGCCGACATGCCCTCGTATCAAGCCTATCAGTACCGCATGCCGGCGGGCTTCGCCGGTGACCTTCAGCGCGCCGAAGTCGCCACGATCGAGACGCAGTTGATCGACCCGGCGGCGCCGCCGACCGCGTTCGGCGTTGCCGTGAAAATGGTGAACGGCAAGATTCAGCCGATCAACAACGCCGCCGATACGGCAGACAGCGTCTACGGCGTGAACCTGCGCGCATACCCGATTCAGGGGAACGGCACCGATCCGCTCGGTACCGCGACGCCGCCGACGTCCGGCGTCACCGACATCCTGAAGCGTGGATACGTCGACGTCGCGCTCGGCGGCACCGCGCCGGCGACGAAGAACGGCACCGTGTACGTGCGCGTCGCGGCGCCGGCCGCAGGCAAGCCGCTCGGCGGCTTCGAAGCGGCTGCCGATGGGACGAACACCGTCGCGATGCCGGCGAACTGGTACTTCACCGGTCCGGCCGACACCTACGGCATCGTCGAGATCGCCGTCAAGATCTAACCGGCGCTGAATAGCGCTTCACCCGAAGCCCCGCAATGCGGGGCTTTTGCATTTCTGGAGCCATTACATGGACATGTCCGAACTGAAGCACCTGCGCCGGGCTGGGGCGTCGATCCCGATGTCGGCGGCCGTCGCCGAGGCGACGCGCCGACTCGTCCGCGCGCGCACGCAGGATCAGCAGTACACGTACGATCGTGCCACGATCGACTCGACCGGCGCGTTCCTCGTCGGCCAGCTCGAACGGCTCGACCAGACGCTGAACGAGCCGCTTGTCGAATACACGTGGTCGCGCGACATCTACATCCGCACCGACGTTTCCGCGGCGGACGAGGTTGCATCGTTCACGAACTCGGCGTTCGGGATGAGTGGCGGTATCAATCCGAACGGCCTGAACTGGATTTCGAACGAGGGCAATGCCATCGCGGGGCCGTCGGTCGACATCGGCAAGACACCGCAACCGATGCGCCTCTGGGGTGCCGAAGTGAAGTACACGGTGCCCGAGCTGGTGAAGTCGCAAGCCTTGGGCATGCCGATCGACGCGCAGAAGGTCGAGGCCATGAACCTGAAGCGCAACATGGACCTCGACCAGATCGTCTACTACGGTGATCCTCAGCTGGGGTTCACGGGGCTCGTCAATTCCATCGGCGCGGTCGGCAGCGTTTCGAACGTTGCCAACGGCGCCGCCGGCACGCCGCAGTGGGAAACGAAGACCCCGAGCGAAATCCTCAAGGACGTCAACGAAATCCTGACGTCCGCGTGGCAGGCAACGGGCTGGAAGGTCAAGCCGAACCGGGTCATGCTTCCGCCCGCGAAGCTCGGTTACATCGCGTCGCAAGTCATCAGCTCGGCCGGCAACAAGTCGATCCTCACGTACCTGCTGGAAAACAACATCTGCACGCAGCAGGGTGTGCCGCTCGAAATCCTCGAGCTGAAGTGGTTGATCGGCGCTGGCGCTGGCGGCACGCTGGGGCAGCTCGGCACGGTGGACCGGATGGTCGCGTACAACAGCGACAAGAAGTATGTCCAGTTCCCGATGACGGACCTGCAGCGCACGCCGCTGGAGTACCGCTCGCTGTATCAGATCACGACCTATTGGTCGCGGATCGGCCAGGTCGAGTGGCGCTACGGCACGACCGCTGCCTATCGGGATGGGATCTGATATGGCAAGGGTCAACGTTCTGACGGCGTTCACGATTCGGCTCGTGCACGAAGGCGAGGAGATCGTTCGGCGATTCGAGGCAGGCGTGCAGGAAATCGAGAGCTACATCGCCGAGCACTGGTACGCAAAAGCGCATCTCGGCCCGGTGCCGGACGGACGCGCGGCCGCATCGGCGGCAGGCAACAACGCCGTTGCTGGGGCCGCGGGCGTAGCGGCAGAGCTCGCGGCCGAGAAGGCGGCGCTCGACGCTGAATCGGAGCGTTTGGCGAAGCTGAGCGCCGAACTCGAAACGTTCGGCAAGGGGCTGGACGACCGTGCGGCGGCGCTGGACTCCCGTGAAAAGGCGCTCGCCGAGCGGGAAACCGCTGTCGTAGCGCGCGAGCAGGAAATTGCGGCGCGTGCTCAAGCCGCTGACATCTCGCAGAAGGCAGCAGCGGGCCAGACGAGCGACAACGCCTCGCCGAAGTCCGCCAGCAAAAAGGCATAATGGCCTTCCGGCGCGACGCAGTGCGCGCGCCGGCCTGCGTTCCAATCGACAGGTGACAAGTGGATATCGCCCAGTTCCGCCAAGCGTTCTCGGAGTTCAACGACACGACGACGTACCCCGACGCGCTCGTCCAGTTCTGGATGACCGTCGCGGTATCGCTCGTCAACGCAGATCGGTGGGGCGACCTGACTGATCTGGGAATCGCGCTCGTCACCGCGCACCACCTCGCGCTCGCCGTGAAGGACCAGAAGATGGCCGCCGTCGGCGGCGTGCCCGGCCAGGTGTCCGGGCCGCAGTCGTCGAAGGCCGTCGACAAGGTGAGCGCGAGCTACGACACCGCGGCCGTCGCCATCAAGGACGGCGGCTTCTGGAACGCCACGATGTACGGCGTCCGTTATCTCAGCCTCGCAATGATGATGGGCGCGGGCGGCATGCAGCTGTAACGCCGCCGCTGTCCATCGGGAGACCCCATGGACGGCATGAAAATCGATCGCCTCGACGAGGTACTGAAGTCGATCAGCGGGCTCGTGCAGAAGGAGGTGCTGGTTGGCGTGCCCGACAGCACTGCTGGCCGGAAGGATGAAGGAGAGCCGCTCAGCAACGCTGAGATCGGCTACATCCTCGAGAACGGTTCGCCGGCCAACAATATCCCGGCCCGCCCGCACCTGGTGCCGGGCGTGCAGGACGCGCGGCCGAAGTTCGAGCCGCACCTTCAGAAGGGCGTCGAAGCGGCGCTCGACGGCGACCTCGAGAAGGTCAACCGCAGCCTCAATCGCGCTGGCCAGGTTTCGGTGAACTCCGTGCGCGCGAAGATCAACAGCAACATCGCTCCCAAACTCGCCGACTCGACGCTGGCCGCGCGCCGGCGCCGCGGCGTCACGCGGGAGAACACGCTGGTCGACACCGGCCAGTATCGGAACGCGACGACGTACGTCGTGCGCCGCAAGAAGTAGTTTTCAGTCCCCCTGACCCGAGGGCCGCCATGTGCGGCCCTTTTTCATTGGTGCTCGCGCTATGGCTTTTCTCGACGTCACCGACGTCCTGCTCGATCCGGACTTCATGGACACCGGACTGGTCTGCAACCGCATGACGCAGACGGTCGACGACTACGGTCGCGCGCAGAACACCGTCGCAGCGACGTCGTTCTCGGCCGTCGTGACGAGCGACAAGGGCGACATCCTGCATCGCAACGCGGACGGTAGCCGAATCATCGGTTCGATCACGCTGCACACGATGTTCCGGCTGATGGACGGCAGCGCCGGCCACGACGCCGACGAGGTCGTGTGGGCCGGCCGCACCTACACCGTCGTCAACGTGAACGACTACTCGCACTTCGGCCGCGGCTTCGTTTGCGCGACGTGCGACCTGAAGCCTCTTTCGGGATGACCCCATGAACGATAGCTCGACCGGCGGATATCTGGCGCCAGCCGTCGATGCGCCGCCGGCCGAGGACGATGCCCTCGACAACCTGGTACACGACCTGATCGCCGGCATCACGGCGCTCGCGCCGGACCTCGTGCGGCCGCGCTGGCAGCCGAAAGTACCCAAGCAACCCGAGCCGTCCGTCAACTGGTGCGCGTTCGGCTTGCAGGAGCAGGAGCCGGATGCCGGCCCGGCCATCCAGCACGACGGCACTGGCGACGGGCACGACACGTACATCCGGCACCAGGACATCGACGTCATGTGCACGTTCTACGGGCCGCTCGCGAAAGGTTACGCGCAGCGGCTCGCCGACGGACTCGCGATCCCGCAGAACCGCGAGCAGCTCCAGCTGCAGGACATGGCGTTCGTCGGCGTCGGCCCGATTCGAGCGGCGCCCGATCTGGTCAATCAGCAATGGGTGCGGCGCTACGACATGACCGTGACGCTGCGCCGCAAGATCACCCGGACCTACGCGGTCCTGAGCTTGAAATCTGCGGCGGTGAGCGTCAATGACGAACACGGCACCGCGTCGATTCAGGTTCCGTAATTGGCGAATTGACCGTGAAGTTCGGCTGCGGCTTCTCGATAGGCCTCGAAAGCACTTTCGCGGTGCTGGAAATATCCAAGGCTTACGACTTTGCAGTTCGCATAGATGCGTGCATGCCAGAGGCCGCTCGCGCGATGGTAAGTGACTCCTTTAAAGCCGGATGAGTTGTCGACGCGCTTCTTCGCGTTGCGCATGTTCTCGGATTGGAGACATACCCGGAGATTTGCTCGTCGGTTGTCGAGCTTATTGCCGTTGATGTGGTCGGGTACGCGAGTGTCGCCGAACCCCAGACCGGCAATCACCCGATGCATACGCTCCTTCCATCGCTTCGACGGATCGAGCGGGTGCTCTGTATTTCGAACTGCGTAGCCATATGCATCGACGTGCCATGAGTGCCGATTCAGGGAATCGAAATCTTCGTCATCAACGAGGATTTCCTGACCTTTTTTGGTGCGGATGATTTTGGTCATGTGCTCTCCGGTTGAGCCCGCTTCGGAAAGAAGAAATTTTAGGCCATCCGTGTGCATATCGTGCTCACGTTTGGATTGTGTCGGATTCAATTTCACTACTCGTAGGGGACCAGCATGTCCAACGGATTGCCGGTATCGCGCCTGATCAACGTGACGATCAACCTCGCCGCGCTCGCGGCGCAGGGCGCGAACATGAACACCGGGCTGATTCTCGGCCCGTCGGCCGTCATCGACACGAACGAGCGCGCGCGCTCGTATGGAGACATCGACGAGGTGACGCCGGAGTTCGGCACGAACACGCCGGAGTACTACGCCGCGGCGCTGTATTTCAACCAGGTGCCGAAGCCGCAACAACTGATGATCGGCCGGTGGGCGAAGACGGCGACGTCCGGATCGCTGCGCGGCGGCGTGCTGTCGGCTGCGCAGCAGGACATCGCGCTGTGGGATGCGATCACGGCCGGCGCGTTCAGCATCACGATCGACGGTGCGGCGAAGTCCGTGAGCGGCCTCGACTTCTCGGCGCAGACGAACCTCAACGGCGTCGCCAGCGTGATCAATGCGAAGCTGACGGGCGCGACCATTGCTTGGACCGGCTCGCAGTTCGTCGTGACGTCGAACACGACCGGCACGAACTCGAAGGTCGGCTATGCGACCGCGCCGGGCAGCGGCACGGATATTTCGGCGATGCTCGGCTTGACGAGCAACCTCGCCGGCGTGCCGGCGGACGGCATCGCGCCCGAGCAACCGGTCGACGCGGCCGCGCTGTTCTTCGACCGCTTCTCGAACAAGTTCCTCGGTTTCGATTTCGCGGATGCTTCCATCACGGACGACCAGCACATCGCGGTCGCGACGCTCACCGAGGCCGACCAGCGGCATATCTACGGCATCACGACGCAGAACCCGCAGGTGCTCGACTCGACCGTGTCGACCGACATCGCGAGCAAGCTGAAGGCGCTGAAGCTGAAGTACACGATCGTGCAGTACTCGAGCTCGACGCCGTACGCAGTGTCGTCGCTGCTCGGACGCCTGCTGACCGTGAACTTCGACGGCAACAACACGACGATCACGCTGATGTTCAAGCAGGAGCCGAGCGTCGTCGCCGAGACGCTCACGAGCACGCAGGCGAACGCGCTGCAGTCGAAGAACTGCAACGTGTTTGTGAACTACAGCAACGACACGTCGATCATCCAGTACGGCGTGACGCCGAGCGGCATCTATGTCGATTCGGTCTATAACGCGATCTGGTTCCGCAACCGCATCGAGACGGACGTCTACAACCTGCTGTATCAGAGCCCGACGAAGATCCCGCAGACGGACGGCGGCAACGCGCAGATCGCCGCGACGATCGCGGCGGCCTGCGAGGCCGGCGTGAACAACGGGTATCTCGCGCCGGGCGTCTGGAACTCGGCCGGCTTCGGCGCGCTGAACCAAGGCGACACGCTCGCGAAGGGCTACTACGTCTACCAGCCGCCGATCGCCACGCAATCGCAGGCTGACCGCGAAGCACGCAAGTCGGTCGTATTCCAGGTCGCGGCGAAGGAAGCCGGCGCGATCCACGGCGCCGACATCCTCGTCAACGTCAACCGCTAACAGGGGCATCTCAACATGGCGACTTACAGCTTTCAGGACGTCGCAGCGACGATCGTGGGCCCTGGCGGCGCATTCTCGCTCGGCTACGGCGAAGCGACCGCGGAGGAAGGCATCACGATCGCGCGCGCGGGTGACAAGAACACGATGACCGTCGGCTCGGACGGTGAGGGCATGCACAGCCTGCACGCCGACAAGTCCGGACAGGTCACGTTGCGCTACCTGAAGACCGCGCCGATCAACGCGAAGCTGATGGCGCTGTACGACGCGCAGTCGCTCGACAGCCGCCTGTGGGGCAAGAACCTCATCGAGGTTCGGCAGACGGCGGCCGGCGACGTGACGACCGCGCGCAGCTGCGCCTTCAAGAAGGCGCCGGACCTGAAGTACGCGAAGGACGGCGACATTGTGGAATGGCAGTTTGATTGCATCAAAATCGACAATATCTTGGGCACCTATTAATGGATACATTGACTCAAGATCGACTCCATCAGGTGCTTTCATACGATCCAGTCACCGGCGCTTTTGTTTGGCTGCAATCTACATCGAATCGAGCGCCTGCCGGGGCAATAGCAGGAACAATGCAACCGAATGGGTATTTGCGCATCACCATTGATGGCGTTCGCATGTATGCGCACCGTCTCGCATGGCTCTATGTGTACGGGGAATGGCCATCCGGCGACATCGATCATATTGATGGTGTTCGCACGAATAATGCGGTCAACAATCTGCGCGACGTGCCGCGCGGCGTCAACATGCAAAACCAACGGCGCGCACGATCAAACAATCGGACGTCTGGATTGCTCGGCGTCACGTGGCACGCGCGCCGACATCGATGGTGTGCACAAATTCAAGTCGATGGAAAGCGCAAGGGCATCGGGTATTTCGACGATGCCGAAACTGCTCATCAGGCATATCTCGACGCAAAGCGCAAGCTGCATGCAGGATGCTCAATCTGAGAAATCAAATGACGACTGAAATTCAACTCAACGGCGTGCGGTACGCGATCGGCAAGCTGAGCGCGATGCAGCAGTTCCACGTGTCGCGGCGCATCGCGCCGATCATCCCGCCGATGATCCCGGTGCTGATGAAGTTCTACACCGAGCTCGAGCAGGCGGATCTCGTCCGCGATCAGGCGCGGGCGAACGCCGCGCTCGCGGCGCTGGCCGCACGTGTCGAGGGTGCGGCAGCAGACGATGCTCCGGCCGCCGCGGCGCCGGTGGCGGCGGCTGACCGATCGCGCGAGCTGCTGTCGCTCGTCGATGCGGTCGCGCCAGTGCTGCAGCCGTTCGCCGACGCACTGGCCGGCCTGAAGGACGAGGACGCGGAGTACGTCTTCGGCACGTGCCTGTCCGTCGTCGAGCGCTGGCAGGGCGCGGGTTGGGCGAAAGTGTGGTCGCCCGTGCACAAGACCGCCATGTTCGACGACATCGGCATCGACGTGATGCTGCCGCTCGTCGTGCGCGTCGTGGTGGCGAACCTCGGCCCTTTTATCAGCGGGCTGCTTACCAGCCAAGCGAGCCCGTCGGCGACGTAGGCTGGATCCGTACGCTGCCCGGCGGCGAGGACTGGCTGCTCGCGCCCGTGCACGCGCAGATGTGCAAGTACGAGTCCCTGATCGACGGGACGCTCGGCCTTGCCGACATCGCGCTGATGAACGACTCCATTGCCGTTCGGGCAGACAACGACGCGGCGTTCCGCCGCAAGATGGAAAGAGAAAATGGCTGATTCCGTCGTCATCCGCGAGTTCCTGGTCGCGCTCGGGTTCAAGGTCGACGAGAAGGGCCTGAAGAACTTCAAGGACGGCGTCAAGGACACGACCAAGGGCGTAAAGCGCCTGATCAAGACGATCTCCGGCGCGTCGCTGGCGGTCAGTGCCGGCGTCGCGGCCTTCGCGTCGAAGCTCGAGCGGCTGTACTTCGTCTCGCAGCGCACGGGCGCGTCGGCAGCCAACCTGCGTGGCTTCGAGTTCGCCGCGCGGAACATGGGCGTCTCGGCCGAGGCGGCCACCGGCACGATCGAGAACCTCGCGCGCTTCCTGCGCAACAACCCGGCGGGCGAAGGCTATCTTGCGACGCTCGGCGTGCAGACGCGCAGCGCGAACGGCGAGCTGCGCGACACGGTCGACATCATGTCCGACCTCGGCAAGGCGCTTGCGAGCAAGCCGACGTGGCTGTCGAGCCAGTACGGCAACATCCTGGGCATCGACGAGAACCTGATGCTCGCGATGCGCAATGGGGACTTCGAGCGTCTGCTGAAGCAGTACCGCGAGATGTCGCAATCGACCGGCCTCGACAAGGCTGCCGACGACTCGCACCGCTTCATGACGCAGTTGCGGGGTCTCGGCACGACGTTCGAGAACCTCGGCATCCGCGTCGAGGGCGCGATGCTGCAGAAGGTCGGGCCACAGCTGGATCGCTTCCAGCGGTGGGTCGACGAGCATGCAGACGAGATCGCGGCCAAGATCGGCGACATCGCGAACACCCTGCTCAAGATCGCGGAGGCGGCCGGCCCACCGCTCGGGAAGCTCGTCGACACACTGCTCGAGCTCGACAAGGCGACGGGCGGCTGGTCGACGAAGATCATCCTGCTCGGTGTCGCGCTGAAGGCGATGGGCGTGTTCAAGATCGCCGGCGGTATTTGGAAGATCGTGGGCGCGCTGCGCGCGGGCGGCGCGGCGGCCAGCGGGGCAACGGGCTTGCTTTCCGCAATGGGCGTTGAGCTGGCTGCGCTCGCCTCGAGTGCGGCCGCCGTCGGCGCCGCGTTTCTGGGTTGGAAAATCGGCGACGGCGTGCGCGACCAGATCGACGGCCTGATCACGAAGCTGTCGGGCGGGCGGTTCCGCTCTGTGTGGGACATCCTCACGCTGAAGGATCGGCGCGGTCTTGATGCGACGGGCGGCTACACGCAGGCCGAGCTCGACAGCGTGCGCAAGGGCGGCGGCGGTGGCGCGAAGCTGGCGTCGCCGCGCAGCGCTGCTGCTGCGCCGGCGACCGCTGCGCCCGCCGCGTCGGGTGGTCTGGCCGGTGCTATGTCGCGTCTCGCGGACACGGCGTTCGGCCGTCTGATCGCGCGCGGCGAGGGCGACTACAACAGCGTCAACCGTGGCGCGCGGGGCGGCTATCGCGCCGGCACCGAAAACCTCGAGGGCATGACGCTCGCGCAGGTCATGGCCGCGCAGCGCGCCGGGCAGTTCAACGCCGCCGGCCGCTACCAGATCATCGGCAGCACGTTGGCGGAGGCCGCGCGCGCGCTGAAGCTGAACGGTGACGAGATGTTCGACCGCACGCTTCAGGATCGCATCTTCGAGCAGTACCTGGTGCGCAACAAGCGCCGCGCGATCGCCGAGTACGTTGAAGGGCGCAGCGACGACCTGCGCGGTGCGCTGCGCGCAGCGGCGCGCGAGTGGGCGAGCGTCGCGGACCCGGACACCGGCCTCAGCTACTACGCCGGCAAGGGCAACAACCGCGCGAGTATCACGGTGGCCGAAATGGAGGCCGCGCTGCGCAACACGCGCGCGATGTACCAACCGACGGCCGCACTCAGCGGGCAGCCGGCCGCGCGCGGCGGCGCGACGAAGGTCGAGCTGCACCAGTCGACGCAGATCCACGTGAACGGCGCAGGCGATCCCGCGGCGGCCGGCCGCGCGGTCGAGCGCGAGCAGCGCGCGGTGAACGCCGACATGGTGCGCAACCTACAGGGGGCGATCGCATGATCCTCGACATGATCACGATCTCGCCGAAGAAGATCGGCAGCATCACGGTGCAGGTCGCGATCGAAGAGGTCTACAACGACGAGCTGACGATCACGGAGCATCCGGTCGAGCAAGGCGCGGAGATCTCCGATCACGCGTTCAAGCGCCAGCCGGATGTCGCGATGCGATGCGGGTGGAGCAACGCCGACTACGAAGCGCTGCTCGGTGCCGCGGAGGCGACTTTCGACGGCGGCGGCCTGCCGTCTGCGCAGTACGTCAACGCGATCTACTCGCAGCTGCTCGCGCTGCAGGAAGCTCGCACGCCGCTCGACGTCACGACGAGCCGCCGCACCTACCGGAACATGCTTCTGCAGGGGCTGCGGCTCACGGTTGACGCAAAGACGTCGAGCGCGCTGATCCTTACCGCGACGCTCAAGCAGATCAAGATCGTGTCGACGCAGGTCATGAAGCTGCCGCCGCGCGAGAACCAGGCCGACCCGGCGTCCACGGCCGAAACCGGCAACGGCGGCACGAAGGCCGCCATGCCCGCGACGCCGGCGCCGGGCGGCGCGGTGCCGCCGGGGAGTATGTGATGCCGAGCTTCTTCGAGATTCCGTTTTCGCCGCGCCCCGAGCGCTTCACCGTGACGCTGAGCGGGACCGACTATCGACTGACCGTCCAGTACCGCAAAGCCGGCGGCGCGGGGTGGGTGCTCGACATCGCGGATGCCGCGGACAGCCCGCTGGTGTCCGGGATCCCGCTCGTAACCGGCGTCGACCTGCTCGGGCAGTACAAGCACTTGGGGTTCCAGGGGCGCCTGTGGGTGCAGGGCGCCGACGATCCGGACGACGTTCCGACGTTCGAGGATCTCGGCATCGGATCGCACGTTTTCTGGGTGACGGACCAATGAGCGTTGAGCAGTTCGGCCGGAAGGTATCGCTGATCATCGGCTTCGACAGCGGCGAGGCGCTCGACTTGTCCGAGCTGCGGATCGTGTTCCGCGTGAAGCGCGGCGACCTGCAGACGCCGAACTCGGCGCGCATCCGGGTGTACAACGTCTCCGACACGACCGCGCGGCGCGCGCAGAAGGAATTCACCCGAGTCGTGCTGCAGGCCGGCTACGAGGGCAACTACGGGATCATCTTCGACGGCCAGATCAAGCAGGTGCGACGCGGGCGCGAGAGCCAGACCGACACGTTCCTCGACATCACGGCGGCCGACGGCGACTCGGCGTACAACTTCGCCGTGGTGAACACGACGCTCGCGGCCGGCTCGGTGGCAACGGACCACGTGTCCGTCGCGACGGCCGCCATGAACCCGTACGGCGTGTCGCTCGGGTACATGCCGAAGGTCACGTCGAATCCGCTGCCGCGCGGCAAGGTCATGTTCGGGATGGCGCGCGACTTCCTGCGAGGGATCGCGAAAACCACGCAAACGGTCTGGAGCATTCAGGACGGGAAGGTGGTTCTGGTGCCCGAGACGGCATACATGCCCGGCGACATTCCGAAGATCACGTCGGAGACCGGCATGGTGGGCCTGCCGCAGCAGACGCCGAACGGCATCGAGGTGAAGATGCTGCTGAACCCGAGCGTGAAGATCGGCCGGCTGATCTGGCTCGACAACGCGAGCATCCAGCAGTACGAGTACAGCCTGAACGTCGGCCAGCAGGCCGAGAATGAGCGGATCGAGATGCAGGCGAAGCTGCAGGACGATGGCTTCTACTACGTGATGCTCGCGGAGGTGGGGGGCGACACCCGCGGCGAAGAGTGGCACACGAGCGTGACCTGTCTCGCGGCAGACGTCACGGTGCTGCCCGACTCGTTCAAGGACAAGGCGGCGGTGCCGCGCGCCGACGTGATCAAGCGGTTCGGTTAGCGGCCGTACGTCGGCAGCGCCTTGATCGTCATCGTCGTGGTCTCGCCGGCGCGCTTCACGTCCGCGCGCGCGAGCACGTTGAGCGGCATGGACTTCATCGGCATTTGCGGCACGACGATCACGGCGTCGCCATCGATCGTTTCGCCCCAGCATCCGATATCCCACACGCCGCGGTACGACTCGTAGCGCCGCATGTTCTTCGCGTTCGCGAGCGGCAGGTCGCATTTCTTCGCCGTGTAGAGGATGGTCGGGAATTCGTTCTCAACGGTCGCGCCGACCTTCATGCCGGCGAACGGATAGACATAGGCGTCGTCAGCGACGGCGGCGAGCGGCGCGAGCAGCGCGGCGGTCAACAGCAGTTTTTTCATTTTCATCCCATGGATCGACGTGAAAGGGTAGGCGACCCGGAGGTCGCGCTGCGTGAAGCGTTCGACGGCGTGCGCGCGGGCATCTGGACAGCGTTGCCCGGCATCATCCAGTCGTTCGAAAGCGCCGCGGACCGGCCGCCGACTTGCAGCGTTCAGCCGGCCATCAAGGCGCAGGTGCGCGGCATCGACGGCACGATCCAGAGCGTCGCGCTGCCGCTGCTGGTCGACTGCCCGGTCCAGTTCCCGGCCGGCGGAAATTGTACGCTGACGTTTCCGGTCAAGCAGGGCGACGAGTGCCTCGTCGTGTTCGCGTCGCGCTGCATCGACGCCTGGTGGCAGTCGGGCGGCGTGCAGGAACAAGCCGAGCTGCGCATGCACGACCTGTCAGACGGGTTCGCGCTGCTCGGCTTTCGATCGCGGCCGCGTGCGCTCTCCGGCGTCAGCGGCACGTCGACGCAGCTGCGAAGCGACGACGGCGCGACGTACATCGACCTGAACCCGACGCTGCAGAAGGTCAAGATCGTCGCGCCGGGCGGCTTCGACGTCGTCGCGCCGCTGTCGACGTTCTCCGCGGCCGTCACCATCACGGGCCTGCTGACCTTCGTCGGCGGCATGGTCGGCAGCGCGGCAAGCGGTGCCGCGGCCGTGTTCAACGGCATCCTCAATGTGATCGGCCAGATCACGGCGAACGGCAAGCGCGTCGACGACACGCACACGCATCCAGATCCGCAGGGCGGCAACACCGGCCCGGTCAACTGAGAATTTCGATGGCAACTATCCGAACAGCGAAGGGCGAAGAAATTCTGATCGACGACGCGGACTATGAGTTGGTTAGCCGCTGGACATGGCGCACGATCGGGCGAGGGTACGCGGCCCGCAGTGTTTACGACCCGTCCAAGCCGAGCAAGCGTACCAATCGATACCTGCATCGGTTTCTGCTCGGCCTATCAGATGGCGATGGCGCCTTCGTCGATCACGTGAACGGCAATCGACTGGACAACCGGCGCTCCAATCTGAGGCTATGCACGGTGCAGGAGAACGGTCGTAACTCGAAGGTCCGGTCACACAACAAGTCCGGATTCAAGGGTGTGTTCTGGGATCGACGCCGCGAGAAGTGGACGGCATACATCAAGGTCGACGGGAAGCAGCGCTATCTGGGGCTTTTCTCGACTGCACAACTGGCTCATGAGGCGTACTGCGCAGCCGCGCGGAAGCACTTCGGCGCGTTCGCGCGGGAAGGGTAATTCGATGCGTTATCGACGATTGGACGCCAACGGCGACTACGTCTTTGGCGGTGGCGCGGCCGACTTTCTCGTGAACACGCCGGAGACGGTCGCGCAGGCCGTGCTGACGCGCCTGCGCTTGCTGCGCGGCGAATGGTTCCTCGACACGACCGCCGGCATGCCGTGGGCGACCGACGTGCTCGGGAAGTACACGAGCGGCAAGTACGACGCTGCGATCCGGACGTGCATCCTCGGCACGCAGGGCGTGACTGAGCTCGTCAGCTATTCGAGCACCGCCGATCCCGAGACGCGCGTGCTGACCGTCACCGCGACGATCAACACGATCTACGGCACCACCACGGTACAGGCAATATTGTGACTCTCACGACCCTCGCACCCACCATCGACGCGAACGGCATCACCGCGCCGACGTACGCGGACGTGTTCGCGTTTCTGCAGGATCAGTTCCGCTCGATCTACGGCGCCGACACGTACCTGGAGCCGGACAGCCAGGACGGTCAGATGCTCGGCGTGTTCGCGAAGGCGATCAGCGACGTCAATTCGGTGGCGATCGCGATCTACCGGTCGTTCAGCCCCGCGACGGCGCAGGGTGACGCGCTGTCGAGCAACGTCAAGATCAACGGCATCGCGCGCAAGGTCGCATCGTACTCAAGCGCGGACCTGGTACTGATCGGCCAGGCGGGCGCGACAATCAGCAACGGCGTAGCGAAGGACGCCAACGGCTTGCAATGGATGCTGCCGGCCGCGGTGACGATTCCGCCGAGCGGCACGATCACCGTCACGGCAACGTGCGCGACGATCGGCGACATCTCTGCGCGCGCGGGCACGATCAACCAGATCGCGACGCCAGCGCTTGGCTGGCAGTCGGTGACGAACCCGGCGGATGCCGCCGAGGGTGCGCCCGTTGAGAAGGATGCGGTGCTGCGGCAGCGGCAGACGGTGTCGACCGCGTTGCCGTCGCTCACGGTGCTCGACGGCATCATCGGCGCGGTGGCGAACGTTCCGGGCGTCACGCGATATGTCGCCTACGAAAACGATACGGATGCGACGGACGCGAACGGCATCCCGTCGCATTCGATTTCGCTCGTGGTCGAGGGAGGCGACGCGACGGCTATCGCGAACGCGATCGCGGCGAAGAAGACGCCGGGTTCCGGGACGTATGGCACGACTGCCATCATCGTCGCGGACATCTACGGCCGTCCGATCACGATCAGGTTCTTCCGGCCGGTGGCCGCGCCGACCACTGCCACGGTGACGATCAAGGCGCTCACCGGCTACACCGGCCAGACGGGCCAGCAGATTCAGCAGGCGGTGTCGGACTACATCAACGGCGTGCAGATCGGCGGCGGCCTGTCCGGCAGCGTCGAATGGGGCGACGCGCTGACCGCGGCGAACAGCGTCGGCGGCGGCGTCACGTTCAAGCTGTCCGGCCTCACGCTGACCGGCCCGCGCGGCGCAGGCACGCCCGACGTCGCGCTGCTGTTCAACGAGGCGGCATCGTGCACGCCCGCGAACGTGACTCTGGTGGTGAACTGATGGCCGCGTCTCTTTCCGACTACACCGCACTGATCACGTCGGAGCATCGGGACAAGCCGCGCTTCATGGCGGGCGTCGGCGCGCTCGTGCAGCCGCTCGTCGATCAGATGAACATGCTGCAGAGCATGCCGGGCAAGTTCGACCTCGACAACGCGGTTGGCGTGCAGCTCGATGATGTTGGCCTCTGGGTCGGCGTGTCGCGGAAGATCCGCACGCCGCTGACCGGAATCTACTTCTCGTTCGACCTCGACGGCCTCGGCTTCGATCAGGGCACGTGGAAGGGGCCGTTCGATCCCGACACGGGCCTGACCGTGTTGGACGACGACACGTACCGGCTCGTCATCCGCGCGAAGATCGGCGCGAACCACTGGGACGGGACGCTCGAATCGAGCGCGGCGATCCTGAACAGCATCTTCGACGCGGACACGCACGTGTTCATCGAGGACCACCAGGACATGTCGATGACGATCGGGATCGCGGGCAAGGTGCCGTCGGCCGTGTTCCTCGCGCTGCTCGCGGGAGGCTATATCCCGCTGAAGCCGGAGGGCGTGCGGGTCAACTACACGATCGTGACCAGCGTCGACACCGCGCCCCTATTCGGATTCGACATGAGCAATCAGTACATCGCTGGCTTCGATACCGGAGCCTGGGGCACACCGGTTTAGACCGCACAACGCATTTATCGCAATGAGCCGCCTTCGGGCGGCTTTTTTATTGCCGGAGCACTGATGGGAATCAACAATTTCAAGCCGTTCGCGGCCGCTGGCGGCGCGAACGTGATGTCGCAGGCCGACTACGAGGCTCTCGCTGCGCTGCTCACCGGTTTCCAAAGCGGTACCGCGCAGTCGCAGCAGCTCAACAAGGTGTGGCGCCAGAGCTCGATCATGTCCGCCGTGCTCGCACAGTTCATCGTCGATCTGACCGGACAGGATGCGATCGATGATGGTACGACGGCGACGTTGCTCGCCAACCTGAAAACCGCCGTACAGGTGCAGTCTGCGGCAGTCGTAGGGCAGGCGCGCAACTTGACCATGTCGGTGATGTCCGCATCGAGCACCGCGACGCTCACCGCGGATGAGATCATCGTAGGCGCCGCGCTGGGCGGACAGAAGTACGTCCTGAAGCAGTTCTCGAAGACGATCAATCTCGCGTCGACCGGCCTGGGTGGCATGGACACCGGTAGCGCGCCGGCTTCGGGCTTCGTCGCGCTGTATGCGATCTACAATCCGGCGACGCAGACGGCCGCGCTGCTCGCTACAAATGCGGCTACGAAGCAAGGGAACGTGTACGGCGGGGCTAATATGCCCGCCGGCTATACGGCGAGTGCACTGGTAGCGGTGTGGCCGACAAATGCGAGCGGACAATTCGCCATAGGGGCGCTTAATGATCGGACTTTTTACATGGTTCGATTGGCAGCACTCAATACAGCAGTATCAGCTCCGACACTTACTCCCGTGAATCTCGCCGCGCTGGTTCCAGTAAATGCGAGGGAAGTATTCGGTGATATTTCTGGCGCCACCACCGGCGGTACGTCCGCAACTATCCAGCTCGCCATTGGGGCAAATTCGAGCAATATCGGCGGGATCAATCCAACGTATAGTTCAGTCGGGCAGGTATATTACAAAATCCCGATGGTCACGCCTCAGACTGCCTGGTATATTGTTTCGACAACGTCAGGCACAGTCAGTTTTCAGATCAATGTCGCTGGGTACACATTCTGATGAGCTCAATATTCGTTCAGTTCACAACGGAAGAGCAGACCGACATATCGTCCATATTTGCCGGCCCACAAGATGCAATTGAGTATCCGAATCAGGCGGAAATCGATTCAAGTGATGCTCGGTATAGAGTTTTTTATGAATCATTCCCTGACTTCATGAGAAGTAGTCTACCCGATCCTTCTTGAAACTCCTTCTAGGCGGACGACGTTTTTGGCGGTCGGTCCCAGATTAATATGCGAAGGGCCATGCGATGTGAATGTAATCCAGCGGTGCAATTAGGCTCTTGCGGGTGATCTTCTCTGCGACAAACAGGAAATCGTAAAAAAGGGCTGATGATTGCATTTTGCCAGCCCATACGATTATTTTGGGCAGTATTAGGCATGCAGCGAAAGCAAGTAGTGTTGCTTTTCTGAGTTCCTCTCTGTCTGCCTTCCTGTCTACGTAGATCAATGCGGCCACAAATGCCGGCCACACAATAAGCGTGAAATCACGCGTCGAATCGTAGACCATAGCCGATGTGGCGGCAGCTGTGATATTTGCAAAAATGGTGAAGGCGAGGAATCTCTTGTTGTGCGATCTTAGTGCAAAGTTTATGAAAAAACCCACCAACACCCATGCGGCACTGTAGAAGGCATAAACGGTAACGGAGATGTTGCGCAGAAACCCTGAAAGGAATAAATAGGCGAACGCTGGAGTTGCGAAGGCCGCGCGACTAAATGTGAGGTTGAAATTCATGGCGCTGAAATAGGCCACGAAAAAAATCTTGGCGCTCACAATTCCGGTCGCGACGGCGAGTATCCTTAAAAGGCGTGATTTTGAGTGTGCATCGTCAATCAATGCAATTTTTGTGATTACTATGACGGCGATTACTATTCCCTGCTCCATGTGCGAGACTCCGAGAAACATGGTTGCCAAGAACAGGATCGGAACGCTTTCGGATATGGCAATTATCGTGCCGAATAAGTAAGTAAAGACGTCTGAAATTCCGAGCCAGTTTAAAATGACATTTGATATAGGCGCGCAAGCGAGTGCAATCAGGAACAGCTTTACGACGGATTGCCCGTGACGGCGGTCGATGAAAATTGAGAGGCCGATGGTGCCGGCGATGAATGCCGAAAAGTGCATGGCCGCGAATGCGGTTGTGGTCCGGTATGCGCCAGTGATCCAAGCTAACGCCAGTCCGAAGAAGCTGGAATAAAGGTACTGACCTCGGACGTCGTTAACGAGCATGTTTCTCGTAATATCGGATGCCATTGAACGCAGTACTTCAATATTTGGTATTACCCATATACCGTTCTTGAGGATGATAAAAAGCAGTGCGCTCGGAATAAATATACGTAAGGGCAGCTCGTGAATCCAGTTTAGACAGCGAGTCACCTTGGCTGGAAGTGAATTCCATATGGCTTCAATCATGCTTCTTTGACGTCGTTCGTTTTGATGACGCGGAGCTTAGCATTGCGCAGGCCGTTCCATCACCGCCTCAGGGCGTTTTTTTCATTTCGGGGATCAGATGAAGAGCGAACTCGCGACGAGCGCCGCGAAGGTGGCGCCGGCAGTGGGCAGCAATTTCTGGTTGTGGTTGACGAGCCACGACATCAACTGGTGGGTAGCCGTCGCGACGATCGCGTACATCGGACTGCAGGCGTACTACCTGGTCAAGAACAAGGGGAAGAGGGCACTGCTCGATGGCTAACGTACCGAAGAAGACACTCGCTGGTGTTGTGGGGGCTGCTACGGCAGCCCTTCTTTTTTCCATCGTCCCGAAGTTCGAGGGGCTCGAGCTCGTCGCGCGGCCGGACCCGATCGGGATCATCACGGCGTGCTACGGCGACACGAAGGACGTGCGCGCCGGCCAGCGCTTCACGCCCGACGAGTGCCGCGCGCGGCTCGAGCAGCAGCTGATCGCGCACGCCGAGCCCGTGCTGAAGTGCACGCCGGTGTTGAAGGGGCACACGTACCAGCTCGCGGCCGCGGTGAGCTTCGCCTACAACGTCGGCACCGGCGCGTACTGCGGCAGCACGACGGCGAAGCGGTTCAACGCCGGCGACTGGAAGGGTGCGTGCCGCGCGATGAATGAATCCGATGCCGGCAAGCCGCAGTGGGTATATGGCGGTGGCCGAGTGCTGCCGGGGTTGGTCGAGCGTCGCGAGTTCGAACGCGCACTGTGCGAACGGGGGCTGTGATGCTGAAAGCGGTATTGCCGTATCTGCTGGTCGCGCTGCTGGGCGCGGCGGCCGGCGCCTGCGTCGTGCACCTGATCAGCGCGCGCGAGATCGCCGACATGAAGGCCGACGCCGCGAAGGCTCAAGCGAAGGCCGTAGACGCCGCGCGCGCCGAGGAACAACGCCGCACCGCGGCCCAATCGGAGATTGCGAAAGATGCGAACAAACAACGAACGGCCGCGCTCGCGGATGCTTTTGCTGCTCGTGCTGCCGCTGGCAGCCTGCAGCAGCGCGTCGATCAGCTCGTCGCAGCCGCCCGCCATCCCGCCGCTTCCGCCGGAAGCTCGGCAACCGGCGACGCCCTCGATCTGCTTGCCGACGTGCTCGGCCGGGCTGACGAAGCGGCGGGAGAGCTGGCGGAATATGCTGACCGTGCCCGCATCGCCGGCCAGCAGTGCGAGCGCGACTACGACGCGCTGACGGCGCCCGCACACTGACGCCGGGTCAGTTCACCGGCCGTCGTCCAGATCGTCCGGCCCGCGATAAACCGCGGGAATGTCGATGGGCTCAATGTAGTAGCCGCGCGCGGTGAGCTCGATCTTGAAGTCGCTGAAGGTCTGGAAGAGTTCGGCATCGAACGGGACGGTCGTGTACTTCAGATCGACGTGCTCGCCCGTTTCGTACGATGTCCGGTAGAGGCGAGCTGGATCGGTCGAGTGTCCTGGATCGAAGTGCGCGATCCGGAGGCTCGGCGCAGGTACGCTGCCCGGATGCGATGCGCGCAGCTGGATCGTCAAGCTGACGATCACGTGCTCGATTGGGATAACTTTGGCGTGCCGCTGCAGGTAATCGCGCAGCGAGTTGCCGTCCCGGCGCTCCTGACCAGACGCGAACCCGAACCAGTCGTCATCCGAATACCGAAATTCTTCCTCAATCGTATGGCCCATGGTGACCTCCGTGGCTGGTGCGATCAGAATGCCACAGCACATTGTGTGCTCAGTGCTTCGCCATGATGTCTGTCTCAGCCAGTCTCGCCCGCGCGCCGGAGTTCGTCCTGCACCAGAATCCGCAGCTTGCGCATTGCAATCAGCGAATTGCCGTATTCGGCCCGGATGCTCGCGGCGTATCCTTCGATCTCTTTCATCGTGCGGCGTCCGTGCACCACCTCCAGGATAACGCGCCGGACCAAGGGATCTTCGTTGGAGCGCCAAAGTTGCCGCAGCTCACGAATTGTCGGAGCATCAAACTCGGGCATCGGTAATACGCGCTTTAGGCCGGGCACACGGTACGGCACGAGGTTGCGATCTACCTTCGTTTCCTCGATCGGAACGGCGTCGACGTCAGGAAAGCAGTCGGACAGTTCCGCAATGAATTCCTGCTTTGTCAACTGGGTGAACGTGCGCATGCGTCTTCCTTGGCTGACGTTCGTGTACTCCCAGATATAGGCCCAGTTCGGTTTCATGATGCGGCATAACACTGTATGGGTATACAGTGTAGCGCGCGGTAAGATGAGGTCGTCAACTCGAAAAATGGGGGACGGCCATGTGCACGAACTACGTCGCGCCCGGCGAGGAAGCGGGCCTGAGTGAGCTGAAGATCAACAGCTTCATCGACCTGTACCGCTGGACGCTGTGGAAGCCCGAGATCTACCAGGACTACGCCGCCCCGATCGTCGCGAGCGTCGAGGGTGAGTTCCGGCCGCTGATCGCGAACTTCGGCTTCTGGCCGCGCGCGCTGCAGAAGGCGAACGTCGAAAAGGCGAAGGCGGCGGGGCGCAAGCCGCCGATCATGCGCAGCACAATGAACGTGCGCGACGACAACATCGGGAAGTCGCCGCTGTACGCGCCGGCGTGGCGGGCCGGGCGCCGCTGCCTGATCCCGGCGAAGTGGATCTACGAGCCGAACTGGGAGACGGGCAAGCACGTGCGGTACCGGATCGGGCTCGCCGGCTGGCGGCCGCTATGCGTCGCCGGCATCTGGCGCACGCTGGTGTACGAGGACGGCACCGAGCAGCACACGATGGCGATGATCACCGTGAACGCCGACGAGCATCCGATCATGCGGCACATGCACCGGCCGGGCGAGGAAAAGCGCTCGGTCGTGATCCTGCGGCCGGATGACTGGGAGGAATGGCTGACGACGCCGAACGTCGAGGCTGCCCGCGCGATGCTGCAGCTCTATCCGGCGGACGATATGGAGGCGGAGCCGGCAGCAGCCGCGTCAGCGCAAGAGCGCTGAACGGGGGCTCGCACCGCGTCACTCGTCGCGTGGGCTCCAATGGGTGACGTCGAGCACTTGGGAAACGGGGCCGATGTGCCGCACGAATTGCGGGCCGGGGAAAGCCTCATGGTTCACCGTCGGCACGAAGTAGGCACCAATCTCACCGCCGTTGCGCTGTAACACCCATACTGGGACGCCATTCGTGTCATCGTCTTCGAGCGTCGGAAGAGCTTGGGAGACGGGCACCCAGTTTACCGATTGGACTTCAGCGCCCCGCGGCGCATCCAGCGGCGCGACATCGATCTCAGCGCCGATCGCTCGCATCTTGCGGAGCACGCGCGCGAACTCTTCGTCGTTCAACGCGAGTCGCGCGGCGCCGAAGAACAGGATGTGCGGGCTCAACTCGCGCGGCGCTGCGCCGCCAGTGTACTTCCGCCATTGCTGGCCGCCGGCCACGCCAAACAGCTCGGCCATCTGCTCGCCGGTACGGCCGAGTTCTTCCTTCAGGCGCTGAAGGTCCTGAGCCTTGGGAGGGGTGTAGTCCATGGGAATGCGAAAGCCGCCTTTCGGCGGCCCTTGGATTTAGTGGAGAAACTTCGCGAGGCCGATGACGGCGCCGGCGAACGCCGTTGCCCAGATCACCGGGTACCAGCGCGTTTCACGGATCATCTTCGCCGCTTCCGCGTTCAGCTTCATGGTCTCAGCCATCAGCTTCCCGATCTCGGCTTCGGTCTTGATCGTGTCCAAGGTCTTTTCCATTTGGTCGTCCTTTCGGGATGGTGGGCGGCGCGATATGCGCTACCTCTGGGCTCCATATTAGCACCTTTGGTGCTAGTGTCAAGCGAATTGTGGCGTGGGCCCCACGCGCTCCGTGCGCATTTTGCGGCCGGTCGATTGGCCTTTGCTGGTGTGCTACACCGTGTCGGACCGAGGATAAGGCGCGTCAGAAACGAAGTGGCAGCGATGTAGATTTAGGGGAACGAGGCCGAAAAAACTCAACAGAATCAAAGGGCTTTTTTGTAAAACAATTCCCAATGATCAGCCTGTGAGGCTTGCTGGACAAGGCTGGCGCGCTAGGATTGTGATTCCTGTTGTCGTGGGTTCGAGTCCCATCAGCCACCCCACAGAATGCATTCAAAACAGGCGCTTCGGCGCCTGTTTTGTTTTGTGCTCGACAAAACGCGCGCCCATATTGGCGGCGATTCGAGTACCGCCATTCCCCGAGCATTCTGCTCGTCATCGATCCAATCGAATCCATTTCGTGTCCGCGACCACGAACGCTTCAAAAGCGTGGCGGTGGCTGTTGTGCAGTCATGTCGTTGAATAGCATGGTCATCCGAACATGGACGGCCCTCGTCGTACCGCCGCACACGGATTGCGGCGAAGTTGTCCATCGAGCCAATTGTCCGAATAAGACCGCGCTTTGGCGTGTCCGGCCAAAGCGCTGCTGTCGCGTAACGTAGCGGTTTCCTCGTGCCTTCAGATATGAGAGGGCCGTTCGGTCCCGACAGCCTGCGAAGGCGTCGGGGCATCTTTTTGCCGGCGGTTTTCCCACTCGGCTTCAACCCGTTCCAGCCGCCACCCATATCGCGGCACAAATCCCAACCCCGTACAGTCATTCACCGCAGTAACGCGCCAGCAAATCCGCCTCGGTCTCGTGCACTTCGACCGGCAGACTCGTCGCGCCTGCATGCGCGAGATACCGCGCGCGATGCTGACCGTTCCGGAACGAAGCAACGCCGACTTTGGACAGGCCCGGAATGCCGAGCAGCGTCCGCGTTCTCGTCTCGCGAAACGTGATGAACGGCATGTCGGGAATCCGGGGCTGGTCCGGCGCGAGGAACGCGCGGATGCCCGCGGCTTTTCCCGGCGCCCAGTATTCGACCGATGGCAGCACGTAGTCGGTCATGTCGCGGTCCGCACAGACCAGCAGTTTCTTCACGTCGACCGTCACGACACGATGCCGCGAGTCATCGGACGAGAAGACGCGCTTCAGACGCGTATAAGCGTAGTGCCGATGGCCGGGAAGTTCGACGATCCACACGTCGACGCCGTCATGTTGCGTACAGGCGAGTGCCATTGTTTCCTCTGAAGGCGCAAGCGCTTTTTATGCGCGGGTTCGGTCGCGCAGCGCGATGCCGGCAACCGGAATAGCAACAAAGAACAGCAAAAACCGTTCGCGACGGAAGTTCCGATCGAGACTCATTGTGCATGACCGCAAACCGACATGATTGTGCACCGACGATCGCAATCGGCAAATCGCCCGAATATCACGGTACCGCCGACCGAAACGTCGGAACGCACGGCGCGCCACATACGACTCGCGTCAAGCGCGGAACCGCCCGATGTAAAGCGCACAGCCACCCGATACAGACATCGCAGGAACGGCAACGGCAGATCGTCCGCTGAACGGCAGCAGTATTGCCATTGCGAAGCCGCCGTTCATGAGAAGCATGCAAACGCGATAAACCCGAATCGGCTTCGCACGCAGAGAATCGCGATGTGCCGATGCAACGCGCTTGCTTCCTGAAACGCGGATCGCGCAAACCATCCGCATATAAACGACGCGATATCGGCGTGACGATGATCGAAAGGGTGAGTTGCCGCACAGACCGCCGCATATGCCGCGTTCACAATCTGACTGGTTGACCGTTCTACCCCGGCCCGGTCAACCATTTCCCCGCTCGCTCGCGCAGGAGCGGGGGCTTTTTGCCACACCGACGCAACAGGGCTGCGTCGGCGGGACCGGACAGGCGTTTGCCTGGTCCGCATGAATTGCTTTCCTCGTGCCTGTGTGCTTAGGCCCATTGCCGGTTGCGGCCGGCAATGTCTTGATCCCGGCGGCGCGTCGCAGCGCTGCCGGGATGCTTTTTCGCCGAACGCATCGCGGTCCGCACGCCGACGAGCATGTCGGCAAGATCATCATCGAGCCTGCTCGACACTCGTCTCCCAGCCGTCGTATCGGCCCGCGAACGCGCGCGCCTCGCGATCGATCGCGAGCGTATGGCGCGTGATGTCGGCGAGCATCATCGTGCCTTCGTGCGCAAAGCGCACGGCCGACTGCCCGTCTTCGGTCGGCGCGACCGATTCGACCAGATAGCCGTTCGCTTCGGCCCAGTCCGCGAATTGATGCGCATCGCTCGGGTCCGCGAAGTACGCCCAGTGCATCACGCGCCGCGTCACGTCGCCGGCGTCGCCTTTCTGCCGCAGCACCTTCAGTACGCGCATGTCGCGCATCAACAGACGGTCTTCGTCGGTCGGGTAGAGCGTCTGCCAGTAGGCGTCCTTGTGCGGATCGTCCTGATGCGCATATTCGAGCGCGTACGGGGTCCGGTCGGCCAGCGAATCGACGAGTTCCGCCGCGGTCGCTTCGTCGAACGGCACGTAGAACAGGAAATCCTGATGCCCGTCGACGGTAATTCGCCCGACCTGCACGCCGTCTTTCTCGGCGATCGACGCGTTCAGCAGATCCTCGATCCGCGTGAGTTCGGCGAACTCGTCGCCGGTCGGCAGGCCGTCCGCGCTCGGGCGCGCGAGCGTGACGCGCACGCTGAGCAGCGACGTGCGCGGATCGTTTTCGGCGTTCTGCGCATACTGCTCGTTGAAGCTGATGAAAGCCTGATGGTCGCCCATTCGGGCAGGGAAGGTTCCCCAAGCGTCGGTCATGTGTTTCTCCTGCGCGCAAAGCGTAGGCGGACGGTTGCAAAGCGCGTCAATGTATCATCGAAAACCGTGCCGGACGGTATGTCCGGACGGCTGCGACGCCGCGCTCCGCGCCGGCGCGATGCGCGGCGGGCCGCCGAAATTTCGAAGGAGATTCCGATGTCGATGTACGCGGTGAATGGTGTGCGGATCGATCCGCTGAGCGCGCGCGTGACGCACGTGCGCTGGGCGGCCGTGAATCCGGCCGACCGGTCGTGGGCGGCGGCGCCGAGCGAGGCGCCGGTGGCCGACGTGGCGCGCGCGCTCGCGGCCGGCACCGATGTCCGCGCGATCTTCGATGGAGCGGACGGAATCGCGATCGGGCCGAAGCTCAAGCGCGTACGCTATCGCGATGCGTCGGAAGGCATCGAGCTCGACGTCGACATGACGAGCGAGTCGCGCACGATGCGTGACCTTCCGCAGATCTGACCAGCGTTCGCACGTTGCCGTGCGCGGCGAGCCGTGTCGGGCGATGACTGCCGGGCGACCGGCAGCGGCAGCGGTTTCACCGCTCGCGCGTTTTTTTGCATGTCGCGAACCACGATGCACCCTCAACCGGAACGAGATCATGTCGAAAGTCGTTACCGCATCTTCGTCAGCCGTGCTCTGCAGTATCGTGCTTGCTGCTTGTCAGAGCGCCGCTCCGCCGCCGTCGCTGCCGCCGTCGCCGGAAACTGCGTCGACGGCGGTTCCCGCATCCGCCGAGGGAGCGCCGATCCGCGGCGTCGGCGCCGCGCCGCAGCTGGTCGCGCGGACTCACTAGACTGTTCGGTCCGCCGCGGCACGTCCAACGGCGCTGTCGGCGTGCGCAGGCGACCGATGCCCGCAACGGCACGCATTCCGCGCTAACGAACGTCGCGACCGCATCTGCTCGATCGTCATCGGTCGATCGTTCGCGATCCGCACCGTTCGTCGGCAATCTTTGCCGCTGCGGCGCGCCGAGCCGGCTCGGCGCGTCCGGCAAAAAAATGTCGTCCCGTATGTCGATTTCCGTCCTGCTCGCTCGTCGTGCGATCGGGGGCGTGCGCAGCGCGTCCGTCCCGTCTTTCGATTCACGACCAAAGGAGCGACACCCATGTCCACGTCCGTCAAACCGATCCCTGAAGGGATGCACACGCTGACGCCGCATCTGATCTGCGCCGGCGCCCGCGATGCGATCGATTTCTACAAGCGCGCGTTTGGCGCGACCGAGCGGTTTCGCCTGGAAGCGCCGAACGGCAGGCTTGCGCACGCGTGTCTCGCGATCGGCGACTCGGCGTTCATGCTGGTCGACGAAATGCCCGAGCATGGCGCGCTCGGCCCGAAGGCGCTGAAAGGGACGGCCGTTTGCCTGCATCTGTACGTGCCCGATGTGGACGCGTCGATTGCGAAGGCTGCCGACGCAGGCGCGACGGTCACGATGCCGGCCGCCGACATGTTCTGGGGCGACCGCTATGGACAGGTCGAGGATCCGTTCGGGCACCGCTGGTCGATCGCCACGCATCAGCGCGATCTCACGCCCGAGCAGATCGTCGAAGCGATGGCGAGCGCGCCGCCGTGCGGAGGCTGATGCGGCGGCATGAGTCCGCCTGAGCGCGATGGCCTGCGATGGCCCGCGCGATGGGCCGGCGCCCGGATCGTTTCTGCCGGGCACCGGTTGCCCGGGCGCGCGCGCGTGGTATGCCGGCGAGTCGTCTGCGACGTTTTTTGAGGGGGCGCGTCGCTTGCCGCATGCCGGCCGTGCGCGACGGCTCAAGCGATACGGTGCGGTGCCGTAAACGGGATGAACTCGATCGTTCATCTCATCGCACATGAATCGACTTCTCTACGCCGGCTATCTCGCGTTTGCGCTGTATTTGCTCTATCCGATGGTTCAGCGCTCGCTCGCGTTCAGCGCGGAGTGCGTGCTGAGTGCGCTGCCGGGCACCGGTCGCGATATGTCGACGCCGGCCGCGAGCGACGCGCATGCGCGCGACGGTTGCGGGCGCGGCACGCGCGCCGAGCCCGCAACGGCACGGGTCGCCCAGATCCATTGATCGCGATAGGGCGCTGTGCGTCGTTCGATGCGCAGCGCGCCGTACCGGCCGTTTGGCCAGGTTGATCGCGGGCGCTCGCTCGCGGATCATCCACGACGTGCGGCATCGAAGGTTCGCCGTGGCGCGAAGGCGCTGGATCGGTTACGGCTTGCAGCGCAAGGGTCAGTAAGAGGAACGGTACGGCGTACCCTGGTCGAAGCGGCTTTGCCAGTGCGCGAGATACCGCGACGCGAGTTGCGGATTGTTCCACACGACGATCACGTTTTCCGAATTGCGGCTGGCGGCCGACGCGCTGTAGTTGAACGAACCCGTCTCCACATGCTCGGCGTCGATGACGAGGTATTTGTCGTGATGAATCGCGTACGTATCGATCGTGCGCGTCGGGATGCCCGCGTTGACGAGCAGGTTCAGCGCCTGCTTGCTGCTCTTCGCGCGATTGCCCTTGTCGTCCGCGACGATAGCGACGTTGACGCCGCGCCGCTTCGCGTCGAGCAGCGCGCGCGTAATCGGCGGCGACGTGAACGAGTATGCGGCCACGCGGATCGAGCTGCGCGCGGCGCCGATCGCCTTCAGCACGAGCGCTTCGGCGCCGCCGTCCGGCGAGAACGCCGATTCGACGACCTGCGTGGCCGGTGCTTCGTGTGTCGGGCTCGGCAGCAGCCGCGAGACGAAGTCGATCGCCTGTTGCAGCAGCGATTCGGTTTGCGTCTTGCCGAAGGCGGTGAACGGCGTGGCGAGCAGGGAAGCGGCGAGACAGGCAGCGGCGAGGCGATTGCGCGGCGACATCGTGGACAGCGGAAGATTTTGAGACAGCGGGCCGTGAGTGTAACGCAGACGTGGCGGCGCGACCACGCCGGAATGCGAACAAGCGGCGCGCAAGCCGCACGACATCGTGCGCCGGGGCGGCGGGCGATACGGCTACGCGGATCATGCCGCGCGGCACGCGCACGCAGCGCGCGCCGATTCAGCCGAGCTGCGCATGGTGCGATGTCCGTCGCGAGCGCGTTTCGCTTGCGTGCAGCAAGCGTCGCGGGCCCGTTGTGGAGGATCGATTCGAACAGAAGAAACGCGCGTGCGCAGTCGCGGCTGATCGCCGGGTCGTGCTCCGGCATTGCGCGCACGATACGAACGCGTCACACGCGGCCGGCACACGCGCGGGCCCGTGCCGCGGGTATATGCCCGACGCGCTCGGCTTCCGGCATCAAGCGTCGTGCTCGCCGGCCTCGTCGGGTGCGATCCAGCCCGGCCCCGGCTCCGGTCGAACCTCGCGCGGATCGAGCGGTTCTCCGCAGGCCGAGCATACGGCGAGCGCGTGCATCACGTGGCCGCAGGTACGATGGCGCAGCTGCAGCGGCGGTCCTTGTCCGTCGTCCTTCCAGCGATCGCCCCACGTCATCAGCGCGAGCAGTGCAGGGTACAGGTCGCGGCCCTTCTCGGTCAGCCGGTATTCGAAGCGCGGCGGACGTTCCTGATACGCGCGCTTGATCAGCACGCCTTCGTCGACGAGACGCGCGAGCCGCTCGGCCAGCACGTGACGCGTGACGCCGAGTTGCGCCTGGAACGCTTCGAACCGCCGGCAACCCAGAAACGCGTTGCGCAGGATCAGCATGGTCCAGCGATCGCCGAGCACGGCGAGCGTGCGCGCGACCGAACAGTTCAGCGTGCCGATGTCATCCCATTTCATGGTCGAAAGTCTCGCGGGGGCGGTTCAGCGAAATAGCGGGTTCGATTATAGAACCCACACTCGGTCGCACCGGGCGCCTGGCGCGTTGACAAGCGCGATGCCGTTGCCAATAATGAGTTCCAATTTAGAACTTACCCGCGCGGCGACGCGCATTCAATCAGGAGACGACCCGATGAATCCGCTTTCCCTGTCCGGTCTCGAACTGCTGCGCGCTGCGGTAACGGGCGACGTACCGCTTGCGTCGATCTCGGAGACGGTCCCGATGCGGCCGCTCGACGTCGAACTTGGCTACATCAGGATGTCGGCGCGCGCGGACGGCCGGCATCTGAATCCGCTCGGCGGTGTGCACGGCGGGTTCGCGGCGACGGTGCTCGATTCGGTCACTGGCTGCGCGGTGCATTCGATGCTGGATGCGGGCGTCGGCTACGGCACGGTGGATCTGCACGTGAAGATGCTGCGCCCGGTGCCGCGCGACGTGGATTTGATCGCGGAAGGGCGCGTGATTCATCTGTCGCGTTCGCTGGGCGTTGCCGAAGGCACGCTGAAGACACCCGACGACAAGATCGTCGCGCACGCGTCGGCGACCTGCTTCATTCAGCGGCCGACGTCCGCGTAGGCCGGAAGCGGTAGCGTCCGCGGCGGCGCCGAAGGCAAGCTGTAAGCGTTTGCCGCGCCGGTCTGAAGCGTGCGCTTCAGTGTGATAGCGTTTCTGCTTTTCCACCGACGCGACAGGAACAGCATGGAATACCGCACACTCGGCGACTCGGGCATCGAGGTCAGCCTGATCGGTCTCGGCACGATGACGTGGGGCGAGCAGAACTCGGAGCGCGACGCGCACGAGCAGCTCGACTACGCGATCGCACAGGGCGTCACGCTGATCGATACGGCGGAGATGTACCCGGTGCCGCCGAAGGCCGACACGCAGGGGCGCACCGAGCAGTACATCGGCACGTGGCTCGCGCAGCATCGCGCGCTGCGCGACCGCATCGTGCTCGCGACGAAGATCGCCGGCCCCGCGCGCCAGCCGCACAATCCGCGCCATATTCGCGGCGAAGGCAATCAGTTCGACCGCAAGAATCTGACCGAGGCGCTCGACGGCAGTCTCAAGCGGCTGCAGACCGACTACGTCGATCTCTACCAATTGCACTGGCCCGATCGCAGCACGACGACGTTCGGTCGTTCCGCGTATCCGTGGATCGACGATCCATATACGGTGCCGATCGAGGAAACCCTCGGCGTACTCGCGGAGTTCGCGAAAGCCGGCAAGGTGCGCGCGATCGGCGTGTCGAACGAAACGCCGTGGGGCGTCGCGCAGTTTCTGCATGCGGCCGACAAACTGGGGCTGCCGCGCATCGCGAGCATCCAGAACCCGTACAGCCTGCTGAACCGCACGTTCGAGAACGGGCTGTCGGAATTCACGCATCGCGACGGCGTCGGGCTGCTCGCCTATTCGCCGCTCGCGTTCGGCTGGCTGTCCGGCAAGTACGAGAACGGCGCGCGGCCGGCCGGCGCGCGCATCACGCTGTTCGAGCGGTTCCAGCGCTACAGCAAGCCGCAGGCGGTCGACGCGACGTCGCGTTACGTCGCGCTCGCGAAACGTCACGGACTGTCGCCCGCGCAGCTCGCGCTCGCGTTCGTGAACAGCCGCCCGTTCGTGCGCAGCAACCTGATCGGCGCGACGTCGCTCGAGCAGTTGAAGGAGAACATCGACAGCGTGCACGTGAAGCTGTCCGACGAGATCCTCGCCGAAATCGAAGCGCTGCACGAACGGCAGCCGAATCCGGCGCCGTAAACGCGGGCGCGCGGCCCGCGGCCCGCGCGGCGCGACGCCGGCGGGCCGCTGCATCAACCGCATCAACCGCATCGCGCGATCGTACCGTTCTTCACCGCATCTTCAACCGCATGCGCGCGACCAGCAGCGCCACGAGGCTCAGCACCGCACAGCCGATCAGATACAGCGCCGGCGACAGCCGATTGCCGGTCGCGCTGATCAGCCACGTGATCACGAACGGCGCGAAGCCGCCGAACAACGTGACGCCCGTGTTGTAGCTGACCGCGAGACCGGTCGCGCGCGTCTGCGGCGGGAACAGCTCGGCCATCAGCGCCGGCAGTGCGCCGCAGTACGTCGCCTTCAGCAGGCCGATCCAGATCAGCGCGGCGAGCATTGCCGCGAAGGACGCGTGGTGCATGAGCCACGCGAACGTCGGCCACACGGTCGCGAGCATCAGCACGGCGGCGATCGACATCACGCGGATCCGGCCGATGCGGTCGGACAGATGGCCGACGACCGGCGTGACGAGCGTCAGCACGACGCCGGTCGCGAGCGTTGCCGCGAAACCGGTCGACGCCGGCAGCCCGAGCTGCTTGATCGCGTACGTCGGCATGTACAGCACCATGTAGTTGATCGCCGTCGAAATCACCAGCACGCCGATCGCCAGCAGCAGCCGCGCCTTCTGGTCCGCGAACAGATCGCGCACGGGTGCGTCGGAGCGCGCGTGCGTCTTGAACTCGACGCCTTCGTCGACGTAGCGGCGGATATAGAGTCCGACCGGGCCGATCGCGAGGCCGAACAGGAACGGCACGCGCCAGCCCCAGCTGTCGAGCTGCGCGGGCGTCAGCGTGGAGGTCAGCAGCGCGCCGAATCCCGACGCAAGCAGCGTCGCGAGCCCCTGGCTCGCGAACTGCCAGCTCGACATGAAGCCGCGTCGCTGCGGCGCGTGCTCGACGAGAAACGCGGTCGAGCTCGCGAATTCGCCGCCGGCGGAGAAACCCTGCATCAGCCGCGACAGCATGATCCCGAGCGGCGCGAGGATGCCGATCGTCGCGTAGGTCGGCATCAGCGCGATCAGCAGCGTGCCGCCCATCATCATCGCGATCGACAGCAGCAGCGACGCCTTGCGGCCCGCGCGGTCCGCGTACGCGCCGAGCACGAAGCCGCCGAGCGGCCGGATCAGATAGGACAGCCCGAACGTGCCGAGCGTGAGCAGCAGCGACGTAGCCTCGCTCGTCGCCGGAAAGAACAGCCGCGCGATCGTCACCGCGAAAAAGCCGTAGACGATCAGATCGAACCATTCGAGCGCATTGCCGATCGACGCCGCGAGAATGATGCGACGGATCTTGGCCGCGCTCGGGCGAACGGCTTCCTGCGTGGTCAGCGTGGTCGTATTCATCGTATGAGCATGTCCGGCGGAAAGGGCGAAGCGCGTTACAGGGCGGCGCCGGCGGCGCACGCCGTGCGGAGAACGGGCGGCGCGTCGGCGCCGAGATCCCAGAAGAGGCCGGCCATCATCTGCAGCCCCTCGCGCACGACGCTCGCGAGCAGATGCTCGTCGGGCGCATGCTGCGAGCACGCCGGATACGAGTGCGGCACCCACAGCGTCGGCAGCCCGAGCGTGTCCGCGAATACTTCGTTCGGCAGCGTGCCGCCGAGATTCGGCAGGATCGCGGGTTTCTTGCCGGTCGTACGCGCGAGCGACGCGACGGCCCAGCGCACCCACGGATCGTCCGGCGGCACGCGCGTCGCCGGTGCGCCGCGGTCGACGTCGATTGCGACGTCCGCGAAGCCGTGCGCATCGAGGTGTGCGCGCAGGTGCGCATGCAGCGCCTGCCAGTCGGTGCCGACGACGAAGCGCAGCTGGCAGTGCGCATAGGCGACGGACGGAATCGCGTTGACCGGATGCTCGGGATTGCCGGCCTTGAACGCGAGGATCTCGAGCGTATTCCAGCCGAACACGCGTTCGGCGGCGGACAGGCCGGGCTCGCCCCAGTCGGCGTCGAGTGCCGGGTCGCCGGGGCCGCCGCCGATCGACAGATCGGCGAGCACGTCGCGCACCGCGGCGGGAATCGGCGGCGGGCGCAGCCCGGCGACGCGGATCGCGCCGCGCGCGTCGACGATGCTCGCGAGCGCGTGCGCGAGCACGATCGCCGGATTGCGCAGCAGGCCGCCCCAGTTGCCGGAGTGATGCGCGCCGTCGCGCGCGCGCAGCGTCAGCTTGAAGTTGACGGCGCCGCGCGAGCCGAGGAACACGGTCGGCCGTTCCGCGCAGATGCGCGGGCCGTCGGATGCGATCAGCACGTCGGCCGCCAGCGCGTCGCGCTCGCGACGGCACAGCGCGTCGAGGCCCGGCGAACCCGTTTCCTCGCCCATCTCGATCAGCAGTTTCGCGTTGAAGCCCAGGCGGCCGCCGCGTGCGTCCAGCACGCTCGCGAGCGCGGCGAGGTTGATCGTGTGCTGTCCCTTGTTGTCGGCGCTGCCGCGGCCGTACCAGCGATCGCCGTCAGCGGTCAGCGTCCACGGCGACAGCGGAGCGCGCCATTGCGCCTCGTAGCCGCGCACGACGTCGCCGTGTCCGTAGATCAGCACGGTCGGCAGCGCATCGTCTTCGTGGCGCGATGCGATCAGGAACGGACCGCCGCCTTCGACGGGGTTGTCGACGATCCGCGACGCAAAGCCGAGGCGTGCGGCCTCCGGCGTGATTTCGTCGGTCAGATAGGCGCGCAGCGCGGCGGCCGAGCCGCTGTCCTGGCTTTCGGTGCGCAGCGCGACGCGGCGACTCAGCGTCGCGAACAACGTGCCGGATTCGAACTGGTTCAGCGCGTGCTGGATGGCGGCGGTACGGCTCACGGCGGGTCTCCTGTGGCGGGCGCCCGGCGCGATCGGCCGGGAGGTGGACCGATTCTAGGAAGCCGATTTTTTTGTCACAATGATCGAATTTCGAAGCTTTCATTGCCGAAAAGGCAAAGCACGGCGGCCGTGACCGGCCGCGGAGACACGACATGGCGGCTTTCCTGCACGGCCTTGCGCTGCGCTATTTCGTCGAAGTGGCGCGCACCGGTTCGATCAGCGACGCGTCCGCGCGGCTGCACGTCGCCGTGTCGGCAATCAGCCGCCAGATCGCGAAGCTCGAGAGCGAGCTCGGCACGCCGCTGTTCGAGCGCCGGCCGCGCGGCATGGCGCTGTCGGAGGCCGGCGAACGGTTGCTCGGTTTCGCGCAGCGCAGCTTGCTCGAGGCCGAGCACGTGATGAAGGAAATCGGCGGCCTCGAAGCGCTGCACGGCAGCCTGCTGAAGATCGCGTGCTCGGAAGGGTTCGCGATCGATTTCCTGCCCGGCGTGCTCGCGAGCTTCAAGGCGCGCCATCCGCGCGTCGATTTCTCGGTGTGGGTCGTGTCGCCGGCCGACGCGACGCGGCGCGTGCGCGACGGCGACGCAGACATCGGCCTGACGTTCAGCCTCGCGCCAGAGAAGGGCGTGCGCGTCGATCACGCGGAACGCGCGCCGATCTTCGCGCTCGTGCGGCGCGATCATCCGCTCGCGATGCGCGACGCGGTGTCGCTCGCCGACGTCGCGCGGCACCCGCACGTGCTGCCCGAGGCCGGCACGACGGTGCGCCAGCTGATCGACATCGCGTGCGTGCTCGACGGGCTGATGCTCGAGCCCGAGCTGACGAGCAACAACACCGCGGCGATGTATCGCTATGCGCAGCGCACGGGCGCCGTGATGTTCACCGGACTGCTGTCGGTGCGCGACCGTTTCGACGCGGACGGCTTCGTCGTCGTGCCGATCACGAACCCGCAGCTGCGCGAGCGCAGCATCCAGGTGCAGACGATGGCCGGCCGCGACCTGCCGGCGTCGGTGCGCGCGTTCCGCGACCATCTGGTCGACGCGATGCGGGCGGCGTCGGCACCGCCGGCGGGCGCGCGCAGCCCGCGGCGCCGCGCCGTGAGATAATCGCCAATCCGCCTTTCGCGCCCGTCGGCTCTGCGAGCCGCATCGCGCCTGTTCGACGCCAAATTGAAGAACCTGATCGTCACCCTCGATCGCGCCGCCGAGTTCGACGAGATCATCGACGTGCGCACGCCGCTCGAGTTCGCCGAGGATCACATCCCCGGCGCGCTGAACGCGCCCGTGCTCAGCAACGACGAGCGCGTGCTCGTCGGCACGATGTACCGGCAGGTGTCGCCGTACGAGGCGACGCGCGTCGGCGCGGCGATCGTCGCGCGCAACATCGCGCGCCATCTCGACACGACGTTCGCCGATCGCCCGCGCAACTGGCGGCCGCTGATCTACTGCTGGCGCGGCGGCAAGCGTTCCGGCTCGATGACGACCTGGTTCAACCTGATCGGCTGGCAGGCGCGCCAGCTCGACGGCGGCTACAAGGCGTACCGCCGCTCGGTGTGCGCGACGCTCGACACGCTGCCGACGCGCTTTCGCTACATCGCGCTCGTCGGCCACACCGGCTGCGGGAAGACGCGCCTGCTGAACGCGCTGCGCGACGTGGGCGCGCAGACGCTCGATCTCGAGGCGCTCGCGTGCCATCGCGGTTCGCTGCTCGGCGCGTTGCCGGGCGTGCCGCAGCCGACGCAGAAGGCATTCGATTCGCGGCTCGTCGAAGCGCTCGGCCGCTTCGACCCCGCCTGGCCGGTATTCGTCGAATCGGAAAGCCGTAAGATCGGCCTCGTGCAGTTGCCGCTCGCGCTGCTCGACGCATTTCACGCGGGGCCGTGGGTGCAGGTCGAAGCGGCGCGCGACGAGCGTATCGCGTTCCTGCTCGACGACTACGCGCATCTGTTCGACGAGCCGGTCGCGTTCAAGGCGCAGCTCGAACGGCTGATCGGCCTGCACAGCCGCGACGAGGTCGCCCGCTGGAGCGCGATGATCGATGCGGGCGAGCGGGCCGAACTGTTCGGCCTGTTGATCGACAAGCATTACGATCCCGCGTACGCACGCACCTACCGCGCCGCGTACGGCAACCCGAATCGTGCGCTGACGTTCGCGTTCCGGCCGAACGCGGCCGACGTGCGCGAGCAGGCGCACGCGCTGCTCGAGCAGCTCGCGCAGGCCGGCCTGCCGGCGTCGCCGGCCGTCGCGGCCGCTGCGCGACCCAGGACCAACCAAGAACATTCGACGACCACACGATGACGACCACACGCACCCAACCCAACCCGGCGCTCGGCTGGATGACCTTCCTGCTGCTCGCGGTCGCCGGGCTGTTCTATGTGAAATGGTTTCCGTACTACAACAAGGCGTTCGTCGCGGCCGAGCATCATTCGATCGGGCAGTCGATCCTGATGGGCACGTCGGCGACCGCGCCGGAGCCGTCGCTGAAGGCGGCGATCGACTACGCGTGGGCGTATGGCAAGGCGATCTGGCAGGCGATGGTGCTCGGTCTGCTGCTCGGTTCGGCCGTGCAGGCGCTGCTGCCTGCGCACTGGGTCGCGCGCGTGCTCGGCCGGACCGGCTTCGGCAGCGTTGCCGCAGGCGGCCTGCTGTCGCTGCCGGGGATGATGTGCACGTGCTGCGCGGCGCCGGTCGTCGCCGGGCTGCGCGCGCGCCACGCGTCGGCGGGCGGCGCGGTCGCGTTCTGGCTCGGCAACACGGTGCTGAATCCGGCCGCGCTCGTGTTCATGGGCTTCGTGCTCGGCTGGCAGTGGAGCGCGCTGCGGCTCGTGCTGGGTGTCGCGATGGTGTTCGGCATCGGCTATCTGCTGAACCGGATCGCGCAGCCGGACGACCGCAGCGTCGACGACGCGCAACTCGCCGCGCTGGCAGCCGAACAGGCCGCGGCCGGCAATCCGTTCGTACGCTGGATCAAGCTGTTTGCGCGGATGGCCGTGCGGCTCGTGCCGGAATACATCGTGCTCGTGCTGCTGCTCGGCGCGGCGCGCGCATGGCTGTTTCCGCATATCGGTCCGGACATCGGCAACCATCTCGGCTGGATCGTCGCGTTCGCGGTCGCGGGCACGCTGTTCGTGATCCCGACGGCCGGCGAAGTGCCGATCATTCAGGCGATGCTGTCGCTCGGCATGGGCGTCGGCCCGGCCGCCGCGCTGCTGATGACGCTGCCGCCGATCAGCGTGCCGTCGCTCGCGATGCTGGCGCGTTCGTTCAAGCCGTACATGCTGACGATCATCACCGCACTCGTCGTCGCATTCGGGATCGTCAGCGGACTGCTGGCAGTCGCGCTCGGATTCTGAGCGCGCGAGCGGGTTGCCGGCGCGGCGACGAGCGCGCTTGCCCGCTCGATCGTCGGTCGGCAAGCAGGGCGGCGTACTCGCGGCGGCCGGTTTCGAACCGACACGCATTGCCGCTCGCATCGTTCGATCGCCCGCGCGATCTTCGCATTCATCCGGCGCCGCCGCTTCGCGCGCGAGGCGCTTTTACAAGAAGCAAACAGGAAAACGCATGACCCAACCGAAGATTCATCCTCGACTCGAAAAGGCGCTGACGCGCGGCGATCTCGCGATTCGCCAGGCCAATTCCGCACGGGCGACTGCCGTGCTGAACGCGCTCGGCACGATGATCGTCGAGGCGTCGGCGACGATCGGCGTCGAGGCCAGCATCGACATTCCGCAGGGCGACCGCATCTACGATCCGGTGAACGGCGTGTGGCCGCAGAAGATGCTGGTGTCGTTCGACGGCCCGGTCGACGAAGCCGATCCGGAAGAGCTGCGCACGGTCTATCTGATCGCCGACGATCCCGGCACGCAGTTCCGCGTCGAATGGCATCGCGCGGACGGCAAGCTCGGTCGCCACGAAGGCGGCCCGCTTGCGACCGTCGCGTTCCTGACCGACGTCGAGATTCCGTGGAGCGACGACGACGAATGACGTCGTGCGGCCGAGCCGGCGCCGATGCGCCGGCCGTCAACGCATCATCCGCCGCCGGAACAGCCACGCGGACACGACGAACCCGCCCGCCGCGTAAGCGGCGAGCACCGCGACGTGCAGGCCGATGTCGGTCGCGGGCCGGCCGAGCATCGCGGGCCGGATCAGCTCCACCGCGTTCGCGAGCGGCAGCGCGTGCGCGGCGAGCTGCGCAACCGGCGGCAGCTGCGTGAGGGGAAAGAACACGCCCGACAGCAGCAGCATCGGCGTCAGTACGAGCGTCTGATAAAACATGAAGAAGTCATAGGACGGCGCAAGCGCGGTGACGATCATCGCGACGCTGGCGAACGCGAGGCCCGCCAGCGCGATCACCGGCAGCGCCGCGAGCATCGACGGAAAGTGCGCATAGCCGAGCAGGCCCGCGACGAGCATGATCGCGACGCCCGACAGCATCGCCTTGCTCGCTGCCCACACGATTTCGCCGAGCACGATGTCGCCCAGCGCGAGCGGCGTATGCATGATCGCCTCCCACGTCCGCTGCACGTGCATCCGCGAAAAGCCCGAATACATCGACTCGAAGCTCGCGGACATCATCACGCTCGATCCGACGGTGCCGGCCGCGAGGAACGCGATGTACGACACGCCGTCGACATGGCCGAGCATCAACCCGAGCCCGAAACCGAGCCCGAACAGATAAATCATCGGATCGGCGAGGTTGCCGAACATCGACGCGAGCGCGAGCTTGCGCCACACCAGATAGTTGCGGCGCCACACGGCGATCCAGTTCGTTGCGTTCGCCGGCATCGCGAGTGCGAAACGCGATTCGCGCGGCGGTGCGGACGGCGTGGCGGCGGAATAGTTGCGTACGTCCATCGGCGTCAGTCCTGCATTTCGCGGCCGGTCAGCCGCAGGAACACGTCCTCCAGATTGGCCGGACGGTGCAGATAGCGCAAGCCCGTGCGGCCCTTGAGTCGCGCACTGAGTGGTTCGGCATCGCGCACGTAGCAGAACAGCGTCTCGCCGCTGATCTCGGTGCGCGACGCGAACGGCGACAGCTCATCGCGTAGCGCGGTCGGGTCGGGCCCGTAGATCTCGATCACGTCGCAGCCGATCTCCGATTCGATCAATGCGTGCGGCGCGCCCTCGGCAATCTTGCTGCCTTCCTCGATCACGCACAGACGGTCGCACAGCCGTTCGGCTTCCTCCATGAAATGCGTGGTGATCAGGATCGTCTTGCCGCGCGCGAGCAGCGAGCGCAATCGTTCCCACATCAGGTGGCGCGCCTGCGGGTCGAGCCCCGTCGTGGGCTCGTCGAGTACCAGTACGTCGGGATCGTTCACCAGTGCGCGCGCGAGCGTCAGGCGGCGCTTCATGCCGCCCGACAGCTCGCCGACTTTCGCATCCGCCTTGTTCTCGAGCTTCGCGAATTCGAGCAGCGGCTGCACGAGCGCACGCGCAGCCTGCGCCGACATTCCGAAATAGCGGCTGAACACCAGCAGGTTTTCGCGCACCGTGAAGTCGGGATCGAGATTGTCGAATTGCGGGACGACACCGACGCGCCGGCGCGCATGCCTCGCACGCGCGGGAACCGGTTCGCCACAGAGCGAAATGGTGCCCGCATCGGGATGCGCGAGGCCGAGCAGCATCTTCAGCGTCGTGGTCTTGCCGGCGCCGTTCGGGCCGAGCAGGCCGTAGCATTCGCCGGCGTGCACGTGGAACGACAGATCGTTGACGACGCGTTTGTCGCCATAGCGCTTGACGACGTTGCGGAAATCGATCAGTGCGACAGGCATGGGCAGATTGTCGTTATGGAGCGGCGGCGCGCGCGCCGTTGCCGAGTGCTTGATGCCGCATGTTCGCGTGCGAACGGATCGGCCCCGCGCCTGTCCCATGGGCATGACGGAAGCGGCGCACGTCCGTATCGGTTCGCTAGCGCGGGACGGCGGCACGAACGGGCCATTCTAGTGCATCGGGTGCGTCTCTTCAGCGCAGGTCTGCTCGCAGCGATGCGCGCGTGCACCGATCGTGCGCCGCACCATTGCGTATGCGCCGCGCGCGGCGCATACGCGTTTTCCATCCCTTGCGTCCGGAATTGCGGCGCACCATGATGAATGCATAGGGCCACGTTGTCGCGATAGGGAGGTTTCATGGCGAGCTACAACAAGATTCTGCTGTGCTACGACGGCACGCTCGAGGGCCGCAAGGCGCTCCGTTGCGGCGCCAACCTCGCGTTGGACTTGAAAGCCGAAACGCATTTGCTGTCGGTCGTCGACATGCGTTCGAGCATCGCGCAAAGCGCGGGCCTGCTGACCGACGTCGCGTGCGGCCGTTTCGAGGAAACTGCGCGCGAAATCCTGCAGGAAGGCGTGAACTGGCTACGCGAGCGCGGCGTGCAGGCCGAAGGCCACTTCGCGTTCGGCTATCCGATCGACGAAATCGCGAATCTCGCGTCGGAGCTGAAGGTCGATCTCGTCGTCGTCGGCCATCGCTGCCGCAGCGGGCTGTCGAGATGGTGGATGGGATCCGGCAACACGCAGCTGCTCGATCGCGTGAACTGCAGCATTCTGGTCGCGTGTTCGTCAGCGGAAGAGCAGAAGGCCGAGATTGCGCGCGAACGCGACGCAGCAACCGCAAGCAGCCAGTAATGCAATCGATGACGGCGTAACCGGCCGCCCGGCCGGTTACGCCGTGCCGCGCCGATGGCGGTGCGAGTCGATGTGACGCGACTTCGCCGAGTGCGCTACGCGGCGTGCAGATCGATTCCGGACAGCCTCCACGAGAACAGTCCGACGCGGTGGAATATCGCCGCATAGCGCGTGCCGTCGGCCGTGCGCTGATAGGTGACGACGAACTCGTCGAAATTCCGGTAGCCGGCGCTCGTTTGCCGCTGAGGCGGCGGAGGACTCGCGTCGCCCGCACTCGCGGATGCGGGCGCCGACGGCGGCGGCGATGTGGTTGCAGCGGAGTCGCTGCCCGCATTGGACGACGGGTTCGCGGCGGCCGCCGGATTTGCCGGCGGCGCGGCAGGCGCGGTGCCCGATGCAGCGCCGGACCACTCGGGCGGCCGCTCGCCCGGATTCCCGCGCGGCGGCATTCCGCTCAGCAGCGCGGCCACACCATCCGGCGTCGCATATGCGTCTACCAGCGGGCCGATCAATGCGGACCCGATCAACGCTCCGATCACGGCAAACGGATTGTCTTTCTTCACCGCATCGATCCGGCGCATCAGCTCTTCGGTGATCTGCTGCTTCAGGCTGATGCGCAACGACGGAAAATCGACATACTCGCTGACCGTCTGTGCATCGCGCGCATCGATCGCCGATTTCAGGCGGTTGAGCGCGATATACGGCGATGCGTATGCGTAGCCGATCGTCGCGATCGCGACGACGACCAGCACGACGATCAATAGCGGCTTGAGCCGCAGCGTGCGGCCCGACGAACCAGTCACGATGCCTCCGGCGTGAGAAAACGTTCCGCCATCAGAGACTGCGTTGCGCGGCCGATCGTTCCTCCGCGATGCAGCGATCGATCATTCGGCAAACCGCGTCGATCGTGCCGACCATGATCAGCCGCGACCGGCCGTGATAGACGCGTACCGGTGCGCGCCGCGCCGGCTCTGCATGATTGAGGCCCGCATTCAGCGACACGCGTGCGAAAGCAGGCAGCGCCGACGGCAGCAGCGACGCCTGCCGTTCGACTGCGACTTCTTGGTTCACGAGCGCAGCAGCGGACAGCGGTGCGCACGGCGTGCGGCCGCGCAGATGACGCAGACGGCCGAATTGACGGAAAGGCAGCAGACGGGCAAGGCGTTCCATGGTGTTCTCCTCAGCGAGACGAATGTCAGAGTTCGCCCGAGCGAATCAGCCCGACAGCGATGCCTTCGAGCGCGAAATCCGCGCTGCCGGCCTTGACGAAGATGTTTTCGTAATCGGGGTTCTCCGCGATCAGCTCGATGCCGCCCGGCCGGCGCATCAGCCGCTTGACCGTGACGTCGTCGCCCAGTCGCGCGACGATGATCTGCCCGTCCTTCGCTTCCGTGCGCTTCTGCACGGCGAGAAGATCGCCGTCGAGAATGCCCGCATCGCGCATCGACAGCCCGCGCACTTTCAGCAGGTAGTCCGGCTTGCTCGAGAACAGCGCGGGATCGCACGCGAAATGCTGCGAAATGTGCTCCTGCGCGAGGATCGGACTGCCGGCTGCGACGCGGCCGACGAGCGGCAGCGACAACTGCATCAGCCCCGCGTGCGGCAGCGTGAACTGATGAGGCGCATCGTCGCCGCCGAGCAGGCGGATGCCGCGCGACGCACCGGCCGCCAGCTCGATCACGCCTTTGCGCGCGAGCGCGCGCAAATGCTCTTCGGCCGCGTTCGGCGAACTGAAACCCAGTTCGGCCGCGATCTCGGCGCGCGTGGGCGGAAAGCCGGAGCGCTCGATCGCGCGGCGGATCAAGTCGAACACTTGCTGCTGGCGGGCGGTGAGTTTGGTCATGGTTTAACTGTATGGATAGACAGTGAGCTGTATTTTTATACAGTGTTCCGCGAATTTCAAGCGTTACTTGAGCTTCGACGCGATCGCGCCGATTCCGGCGCGATGTCGCGACGCTCATGCGCCGGTTCGTCCGCCGCAACCGTCCGTCCCGTCTGCGTTAGCACTTTTGAGTATTAAAAAATGAAGAAGGATTATTTTTAATCATGTAACCCGTTCGCTAGACTGGCCCGACATCGCAATACCGACAACACTGGAGAACCAAGGATGGCGAAGCGCAACACGGGGCTGGTGGGCGGAGTGGGCCGCCTGATCGCAACATTCGCGCTCGGCGCGGCGGCAGCGCTGGGCGTTGCCGCGCACGCACGGGCCGACACGACGTTTCTGAACGTGTCGTACGACCCGACGCGCGAGCTGTATCAGGACTTCAATCAGGCATTCGGCAAGGAATGGAAGGCGAAGACGGGCGAAACGGTCAACTTCAAGCAGTCGCACGGCGGCTCGGGCGCGCAGGCGCGCTCGGTGCTCGACGGGCTGCAGGCCGACGTCGTCACGCTCGCGCTCGCGTACGACATCGATGCGCTGGCGAACAAGGGGCTCGTCAACAAGGACTGGCAGAAGCGCCTGCCGGACAACGCATCGCCTTACACGTCGACGATCGTGTTCCTCGTGCGCAAGGGCAATCCGAAAGGGATCAAGGACTGGGACGACCTGACCAAGCCCGGCGTGTCGATCGTCACGCCGAATCCGAAGACGTCGGGCGGCGCGCGCTGGAACTATCTGGCCGCGTGGGCGTATGCGCTGCACAAGCCGGGCGGCAGCGAGCAGACGGCGAAGGAGTTCGTCACGAAGCTCTACAAGAACGCGGGCGTGCTCGACTCCGGCGCGCGCGGCGCGACGACGAGCTTCGTGCAGCGCGGCATCGGCGACGTGCTGATCGCGTGGGAGAACGAGGCGTTCCTGTCGATCAAGGAATTCGGTTCGGACAAGTTCGAGATCGTCGTGCCGTCGGCGAGCATTCTGGCCGAACCGCCGGTCGCGGTGGTCGACAAGGTGGTCGACAAGAAGGGCACGCGCAAGCTGGCCGAAGCGTACCTGAACTTCCTGTACAGCCCGCAGGGCCAGGAGATTGCGGCGCGCAACTACTATCGGCCGCGCTCGAAGAGCGTGCCGGCGGAACTGACGAAGCAGTTTCCGAAGCTGAAGCTGTACACGGTCGACGACACGTTCGGCGGCTGGACGAATGCGCAGAAGACGCATTTCGCCGACGGCGGCGTGTTCGACTCGATCTACAAGCCGCAGTAACACGATAACGACAGCGGCGCGCCACGACAGCGCGCCGCATTCCCGACGCATCCGCCGGCGCGAATCGACTCGCGCCGGCGTTTGCATCGGGCCCATGAGAAGAATCGACCCAGCAAGAGCATCCGATGACGACGTACACCTTTCGCAAGCCGAGCGCGCTGCCCGGTTTCGGCGTGACGCTCGGCATCACGGTGGCCTATTTGAGCCTCGTGGTGCTGATCCCGCTCGCCGCCACGTTCCTGAAGACCGCGACGTTGTCGTGGGAGCAGTTCGTCACCGCCGTCACGTCGCCGCGCGTGCTCGCGTCGTACCGGCTGACGTTCTCCGCCGCGTTCGGCGGCGCGCTGATCAACGCCGTGTTCGGCTTTCTCGTCGCGTGGGTGCTGGTGCGCTACACGTTTCCGTTCAAGCGGATCGTCGACGCGATCGTCGATCTGCCGTTCGCGCTGCCGACGTCGGTGGCCGGCATCTCGCTCGCGGCCGTCTATGCGACCAACGGCTGGGTCGGCCAGTATCTCGCGCCGTTCGGGATCAAGATCGCGTTCACGCCGATCGGCGTGCTCGTCGCGCTCACGTTCATCGGCCTGCCGTTCGTCGTGCGCACCGTGCAGCCGGTGCTCGAGGATTTCGAGCGTGAACAGGAGGAAGCGGCCGCATGCCTGGGCGCGTCGCGCTGGCTGACGTTTCGCCGCGTCGTGCTGCCGGCCGTGCTGCCGGCGCTGCTCACCGGCTTCGCGCTCGCGTTCGCGCGCGCGCTCGGCGAGTACGGATCGGTGATCTTCATCGCCGGCAACGTGCCGATGAAGTCGGAGATCACGTCGCTGCTCATCATCACGAAGCTCGAACAGTACGACTACGCGGGCGCGACCGCGCTCGCGGTCGTGATGCTCGTCGTGTCGTTCGTGATGCTGCTGCTGATCAACACGCTGCAGTGGTATCTGCAGAACCGCACGAGCAAGGGCGCGAGCGGTCCCGCGCCGGCCGCGGCCGCTGCAGCTGCCGCAGCGGGAGGCGCGCAATGAGCGAGGAGGTCACCGCCGTGCTGAAAGACCGATCCGCCGCGCGTGCCGGTGCGGCCAAGCGGCTCGACCCCGTCAGCGAGCCGCGCGCGGTGCGCTGGCTGCTCACGGGCGTCGCGCTCGCGTTCCTCGCGTTCTTCCTCGTCGTGCCGCTCGCCGCGGTGTTCGTCGAGGCGTTGAGAAAGGGCGTCGGCTTCTATCTCGAGTCGCTCGCCGATCCGGACGCGTGGGCCGCGATCAAGCTCACGCTGACCGTCGCGGCGATCGCGGTGCCGCTGAATCTCGTGTTCGGCGTGTGCGCGTCGTGGGCGATCGCGAAGTTCGAATTCCGCGGCAAGGCGCTGCTGACGACGCTGATCGATCTGCCGTTTTCCGTGTCGCCGGTGATCTCCGGCCTCGTCTACGTGCTGCTGTTCGGCGCGCAGGGCTGGCTCGGGCCGTGGCTGCAGAATCACGACGTGCAGATCATCTTCGCGGTGCCGGGCATCGTGCTCGCGACGATCTTCGTCACGTTCCCGTTCGTCGCGCGCGAGCTGATTCCGCTGATGCAGGCGCAGGGCAGCGACGAGGAGGAGGCCGCGCGCGTGCTTGGCGCGTCGGGCTGGCAGATCTTTCGCCGCGTGACGCTGCCGAACGTGAAGTGGGGCCTGCTGTACGGCGTGATCCTGTGCAACGCGCGCGCGATGGGCGAGTTCGGCGCGGTGTCGGTCGTGTCCGGCCACATCCGCGGCGTGACCGACACGATGCCGCTGCACGTCGAGATCCTGTACAACGAATACAACTTCGCGGCGGCATTCGCGGTCGCGTCGGTGCTGGCGCTGCTCGCGCTCGTCACGCTCGCGCTGAAGCTGCTCGCCGAGCGCCACCTTGCGGCCGAACTGGCCGGCGCGCGCGCCGACGTTCCCGCCCATGCCGGCCCCGCGGCCGTTTCGTCGAAATCGTAAAGAGGCAACCAGAATGGGTATCACCGTCCGTCATCTTCAGAAGCGCTTCGGCGATTTCACCGCACTCGACGATGTGTCGCTCGACTTTCCGCCGGGCGAACTCGTCGCGCTGCTCGGGCCGTCCGGATGCGGCAAGACCACGCTGCTGCGCGTGATCGCGGGCCTCGAGCACGCGGACGCCGGGCAGGTCGTGCTGCAGGGTCTCGACGTCGCATCCGTCGGCGCGCGCGATCGTCAGGTCGGCTTCGTGTTCCAGCATTACGCGCTGTTTCGCCACATGACCGTGTTCGAGAACGTCGCGTTCGGGCTGCGCGTGAAGCCGCGCCGCGAGCGGCCGTCGGAAGCGGCGATCCGCGACAAGGTGCACGAGCTGCTGAAACTCGTGCAGCTCGACTGGCTCGCGCAGCGCTATCCGTCCGAGCTGTCCGGCGGTCAGCGCCAGCGGATCGCGCTCGCGCGCGCGCTGGCCGTCGAGCCGAAGGTGCTGCTGCTCGACGAGCCGTTCGGCGCGCTCGACGCGAAGGTTCGCAAGGAATTGCGCGGCTGGCTGCGGCGCCTGCACGACGACCTGCACATCTCGACGATCTTCGTCACGCACGACCAGGAGGAGGCGCTCGAGGTGGCCGATCGCATCGTCGTGCTCAATCGCGGCCGGGTCGAGCAGGTCGGCAGTCCGCAGGACGTCTACGATCATCCGCAGAGCGCGTTCGTCTACGAGTTTCTGGGCGCCGCGAACCGGCTGCCGGGAACGGTCGCCGCGCGCGGCTTCGTCGCCGACGGCGCGGCTGCGCCGATCGCGGTCGACGTCGATTTCGCGGGCCGCGCGAATGCATACGTGCGGCCGCACGACCTGCAGCTTTGGCCGGCCGGCGAAGCGCACCGCGACGGGATCGCGGTGGACGTGCGCCGCGTGATTCCGCTCGGCGGCTCGGTACGCGTCGAGCTCGAGGCGCGCGCGGGCGGCGCGCTCGAAGCGGAGCTCGATCGCGACGCGTGGCAGGCGCTCGCGCTGCAGGTCGGCGACGGCGCGACGGCCGTGCCGCGCGCGGTGCGCGTGTTTCCCGCGCACTGACGCGCGCGCCGCACCGGGGGCGGACACCGCTTCGATTCGACAGTCAAACAACGACAGCCTAAGAGGCATACCCATGAATTTTCAGCAATTGCGTTTCGTGCGCGAAGCCGTGCGCCAGAACATGAACCTGACGGAAGTCGCGAACGTGCTGTACACGTCGCAGTCGGGCGTGTCGAAGCAGATCAAGGATCTCGAGGACGAACTGGGTGTCGACATCTTCATCCGGCGCGGCAAGCGGCTCACCGGGCTCACCGAGCCGGGCAAGGCCGTGCATCAGCTGATCGAGCGGATGCTGCTCGACGCGGAGAACCTGCGCCGCGTCGCGCGCCAGTTCGCCGACCAGGACAGCGGCCACCTCGTCGTCGCGACGACGCACACGCAGGCGCGCTATGCGCTGCCGAAGGTGATCCGGCAGTTCACCGACGTGTTCCCGAAAGTGCATCTGGCGCTGCGGCAGGGCAGCCCGCAGCAGATCGCGCAGATGATCCTGAACGGCGAGGCCGATCTCGGCATCTCGACCGAGGCGCTCGACCGCTATCCGGACATCGTCACGTTCCCGTGCTACTCGTGGCACCACACGGTCGTCGTGCCGAACGGGCATCCGCTCGCCGGCCGCCAGAACCTGACGCTCGACGAGATCGCCGAATATCCGATCATCACGTACGACCAGGATTTCACCGGCCGCTCGCACATCGACCAGGCGTTCGCGCAGGCCGGCGCGGTGCCGGACGTCGTGCTGACCGCGATCGACGCGGACGTGATCAAGACCTATGTCGAGCTCGGGATGGGGATCGGCGTCGTCGCGGCGATGGCCTACGATCCGCAGCGCGACACCGGGCTCGTCGCGCTCGACACGCAGCATCTGTTCGACGCGAGCACGACGCGGGTCGGGCTGCGCAAGGGCGCGTTCCTGCGCGCATACGCGTACCGGCTGATCGAAATGTTCGCGCCGCACCTGAGCGAAGCCGAAATCGCCGGGCAATTGCGCGAGACCGTTTGACCGAATGCGCGAGCGCCCGCATCGCTTACGCCGCGGTCGGCGCGGCGACGCGTGGCCAAGCGTCCGGCGGCCCGCAACACAACCGCAATCGCGTCCGGCGCGGCGCTTTCCGGACATTCGTCCGAAGCGCCGCGCCGACGCACGACCGTTGGCCGCGCGCGTCGCATTCGCGCGGCCTCGTGCTCCGAATAAACCCTAAATATTGATCAGACGGGTTGCGCGCCGGAGCGAAACGGTCCAGCATAGCTTCCACTCCGCCGGCGTCCGCCGGCGGCGGCGCGTAAACGTCGCCCCGCGCCAGGCAGTCGGCCGTCTGCCTCGCCTCCATTCCAGCACCGACAGCAGTACCGATGGCCGATCGTCGGGTAGTGTGGCGCAAACGTTTGCTCGTAATAAAACAACAGCCAGGCCCTTCGGGCCAGTCGCCAGGAGATGTGTATGAATGTCCTCTTTCGCCGTCGCTTCCTGACCGCCGCGCTCGCCGCGGTCGCGTTCGTCGCCGCACCGGCCGTCCACGCGCAATCCAAGCCGAAGGTCGCACTCGTGATGAAGTCGCTCGCCAACGAGTTCTTCCTGACGATGGAAAACGGTGCGAAGGAATACCAGAAACACAACGCGGGCCAGTTCGACCTGATCACGAACGGCATCAAGGACGAGACCGATACCGCCAACCAGATCCGCATCGTCGAGCAGATGATCGTGTCGAAGGTCGACGCGATCGTGCTCGCGCCGGCCGATTCGAAGGCGCTCGTGCCGGTCGTGAAGAAGGCGGTCGACGCGGGCATCATCGTCGTGAACATCGACAACCGGCTCGATCCGGACGTGCTGAAGTCGAAGAACCTGAACGTGCCGTTCGTCGGCCCGGACAACCGCAAGGGCGCGCGCAAGGTCGGCGACTACCTCGCGAAGAAGCTGAAGGCGGGCGATCAGGTCGGCATCATCGAAGGCGTGTCGACGACCACCAACGCGCAGCAGCGCACGGCCGGCTTCGAGGACGCGATGAAGGCGGGCGGGATGAAGGTCGTGTCGGTGCAGTCGGGCGAATGGGAAATCGACAAGGGCAATGCGGTCGCGTCGGCGATGCTCAACGAATACCCGAACCTGAAGGCGCTGCTGTGCGGCAACGACAACATGGCGATCGGCGCCGTGTCGGCCGTGCGCGCGGCCGGCAAGCAGGGCAAGGTGTACGTGGTCGGCTACGACAACATCAACGCGATCAAGCCGATGCTCAAGGACGGCCGCGTGCTCGCGACGGCCGACCAGTACGCGGCGAAGCAGGCGGTGTTCGGCATCGACACGGCGCTGAAGGCGATCGCCGAGCATCGCAAGCAGGCCGACCTGTCCGGCGTCGTCGAAACGCCGGTCGATCTCGTGACGAAGTGACGCCGCGCCGGTCCGGCCGCCGCCCTCAAGAAACGGGCGCGGCGGCCGTTATCCGGAGTGAGCGCGATCACGGCCGCAGCATGCCCATGCACTTGTGAGCGTCACCACCGCGCGCCGCGTGCGCGCCGCCGCAACCAGGATCGCGATGGAACCGACCTTCCAATCTCCCCGTTCAGCCGTCCCCGTGCTGGCCGTCGCCGGCGTCGGCAAGACCTACGCCGAGCCGGTGCTCGCCGACGTCACGCTGACGCTCGCGGCCGGCGAAGCGCTTGCGCTGACCGGCGAGAACGGCGCGGGCAAGAGCACGCTGTCGAAGATCGTCGGCGGGCTCGTCGAGCCGACCGCCGGCACGATGCAGCTCGGCGGTCACGCATATGCGCCGGCGAGCCGCACGCACGCGGAAGCGCTCGGCGTGCGCATGGTGATGCAGGAGCTGAATCTGCTGCCGACGCTGACGGTCGCCGAAAACCTGTTCCTGAATCGCCTGCCGCGGCGCTTCGGGATCATCGACCGTGCGCGGCTGCGCGACGACGCGCGCGCGGCGATGGCGCAGGTCGGGCTCGACGCGATCGATCCCGACACGCCGGTCGGCGCGCTCGGCATCGGTCATCAGCAGATGGTCGAGATCGCGCGCAACCTGATCGGCGACTGCCGCGTGCTGATTCTCGACGAACCGACCGCGATGCTGACCGCGCGCGAAGTCGAACTGCTGTTCGAGCAGATCGACCGGCTGAAGGCGCGCGGCGTCGCGATCGTCTATATCTCGCACCGGCTCGAGGAGCTCGCGCGGGTCGCCGAGCGCGTCGCCGTGTTGCGCGACGGCCGGCTCGTGCACGTCGGCGACATGGCCGCGACGACGTCCGACCGGCTCGTCACGCTGATGGTCGGCCGCGAGCTCGGCGAGCACATCGATCTCGGCGCGCGGCATATCGGCGCACCGCGGCTCGTCGTGTCGGGCATGACGCGCGGCTCGGCCGTGCGCGACGTGTCGCTCGAAGTGCGCGCCGGCGAGATCTTCGGCATCTCGGGGCTGATCGGCGCAGGGCGCACCGAGCTGCTGCGGCTGATCTACGGCGCCGATACGCCGGACGCCGGGATGGTCGCGGTCGGCCAGCCGCCGCAGCCGGTGCGGATCGGCTCGCCGGCGGACGCGGTCGCGCACGGGATCGCGCTGATCACCGAGGACCGCAAGGGCGAGGGGCTGCTGCTGTCGCAGTCGGTCACGTCGAACGTGTCGCTCGGCCAGCTCGAACGGCTCGCGCGCGGCGGCATCGTCGATACGGCCAAGGAGATCGCGCTCGCCGAGCAGCAGATCGACGCGCTGCGGATCCGCACGCACGGCCCGGCGCAGGCGGTCGGCGAGCTGTCCGGCGGCAACCAGCAGAAGGTCGTGATCGGCCGCTGGCTCGCGCGCGACATGGGCGTGCTGCTGTTCGACGAGCCGACCCGCGGGATCGACGTCGGCGCGAAGTTCGAGATCTACACGCTGATGGGCGCGCTCGCGCGCGATGGCCGCGCGCTCGTCGTCGTGTCGAGCGATCTGCGCGAGCTGATGCTGATCTGCGACCGGATCGGCGTGATGTCGGCCGGCCGCATGACCGCCGTGTTCGAACGCGGCAACTGGACCCAGGATGCGCTGCTCGCGGCGGCGTTCGCCGGCTTCGGCCGCGAAGCGTTGCCGGACGATGCGCAGCAGCCGGACGCGCGGCCGGCGCAGCCCGCCGCGCGCGGCATTTCGACGACAGGACGACAGCAATGACCCAGCCTCCCGTATCCCCGACCGACGCCGGCGCGCAGCAGACCGTGACGGGGCGCCGCGCGCGCACGCTGTCCGGCACGCGGCTCGGCGTGTCGAACTATCTCGGGCTCGCCGGCGCGCTCGTCGCGATGATCGCGCTGTTCTCCGCGCTCAGCTCGCATTTTCTGACCTACGACACGTTCAGCACGATCGCGAACCAGATTCCGGACCTCGTCGTGATGTCGGTCGGGATGACGTTCGTGCTGATCATCGCCGGGATCGACCTGTCGGTCGGCTCGGTGCTCGCGCTCGCGGCGTCGATGGTCAGCGTCGCCGCGCTGAAATGGCAGTGGGGGCCGCTGCCCGCCGCGCTGATCGGCATCGCGGTCGCGACCGTCACCGGTTCGCTGACCGGTGCGGTCACGGTCGGCTGGCGGATTCCGTCGTTCATCGTGTCGCTCGGCGTGCTCGAGGCCGCGCGCGGCCTCGCGTATCAGCTGACGAACTCGCGCACCGCATACATCGGCGACGCGTTCGACATCCTGTCGAACCCGATCGCGCTCGGCATTTCGCCGGCGTTCCTGATCGCGGTCGCGGTGATGATCGCCGCGCAGTTCGTGCTGACGCGCACGGTGTTCGGGCGCTACCTCGTAGGGATCGGCACGAACGAGGAAGCCGTGCGTCTTGCCGGGGTTAACCCGCGGCCGTATAAAATTCTCGTGTTCGCGCTGATGGGCGCGCTCGCGGGGCTCGCGTCGCTGTTCCAGATCTCGCGGCTCGAAGCGGCCGATCCGAACGCGGGCGCGGGGCTCGAGCTGCAGGTGATCGCGGCCGTCGTGATCGGCGGCACGAGCCTGATGGGCGGACGCGGCTCGGTGGTCAGCACGTTCTTCGGCGTGTTGATCATCTCCGTGCTGGCTGCCGGGCTCGCGCAAATCGGCGCGAACGAGCCGACCAAACGGATCATCACCGGGGCGGTGATCGTGGTCGCGGTCGTGCTCGACACCTATCGCAGCCGGCGCGCACGCGCGCGGTAGCACTACAGAGAACAGACCAGAGAGAAACGGGAAATGGCGACGATCAAGGATGTGGCGGCCATGGCGGGCGTGTCGTTTACGACCGTCTCGCACGTGGTGAACAATTCGCGGCCGGTGTCCGCGGATGTGCGGGCGAAGGTCGAGGGCGCGATCCGCGAGCTCAACTACGTGCCGTCGGCCGTCGCGCGCTCGCTGAAGGCGCGCTCGACGGCGACCATCGGCCTCGTCGTGCCGAACAGCACGAACCCGTACTTCGCGGAGCTCGCGCGCGGAATCGAGGATCAGTGCGCAGCGAACGGCTATTGCGTGTTCTTCTGCAATTCCGACGACGATCCCGTCAAGCAGCGCAACTATCTGCGCGTGCTGCAGGAAAAGCGCATCGACGGGCTGATCGTCGCGTCGGCCGGCGAGGACGCGGTGCTCGCGCAGACGCTCGCGGACGCGCATGCGCCGCTCGTCGTCGTCGACCGCAACATCGAGGGGCTCGCGGCCGATCTCGTGCAGATCGATCACGAACGCGGCGCGTATCTGGCGACGCGCCATCTGCTCGAGCTCGGCCACGCGAAGATCGGCTGCATCACCGGGCCGACCGACACGGCCGTCAGCGCGATGCGCGTGCACGGCTTCATCCGTGCGATGGCCGAGCGCGGAATCGACATCATGCCGGGCGCGATCGCGGAAAGCGACTTCTCGTGCCTCGGCGGCTATCACGCGGCGTCGCGGCTGTTCGAATCGGTGCGGCCGAGCGCGATCTTCGCGGGCAACGACCTGATGGGCGTCGGCGCGCTGCGCGCGGCGGCCGAACGCGGGCTGCGCGTGCCGGACGACTGCTCGGTGATCGGCTTCGACGACATCGAATTCTCGCGCTACACGTATCCGGCGCTGTCCACGGTCGGCCAGTCGGTGCGCGCGCTCGGCGAAATGGCCGCGCAGACGCTGATCGAGCGGATCGGCGGCGGTTCTTCGGCCGCGCCGAGCCGGCGCCGCGTCGTGTCGCCGCGCCTCGTGCTGCGCGAATCGACGGCGATCTACCGCGAGCCGGCCGCGCCGGGCGGTCGCGCATGACCGCGCGCCCGGCAGGCGCCGGCCGCGTGACGGTGGTCGGCAGCCTCAACATGGATCTGGTCGTGCGCGCGCCGCGGCTGCCGCTGCCGGGCGAAAC
>NZ_CABVPR010000007.1 GCF_902499135.1 Burkholderia dolosa
GGCTCGGTCGGCGGCACGTTCTGGCAACGCGGTGCATGGGAAGGCGTCGCCGCGTATGTCGCGGTGCTGCTGGTGCTGGCGCTGCTGGCCGCGCGCCGGTTGATTCGCGCTGAACACGCACGGTAAGCGCCGAAGCGCGCGGATCGCCGACGCGCATCGGTTCGCGCCCGTGCCGGTGCGGCGCCGGCCGAATGCGGCACGACCCGCACATTGCGCCGGCGGCACCGGCGCCTAGACGCTCACATCGCGCGCACGCACATCGACTTTGCAGATCGCCGCGATCGCATTCGTTATCTCGTCGCGCAACGACGGCCAAAGTACTGAAAAGCCCTGCAGCCCCTCGTCGTGCACGACCTGCTGCAATCCGGAACAGAGCTCGCCGAGCACGTGCTGGCCCACCGCGACGAAACCGCCGCTCATCGAATGCAGCTCACGTTGAACGGTATCGCCGTCCCCGGTCGTCACCGCGCGGTCGATCGACGCAATCGACGCGTGGGTGACCTGCCGCATCGCGAACAGAACCGTCTGCGGCAGCCCGCTCGACGGTCGGTGGCCGCCCGCCTGCGTGTCGGCCGCGCGACCCAACGCATGCGACAGCTTGCGCAGCGTCAGCGGTTTTCGCAGCAGCGCATGGATGCCGGCGTCGGCACAGCGACGCTCGTCGTCCGAGCCGACATGCGCGGTCATCGCAATCAGACGGAGCGCCGGATCGCGCGCGCGCAGTTCGCTCGCCAGCGACCAGCCGTCCATGTCGGGCAGCCCGAGGTCGGTCAGTACGATGTCGAAGCGCGCTCGCTCGACTGCGGCCAGCGCGTCGGCACCGCATTCGACGAGCGTCGCGTCGACGTCCAGCTCGCGAAGCTGGTCGGCCAACAGCAGCCGGCTCGCCGGATGATCTTCGACGACCAGCACGCTGAGCCCCGTACCGGCGATCGCGACATGCGATACATCCGACACTTCGGCTGACGCGTCGCCGCGCTCGTCGTCGCACACCGGCAGCGGAATCCGCACGCGGAACGTGCTGCCTGCACCGGGCGCGCTCGACACGGCGATGTCTCCGCTCATTGCGTCGAGCAGGCGTCGGCAAAGCGCGAGGCCGAGCCCGGTGCCGCCGTATCGCCGATGAATCGAATCGTCCGCCTGCCGATACAGTCCGAAGATCGCCGCTTGCGCGGCTTCGGGAATGCCGATGCCGGTATCCGCGACGACGATCTCCACGACGGGCGCGCCGCCGGCCGTCCGACCGGTACCGTGCGCGGCGTCCGACGCCGCATGCGCGGCCACGCGGACATGACCGGCGTCGGTGAACTTGATCGCGTTGCTCAGCAGGTTCGACACGATCTGCCGAATCCGGATCGGATCGCCGATGCGGTATGGAGACGGCTCCAGCGCAACGTCGCAGATGACGCTCAAGCCCTTGCGCTCGGCAAGCGGTCGAAACGATTCCGTCACGTCGTCCAGCAGCGCCGCGCAGTCGAACGGCACCGCATCGATGCGCAACTGCCCTGCTTCGACCTTCGACAGGTCGAGCACGTCGTTGAGGATATGCAACAGCGCGGTAGACGACGTATCGGCCGCATGCAAGCGCCGGCGCTGCGCGTCGGCAAGCGGACCGCGCTTCATCAATTCGAGGTTGCCGATCACCGCGTTCAGCGGCGTGCGAATCTCGTGACTCATCGTCGCCAGGAACACCGACTTCGCGCGGTTCGCCTGGTCGGCTGCGCGACGCGCTGCGTCGAGCGACTGCTCGGTCAGCTTGCGCGCGGTGATGTCGACGACCGTGCAAAGCAGCGCACTCTCGCCGCCATATTTGACGCGGACGAGATTGACGAGCAGATGCGTATCGGTCGTACGCTCGCCGCCGGCCGGCAGCGTGATCTCACGGCTGCCGATCAGCCGCTTGCGTAGCGTTGGATTCGCATCGGGCGCGCCGGCGAGCGATTGCCAGATCCGGCGCGACAACGCGTGCTCGGCACCGCCGTCATGACGAACCATGATCTCGTTTCGCAGCAACACCGCGCCGGTCGATTCGGCGATCAGCGCAAGACCGACCGGCGCGGTACGAATCAACGTGCGGTTCAAGCGCTCGCTGTCGACCAGACGCGTCGCGCGCAGATAGGACGGATCGAGCACCCGCCGCGTGACGAGCACGATCGCGCCGACCAGCAACGCGACGCCGAACAACGTGCCGGCAGCGATGCCGATCAGCCGCGGCGCCATCGCGCGCAGCAACATGCCGCGCGTATAGACGAACAGTACGTCCCACTGTGTATGCGGAAGCGGGCCGCGAACGACGTACCGGCCGTCGTGGAACTGCTGCGTGACGGCTGTCGCGTGACGCGCGCCCGGCTCGCCCGGCGCGCGCACCGCGCTCATCACGTCGTCGCTGCGATTGCCGCTCGGTGTCAGCAGCACGCGCTGCTCATGATCGACTACCGCGAATTCGCCGTTGTCCGCGTCGAGGATGCCGTTCAGGAAACGCGACGGCCGCATCGTCTGCACGATCAATGCGACCGGCCGTTGCCGTTGATCGAACGTCCAGTGCGCAAGACGCAGCACCAGCTGGCCGGAAACCGGATCGAAGCGCGGCGGCAACCATACGATGTCGGCGGGCGCGGCAGCGGGATTCGCGTCGGCGTCCCGCACGAGCGCCATCACGTCCGGCCATTCGTGCGGCAGCGCGGTCAGCAGATTTCGATAGCGCTCGAGCGGCGGTCCGATGCCCGACATCGCGTACAGCGAGACCGCCATATATCGACCGCTCGCACCGATCACATAGACCTGGCTCGGTGCCAGCTGCGCGCGATCGCGCCACATCGCGGATGCCAGCAGCCGCTCGCTCAGCGCAAGCAGCGGTCGGTAATCGGTCACGGGATGATCGGCATCGACGACCGCTGTCGCCGCGTACGTATGATGGGTGCCCGGTTCTTCGTAGCGCAGATAACCTTGCTGCGCGAGGAACGCATCCTCGACCGGCTTCGATGCACGCCCGTCCGGATCCCATGCCGTATCGGACGCCGACACCAGGCGTCGCAGCAGCACGCTGTTCTCCGCCATCCCGACCAGAACGAGCGCCCTGCTGCTCAGAAAATGCGCACGCATCGCAGCCTGGTAGTCGGCAATCTCGAGCCACGCGACCGCCGCGCCGCACAACACCATGAACACGCCGAGCACGATGCCGCCGACATACACGAGCGCGCGCTGATATGCGCGCATCCACTGCGGGTCGAACTCGCGCCGTCGCGACAGTCGGAGCCGCAGCCGTCTTGCCGGTCCTCTCACGAACAATTGCATATCCGGCGCTCAGGCACCGGGCGATGCATCGTCCGGCCCCGGCACGCCGAGCACTGCGTCGTCGCGAATGAGGTCCGCGTCGCGGGTAATGCCGAGCTTCCTCATGGCCGACAGTTTCTGCGCGCTGATCGTCTTCTTGCTGCGATGCAGTTTTTCGGCGATTTCCGACACCTTGTACCCTTCGCGGAACAAGCGGACGATTTCCGATTCGCGATCCGACAACATGACGTCGACGCCATCGATTTTCCGCAGGACGGAGGCAATGGACGGAGACAGATACTGTCCGTCCGAATAGGCGGCATGCACGGCCACTACCAAATGCGACAACGCATCGGACTTGCTGCAGATGCACTGGACGCCGAGTTTTTGCAACGCGCGAAAAACCGTCGGCGAATTGAGCATCGTCACCGTCACGTAGCGCAATTTCGGGTAGCGCCGATGCAAGAATGCGAGCAGCGTCAGTCCGTCGCCATATTGCCCGGTCGGCATCACATAATCGAGCACGAGCACGTCGCACGGCGACGTATCGAGTTTCTCGATCAGCATCGAGGTATCGGCCACCATCGCGACCACCTCGATCGTCGCCACACGACTCAACGTTTCTGAAATACCATGGCCCGTCACCGGATGATCGTCCGCCACGATCACCCTCACCAGGAATTCGCTCATCGGACCTCCTGCTCAAAGCCGTGGCGCGGTTACGTTATGTGTCTTCTTATCCGAAGAACCGGCCGGAATTATATCTCAGTAATATCGATTTCCATGAATCAAACGACTGCAACGGTCGGAATTACCGCTAATTGACGGAATCTTCTCGACATATAAAAAATGCCATCGCACCGCATATTATCTTCAAAAAAACGGGGACACGGATTGTGCTTATCCAGCGTTGAAACTGAAAATCGCGGTAAAGACGTGCCGCGCAATATCGCAGTCATTTGGCGCCGTCGACGACAGTCACGATGCTGACGCGTGCAACGGCATCCTGAACGCGTGGGCGCCGAGCCAGTCCGTCGATCGTGATCATTCGGGTCCGGTACTGTGCGGACGTGTCGACCACGGACACGATCGCTCACCGGTTCGACGTTCGAATGCCGGTGTCCGCTTCACGCAGCCCTGTCATCGAGACGGCAGCCGCACTGCCGCATTCGTGTCGCGCAATGCAAGCGCGCGCTTCCGAATACCGTCGGGCACGGCGACGAGCGCGACAAGCGGCGACGCCGGTCCTTGACGGATCACCCGGCGCCGCGCAGGACGACTTCCATCTTCATTGCCCGTGGACGGCAATGCTCAGTGGTGCTCGAACAGCCGCTCGGTGTCGTTCGACGCGAGTGACGTTGCGGCTGCGACGTGGCCGGACGTCCGGGCGTCCGCGTCCGGCTGAGCTGCCACCGATTCCCGTGCGGCGACCTTGGCTTCCGCTGCCTGGACGTCGTCGGGATAGTACGGGTCGCTGGCGACCGGCCGATAGCCGGCTTTCTCGACGCGCACGAGATCGGCGCGCACGTCGGCACGCGTGAGCGAGCCGTCGACGGTTTGCGCGAACGCGGCGACCGGAGCGCCAAATGCACAGCAGAGCAGTACCGCACGAATCCAGTTCTTCATGATGTTCACCTTTCGAAATGACGTGACCGTGTCCGCAGAACGAGCCGGACCTTCGCTCTCCATTCGATGCGATGAAGAGTTGGTACGTATTCTGGGTGTCCGGCACTGTCCGGAAGGTGAGCGTTCGATTACGGTTTTGTCATGCAGCGCGCCCGTGTGACGGCGCGGGCCGCAGTCGGATCATGCAGACGCGTCGATCGGGCGTACTTCGGGAATCATCGCGGCCTGCCCGCGGTAATGCCCGTCCCGATCGGTCAGCTGCCATACGGTCGCATGCTCGATCCAGAAGCGCGTGCCGGACTTGGTCACGCGCACGCCGCGATATCCGGACACGAACCCGTCGCGCGCGACCTGGTCGAGGAACAGCTGGCGCTCGCGACGCTCCATCGGTTCGGCCGAAAGACGCGACGGCAATGCCGTCAGCTCGTCCCAGTCGTAGCCGAAAATCGCCTGCGCGCGCTTGTTGCCGTACACGAACACGGGGTCGGCCGACGTGTCGTGCGCCAGCACGCCGAACGGCGCCGCTTCGTACAGCCACGCAGCACCGTCGGATGCGCTCATGCCGTCGGGCGCGAGCGGTCGGCCGAGAAGCCGGCGGTAGCTGTTGGCAAGGAGGAGAAAGAAGTCGGCATCGGTGCTCAACGACATCGGTAAGGCTCCTGCAATCGGCTGGACGTGCGAACGAACGATCGATCGTTCGCGAGCGGAGATTATAGAGAGGTCGTCGCGCGCTGTCGTCGAAGCCGCGGCGCGAGCCAGCCGAACACCCGCGCGCGGCGCCATGCGCGGCCTTTTTGACGGCATCGTGCCGGCCCGCGTTTGGCTCTAAAATGCGGGGCTATCCGTACCGGGTCGTTAAACAGAAACATCGGGTCGATACGATGCCCGTCGGAATTTCAAGCGCGGAGGCGATATGACTGGTATGACCGCCGATACGACCGACCCGGTCGTCTTCGTGATCGACGACGACAGCGCGATGCGCGAAGCCGTCGAAACGCTGCTCGACTCCGTCGGCTTGCAGGTCAGGTCGTTTGCGACCGCGCACGCGTTTCTCGCGCTCGATTTGCCGGACGCGCCGAGCTGCGTCGTGCTGGACGTTCGGCTCAAAGGGCAAAGCGGCCTCGCGGTGCAGGAGCAGATCATGCGCGAGCTGCGCATTCCGGTGATCCTGATGACCGCGCACGGCGACATTCCGATGTCGGTTCAGGCGATGAAGGCCGGCGCCGCGGATTTTCTTCCGAAGCCGTTTCGCGGCCAGGACATGATCGACGCCGTCACGAGCGCGCTCGAACGCGATCGCAGGCGCCGCGCAGTCGAGCGATCCGCGGCGATACTGCGCACCTGCTATGAATCCCTGACGCCGCGCGAGCGCACGATCATGACGATGGTGGCCAACGGCCTGCTGAACAAGCAGATCGCGACCGAGCTGAACCTGAGCGAAATCACGGTGAAGCTGCATCGCGGCCAGGCAATGAAGAAGATGAAATCGCCGTCGCTCGCCGATTTCGTGCTGAAGGCCGAAGCGCTGGGCCTCGTCGATCGCGACAACCGTCTGATCGAACATGCGTGAGCGCGCGTCGCCGCGCTCTTGCATCGGACGCGACGGCGGTCCGACGGCATCGCAATCCGACGGAAAACTCCGCCGGCCATGAACGACGCACCGAATCTGCGGCGCTTTCCCGACCGCGCCGACCGTTCGGAGCAAACCCGGCTGCCGCCCATGTCTTCGCTGCCCGACACCGCCCCGCTCGCACCGCGCGTCGCCTCCCCTGCCGTCTACGACGACGGCGACCTGCTGCGCTCACACGCTTTGTCGACGGACCGGCATGGCCATCGCATCGCGGTGCTGGTCGCGCAGTCGAGACGCGGCGCGTCCGACATCGCTGCGTTCGAGCGGCTGCTGAACGAATACCGGATGCGCGACAAGCTCGACCGCGCATGGGCGATGCGGCCGCTCGATCTGCAAAGGCGCGGCGACAGCGTCGCGCTCGTTCTGGAAGACGCCGGCGGCATTCCGCTCGAACATCTGCTGACCGAGCGGCTGCCGACCGCGCGCTTCCTGAATCTGGCGATCGCGATTGCCGCCGCGGTTCGCCGAATGCACGCGTGCGATATCGTGCATCGCGATCTGAAACCCGCTCACCTGTACGTCGACGAAGCCGATGCTCGCGTCAGAATCACCGGCTTCGGGATCGCATCCGACGCGCCGCGCGGCGATGAAGCAGCGAGCCCGCCCGACGTCATCGCCGGCACGATGGCATACATGGCGCCGGAGCAGACAGGCCGGCTGAATTGCGCGGTCGATGCGCGCAGCGACCTGTACGGCATCGGCGTGGTGTTCTACCGGATGCTGACGGGCACGCTGCCGTTCGACGCGACGAGCGCGGCCGAGTGGATTCACTGCCACACCGCACGCAAGCCCGTCGCACCCGATCGGCGTGCGGAGCAGGTCGATCCCGCGCTGTCCGCGATCGTGATGAAACTGCTCGAGAAGGAGCCGGCGAGACGCTACCAGAGCGCGGCCGGACTCGAGAACGATCTGCGGCACTGCCTGGCCGAGTGGTCCGCGCACGCGACGATACGTCCGTTCGATCTCGGCGACGCGGATCTGCCCGATCGACTGTCGGGACCGGTCCGGCTCTACGGTCGCGAGCGTGAGCTGGCACGCTTGACGCGCGCGTTCGAGAACGCCGCCGACGGCGCGCCGGCCGGCTTCGTGCTGATTTCCGGCTATGCCGGCATTGGCAAATCTTCGTTGGTCCGCGAGCTGCAAACGGCAGTCGGGCCGTCGCGATGCACGTTCGCCGTCGGCAAGTGCGACCGGCAGAACACGCAGACGCCTTATGCAGCGCTGGCCGTCGCGCTGACGAGCGCGATCCGCTCGCTGCTGACCGAGCCCGAACACGAACTGTGCCGCTGGCGCGATGCGATCCGCGACGCGCTCGGGCCGAACGGGAAACTGATCACCGATTTCGTGCCGTCGCTCGCCGCGCTGATCGGCGAGCAGCCGCGCGTGCCCGACCTGCCGCTGCAGCACGCGCACACGCGTTTTCAGCGGGTATTGCGCCGGTTCATCGACGCGTTGACGCAGCTCAAGCCGCCGCTCGTGCTGTTCATCGACGATCTGCAGTGGGCCGACGCGGCCACGCTCGACCTGATGGAACGCATGACCGGCGCGTCGGCCATGCCGCGGATGCTGCTGATCGGCGCCTACCGCGACAACGAAGTCGGCGCCGGGCATCCGCTGCCGCCGACGATTGCACGGATGAAGTCGGCCGGCATCGCCGTCGACGACATCCGGCTGACGCCGCTGACCGCACCTCAGGTGAACGCGTTGGTCGGCGACGTCCTGCGGTCCGACAGCCGGCTCGTGGAGCCGCTCGCGCGCATCGTGCATTCGAAGACCGCCGGCAACCCGTTCTTCGTCGTGCAGTTTCTGCACGCGCTCGCCGAAGAAAACTTGCTCGAGATCGACCGGGCCGCAGCGCGCTGGTCATGGGACGTGCAGGCGGTCAGAGGCGCGCGGTACACCGACAACGTTGCGGACCTCACCGCAACGCGACTCGCGCGCGTGCCGGATGCATGCAAGGACGCGCTTTGCAAGCTCGCGTGCGTCGGCTACCGCGCCGCCGCGCGCGAGCTTGCGATCGTCTGCGGCAGCACCGAAGATGCGCTGCACGCGACGCTTCGGTTCGCGCTCCGGCAGCAGCTCGTCGAACGCACAGGCGACACGTACCGGTTCGCACACGACCGGATTCAGGAAGCCGCCTACGCGCTGATTCCGGACGACGCACGCGCGGACACCCATTTGCAGATCGGCCGCTCGTTGTTGCCGCAACTGTCGGACGGCGACGACGATGCGCTGCTGTTCGACGTCGTCGGTCAGTTCAATCGGGCCGCGGATTACGTGGTCGCGGCGCACGAACGGCACGCCGTCGCGATGCTCAACCTGCGGGCCGGCATCCGCTCGAAGCTGTCGGCTGCATACGATGCCGCGTTGCGCTACCTCGGTGCGGGAGCGGCATTGCTGCCGCCCGGCCATGACGCGCGATCGGACGACGCCCGCTTCCGGTTCGAACTCGAACTGGCCGAATGCGAGTTCCTGACCGGGGAGCTCGCTGCAGCGGAGCGTCGTCTTGCCGCGCTGCGCGTCGACACGCGCGATCCGATCGCGCTGGGCCGCGTGACCGTGCGTCGCATGGAGGTCTATACGGCGCTCGATCGAAGCGACGACGCGATCTCGGTCGCGCTCGACTATCTGCGCTGCGTCGGGATCGACGTGCCGGCCCGCCCGTCCGACGACGAAGTCCGCGACGAATACGTCGAACTTCGCCGGCGCGCGGCCCGCCTGACGATCGACGACATCGCCGGGCTGCCGTCGATGACCGACCCGGTAACGCTGACCACGCTAGAAGTCCTGACGCGTCTTCTGTCCGCCGCGTGCTTCACCGATTTCAACCTGAATTCGCTGATCACGTGCAAGGCGATCAACATCAGCATCGCGAGCGGAAATTGCGAGGCGTCCTGTGTCGCGTACGGCACGTTGAGCCGGATTGCCGGGCCGCGCTTCGGCGATTTCGAAATCGGCATCCGGTTCGGCGAGGCCGGCTATCGCATCGCCGAGCTGAATGCAGCGCACCGCTTCCACGCGAGCACGTGCATGGTGTTCGCGATCTTCACGATGCGCTGGACGATGCACGTGCGGCTGTCCGAGCCGGTGCTCAGACGTGCGTTCGCAGCCGCCGACAAAGCGGGCGATCTGCTGTACGCGTCGTATTCGCTGAACTGCCTGAACACGAATTTCCTGTTTGCCGGCGACCCGCTCGCATCCGTGCACGACGAAGCCGAACGCGGGCTCGCGTTCGCGCGCAACGCACAACACGGCCTCGTCGTCGACATCATCTCGACCCAGCGCGCACTCGTTCGCACGCTGCGCGGGCAAACGCGGCGATTCGGCTCGTTCGACGACGCGCAATTCGACGAACGCGCGGTCGAAGCGCGGCTGGCGAGCAGCCGCAGCCTCGCGATCGCCGCATGCTGGTACTGGACGCGGAAAATGCAGGCGCGCTACCTGTGCGGCGACTACGCGTCGGCACTCGACGCGCTGCATCGAGCCGAACCGCTGATGTGGACTTCGTCGATGTTTCTGGAAGAAGCGGAGTTCCACTTCTATGCGGCGCTCACGCTGACCGCCGCGATCGATCGTGCGGCGCCCGACGCGCGTGCCGGCCTGCTCGAGCGCGCGGCCGGTCATCGCGCGCGCATCGACGTGCTCGCAAGCCGGTTCCCCGAAAACTTCGCCGATCGCGCCGCGCTGATCGGCGCCGAGCTCGCGCGCATCGAATCGCGCACGCTCGATGCCGAGCATCTGTACGAACGCGCAATCGCTTCCGCGCGCGCGAACGACTTTCCGCATCAGGAGGCGATCGCGAGCGAACTGGCCGCGCGTTTTTACCGCGCGCGCGGCTTCGCGATCGTCGCGGACGCGTATCTGCGCAACGCGCGCTACGGCTACGTGCGCTGGGGCGCGCTCGGCAAGGTGCAGCAGCTCGACGAGCTCGGCGCTCGTCCGGGCGACGACGTGCACGGCGGCGATCGACGCGACACGATACGATCGACGGCCGGCGAAGTCGATTACGCGATGCTGATCGACGTGTCGCAGCGCGTATCGTCCGAACTCGTGCTGGAAGACGCGATCGACACGTTCATGAAGGCCGCGCTCACGCACTCCGGCGCCGATCGCGGCCTGCTGATCCTGACGTCCGACGGCCACGCGAGCATCCACGCGGAAGCCACGGTTCGCGACCGCGCGGTGACCGTCGAACAGGAAAGCTCGCCGCTCGATGCCCGCCGCCTGCCGATGACGGCGATCAACTACGTGCTGCGCACGCGCGAGGTCGTATCGAGCCCCGACGCTCTGAACGATCCGCTGTGCGCGGCCGACCCGTATACGGTCGCACATGGCGTGCGCTCGATTTTGTGCATTCCGCTGGTGCGCCGCGACGCGCTCACCGGCACGCTGTATCTGGAGAGCCGGCTCGCGGCCGGCGTGTTCGCGCCGGCGCGGCTCGCCGCGCTGCGCGTGCTCGCGTCGCAGGTCGCGATCACGCTCGAAAACGCGCGCCTGTATCGCGAACTGTCCGACCGCGAAGCGCGGATTCGCCGGCTCGTCGATGCGAACATCATCGGCATCTTTATCTACGCGCCCGACGGCACGATCGTCGAAGCGAATGCCGCATTGCTCGATCTGATCGGCTACGGCCGCGACGAACTCGAACGCGGGCAGCTGAACTGGAAAGCGCTGACGCCGCCGGAATGGATCGACGCCGATTTTCAGATCCACGAGCCGCTGCTGCGCTCGACCGGCGTGCTGCCGCCGATCGAAAAGGAGTACTTCCGCAAGGACGGCAGCCGCGCGCCGGTGCTCGTCGGTGCGGCGATGTTCACGCCCGGCGGTCAGGACGGCGTCGCATTCGTGCTGGACTTGAGCGAAAGCAAGCGCGCGGAGGCGCGCGCGCGGGAAAGCGAGAGCCGTTTCCGCGAAGTGCAGCAGGAGCTCACGCACGCGAATCGCGTTTCCGCGGTCGGCCAGCTGACCGCCACGATCGGTCACGAGGTCAAGCAGCCGATCGCCGCGATGGCGGCGAACGCCGACGCCGCGCTGCGATGGCTGTCCGCGCAGCCGGCCAACGTCGACCGCGCGTCGCGCGCGCTCGAGCTGATCGTCCGCGACGCGCTGCGAGCGGGCGACATCATCGACCGGATCCGCAACTTCGTTCGTAAATCGCCGGTGCGGCAAGAGGTCGTGGACGTCAATGCCGCGATTCTCGACATCCTGTTCGTCACGCGGCGCGATGCGGAAAAGAACGGCGTCTGTATCGACACGGTGCTCGCGACGCCGTCGCCGCGCGTGCTCGGCGATCGCGTGCAGCTTCAGCAGGTCATCGTCAACCTGATCGTCAATGCGATCGAGGCGATGCACGCGGTCAACGAAGGGCGCCGCAGCCTGTCGATTTCCACGTCGAACGCCGACGGCCGCGTCGTGGAAATCAACGTGACGGATTCGGGGCCCGGCGTGCCGGCCGCGCATATGGAGCGGCTTTTCGAACCGTTCTTCACGACGAAGGACACGGGAATGGGCATCGGCCTCGCGATCGCCCATTCGGTCGTGCATGCGCACGGCGGCCAGCTGCGCGCGACGGTTCACGAACCGTCCGGCACGACGTTCCAGGTCACGCTGCCGTCGGCCGGCGCGTGACGGCACCGTACGCGTTTCGTCCATCGCCACGTGCGAGCGCTTGCCGGCATCGCGATGCGGTTGCATGCGATTCCGAAAAATCCGTGCCTCGATAGAACGACACGCCGGACACCTCTCCTAATCTGCGACGAGCACCCATCCCGCAGACGATTGAACTCGCGAACAGGAGAAGACGAATGGCGAAAGTGCTTTGCGTTCTGTACCCCGATCCGTCCACCGGCTATCCGCCGCACTACGTGCGCGACGACATACCGGCGATCGGCGCCTATCCGGGCGGCCAGCGGCTGCCTTCGCCGCAAGGGCCGCTTGGTTTCAAGCCCGGCGAGCTCGTCGGCTGCGTGTCGGGCGAGCTGGGGCTGCGGCCGTATCTGGAAGCGCACGGTCACGAACTGGTCGTAACGGGCGACAAGGACGGCCCGGACTCCGTGTTCGAACAGCACCTTCCGGACGCCGACGTCGTGATTTCGCAGCCGTTCTGGCCTGCGTATCTGACGCGCGAACGAATCGCGAAAGCAACGAAGCTGAAGCTCGCGCTGACCGCCGGAATCGGATCGGACCACGTCGATCTACAAGCGGCGACCGAGCGCGGCATCGTCGTTGCGGAGGAAACGTTCTCGAACAGCATCAGCGTGGCGGAGCACGTGGTCATGACCGTGCTCGCGCTGGTCCGGAATTTCCTGCCGGCCCATCGCTTCGCGGTCGACGGCGGCTGGAATATCGCCGATTGCGTGAGCCGCAGCTACGATCTCGAAGGCATGCACTTCGGTACGATCGGCGCGGGCCGCATCGGCCTCGCGGTGCTGCGCAGGCTGAAGCCGTTCGACGTACATCTGCACTACCACAGCCGCCATCGTCTATCGGCCGATCTCGAACGCGAGCTGGGCCTGACCTACCATGCGAGCGCCGAATCGCTGGTACGCGTCTGCGACGTGATCAATCTGCAATGTCCGCTTTATCCGTCCACCGAGCATCTGTTCGACGACGCGATGTTCAGCCACGTGAAGCCGGGCGCCTACCTGATCAACACCGCGCGCGGCAAGCTGTGCGATACGGACGCGGTCGTACGCGCGCTCGAGTCGGGCCGTCTCGCCGGCTACGGCGGCGACGTGTGGTTTCCTCAGCCCGCGCCGGCCGATCATCCGTGGCGCCGGATGCCGAACGGAGGCATGACGCCGCATATCTCGGGCACGTCGCTGTCCGCGCAGGCGCGCTACGCGGCCGGCACGCTCGAGATCCTGCAGTGCTTCCTCGAAGGCCGGCCGATTCGTCCGGAATACTTGATCGTCGATGGCGGCAAGCTCGCCGGAGCCGGCGCCGCGTCGTACAGCCTGACGTAGCGCCTGCGCTTCACGGCCGGCGAAAGGCCGCGCGTCATGCGCGGTCTTTCGTTTCCAGCACGTAGCCGACGCCGCGCACCGTGTGGATCAGCTTCAGCGGAAACGCGTCGTCGACCTTCGCGCGCAGGCGCCGGATCGCGACTTCGACGACGTTGGTGTCGCTGTCGAAATTCATGTCCCATACGTACGACGCGATTTGCGTGCGGCTCAGCACTTCGCCGTGCCGGCGCGCGAGCAGCTGCAGCAGCGAGAATTCGCGTGGCGTCAGATCGATGCGCACCGAACCGCGTTTCACGCGACGGCGCACGACGTCGATTTCGAGGTCGCCGACCGCGAGCCGTTCGGTCTCGCGCGGCGGCCCGCGACGCGCGAGCGTGCGCACGCGCGCGAGCAGTTCGACGAACGCGAACGGCTTGACGAGATAGTCGTCGGCGCCGAGTTCGAGCCCATGCACGCGATCGTGCACGTCGCCGCGCGCAGTCAGGAACATCACCGGCGTCGTATGCGTGTCGCGCAGCCGCTTCAGCACGCTCCAGCCGTCGAGCACGGGCAGCGTCACATCGAGCACGATCACGTCGTACGACTCCTCCTGCGCGAGCAGCAGCCCTTGCGCGCCGTCCTTCGCGAGATCGACGCAGAAGCCCGATTCCTCGAAGCCCTTCTTCAGATACGCGCCGGTCTTCGGTTCGTCTTCGACTATCAGGATGCGCATGACCGGCTCCGAAGCGTGCGATCGATGTAGAGATTCACGCGATCGCGCACGAGGTTCGCGCGCGGCGCGGGCTCGGCGCGTCTACCGGCCGGCTCGCGATTCGCGAAGCGAACCGGAGCCGGCAGCGTCGAGCGAGCGCGACGTGCGTCAGACACTAGTTGTCGATGTGCTCGCGAATACCGGCGCTGATCTGCTCGAGCGCCGCTTCGGTCGACGGCACGTGGCGCAGCGCGTTCAGCAGCACGAAGTCGTGAATCGTGCCGTTGTAGCGCACCGCCGCGACGCTGACGCCCGCCTCCTTCAGCTTGCGCGCATACGCTTCGCCCTCGTCGCGCAGCGGATCGTTCTCCGCGGTGATCACGAGCGCCGGAGGCAAACCCTTCAGCTCGTCGATGCTCGCGCGCAGCGGCGACACGTACGGGTTGTCGCGCGTCTTCGCGTCCGGCGCATACAGATCCCAGCCGTACTTCATGAACGCGCGCGCGAGAAACCGGCCGGTGCCGTACGCGCGGTACGAAGCGGTATCGACGCTCGCGTCGGTCGCCGGAATCAGCAGCGCCTGGTAGCTGATCTTCGGGCCGTTCCGGTCTTTCGCCATCAGCGTCAATGCCGCGGCCATGTTGCCGCCGACGGAGTTGCCGGCCACCGCGATGCGCGAGCCGTCTGCGCCGAACTCGCCGGCGTGCGCGGCGACCCACTTCAGCGCCGCATACGATTCCTCCAGCTGCGTCGGGAATTTCGCCTGCGGCAGCGGCGTATATTCGACGAACACGCCGATCTGGCCGGACTCGATCACGAGGTCGCGAACCAGGCGCTGGTGATTCGCGAAATTGCCGACGATCCACACGCCGCCGTGAATGAACAGCAGCACGCCCGGTTTGCGTTCGACGTGAGCCGGCTTCACGATGTAGAGCTTCACCGTGCGCCCGTCTTCGGTGATCGTGCGCTCGGTGGTCGTGATACCGGACATGTCGACCGGCGTCTGGTCCTGCAGCTGGGTCAGAATCTCCTGCGGCTTCGGCTGCGGAAGCTCCCAGAACGGGCTGCTGTCCTTGTCGAGCGCCACGAGGAACGACCGGATCTGCGGGTCGATGTGCGGATCCGTCGCGGGATCGGCCGGCGAAGCGGCGATCGACGATTTCGCCACGCCGAGCGTCGCGCAGGCGGCGACGGCCGCGAGAACCACCATCTTCCTGAATTCCATTTTCATTTGATCCCCTTCGCTTTTCCGGATGTGACTGGACGACGCGTCGCGCACCGTGCGCGACGTGCGTGCCGCGAGCGGATGCGCTCGCAGGCGCAGCCATCATGCCGAGTCGAATGCAGGGGATCTTGTCGCGACCGAAGCGTTCTTTTCTATTCGAACGGCGACGCGGTCGCATCGCCGTATCGCGGTCGCGACGGCCGGCGGATCAGGTACCGCGGCTCTTCGGCGCCGCGGCGGGCTCCGGCGGCTGATTGATGCCGAGCGCTTCGGCCTTGCGCACCAAGTCGGCGAGCGAGCGCGCGTCCATCTTCTTCATTGCCTGCCCGCGATGGATCTTCACGGTGATTTCGCTGAGGTTCATTTCCGCCGCGATCTGCTTGTTCATCAGTCCGCTCGCGACGAACGCCATCACTTCGCGCTCGCGTGCGGACAGCGTCGCATAGCGACTGCGCAGATCGCCGAGCGCGCGCTGCGCGCTTCGGCAGCGCTCGTCGCGCGCGAGCGCCGCGGCGACCGCATCGAGCATGTCCTGTTCGCGGAACGGCTTCGCGAGGAAATCCATCGCGCCGGCCTTCATTGCCTTGACCGACATCGCGATGTCGCCGTACGCGGTCATGAAGATGATCGGCAGCTGCAAGTCGGCGGCCGCGATCTGCTCCTGCACCGCGAGGCCGCTCTGGCCTTTCAGGCGCACGTCGAGAATCAGGCAGCTCGGCACGTCGGGCTTCTCGAACGCGAGAAAGTCGTGCGCGGACGCGAACGCCTCGACGCGCAGTCCGACCGACCGAAGCAGCATGTCGACCGCCGTGCGCATCGATTCGTCGTCGTCGACGACGTAGACGATCGACTGCTCGGCCGAGTCCTGCGCGTCAGTGCTCATTACACATTTCCTCATCGACTGGCAACACGAACTGCATGACCGCGCCGGGGCCGTCGCGCAGGTCCGCCCAGATGCGGCCGCCATGCGCTTCGACGATCGACCGGCAAATCGACAGCCCCATGCCCATGCCGTCCTCCTTGGTCGTGAAGAACGCACTGAACAGGCGGTCGAAATCCGCGTGCCGGATCCCCGTTCCGCTGTCCTCCACGACGACGTGCGCGTGGTCGTCATCGAACGCGCGCGTGCGGATGCGCAGACGGCGCGCGCCGGGCGCCACGCCGGACATCGCCTGCACCGCATTCATCACAAGATTGATGACGACCTGCTGCAGCTGCACACGATCGCCGCACACGCGCTGCGGCGACGCCGCATAGTCCGTTTCGACGTCGACGCGCTGATTTTCGAGCTCGCGCCGCACGAGTTCGAGCGATTCTCGCACAACGGCGTTCAGATCGAGCGACGTCTGTTCGGGCGCGCGCTTGCGCGCCAGCGCACGGATCTGGCGGATCACGTCGGACGCCCGTTTCGCGTCGCGGATCATCTGGCCGACGGATTGCTGCACTTCGGCCAGATCGGGTTCCGGCCGGTCGATCCATCGCAGCGCGGCGTCGCCGGCCGTCACGATCGCCGCGAGCGGCTGCGTGACCTCGTGCGCGATCGACGCGGCCAGCTCGCCGAGCATCGTCACGCGCGTCGCGTGCGCGAGCTCGGCGGTGGACCGGTCAAGCGCGTCCTGCGCGACGACCCGTTCGGTGATGTCCATCAGCGCGCCGACGTATTCGGCATCCGTCTGGTGCGGCATCAGATGCGCGACGTAATGCACGTGCTTGACGCGCGCGTCCGGCATCATCAGCCGGAACTGCATGTCGAGATACGGCTCGCCGGCCATCACGCGGCGCCATGCGTCGGTCACGTGCGATACGTCGTCCGGATGCGCGCGCAGCACGATCAGCTCGACGCTCGGCATCGTGTCGCGCGGCAGCTCGAAGATCCGGTACGTCTCGTCGGACCACCACATCGGGCCGTCGGGCAGCCGCATCGCGATGCTTCCGGTATGGCTGAGCCGCTGCGCGTCGGACAGAAACGCCTCGCTGCGGCGCAGCGCGTGCTCGGCCTGCTTGCGCGCCTCGATGTCGGTATTCACGCCATACCAGCGCACCACGCGCCCGCCGTCGTCGCGAAGCGGCTCGGCGCCGATGTGCACCCACCGGTACACGCCGTCGCGGCGGCGGATTCGCGCGATGTTCTCGAACGACGCTCCGCTCGCGACCGCGCGTTGCCACGCGGCGTGCAGCATGTCGAAGTCGTCCGGATGCACGACCGCGCGCCAGATGTCGCCGCCGTTCTCGGCCATCGATACGCCGAACTCGGCCCAGCGCCGGTTCACGTAGCCGATCCTGCCGTCGCCGTCCGAGCTCCACACCATCCCCGGAATCGCGTCGATCATCGCGCGCAGCTCGTTCTGCTGACGCCGCAGCTCGCCTTCCATCCGCTTGCGGTCGGTGATGTCGTTGCTCGTCGCGAGTATCGCGACCGGCTTGCCGCCCGCATCGCGCCACAGCGCGAGCCGGCTCGAGATCATGACCGTGTTGCCGTCCTTGCGCACGCGGTGCAGTTCGCCCTGCCACTGTCCGGTTTCGAGCACGGTACGGCGAATCTCGTCGAGCGGCACCGACGCATGCGTCTGCGTCAGCACGTGGATCGGCTGGCCGATCGCCTGCTGCGCGGTCCAGCCGTAAAGCGCTTCCGCGCCCTGGTTCCAGAACGCGATCCGGTCCTGCAGGTCGTAGACGACGATCGCATCGTGCGTGAGATCGAGCAGCTGAAGCCGCTCGCGCAGGATCGCGGTGTTCGCGAGATTGCGCAGCGCGAGGAATGCGGTGGTGACGATCGCGAGCAGGCTCACGCCGCAGCGCGCGAGCGCGCCGGCCGAATAGCGTTCGTCGTGCGACAGCGCGAGCGCGAGCAGTGTGAGCGCGACGCACGCGCATGCGGTGATCGACGTCGCGCGCCGCGAGCCGGCCGACGCGACCAGCAGCACGACCGCGACGTACAGCACCGCGATCGCGATGTCGAGCGGCGTCACGTCGATCGCGAAGACCGCAGCGGCCAGCGCACCGGCCAACGTGTAGAGCACGCGCGCGTCCTCGCGCCAGGGCCTGCCTGTGCTTCGGTTGAGCATCATCGTCGTTCTGCGGCGCGCCGCGCGAAGAAAAAGAAAAACGGGTCAGCGTGCTGCATCGGCCCCGCCCGCCTTCACCGACTCCAGGTGGCGCGCGACCTCCGCGGCGTCCACCGGCTTGCCGAGCACGCAGATCGCGCCCATGTCGAGCGCTTGCCGCCGGACCGAATCCGACGCGAACGCCGAGATGAAAATGATCGGCAACGTCACGCCGCCGTCGACCAGGCGCCGATACATCTCCAGGCCGGAAATGCCGGGCATCTGGACGTCCGAGATGATACAGCAGACGTCCTCCATGCCGCCCGATGCGAGGAACTGCTCCGCGGACGCATAGAGGCGCGCCGCCCAGCCCAGCGAGCGGACCAGACTCGATGTTGCGACGCGGACGGATTCGTCGTCGTCGACAATCGAAACGATCGGATTTTTCTGCAAACCTCGGGCCCTCGGCCGGAATCGTACCGTGGGCGACGCGACATCGGCCGCCCGAACCGAAGCCATATTAGAGAAATCGACGGTCCGCGGAAATCATATGTACGTATAGTCGCTGCACACGCATTGCGCGTTCCCACCGCCCGCGGCCGCCAACGCACCGGCAGACGCGGCCCGCGGCCTTCCCCCGTTCCGTCGCGCGACCCGCGGCATCGCTCGCGATCCGGCGAATTCGCTGTGCGGCGTGCGTTCGCGTAACGACGCACGACGCGCGCTCTCTATATTGCAGGCGTCGATCGCTACGCAAAAGATCGCCGTCCGCGTGCCCGCACGCGTTCTCACCATCCGCATTGACAACCGAAGGAGCGTCATCATGAAGAGCATCGTCGTTTCACTGATCCTGAGCGCAGGCGCGCTGATTCCGGCCGCCGCATTCGCGCAAGCCGCCGCGCCCGTCACGCGCGCACAGGTGCGCGCCGATCTGGCCCGCATCGAACAGGCCGGCTATCTGCCGTCGCGCGGCGCCAACGACGACTATCCGGCCGACATCCAGGCGGCCGAAGCGAAGGTCGCCGCCGCGCAGGGATACGGCGGCGTGGCCGAAACGGGCAGCAGCGCGGCCGGCGCGCGCGCCGCACGCACCGTCGCGAAAGGTGGAAGCTGCGTCGGCCCGGTCAGCTTCTGCAACCCGTACTTCGGCAGCTGAACCGTGCCGGCGCGTGCCCGCCCGCGCGACACGCGCGCGGCGGGACGCTCGTTTACGCGCGGATGAACGCGAGCAGATCGGCGTTCACGCGGTCCGCATGCGTGGTGCACAGCCCGTGCGGCGCACCGGGATAGATCGTCAGACGCGCATCGCGCACGATCTCGGCCGACAGCTTGCCCGAATCGTCGAGCGGAACGATCTGGTCGTCGTCGCCCTGCAGCACGAGCGTCGGCACGTCGATGCGTCGCAGGTCGTCGGTGAAGTCGGTTTCCGAAAATGCCTTGATGCAGTCGTACGCGCTCTTGATCGAGCATTGCATGCCCGCATACCAGAACGCGTCCACCGTGCCTTGCGACGGTCGTGCGCCGTCGCGGTTGAAGCCGTAAAATGGCACCGCGAGGTCCTTGAAGAACTGCGAGCGGTTGCCGATCACGCCGCTGCGGATATCGTCGAACACGGAAAGCGGCAGCCCGCCGGGATTCGCATCCGTCTTCAGCATCAGCGGCGGCACCGCCGCGATCAGCACCGCCTTCGCGACGCGCTGCGTGCCGTGCCGGCCGATGTAGCGCGCGACTTCGCCGCCGCCCGTCGAGTGGCCGACGAGCACCGCGTCCTTCAGGTCCAGATGCTCGATCAGCTCGGCCAGATCGTCCGCGTAGCGCGACATGTCGTTGCCGTTCCAAGGCTGGCTCGAGCGGCCGTGCCCGCGGCGGTCGTGCGCGATCACGCGATAGCCGCGCTCGGCGAGATACATCATCTGCGCGTCCCACGCGTCCGCGTTCAACGGCCATCCGTGCGAGAACACCACGGGCTGCCCCGTGCCCCAGTCCTTGTAAAACAGTTCGGTGCCGTCTTTCAGTACGAGCTTTGCCATCTTCATGCTCCTTCGAGAATGCCGCTTGCGCCCGCCGGTCGCAGGAAAAAAGCGGCGGTTCGCACGGCTCGCGCGCCGGCCCTGTGCCGGTCGCGCTGTCGTGCATCGGTCGCATTCTCGACGGCGCGGAACGGGCCGGCTTTCCGCGCGGCCCGCTGCATTTCGGCTCCGCACGATCGCTGCGCCGCGCGCGCCGCAGCCGTGCGAGGCGCACCGGCCGCATGCAGCGGCGGCGCCGGACGACGTCCGGGCCATTTTGTCTGTGTATAATCGGCGCGCATTTTTCCGCGAGATAGCATGCCCTGTGCCGCGGGAGTCGCTCGGACACACGGCCAACGTGGCTTTCCCACAATGAACGAACCTCACGCAGCGACAGGCAGCATCCGCGATCGCGAGACCCGCGCAGCCGACGATCGCGCGGCGGCCGACGACGCACGCGTCGATGCGTTGTTCCGGTCCGCGCCGATCCCGATCCTGATCGAGGACTGGTCCGGCATCAAGCGCTGGATCGATACGCTGAAAGCGCGCGGCGTGACCGATCTCGAGGCGTACCTCGACGCGCATCCGGACGTGATCGACGAAGTTCGCCGGCTGCACGCGTTCGTCGACGCGAACGACGCAACGCTCGCGCTGTTCGATGCGCAATCGAAGGATGCGTTCTTCGCGGCCGCACAGCGGCTGCTGCCGGCGAGCCGGCTCAGCAACTCGCAGGTCCTGCACGCGATGTTCGAAGGCCGTTCGTCATGCCAGGGCGAACGCACGCTGGCGACACTGTCGGGCAGGAAGGTGCCGATCGTATGGCGCTGCGCGCTGCCGGCCGACGACGACGCGTACCGTCGCCTCCATTTCTACGCATTCGACGTCACCGAGTACAAGGAGAACAGCGAGCGGCTCGACGCGCTGCGCGCGCAGCTCGCGCGCACCGCGCGTGCATCGATGATGGGGCAGCTCGTCGCGTCCATCACGCACGAGATCGGCCAGCCGCTCGGCGCGATCCGCACCGCGCTCGACGCGGCCGTCCGCTGGCTCGACCGCGCGGAGCCGAACGTCGCCGAGGCCACCGCCGCGTTTCGTCATGCGTCGCGATGGACCGACGACATGGCGAACATTTGCCGCCGGCTGCGCGGGTTCCTCGCCGGTGCGCCGGTCGAAGCGGTCGCGCTCGATTGCGCGGAAGTTGTCGCGTCGGCGATGCAGCTGATCGCGTCGGAAGCCGGCACGCACGGCATCGCGCTCGGCAGCGAAGTCGCGCCCGGCACGACCGCGCATGCCGACCGCATCCAGCTGCAGCAAGTGCTGACGAACCTGCTGATCAACGGCATTCACGCGATCGACGCAACGCGCGACGACGGTCGCGAGCGGCGGCTGCACGTACGCGCCGGCCGCTACGACGACACGCATACGCTGTTCGAGGTCGCTGATACCGGATGCGGGATCGCGAGCACGCCGCCCGATGCGATCTTTCAGCCGTTTTCGAGCACGAAGCGCGACGGCATGGGCATGGGGCTGCCGATTTCGAAATCGATCGTCGAAGCGCACGGCGGAGCGATCTGGATCGGCGACACCGGCGCGCACGGCACGCGGTTCTGCTTCACGCTGCCTTCGGCGCCGCGCGCGAACGGCAGCACGGCCGACGCCGCGCAGCGCGATCGTCGCCAGGGCGCACAGTGAAGCGCGAGCCCGTCGTGCCGGATGCGGACGTCGCGCCAGCGATCGCCGGTCACACGGATCGCCGCACGCCCGAGCGCCGGATCCTCGCGACGATCGTCATCGCAAACGCGCTCGAATTTTTCGACTATTTCTCGTACGCCGTTTTCGCGGCGTTCATTACCCGCACGTTCTTCCCGCACGTCGCCGACGGCTACGGCACCCTGCTGTCGCTCGGCACGTTCGCGGCCGGCTTTCTGTCGCGGCCGATCGGTGCGCTCGCAATCGGCGTGCACGCGGATGCGGCCGGCCGCAAACCCGCGCTGCTGCTCACCGCCGCGCTCGTGACCGCCGGCTCGTTCGGGCTCGCGGTGATTCCCGGCTACGCGACGCTCGGCATCGCGGCGCCGATCGCCGTCCTGCTGTGCCGGATCCTGCAGGGCATCGCGATCGGTGGCGAGATGGGCGCATCCGGCGCGTTGCTGATCGAGCGATGTCCGCCCGACCGGAAGTGCACGTATGCGGGCTGGCTCATGGCCGGGCAAGGACTCGCGCTGGTTGCCGCGGGCGCCTGCGGCGTCGCACTGCACGCGACGCTGAGCGCCGCGCAGATCGAGCGCTGGGGCTGGCGCGTGCCGTTCGCGCTCGCGGCCGCGCTGATTCCGGTGCAGATCTATCTGCGCCGTCACATCGACGAAACGTGGGAAGCGCGCCGCGCAACGCTCGCATTCGGCGCGCTGCTCGGACGCCATCGCGGCCGATGGCTGCTGGCGATCGCGCTGATTTTCGGCGGCACGGTGCCGACGTACGTCGCGACCTACGCGACGACGTTCGGCGTCGCAGGCCCGCCGCCGTCCGCGTATGCGTCGTTCGTCACGACGGCGGCCGTCGGCGCGGTCACGCTCGTCTTGTCGATCGCGGGCGGCTGCGCCGCCGATCGCATCGGCCGCATCCGCACGATCGTGCTCGCCCGCGCGCTGACGATGGCGGTCGTGCTGCCCGCGTTCTACTACGCTGCCGTTCATCCGCACCCGCTCGCACTGCTCGGTGTCGTCGCGCTGTTCGCCGGGCTGTCGGCGCTCGCCGGCGCGCCGAGCATCGTCGCGATCCTCGACATGTTCCCCGCCCGCGGCCGCGCGGCCGCGCTGTCGGTCGTCTACGCGACCGGCGTCGCGCTGTTCGGCGGCACCGCACCGTTCGTCGTCGCGTCCGTCGGCGTGTGGGCCGGCACGCACCGCGCGGCCGGCTGGTACGTATTCGTGTCGGCCGCCGTCACGCTGATCGCGATCGCCGCCGCGCGCGCGGCCGGCGAACCGACGTCCACCGCCCGGCGCTGAGCGCCGCTTCCCGCAACCGCGGCAATATTCCCGATCCGCGCATCGCCGTCGTGCGATTCGGCAAACGCCCGCCGTTTGCCGACAGCGCCCGTACGGGCGTCCGTCCAGAATCCGCCTGTCGTCCGGTGCGTCTTCGTTCGAAGCGTCCGACGTACCGCTGAAAAGCGACCGAAGACGTGTCATGTCGTACGCGAACGTGCACCTGCGCGATCGTCCGAACGGCACGTCTCGACCAACGCAGCCACCCTTCGGACAGGATCGAACCATGTCACACCATCTCGACTCCCCGCTCGCGCGGCAGGACATCCGCCTCGACATCACCGACCTCTACTGCTTTCGCGGCGAGATCGGCACGGTACTCGTGATCAACGTCTGCCACTCGATTGCGGGCGACGTGCCGACGCCCGGCTATCACCCGGAAGGATTCTACGAATTCAAGCTCGATCTGGACGGCGACGCGATCGAAGACGTCACGTACCGGATCCGCTTCGACGCACGCGACGCAGCAGGCGTGCAGCGCTTCGAGCTGCGCCGCATCGCCGGCGCGGCGGCAACCGACCCGCATGCGGACGGCGAGCTCGTGCTGCGCGGCCGCACCGACGAAACCGCCGGCGCCGGTTCCGGCGTGCGCGTATGGGCCGGCAAGGCCGGCGATCCGTTCTGGATCGAGCCGGACGTGCTGCATGCGGTCGGTCACGCGTTCCAGGACGGCACGCCGCTCGACCTCGGCACGTGGGAGCCGAGCCACGCGCGCAACCTGTTCGCCGGCCACACCGTGTACTCGATCGTGCTCGAGGTGCCCGACGCCGATCTCGTCGGCAACGCGGCGACGAACCGCAAGGTCGGCGTATGGGCGGTCGCGACGCTCGCGACGGACGCGGGCGGCTGGCGCTCGATCAACCGCGTCGGGCTGCCGATGATTCATCCGCTGTTCACGCAATACAACGAAGACCTCGGCGATCGGCTCAATGCCGGCTGCCCCGCCGACGATTTCGCGACCTATGGCGAAACCGTGATCGCGTCGGTGGCCGGCGCGGTGCGTGCGAACGGCACCGCGGAAGATCCGGTCGGCTATGCGACGGCCGTCGCTCACCGCTTCCTGCCGAACGTCCTGCCGTACACGATCGGCACGCCGGCCGTGTTCGGCATGGCCGAGTGGAACGGCCGGTCGCTCACCGACAACGCGCCCGACGTGATGTTCACGATCGCATCGAACACGCCGATCCGGCTCGGCATCGGCAAGGAATCGGTCACGTCGAAACCGACGTCGACGTTCCCGTACGTTCCGAAGGCCTGACCCGGCCGGTGTCTGCCGCACCCGGCGGCCACGCGCTGCCGGGTGCGCGCTGCCCCCTTCTTCGAGGCTCCCATGCTTGCACGTCGACACCTTCCGCCGGCGACCGGCGTCGCCCCGGCCGCGCACGCGCGCGTCCGGTCCATCGATCTGTCCGCGCTCTGGATCGTCGCGTTCATCGTGCTGCTGCACGTCGTCGGCTGGGGCACGCTGATCGCGCTGATCGTTCCGCAGCATCTGAGCGTCGGGTCGCGCGCATTCGGCATCGGCGCCGGGATCACCGCGTATTCGCTCGGGATGCGCCATGCGTTCGATGCGGACCACATCGCCGCGATCGACAACACCACGCGCAAGCTGCTCGGCGAAGGCCAGCGTTCGGCAAGCGTCGGATTCTGGTTTTCGTTCGGCCACTCGAGCGTCGTGTTCGGGCTCGCGGTGCTGATCTCGCTCGGCATGCACTCGGTGTCCACGCACGTCGTCGACGCGGGCTCGACGCTGCGCGCGCTGACCAGCGTGCTCGGCGCGACCGTATCGAGCGTCTTTCTCTATGCGATCGCGGCGCTGAACGTCGCGGCATTCTACGACCTGTACCGCGCGTTCCGCGCGATGCGCACGGGACGCTTCGACGAAGCGCAGCTCGAACGGCGCCTCGAATCGCGCGGCATCGTCGCGCGCGTGCTCGCGCCGCTGATGCGCATCGTGCGCAAGCCGGCGCAGATGTATTTCGTCGGCCTGCTGTTCGGTCTCGGCTTCGATACGGCGACGGAAATCGCGCTGCTCGTGCTGACCGGCTCCGGCGCCGCGTCCGGCCTGCCGTGGTACGCGATTCTGTGTCTGCCCGTGCTGTTCGCGGCCGGCATGCTGCTGTTCGACACGATCGACGGTTCGTTCATGCACGTCGCGTACGGCTGGGCGCTCGCCCGGCCGGTCCGCAAGATCTACTACAACCTCGTCGTCACGGGCCTGTCGATCGGCGTCGCGCTCGTGATCGGCACGATCGAGATGCTCGGCCTGCTCAACCATGCACTCGGCATGCACGGCGCGTTCGGCGCATGGCTGTCGGCGCTCGATCTGAACGATGTCGGCTTCGCGATCGTCGGGCTGTTCGTCGCGACATGGGCGATCTCCGTCGCGATATGGAAGTTCGGCCGCATCGAACAGCGCTGGGCCGCCGGCCCCGACGCATAGCGTCGCACCACTGTACGTTCACCCCGCCCACGGAGGCTATCCATCATGAGCAAAGTCATACTCGTCACCGGCGCGTCCAGCGGCTTCGGCCGGCTCACCGCCGAGGCGCTCGCGCACGCCGGCCACACCGTCTACGCGTCGATGCGCGACACCGGCGCGCGCAATGCGCCGGTGGTCGAGCAAATGCGTGCGCTCGCGCGCGACGCACACGTCGACTTGCGCCCGCTCGAACTCGACGTGCAGTCCGACGCATCGATCGATCGCGCGGTCGAACAGCTCGTCGCGCAAGCCGGCCGCATCGACGTGCTGATCCACAACGCCGGCCACATGGCGTTCGGCCCGGCCGAAGCGTTCACGCCCGAGCAGTACGCGCAGCTGTACGACATCAACGTGCTCAGCACGCAGCGCGTGAACCGCGCGGTGCTGCCGCATCTGCGCGCGCAACGTCAGGGGCTGCTGATCTGGGTGTCGAGCAGCAGCGCCGCCGGCGGCACGCCGCCGTACCTCGCGCCGTACTTCGGCGCAAAGGCCGCGATGGACGCGATCGCCGTGCTGTATGCGCGCGAGCTGTCGCGCTGGGGGATCGAGACGTCGATCGTCGTGCCGGGCGCGTTCACGCAGGGCACCAATCACTTCGCGCATGCGAGCGCGCCCGCCGATGCCGCGCGTGCGGCCGAATACGACGCGGGCCCGTATCCCGACTTCGGCCGCGAAGTGCAGGATGCGTTCGCCGCGATCGTGCCGGCCGATGCGCACGCGAGCCTCGTCGCCGATGCGATCGTCGACGTGGTCGCAGCGCCGGCCGGCAAGCGCCCGTTCCGCGTCCACATCGATCCGACCGAGGACGGCGCGAACGTCGGCTTTGCCGTGCTCGACCGGCTGCGTGCCGAGATGCTGCATCGCGTCGGCTTGTCCGACCTTCTGTCGCCGCGCATTCGGACGTCCGACTGACGCGATGCACGCGCGTACGAACGTACGAACGTGCGCGCGTCAGTCAAACGTCGTTTCCAAGCCGAACAGTCATCACCCACCCGGGTTCGACCGCACGACGCATCGCGTCCGCAGCGGCCCGGCACTCACCTGAAGGAGCAAACATGTCCGAATCGTCCGGCAAGATCGCCATCGTCACCGGTTCGTCGCGCGGCATCGGCGCCGATATCGCCGTCCGCCTCGCGCACGACGGATTCAAGGTCGTCGTCAACTACGCGAGCAATGCGGCACCGGCCGAGGAAGTGGCCGCCCGCATTCGTGAGGGCGGCGGCGACGCGCTGCTCGTCAAGGCTGACATTGCCGATCCGGCGGCGACCATCGCGCTGTTCGACGCAACGGAAAAAGCGTACGGCGGCGTCGACGTGGTCGTGAACAGCGCGGGCGTCATGCATCAGGCCAGGCTCGCCGAGTTCGACGACGCGACGTTCGATCGAACGGTCGCGATCAATTTCAAGGGCGCGTTCAACGTGAGCCGCGAAGCCGCGCGCCGCGTGCGCGACGGCGGCCGGATCATGAACCTGACGACGAGCGTGACCGGCGTGCGGCTGCCGACGTACGCGGTTTATATCGCGACGAAGTGCGCAGTCGAAGGGCTCACGCAGGTGCTCGCGCAGGAACTGCGCGGCCGCGGCATCAGCGTCAATGCGGTGGCGCCGGGGCCGGTGGCCACCGAGCTGTTTCTCGCGGGCAAGAGCGCCGAGCTCATCGACCGGATGGCGAAGATGAATCCGCTCGAGCGGCTCGGGCAGCCGGCCGACATCTCGGCCGTCGTCGCGTTCCTCGCGAGCCCGGAGGGCGCGTGGATCAACGGCCAGGTCGTGCGCGCGAACGGCGGCATGTGCTGACGATCGGTTGGGCGGGCCTGCGGGCCTGCCCGCCCCGCGCAGTCGCTCATCGCAGTCGACGTGCATTTGGAGCGGTTCTCGAGCCAACCCTTCGGCTCCTTTTCCGGTTCAGCAAGTGAATGCGTCGGGCACGAAACCGTCAAGCTCGGGCCGTTTTCTCGTTCCGTGCATGCAACTTCCCGGCTCGCCCAATAAGGACGGGCAACGGCTGGCAGCCCGCGCGGTCAGCTGTCGCGGTCGAGCATGAACCCGGTCGATCGCAGCTTTCGATCGTCGAGCCGATAGAAGCCCATCGGGAAGCGCTTCGCGACACGCTTGCCGACGGCAACGCTTTTCACGACGTCGGCGAGCAACGGAACGTGCACGAGCGGCTTGCGGCCCGCACGCCGATAGACTTCCTCGTACGTCGGAGACGCCGTGTCGGCGATGTTGAATGCTTCGATGCCGCTGCGCGCGCCGCGATCGAGCGAGCGCCGCAGAAGATGAACGATGGCTCTCGCGACGTTGCGCGGCGAAATATAGTGGCTGTTTCGGTACAGCGCGAAAAGCCGCTTCGTCCTGTTCCACTGCAGCGAGGCTTCGAGATAGCCGGGCTGCTGCGCGAGCGCGATCCGATACAGGTCGACGTGCATGCGTTCGGCGTATCGGGAAAGGACGTCCTCGCCGATCCGTTTGCTTCGCGCGTATTCACGCATCTGCGGCGATTCGAAATACTGTCTTTCGATCGGACGGCTCACGTCGAGCAACGGCGCGTTTTCATCCACGAGTCGGCGGCACGGCGAGCCGTAGACCACCATCGAGCTCGCGTGCCCGAAGTACCCGACACCGTTGCGCACGCACGCATCGGCAAGGCGCTTCAGGTTGGTGACGTTGATCGTTTCGAGATGCGGCGTGCCGGGCAAGCCGCCCGCCAGATGCACGACAGCCGCCACGCCGTCCACGAGCCGGTCCAGTGCAGCGTCCGCGAGATTCGCGTCGGAGAAGTCCACCGCAACCCATTCGACACGGGAATCGGACGGCACCTTGCGATGGAACTGCCCGCGCACCCGGTAGCCGTGCCGAATCAACTGGCCGACGACATCGGCGCCCAGGTTGCCCGTCGCGCCTGTGACCAATACGAGCGGCCGCGCGTCGTCCGTCGCCACGGGCGGCTTCAGCGCGGCGATCCGTCGTTCGACCAGCCTCGATTTCAGATGATCGGCAAGCCTGATCGCGAGCGCCATGATTACCATGGTCGGATTGGCGTGGCCGCTGGTCGGAAAGACCGACGCGCCTGCGACGTAGAGGCCGTCGACGTCATGCACGCGGCAGTTCGCGTCCACGACGCTCGTCGCCGGGTCGCGTCCCATTCGCGTCGTGCCGGCCGTGTGCGCCATGTCGTGGAGCGCGATTCCGGACACGTCGCCCGCCGAGATGTCGCGCCGTAGTTCGAAGCCCCGAATGCCGGCCTCGCGCAAATCGCTTTCGAGCAATTGCGCAAAGGTCACGACCGCTTCCTTCATTAGACTCCCCGGCTCCCACGTCACATGGGCCACGGGCAGCCCAAGCCGGTCGCATCGGCTCGATAGCGTGACGCGGTTGTCGCGCAGCGGCGGTTGTTCGCAAATGACGTCGAGCGTCACCTTCTCGATTTTTCTGCCGGTGCCCTTCGCGACATAGTCGCGGGCGACGAAGTTGGCGTCGAGCCGGATGACGGTGTCGACGATCAGGCGGCGCAGGCGTCGCGGCAGTATCGAGCTGCCCACGATCCGGCGTCCGACGAAACTGACGACCACGCCCGAGCGCTGCAACACGAGCAGCAGGTCCGCCAGCGGGCGCTTGCTTTGCCGCTTCGCCAGCCGTTTCAGCGCCACCACGGGATCGTCGTCGGAAATGCGGGCGTTCGCATACGCCGCCATGTTCGGCAGGCGGCGCTGCTGCTGGACTTCCGGGCGAAGCGCGAGCCCGTGCGAATACATGAACGCGCGATAGTCCCGCTGCAGCGAGAAGAAGCCGAGCAACGCCGCGGCCGACGCCTGGCTGTCGGGCGAAAACGTGCCGATCGACATGCACGGGTGGTCCGTCAGATAGCGCCCGACGACATCGTGTGCATTCCCGAGCGCACGACCATCTGCATCGCGCGACATCAGCAGCAACCGCGCGTTTTCGATCGCGCCAGCGGCCAGCACCACGTGACGCGACGCGAGCACGCGGCGCCGCTTGCCGGACAGCGACGACACGATCTCGACGCCGGTCACGCCTGCGGCATCCGCATGTATCGCGCATGCCGTCGCGTTGAGCACGACCGTCACGCCGGGATGCGACTCGCTCCTGAAGTCCGGCCCGAAGCGCATTACGTCGGTGAGATTGCGATGAGAGCGCGCGAGCTGCCAGAAGAACGACGACACATGCCGCATGCGCGCCATTTCGGCAGGCTCGCGCAATTTCGCCGCGTGCCAGAAGGCCTGACCGCCGACGATCGGTCCGACGTCGAGACGCCGTGCGGCACGCTCGACGTACGGCGCGATGTCCGTATCGGCAATCGGCCATCCTGAATCGGGTATCCACTCGCGCGCAGCGAAATCGAGCGGATCGAACGGCGCGACCTTGCCTGCCCAGCCCGCAGTGGAGCCGCCGAGCACCCGGCATCGGACGCCGAACTTCTGTGTCTGCGCGCGCCAGTATTTCAACTGAAACGCATGCGACGCGTGCCGCGATCGCTGCAACGCGGCGTCTTCCAGCGAACCGTCGACATCGACGTCGTTCAGCGCTTCGTGTTCCGCCGACTCTTCGACGTCGCCGCTTTCCAGCAGCAGGATCTTCAGGCCGATGCCGGACAACTCGCGGATGATCGTCAGCCCGGCCGCGCCGCCGCCGACGACGATGAGGTCGAACGATGCCGACCACTCGTCGCCGGACAACTCGTCTGCTTCAAAATCGATAAAGTGCGTCATCTCGCGATATCCGCTGACTGGAGGTCGCGGGCGATGTCGACGAGGATCTGCAGATTCGAAAAATCGACATTGCTCCGGTTGGAGCATCAAAATACCGTCCGCGTCGGCGCGCAGTGTGCTCCATCGCACATAAATGGCATTCGCCGCGACGGCGCGCGTCGAGCCCCGGACGCCGCGTGGCCCTTCCCGTTGTCGGGAAGGCGTCCCGGTTCGCCGCCGATGCGCGCGCCGTCCGATCGCCTGCGAGCCGTATCGAAACCCGGCCGCACGAACGGTCGCATCGATACCTCGTCCATCGGCCCGTAATCGAAGCGGACCATCCGGCTGCTCGCACACGTCAATGTCGCGACGAATCAGCCTGAGGCCCGTGCGGTTGCAGTCGGACAACCGCGCTCATCCCGTCCGTTCGGGCCTACGCCGTGCGCAAGCACATAATCCACCGGGTTCCCCTGCTGAAGCGATGTCGCACCGAAGATGGCCGTCGCCCGGAGCGAATCGCGGGAACCGGTTCGTCTCGTGCTCTACCAGCAGCTTCAATTGCGGCTGGAGCTTGTCGTCGGCGACTTCAAAGTTCATCGGCGTGTCGCCGCCCGGTCGCCAGTTCGGACCGAGAGCGCCGTCCAGCGGTACGCGAAGCAGGTTCGGTGTGTCGGCATGCAGCGCCGCATAGATGAGCGTTCCCCCGCAGATCGGGGACATACATCCGCGAACCGAAGTTGCCGCCGTCGATATGGACGTTGTCGGGCTCGAAACCGAATGCCTTCGGCGCGTCCCGATCGCCGGTGCCCGGCATTCATCCCGTCGACGGCGTTCCGAGCACCGCATGCAGGATGTATTCCGACGCTCACCTGAACCACCGCCGCACAGGTTGTGGTCGCAACAGTCCGGACAAAAGCAGGAAAAAGCTCGCTCACGAATCAGAGCCGGCCGCAGCGCGCGGCGCACTTAGGGTTACGCCGGTTGCTACCGGCCCGACGCAGCAGCCTGCCGTGCTCGACGCTCGCACTGCGAGCATTTGCTCGCAGTGCGAGCGCAATTGCCAATATTTCTTTGCGCCAGCTTATCTGCCGCGCCGCTCGGTCTTGTCGATGTGTTCGAGCGCCTTCTGAATAAGCTGTCTCATCCAGTCCGCGATGGTCATGTCCGCCTCCACGGCGAGCATCTTCAAGCGCTTGTGTACCACCCGCTCAAGATCGAAATTGATTCGCACCGAGCCGGTATTCGCCACGCTGCGCGGAGCGGACTTCGCCGGCTTCTGCGCTGTGGACGCGCGCGACGCCGTCGTCCTCTTCGTAGCCGGCTCTGCCCGGCCCCGCTTGGTCGCCGGTGCGCTTTCGGAACCCGTATTGCCGTCGTGCCCGAACAGATCGCGGTTTGCCGTGGAGGCTTTCGATGTCGAGCCCTTGGCGCGCTTTGCCGGCGCCGTGGCGTTGCGGAGCTTTTGAGTTTTTGCTGTACTCATTTGCGTTACTCACTTGATTTCCACGAAGCTCGCATCGTAACCGAAACATCTGCCCGCTAACACCGGGGGAAGTCCTTCTCGCAAGCGTTCACGCGTTGCACCGCCGTTGCTCGTATTGGAAGCGCTCGTAAAGACGTCGTGCGGCTTGCCCTGTCACGCTGCAGGTCGGCCATTTTGTTCGAGCAAATTCAAAGGCTTACGAGCTAGTATGCGGCGCAAGCGAAACCTTACAAAGCGCTTTATGGCGCGCCCGTTATAGTGACCATTACCAATAAAAAAGCCGCCTTGCAGGCGGCTTGTTGGCTTTCCATGACAGTACGACGCAGTCGTTCTCCAGCGCCGGCGCGCGGCGACGCGCGTCAAGATGCATACGCGTCGATCCCGGCATTCGCCGACTTGCGTGACGCGGCTTTTCGCTTGTCTTGACGTCGAAACCGACGCGCTCGTCGACATAGCCCGTACACCCACCGCTGAGCCGATCATTTCACGTCAGACATTTGAAGGACCGGCCGCAGCGACATCGCAGTCCGCTACCGTTGCTGTCGGTGTTCGGGTCGAACGAGCTGATCGATGAGCGTACGCACGACCTCGGACACGCTCATCCCGTTTTCGAGTGCGTACAGCTTCAGCAATCGATGCACCGACGGCGTGATGTCGAGGTTGAGTCTGATCGGCTTTTCCGGTCGCGCCTTCGCCGCTTGAGACTGCACGAGCGCTGCGCCGACCATGAAGTCCATCGGATTGCCCGGCGTACTCTCATCCGCTGAAAGGCGTGGCTTCAACTGGAATTTGTTCATCTCGCTTCCATCCTTTAATCAAACACTCAACCGTGTATTTACTCATCCGCACTTGACACAAGCGCACGTCGTTTCGGGATTCTACCCCTCTGCCGAATTCGGGAACCTGGAGCCGTCGAAAGCATCGGCGCGGCATCCCGATCTGCATTGAATCGTCGACGGAACGATCCTGCGGCCGACTTGCGCAGCGCATCGCGCTCGTTCCTGAGCGCGGACGGGTTCGTCATCGGACCGGCAAGCCGCCGTGCCGGGCAATTCGAAGAAGTCACGGCTTGTCGAGCTGACGGCGGTGACTCGATGGCTCCGACCGGCGTCGTGCAGCGGCCAACCGATATCGGCGGTTCGATCGGTACTTGTCAAGGACAATGGAATTGCAGCGGCGTCGCGGCGATCCGAGAACCGCCGTGCGATCGCTCGCTTGCCAGTGTCGGGCACGCCGGCATCGACCTGTTCAGCAGCGAGATGCTCGGCAAGTTGAGCGGCGACCCTGGATTTTGCAACGCCGCTGTTTGCAGCGCGTATCAGAACAATCATCGCATTCCCGGTTAATTTTGTTTATTTAACTCAAATGTTCAATAGTTTCATTTGAGTCGTTGAGTTAAGTATCGAGGAACAATGTGCACATCGTCAATCGCGCCGTAAACAATCCCAAGTTTTATTGCAAGAGTTTTTGCACCGCCCCGGTGCAGCGTCGGCCAAGTCTGCTCCGGGAAGATACCGCTCCAGCGCACAGACGGTAGAAGATAAAAATTTCAGCCACAACCGCAGGTTCATGAAAACACGCCGTTATAGAGCGAAGCTTCTCCGCCTCACGGACACGTCCGTATTCCTGCCTCGAATTTCCCGACCGGCTTGCACAAACAGACGCACTACGACGGCATGCCGCCCGAGCGGCCTGCAGCCGCCAAAGCGACGCACGTACCCGACGTCAAGGCGCGCGATAACGGCTGGCGCTTCCCAAAGTGTTGTGTACCAGCGAGGTTCCCCGAGTGTGTGCCGATCGCGCTTGGCGCGCAGTGGTCGTATTTTGCGTTTTTCGATGCTTGCCGTCGGCCCGCGTTTTCCTCGAAGTCGACTGACAACTGATGAAGCGGGAGTCTATCTATCTTTCTCGACTCGTGGAGCGTGTCGGCATTCGCTCGACATCAAAGTTAACCATTCTTTACAGTTTACGATCCAGCCGGAATGGCCCTTACTAAATCACACGGATTGGTAATTGCTCGACCAGGCCGGCGCCCGGATTTCCGTTCGCTTCCCCGCGCAGCGATCGCATGCCGTTAACCATCCGCCGCCGCTGAATCCGCATGCCGTCCGGCGAGTATTGGACAGGCCGAGCGGCCGCGTGCCGCTCAGCCGCCGGCAGCCCGCGGCAAACGCCGCGGAGTGACGATTTGCCGGATCCGGCGCACCGACGCCGGCGATCGCCATGCCACTACACGTAACGACAACCGGCGCGCGAACACATTCGCAAACCATGCGTCCGACACACTTTTCAGTGCCGCCGACGCGAGCCATGTCGGATGGCGATCCTGCTCGCGCCTACCGGGATTAACGCACGGCCGTTGCTTGTGTCGTGCAACGTGCCTGCCGCAACCTTCCCGCTCTGCGCGCAACAGCTTTATTCAGTCGTCGACAGCGCTGCAACATGGTCTAGCTCGGGGCCAAATATTTGAGTTGAGTGTCTGGATATTTTGATTTGAGTAATTTCCGCCCCCTCGAATTACTCAACGATTCTTCGTGTTCTTTTAAGCCGTGCGCACTACCGCGCGAGACAAATTTCAATCCTTAACCATTCTTAATATTCTGTGGCGAGAAAGACACGTTCGAATTACGGCGATATATGTCTTTTACCGCGACTCGCTGACGTCTACGCTTTATTTCGTCTTCCATCCAGGCATGAACCTGCCGTTCCGATTCGCCTCTCCGCCCCGCCACACAAGGATTCGCCGATTTTTCGCGACCCCTGACGCGTGAAATCCTCCCGATCATGAATTACTCAATTCCACGCATGATTAACTCCCTTACTCAGTCACTCATATACTTTTTTCTAAACGTTTACGCTACGATCAATTCGATCTTTTGAGTAAATAGAAATAACACGCATGAACTCCCGATGCGTGAATGCGTGGGCTGTCGCGGGAGAGAAACGGGGCGCATTGCTGTTCACGCGCATATCCTCTTCAATAGGGAATCAAGAATGAATAAGAACTATCGATCCGTATGGAACGATGCTCTCGGCGCGTGGGTCGCTGTGTCCGAACTGGATACTGCGCGCGGCAAAAGCGCCGGCAGTGTCGTCGTCAGTTCGCCGGGTACAAATAGCGGCGCCATTGGCACCGGCATCGTAGACGGCTTCTTCGACGGGATGCCGGCGCTCAGCGTGCTCACCGTCGCTGCCGTTGCCGTTGTTGCCGGCCTGAGCGCGCCAGATGAAGCATATGCACAGTCCGTAAATATCCCCGGGGGTAGTCCTGCTTGTACGGAAACAACCGTAGCCGGCACGCTGAAAGATATCGCCATCGGGTGCGGCTCGACCGCTGCGTCGTCCGGCACGATCGCCATCGGTGGCAATGCGATCTCGATGGGTCCAAACTCGACCGTCGTAGGTACCAATGCGACGGCCTCGGTGCAAGGCGCATCCGCCTTCGGTACTGCCGCACGAGCAACCGGTCTGAATTCCGTCGCGTTCGGTCCCGGTGCGCGCTCTAGCGGAAGCGCCAGTGCGGCTATCGGGATTGGCTCGAACGCGAGCGGCGACACGGCTACCGCAATTGGCGCGACTTCGACTGCGTCGGGCGACAACTCGGTCGCCATCGCTCCCGGTGCGAACGCAGCAGGAGACTCCAGCATGGCGCTCGGCGTAACTTCGAGCGCAAGCTCGGCAAGCACGTTTGGTTTGGCCGTCGGCGCACAGTCACTGGTGACCGGTCCAAACGCCGTCGCCCTTGGCCGTCAGGCAACGGCTACCGGCGCACAAGCGATGGCGCTCGGATATTCAGCCGAAGCAGACGGAACCAACTCGACTGCCCTTGGCATGAACGCGTTGGCGAGTTCAACATCGAGCATGGCGCTCGGTGCATCGTCAATCGCAAGTGGACAAAGCGCGGTTGCTGTCGGTGTCGGGGCAACGGCGAGTCTGGCGAATAACGTCGGCATCGGTACGTCGGCGACGGCGAGCGGCACGGGCTCGATGGCAGTTGGTACGTCGGCGATAAGCAACAATACGAATTCGCTCGTCGTTGGTAACAGTGCTCTGGCCTCCGGTGTGAACGCGACAGTCGTTGGTATGAATTCAACGGCGTCAAATACGAACGCAACGGCGGTGGGTGTTTCGGCGGTTGCGTCTGGCCTGCGTGCCGTGACTATCGGCTCGGGAACCAGAGCGAACGGCACCGACTCTTTCGCAGCAGGCACGAACGCGGTAGCTGGCGTATCCGGCAGCACAACGATCATCAACGACCTTGCCCTCGGAACCGGCGCGTCAGCTGTCGGGGGAAATTCGGCGGCAATCGGCGGGGCCGCAGTTGCTACCGCCGCAGGCGCGATGGCACTCGGTAACGGCGCAACGGCTGCGAACGCCAATAGCCTTGCGTTGGGTACAGGTTCCGTCACGGCCGCCGCCAACCCGACGCCTAATGGAGTCATCGGCGGCAAGACGTACACGTATGCGGGCGGTGCACCGGCGAGCGTTGTTAGCGTAGGCAAGCCCGGCACTGAACGCCAGGTCACGAACGTCGCCGCAGGTCGCGTCACCGCCACGAGCACCGACGCAATCAACGGCTCGCAGCTCTTCGCGACGGATACCGCGATCGAAACGCTTTCCACTTCGACTTCCACCGCTGTTTCGAGCCTGAGCACCGGCCTGTCGACCACGAACAGCAACCTCGATTCGCTCAGCACGTCCACGAGCACGACGGCATCGAGCCTGAGCACCGGCCTTTCCACCACGAACAGCAATCTCGATTCCCTTTCCACTTCGGCATCGACGGCAGTTAGCTCGCTTTCGACCGGCGTTTCGTCGCTGAGCACTGGCGTCTCCAGCCTCAGCACCGGCCTTTCGACTGTCACGAGCGGCGTGAATTCCCTGAGCACGGGCGTGTCCTCGCTGTCGACGGGGCTTTCCACGACAAACAGCAACGTGTCGTCGCTCAGCACACTCGTTTCCACGATTGCCCCGCATTACGTGAGCATCAACGACAACGGCACGCAGCAAGGCAACTACGACAACAAGGGTGCGACGGGCGTAAATGCGATTGCTGTCGGTACGAACGCGACTTCGGCCGGTGCAAGCGCTGTTGCTCTGGGTGACGGTGCAACGGGCGCAGCAGCGAATTCGGTTGCAATCGGGCAGAACGCCGCAACGACGAATGCCGGCGACGTTGCTTTGGGCTCCGGTTCGGTGACGGCAGCAGCAAACCCCACTGCGGGCGCAACGATTGGCGGAAATGCCTACACGTTTGCAGGCGCGAAGCCGACGAGCGTCGTCAGCGTCGGCGCGAACGGTGCGGAACGGCAAATCACGAACGTCGCGGCCGGCCGGCTTACCGCGGACAGCACCGATGCCGTCAACGGGTCGCAGCTCCATGCGACGAACCTGGCCGTCGATTCGTTGAGCACGTCCACGAGCACCGGTATTTCTTCGCTTTCGACGGGCGTGTCTTCGCTGTCGACCGTTGCGAGCTCCTTGAGCACGGGCGTGTCTTCCCTGTCTACCGGTGTGTCGTCGCTCAGCACGGGCGTGTCGTCGCTTTCGACGGGTGTCAGCTCGCTCAGCACTTCTGCTTCCACGGCGGTTTCAAGCCTGAGTACCGGCGTGTCGTCCCTGTCCACGGTCGCCAGCTCGCTGTCGACCGGCGTTTCCTCGCTGAGTACGGGCCTGTCGTCGCTTTCGACTTCCACGTCGACGGCAGTGTCTTCGCTGAGCACCGGCATTTCGGGCGTGACGAGCGCGGTCAATTCGCTGTCGACCTCGGCATCGACCGGCATCGGCAGCCTGTCCACGGGCTTGTCCACGACGAACAGCAACGTCGCCTCGCTGAGCACGGTAGTCGACGCGAACAAGACGCACTACTACAGCGTGAACGACGGCGGCACGCAAGGTTCGAACTACGACAACAAGGGTGCAACGGGCGTCAACGCAATCGCAGCTGGCGTGGGTGCGTCGGCAGGCGGTGCGGCCGCCGCAGCCGTCGGCTACAACTCGCAAGCGCTGGCCGCGTCCAGCGTCGCCGTGGGCGACAGCAATACGGTGGCCGCAACGGCCGGCCCAGGCTCCGTCGCGATCGGGTCGAAATCGGCGGTACTGAGCGGCAGCGCCGTTGCAATCGGCAACCAGCAGACCGCAAGCGGCGACGGTGCCGTCGCGATCGGCGATCCCAATTCCGCAACCGGCACGGGTGCGGTGACGGTCGGCGCGAACAACACGGCAAACGGCACGGGTGCATTGGCGATGGGCAATTCCAACACCGCCACGGGCACGGGCTCGATCGCGCTGGGCAACACGTCCACGGCAGCGGGCAGCGGCGGCGTCGCATTCGGTTCCGGCGCAACGGCGGCGAACGCGAACGACGTCGCGCTCGGCAGCGGCTCCGTGACGGCGGCGCCTAATCCGACGCCGAACGCAACGATCGGCGGCACGCAATACGCATTTGCCGGCGCAACGCCGCAAAGCGTCGTGAGCGTCGGCGCGAAAGGCGCAGAGCGGCAAATCACGAACGTTGCGGCCGGGCAGCTCAGTGCGGACAGCACCGATGCGGTGAACGGCTCGCAGCTCAATGCGACCAACCTCGCGGTCGACTCGCTGTCCACGAGCGCAAGTACGGGGATCGCTTCGCTCAGCACCGGCGTGTCGTCGCTGTCCACCGGCGTGAGTTCGCTGTCGACGGGGCTGTCGTCGTTGAGCACGTCGACGTCCACGACCGCAAGCTCGCTGTCCACGGGGCTGTCCGGCGCGGTGAGCAGCATCGGCTCGCTGAGCACGGGCGTCTCGTCGCTTTCGACCGGCGTATCGAGCCTGAGCACCGGCCTGTCGTCGCTGTCCACCTCTGCTTCGACCGGCCTTTCGTCGTTGAGCACGGGTGTGAGCTCGCTGAGTACGTCCGCTTCGACCGGAATTTCCAGCCTCAGCACCGGGCTGTCTTCGCTGAGCACGTCCACGAGCACGACGGCCAGCTCGCTTTCTACGGCCGTGTCGGGCGCGATCAGCACTATTTCGTCGCTGAGCACGTCCGCGTCGACCGGCATCGGTTCGCTGAGCACGGGCGTTTCGTCGCTCAGCACGGTCACGTCGACGGTCGCGAGTTCGCTGTCGACGGCGATTTCCGCGAGCAAGACGCACTACTATTCGGTCAACGACAACGGCGTGCAACGCGCCAACTACGACAACGACGGTGCGAGCGGCGTGAATGCCATCGCGGCCGGCGTTGGCGCGACGGCGGCCGGAAGCGGCGCGACGGCAATCGGCTATTCCGCGAATGCAGCCGGGCAAAGCGCAGTAGCTGTCGGCGACAGCGCGCAGGCCACCGCGGCAAACGCGGTCGCGATCGGCCGCGGCGCGACCGCATCGACCCCGAACTCGGTCGCGCTCGGCGACGGCGCGGTGACGGCCGCAGCCGTTCCGACCTCGACCGGCACCGTCGGCGGCAAGACGTACGCATACGCGGGCACGACGCCGGCCGGTGTCGTCAGCGTCGGCGCGAAGGGTACGGAACGCCAGCTCACGAACGTTGCAGCAGGCCAGGTCACGCAAGACAGCACGGACGCGATCAACGGGTCGCAGCTCTTCGCGACGAACAGCGCGATCGACACGCTGTCGACGTCCACGTCGACCGCCGTTTCGAGCCTCAGCACCGGCGTGTCCTCACTGTCGACGTCGGCCAGCACCGGAATTTCGTCGCTGAGCACGGGCGTGTCGTCGCTGTCGACCGGCCTGTCTTCGCTCAGCACTTCCGCGTCGACCGGAATCTCGAGCCTCAGCACATCGGCTTCGACTGCCGTTTCGTCGCTCAGTACCGGCGTTTCTTCTCTGAGTACTGGCGTCTCTTCGCTGAGTACTGGCGTTTCTTCGCTGAGCACCGGCCTGTCGTCGCTGTCGACCTCAGCAAGCACCGGAATCTCGTCTCTGAGCACGTCCGCTTCGACCGGCCTGTCGTCGTTGAGCACTGCGACGTCGGCGAGCCTGTCGACGATCGCGAGCGGCATCGGCTCCGTTTCCTCGTCGGTTTCCACGGGGCTCTCCACCGTGACGAGCGGAATCGTGTCGCTGTCGACCGGCCTGTCCAGCGCGACGAGCTCGCTGTCGACCGCGATTTCGGCCAGCAAGACGCACTACTATTCGGTCAACGACAACGGCGTGCAAGGCGCGAACTACGACAACGACGGCGCAACCGGCATCAACGCGCTGGCGGCCGGGGTGGGCGCAACGGCGGGCGGCGCCGCAGGTGTCGCGATCGGCCGCGACGCGAACGCGACCGGCGCCGGCGCCGTCGCAATCGGCTCGGGGGCCGCGGCAACGAACGCGGGCGACGTCGCGCTGGGTTCGGGCTCCGTTACCGCAGCGCCCAACCCGACGGCGGGCGCCACCATCGGCGGAAATGCGTACACGTTTGCCGGTGCCAATCCGCAAAGCGTCGTGAGCGTCGGCGCAAAGAACGCCGAGCGTCAGATCACGAACGTGGCCGCAGGCCAGATCACGAAGGACAGTACCGACGCGATCAACGGCTCGCAGCTCTATGCGACGAACACGGCAATCGACTCGTTGAGTACGTCCACCAGTACCGGGATCTCTTCGCTGTCGACGGGCATTTCGTCGCTGTCGACTTCGACGAGCACCGGATTGTCGACGGTGACGAGCGGTATCGGTTCGCTGAGCACGGGCATTTCGTCGCTCAGCACGTCGACTTCGACGGGTCTGTCCACGGTCGCGAGCGGCATCAATTCGCTGTCGACTTCGACGTCGACGGCGGTGTCGAGCCTGAGCACCGGTATTTCGGGCGTCACGAGCAGCATCGGTTCGCTGTCGACGTCCGCCAGCACCGGCATTTCGTCGCTGAGCACCGGTGTGTCGTCGCTGTCGACTTCGGCTTCGACCGGAATTTCGAGCATCAGCACGAGTCTGTCGACGGTTGCGAGCAGCGTCGACTCGCTGTCCACGTCCACGAGCACCGGCCTCTCTTCGTTGAGCACGGGTGTGTCGTCGCTCAGCACCGGGATTTCGTCGCTGTCGACGTCGGCATCGACGGGCATTTCGTCGTTGAGCACGTCGACTTCGACGGTTGCGAGCTCGCTGAGCACCGGTGTTTCTTCTCTCAGCACCAGCGCATCGACCGGCATTTCGTCGTTGTCCACGTCTGCGAGCACCGCGCTGTCGACGGTCACGAGCGGGATCGGCTCGCTGTCGACCGGCGTATCGTCGCTCAGCACCGGCGTCAGCTCGCTGTCGACGTCGACCAGCACCGGTATTTCGTCGCTGTCCACGGCCATTTCCGCGAGCAAGACGCATTACTACAGCGTCAACGACGATGGCAAGCAGCAAGGCAACTACAACAACGACGGCGCGACCGGCCTGAATTCGCTGGCAGCCGGTACGAACGCCACCGCAAGCGGGGCAAGCGCCGTTGCGATCGGCGACGGCGCAAATGCGAAGAACGACAATTCCGTCGCGCTCGGCGCCGGCTCGATCACGGACGTTGCGCATCCGACGCCGAGCGCCGTGATCGGCGGCACGACGTATCAATTCGCCGGCGCGAATCCGGTCGGCGTCGTGAGCGTCGGCGCACCGGGCAAGGAACGCCAGATCACGAACGTCGCGGCCGGTCAGATTTCGAAGGACAGCACCGACGCGATCAACGGTTCGCAGCTTTATGCGACGAACCAGTCGATCGAATCGCTCAGCACGTCGACGAGCACGGGCATTTCCAGTCTGAGCACCGGGGTGTCGTCGCTGTCGACCGGTCTTTCGACGGTGACGAGCAGCGTGATCTCGCTGAGCACGTCGACTTCGACCGGAATCTCCAGCCTCAGCACGGGCGTGTCTTCGCTCAGCACGTCGACGTCGACCGGCATCAGCAGCCTGAGCACCGGTCTGTCGACCGTCACGAGCCGCGTCGATTCGCTGTCGACGTCGACCAGCACCGCGATTTCGTCGCTGAGCACCGGCGTATCGTCGCTGTCGACTTCGACGTCGACCGGTATCTCGTCGTTGAGCACCGGCGTGTCGTCGTTGTCGACCTCCACTTCCACCGCGGTATCGAGCCTGAGCACTGGTCTCTCCACGGTCGTGAGTTCGGTCGACTCGCTCAGCACGTCCACGTCCACCGGCATTTCTTCGCTGTCGACGGGTATCTCGTCGTTGAGCACGTCCACGTCGACCGCGGTTTCGAGCCTGAGCACCGGTATCTCGTCGCTGTCGACGTCGACCAGCACGGGCATCTCGAGTCTCAGCACCGGCATTTCGTCGCTGAGCACGTCGACCAGCACGGCCGTTTCGTCATTGAGCACCGGTGTGTCGTCGCTGTCGACCGGCCTGTCGTCGCTGTCCACTTCCGCCAGCACCGGCATCAGTTCGCTGTCGACGGGCCTCAGCTCGATCTCGACGGGACTGTCGACGGTGACGAGCGGTATCGATTCGCTGTCGACTTCGACCAGCACCGGCATCTCGAGCCTGAGCACCGGCATCTCGAGCCTGAGCACCGGCATTTCGTCGCTGAGCACGTCGACCAGTACGGCCGTTTCGTCGCTGAGCACCGGCGTGTCGTCGCTGTCGACCGGCCTGTCGACCGTGACGAGCTCGGTTACGTCGCTGAGCACGTCGACGTCCACTGCAACGAGTTCGCTGTCGACGAGCATCAGTTCGTTGTCGACTTCGACGTCGACGGCGGTATCGAGCCTGAGCACGTCGACGTCGACCGGCATGTCGTCGCTGTCGACCGGCATGAGTTCGCTGTCGACCGGCCTCTCGACGGTCACGAGCGGCCTCGAGTCGCTGAGCACGTCGACGTCGACCGGCATCACGTCGCTGTCGACGGCGATCGGCGCGATCGGCGCCGCGAAGCCGCACTACGTGAGCGTGAACGACAACGGAACGCAGCAAGGGAACTACAACAACGACGGCGCAACGGGCGTCAATGCCGTCGCGATCGGCACGAACGCCACGGCCGCAGGTGCGAGTGCAATCGCGCTGGGCAACGGCGCAGCCGCCGCGGCCGTCGGTGCAACGGCGATCGGCGCGAAATCGGCCGCATCCGGGGCGGGCGCCACTGCGCTCGGCCAGGGCGCGGTCGCGAGCGCGCCGAATTCCGTTGCGCTCGGCAGCGGCTCGATCGCCGACGAACCGAACACCGTATCGATCGGGTCCGCGGGCAACGAGCGGCGTCTGACGAACGTGGCGCCGGGCATCAATCCGACCGACGGCGTGAACGTGTCGCAGCTGCAAAGCGTGCGGAACGACCTGAACAACTCGATCAATTCGGTGGCACGCAAGGCGTACGGCGGTATCGCTGCGGCGACGGCGCTCACGATGATTCCCGACGTCGATCAGGGCAAGACGCTCGCGCTCGGTATCGGCGGCGCGAGCTTCCAGGGTTACGGCGCGACGGCAATCGGCTTCACCGCGCGCATCACCAACAACCTGAAAGTGCGGGCCGGTGTCGGGATCAGCAGCGGCGGGCAATCGTACGGGGTCGGTGCGTCCTACCAGTGGTAACGACGTAATTCGTAGACGCCGCAACTCGCGGAACGGGCGCTGTTCGACGCCCGTTCCGCGCAACGAACAACCGAGGAAATCAGAATGTCAGCGAAATCACTTTTCATTCTCTGGGCGACCGCCCTGCTCGCGGCGTGCTCGTCGTCGCAGGGGCCGACGTGGAATGCGTATCGCGTCGGCCTGCCGAACGGGCAACAGGCGTACCGCGTCGACTGCCACGGTCTCTTCGAGGGACAGCAGACCTGCTTCTCGCAGGCAGCCGAAATCTGCGGGAAAAAGCAGGTACAGCCGCTCGAGCAGGTCGCGCCGCTCGGCGACGAGCAGAATCCGCGCGACGTGCGCATCCTGACGTTCCAGTGCGCGGCGCCGCCGCAATCCGCGCCGGCCGTCGTGGCTAAGCCGGCACCGGCACCCGCCGCGGCCGTCGCTGCGCCGGCTCCCGCGAAGCGCATCACGCTCGACAGCGATGCGAATTTCGACACCGACCGCGCGACGTTGAAACCGGATGCGCGCGACAGGCTCGACGTGCTGATCGACGCCGCGCGCGGCACCACGTTCCAGACGGTCGCGATCGCCGGCTACACGGACTCGACGGGTACGGCCGAGCACAATCAGCGGTTGTCCGAGCGGCGCGCACAAGCGGTCGCGCAGTATCTGCGCGAGCACGGGTTGCGGGCGCAAAAGTTCGACGTGCGCGGCTACGGCGAAAGCAATCCCGTCGCCACCAACACGACGGCGGCGGGCCGTGCGAAGAATCGCCGGGTCGACATCACGCTCGAATGACGGATATCGCGCGTCGGCGCGTCGCGCTTCACCGCGCCGACGCGCCGACGCGCCGCCTGTAGCGACCCGATCCGTTCCATTTCCGCGATCCGCACTTTATCCACACGCACGTACGCATTTTGAGCAGTCAAGTCACGCAGTCACAGCACCTCGAGAACCAGAACATGAAAATCGGAATCTCTGTACTCACGCACACGGGGCAGTCGATATGGGAAAACGGATTAGGTCAGAACATCTTCTATTTCCTGCAACTGCTGCGCGAGCTGCCTTTCGTGACCGATATCGTGCTTCTGAACTGCGGCGATCAACGGTCTTTGCCGCCGGAAGCCGAAGCGCTCGCAGGCGACGTGCCGCTCGTCGCACCGCGTGAGCTCGCCGAACTGCCGGACGTCATTTTCGAAATGGGCGGCGGGCTCGACGTCGAATGGCTCGACTACGCGCGTGCGCGCGGAAAAAAAGTCGTGTTCTTCTGTTGCGGTCAGCCGTACGTCGGCTTGATCGAGCCGAGTGTATTTCAGCGGGACGGCTATTTCTCGCGCGCGACGCGCTGCGACGAAATCTGGATTCTCGGCAAGGATCGCGCACTGATGCCGATGCTGCGCACGCTGCACCGCTGCCCCGTGTTCGAAGTGCCGTTCCTGTGGGACAGCACGTTCATCGAACAACGCATTCAGGCGGTCGAGCAAGCCGGGCTGCGCTTCGGATACGAACCGCGTTCGGCCCGCGGCGAAACGGGCCCGCGCGGGCTGCGCTTCGCGGTATTCGAGCCGAACATTTCCGTCGTGAAATGCTGCGTGATCCCGATGCTCGTCGGCGAAGCCGCATTTCGCGCGGACACGAACGCGGTCAGATCGCTGCACGTGCTCAACAGCGCACACATGCGCGATCATCCGTCGTTCTCGTTCATGCTCGGTTCGATGGATCTGAACCGTCACGAGCGCGTACGCATCGACGGCCGCCACGATTTCGCCGGCTTCATGAGCCAGAACGCGGATGCCGTGATCGCGCATCAATGGCAGAACGACCAGAACATCCTGTATCTCGACGCGCTGTACGGCGGCTATCCGCTGATTCACAACTCGCCGTGGCTGTCGAACCTCGGCTACTACTACGCCGACTCCGATATCGAGGCCGGCGCAGTCCAACTGCTGCGCGCCGTTCAGCATCACGACACGGATCACAAGTACTACACGCAGCGCGCACGCAGCTTCCTGATGTCGCTCGCGCCGCGCGCGAACGCGAACTGCTCGGTCTACGCGCGCCGCCTGCTCGCGCTGACGGCCGAGAACGCGGGGGTGCCGGCATGAGCAAGCTGAAGGTCGGCGTGACGATCTATCTGCGCAACGGCCAGCAATCGATCTGGGAAAACGGCATCTTTCAGAACTGCTATTTCCTCACGATGCTGCTGAAGCACGCGCCGAACGTCGAAGCCGCGTACCTGGTAAACGGCGGCGACGGCGATCCGGCCGCGGCCGCGCAGTTTCTCGAGTTCGCGCCCGTGCCCGTGATCGACCTCGATACGGCGCGGCAGACGCTCGACGTCGTCATCGAGCTGAGCGCGCAGCTCAACCCCGACTGGGCGCGCGCGTTCTGCGACAAAGGCGGCCGCGTGATCGGCATGCGCGTCGCGAACGACTACGTGATCGACATCGAACGGATGATGTTCGCGTTGCCGCACGGGATGCTCGTGTCGGGCACGCCGTACAGCGCAATCTGGACGCTGCCCGCCTTCGAGAAGACCTGCGCCGGCTACTACGAGACCGCACTGCGCGCGCCGGTCACCGCGATGCAGCATCTATGGAGCCCCGCGCTCGTCGAGCGCGCGGCGAACGGTGCGTTCGGCTATCGGCCGGGCCGGCCGCGCTGGCGTGTCGCCGTGCTCGAACCGAACATCTGCATGGTGAAGACGTCGCACATTCCGATGCTCGTGGCCGACCTCGCGCACCGCCAACAGCCGGACCTCATCGAGTATCTGCGCGTGTTCAACACGATGCAGCTGAAAGGCGACGCGCAATTCGTCGGTTTTGCACGCAGTCTCGATCTCGTCGTGCAGGGCCGCGCGACCTTCGAGCCGCGCTTGCCCGTCCACGAAATTCTCACGCAGCAGGCCGACGCAATCGTGTCGCATACGTGGGAGAACGCGCAGAACTACGTCTACTACGAAGCGCTGCACGGCGGCTATCCGCTCGTGCACAACTCGGATCTGCTCGGCGGCTGCGGCTACCGGTACGCGGATTTCGACTGCGAAGACGGTGCGCTCGCGCTGCGCGAAGCGTTCGCCGTGCACGACGCGTGCGTCGACGACTATCGCGCGAGCGCACGTGCGTTCCTGGCAACGCTCGATCCGCTCGCGCGTGCCAATGTCGAGCAGTACAGCGCGGCCATCGCGGCGGTTGTCAACGGTTGATTGATCGGTTCATCACGAGAACGACGGAGGAATAGATGAAGTTTCCATGCGGATTGCGCATCGGCATCACGATCGGGCTGCGCCACGCGGATGAAAGCCTGTGGGTCAACGGCATCAAGCAGAACGCGCTGTATCTCGCGATGCTGTTCCAGAGCTCGCCGCTCTGCCACGACGTCGTGCTCGTGAACACGACCGACGTTCCGGTCACGTTCGCGCTGCCGTGGGACCTGGAGCGGTTCCCGACCTGCACGTTCGAGGATGCGAAAGACACGCTCGACGTGCTGATCGAACTGGGCGGCCAGATCAGCAACGAGCAGACCGCATACCTGAAAGCGTGCGACACGAAGATCGTCAGCTACTGCTGCGGGCCGGAGTACGTGCAGATGACCGAAGCGATGATCTTCGGCCGTCGTCTGACCGATCACGTGTTCATCAACCAGAACTACGACCAGGTGTGGGTCATTCCTCAGGTGATGGAGACGACCGCCGGTTTTCTCGGCGTGCTTCGCCGCCAGAAAGTCGTGCCGGTGCCGTTCGTGTGGCATCCGATGTGCGTGGAGATGCGCACGAAACATTTGCCGTTTGCCGGCGAGTACCGGCCGGGCAAAACGGCAGCACGCGTTTCGATCATGGAACCGAACATCGACGTGCTGAAGTTCTGCCTGAACCCGCTTCTGATCGCGGAAAGCGCATACCGGCAGGTAGGCGACAAGCTCGGATTCGTCCATGTGACGAACGCCGAACATCTGGCGCGCGATTGCCCCGAATTCATCGGCATCGCGCATTACCTCGATCTCGTGCGCGACAACAAGGTCAGTTTCGTCGGCCGGCACGATACGCCGCAGTTCCTCGCCGAGCATACGGACATCGTCGTGTCGCACCAATGGGGGCTCGCGCTGAACTACTTCTATTTCGACGTCGCGTGGAACGGCTACGCGCTCGTACACAACGCGCATCTGTGCAAGGACATCGGCTACTACTACGCGGAAAGCGACATCGAAGCCGGCGCGCGGCAACTCGTGCGCGCGATCGAACACCACAACGACGACTGGGAAGCGTATCGCGAACGCCAGCGCGCAGCCATCCGCCCTTTCCTCGCGACGCACGAACCGCTGGTCGCGCGTTACGACGAACTGCTCGGCGAGCTGCTCGCCGCGCGCGACGTGCCCGTTGCGGCCTGACCCGGACCAACAGCCATGAGAAAAACAGACATGCAAGCCGTACGCACTCCGCGCATCATGCGTGGCGCCCTTCTGGCATTGGCTGCCGCTGCGCTGCACGCGCCGATCGCGCTCGCGGCGAAACCATCGATCGAGTCGGCCGACGCCGGCGACGTCGTCGCGACCGTGAACGGCGTCGCGGTGCATCGAGCCGAACTGGACGAAGCGATGATCGGCCGGCAGGAATCGATGCGGCCGCAAGTATTGCAGGGGCTGGTCGCGCGCGAATTGCTTCGGCAGGCAGCGGAGCGTGACGGGCTCGGCAATACGGAGCCCGTGCGCGCCGCGATGCGCAAAGCGAGGATCGATACCGAGAATCGCCTGTACATCGCACGTCATGTGTCGACCGAGCCAGTGACCGATACCGACGTGCGCCGGCGCTACGACGAGATCGCCGGCCAGTTCGGACCGTACCAGTATCAGGTCAGCCGCATGACGTTCACCGACGAGCCGACCGCCCGTTTTGCGCTCGCGCTGCTCGGAAGCGGCGAATCGTTCGCGAATGTCGCGGCACGCACGCATGCGACCGACGTGCAAACGGACTGGATCAGCTTCAAGACTCCACCCGCGGAAGGCCGAACGCAGGGATTGCCGTTGCCGCTCGCGCAGACGATCGCGGCGATGAATGCCGGCGACATCACGCATACGCCCGTCCGTGCCGGCGACCGGTTCATCGTCGCGCGGCTGGACGATCGCCGCGATGCGGTCGTCCCGTCGTTTGCGCAGGCAAGCGGCGCGATGCGCAACGCGCTCGAACGCAAGCGAGCCGACGATGCGTTCGCGGCGCTCATCGCCCAACTCGCGCAAAAGGCGGCGATCCGCCCCGCGCAACTGATGAAGGATGGATCGAAATGAAATGGCTCGCGGACGTCGAAACCCGAATCACCCGCAGCGATCTGATCGGTGCGTCGCGGCTGCTCGATACCGGCCGTGCGATCAAATCGGGCAAGCCGCGCGCGCTCGTCGCATGCGGGCGGCTGATGACGCTGCGCGGCCGGCTCGGCGAAGCGCAGGATCTGTTCGATCGCGCGCTCGACATCGAACCCGACAACGTCGACGCGCTGATCGAACGCGCGCGCCTGTCGATTCGCGTCGGCGACGATGCCGACGCATGCACGTGGTTTCATCGCATCGGCTTCAGGGAAACGCACGGCGACAGCTGGCTGATCGACTGGTTCGATGCATCGTTGCGCTGCGGCCGCATCGAAGACGCGATCGCGATCGCGACCGGGCTTTGCCGGCATTTCGCCGCCGACGCAGGCAACTGGTTCCGGCTCGGACTCGCGCAGCAGGCAGCGCGCCGCCATGCTCAGGCGCTCGACGCCTACCGGCACGCGGCGAGCATGAATCCCCGGCTGCCGATGCTGCGCAACAACTGGGGCGCCGCCTATCTGGAACTCGGCCGTCACGACGAGGCACGGCAGCTGCTCGAAGCGACGCTCGCGGAAGATCCCGACCACGCATTCGCATGGACGAATCTCGCGTCGGTGCTGCTCAAGACCGGCAAGATCGACGACGGCCTCGTCGCAGCCGAGCGCGCCTGTGCGCTCGCGCCGAATTACGTGACCGCGCTGCAGACGTACTCGTACGTGCTGCGCGAACATCGCCAGTTCGACGCGGCGCTGGAAGTCGCGCAACGCGCGCTTGGCATCGAGCCGCACAATCCGTCGATCGTGTGGACCGTCGCGATGCTGCAACTGCTGCTCGGCGACTACGAAAACGGCTGGCGAAATCATGAAGCGCGCTGGGCCGGCTCGCCGGAGTTGCGCGACGTTTCACCGAATCTCCCGGCGCCGCGCTGGAACGGCGAACCGCTGGCGGGCAAAACGCTGTTCGTGTGGGGCGAGCAGGGAAACGGCGATGCGCTGCAGTTCGTGCGCTTCGTGCCGGCCATCGCCGACTACGTGACGCGGCAAGGCGGCAAGCTCGTCTACTGCTGCTTCAGCAGCCTGCACGCGCTGTTCGTGCGCAGCCTCGGCACCGCGGTCGAGACGATCGTCGCGCACGATCGACGGCCGCTGCCCGCGTTCGATTTCCATTTGCCGGTCGGCAGCCTGCCGCTCGTGCTCGGCGTTCGTCTCGACGAGCTGCCGTCCGCACCGTATCTCGCGGCCGATCCGGCGAAAGTCGCCGCGTCGCGCGCCGCGCTCGCGGACGGCCGGAAATTGCGCGTCGGCATCACATGGAGCGGCAGCAAAACGCATCAGCGCAATCCGCTGCGGTCGGTCGACCCGATGGACTACGTGCGCGCGTTTGCCGGCGTCGGCGACATGACGTTCGTCAACCTGCAGATGGACGCGGAGCGCGACGTGCTGCGGTTGCAGACCGCCGGCCTGCCGCTCGTGGATCCGACGCCCGAGCTGTCGTCGTTCGACGATACGGCCGCGCTCGTCGGGAGCCTCGATCTGGTGATTACCGTCTGCACGTCGATTGCACACCTCGCAGGCGGGCTCGGCATACCGACCTGGGTGCTGCTCGACGCGAACCCGCACTGGATCTGGATGAGCGAGCGCAACGACAGCCCGTGGTATCCGAACACGCGCCTCTATCGGCAGCCCGCCTATGGCGAGTGGGCGCCCGTTTTCGAGGCGCTGGCGCGCGACCTGGCCGTGCTCGCATTCAATCGGGAAACGCAGGATCAGATGACGACAAACGCAACGGGGAGCCTCCATTGAAACGAATCAATCTGCCGACCGCACTCGGCGCGTGTGTAGACGATGTCGTTCGTGAAAAAATCGCGCATAAAGTCGGGTTGCCGGCGTCGGCGATCGAACAGGTGTTCAGCCGCGCCGGCTCGATCGTCGTTGCCGCACTCGCCGTGCGTGCATCGGAAGGCCGCGACGAAACGATTGCCGTGTTCGGCGCGCTGATGTCGCGCGATATCAATCCGCGCATTCGCGACGAATGCACGACGCTGGTCGACTCCACCGGCAAATTGAAGGAGCTCGAGCACGCGGGCTTTACGCTCGTCGCGCACGCCACCGGCAACGATGCGACCGAGTTGAGCGACTACGTGGCATCCGAGGTCGGCGTGCCGGCACAGGCCACGTGCGCGCTCACATGCATTTGCGCGGCGATCGTCGGCGGGATCGTCAAGCATCACGTGCTGATCGAGCAAGGCGACGTGTCGGAACTGCCGGGGCTGTTTGCAGCGCAGCTGCCGTCGATCTCCGGGCATCTGAACGACGGTGCGATCGACGTGCTCGGCTATCTGCACGCGGACGTGAACGGGTTTCTCGACAACGTGGCCGTGCGCCTCACGTCGGTGGCCGGCGAGTTCGAACCGCCGCGCCCGCGCGTGAGCGAACGTGCGGAGCCCGCGCAACGTCAACCGCCGCAGCCGCAGATCCCCGCGCACAACCGCTACGAAATCGGCAAGGTGTTCGTCAACGACATCCGCTTCACGAGTGCGATGCAACCGTCGACGTTCGGGCCGATGAAGCGCGAACAGCCCAGATCGCGACGCACGTGGAAGGTGTTCGCGCTGACGACGACGGCGGTACTGATTGCGGTTCTCGCGTCGACGAAGGTTTATCGGTGGCCCGACGTACGGTCCGCGCTCGCGCAAATGACGACGAGTACGACCGCGCAAAGTCGCTCCGACACGCTGGTTTCCGGCGTCATTTCGCCCGGCGCGGCGACTACAGCCGGCAAGTAACTTCCCCCTGCGTCCCGGCCGCTCTTCCGAGCCGGGACATTTCAGCCGGCGAGGCGCTCACCTCGCCGGCCTTTTTTGCGTCAGTCGCTACGCCGCGCGTAGCCGAAACGAACGCCGCGGCGCTTCGCTGCCGCGCGGCTGCACGCCGTTCTTGCCGGATAGCAGCGTACGTGGTCCGTCACCTGCACGGCGCGGTGCAACGACATCGCCGGCGCGCCGCCTTCGATCTCGTGAGTAATCGATCTCGATGACGATCTCAACATCGCCGGATCGAAGATGTCCTCTAGAAGCCGATATGTTCAGATGATTTAGGCGTGGATATTCTGACCGTCGCGTTTGGCTGGGATCGGCGATATCCGTACTACGCGCCATTCCAGGGATTTGGAGCCGGGCCGCCATCGAGCCAACGATGGTGGCCCGGATGCCTTCAACCGGATAACCGCATAGTTATCCGCTCCCTTGAGATGAGAAAACATGGTTACTCCAGAGATGTTCGACCGAGCCCACATTGACGATATCGAGGAGTTCGAGGCTGCGCCCGGCATCTTCGTCAAGATGGTGCACCACACCGACGAGGGCGTAATGGTTCGCGTGATTCGATTCGCTCCCGGCGCAGTCCTCCCTGTGGAGGACATTCACGACCTCGGCCTGGAAATCGTCTACGTGCTCGACGGCACGCTCACCGATAACGCTGGAAGCTATCCCGCAGGGTCGATCCTGTATGGCAAGAAGGGCTCTTCGCACATTCCGGCGAGCCCCGAAGGATGCACGGTCTTCTCCATCAATTTTGTCGACTGACTGACGGGAGTGCCATGAGCGCAGACAACATCATCCAGTTCTTACGCTGGTACGCGGGAGAACGACTCAACTCCCGCCTCATCGACGAACACCGACGGCCGCCCGCGTCGCTGCCGGCCGATCTGGCGTCCGGAGGGCTGCTCGGCCTGAGGGTCGGCGTGGACCACGGCGGCCAGGGGCTGTCCGCGCGCGACACCGCGCGCGTCCTCGAGCAGCTCGGCGCAATCGACGGCAACGTGTCGCTGCTGACGACCGTGCACAACGCGGTGGGAATCGACCCGATCCTTGCTTTCGCCGACCAGGACACCAAGGACAAGGTGCTTCCTGTCCTGGCCTCCACCGGGGCGCTGGCCGGCGTGGCGGCGACCGAGCCGGAGGTCGGCACGAACTTCCAGGCGATGACGTCGCGGGCGGTGCGCGACGGTTCCGGTTACGTCATCAACGGCACCAAGTCGATGATTTCGCTGGGCGCGTGGGCCAAGTACATCAACCTCACGGTGCGCCTTGACGACAGCCTGACCACGTTCCTGGTGCCGACCGGCACGCCGGGGTGGGTGCCTGTGTCCGAGGCCCTGACGGTCGGAATGAGGGCCGTCCCGCAGAATCACATCGAGATGCGGAACATGCGGCTCGACGCCGACGCGGTCCTCGGCGGGGTCGGCAATGGCGCGGCTGTCGCGACGCATGCGTTCCAGGCCGGCCGCTGGATGCTCGCTGCGGGCATCGTCGGAACGATGAAACGATGCCTGCAGCTCGCCACACGCTACGTGTCGCGTCGTACCGTGGCGACCGGCCCGCTGTTGAGCAATGGCCGGATCGAGCAGATCCTGAGCGATTGCGTCGCTTCCGTCGAGGCTGTCGATGCGGTAACCCGCTTGATCTATGACGGCCTCGACGAGGGGCGCGTCGTCGATCCCACGTACTACACCGTATGCAAGATCGTCAGCGGCGAACTGTCGTGGAGCGTCATCGACACCTGCGTGCAACTCATGGGGTGGCGCGGATTCCTTGACTCGAACCCCGTCACGCAAAACTTCAGGGATTACCGGGTTCTCAGAGTCTTCGAAGGTTCCACGGACGGGATCTCCGGCTACCTCGGGCGTTCGGTGCTGAAGAACCCGGGGAAGCTGCACACACTGTTGACGGAAGACTTTCCGGCTGCGGATTTTCTTGCGCCGCTTTGGTCGGCGCTTGACGAAGCGTCTGCATCGTTCCCGTCACTTTCGCCACAGCGTCAGCACCGTCTTGCGGCCGGAACGGCCAATGCCGTGGCGTGGGCGGTGACCGCGGCAGCGCTCCGCAACGAAGGCGGTGAAGTTCGCGCGCATACCTTCGAGTGGGCCGCGCGCAGCTTTTCCGATGCAGTGCATGCGATGCGGCGATCGCACCACGAGAACGCCAGCGTGGTCGCCTCCGCGAAACTGTCGGAGCACATCGGTTCGTACGAGGATCAGATCGGCGATATCGAGCAGACGTACGGAGGCGAGATACACACGCTCGATCCGCTGTTGCAGCGCGCCTTGTAGGACCCTGCGTCGTATCCTTTCCGGCCGGCAGCCGACATCTGGCGATGTCTTGATCTCGGCTTGCCGAATACGCCGGTCTACCTTGAAGGCGTACCCAACCGCGGAAATCCGGAAAGATACTCGCGCGTTTTACAAGCCTTCCCGCATTCAGCGGCTTGGTCGGACGTTCGATCTTTCCGGATTCGGTAGCCGGGTTCCATCGCCGAGCTCTGCGGCGTCGATTCGACGGCGCGGTGAACGCACGACGAAGTAGGCGGCATTCATCGTCAAGTCCGTCGCGAAGTGGCAGCCGCAACCCACTGACGACGCGTTTCAGCGAAGTGCGCCGAATCCAGAACGACGGCGTTGAAGCACGGTGTGGCCGTGTGCGAAGCCTCGATGCGGACGGCCACGAATCAAACGGGCACGATCCGCAGCGATCGCGTCGCCGCGCGCGGCGGCACCGACAACGACGCCGACAGCAGCGAGCGCGTGTACGGGTGTGCTGGCGCATCGAATAACGCGAGCGTTTCGCTCGCCTCCACGACGCGCCCCGACTTCATCACGACAACGCGATGCGCCATCGCGCGAATGACGGCAAGATCGTGCGTGATCAGCAGATAGCTGATGCCGTATTTCTTCTGCAGGCTCGCGAGCAGGCTCAGCACCTGGCGCTGAACCGACACGTCGAGCGCGCTCGTCGGCTCGTCGAGCACGAGGAGTTCGGGCTCGACGGCAAGCGCGCGCGCAATCGCGATGCGCTGACGCTGCCCGCCCGAGAACTCCTGCGGATAGCGCAGCAACGCGTCGTCGCCGAGTCCTACCTCGGCGAGCAACGCAAGCACGCGCGCACGGCGCGCGGTCTCGTCGAGTTGCGGGCGATGCACGCGCAGGCCTTCGCCGACGATCTGCTCGATGGTCATGCGCGGCGACAGCGAGCCGAACGGATCCTGAAAGACGACCTGCATCGCGGCGCAAAGCCTGCGCCATTCGCCGGGCGAAGCCCGATACCGGTCGAGCGAGCGTCCGCGTACCTTCACGTCGCCTTCGGCGGCGCGCTGCAAGCCGAGCACCGTGGCCGCCAGACTCGATTTGCCCGAGCCCGATTCGCCGACGATGCCGAGCGTCTCGCCGCGCCGCACGAACAAATCGACGCCGTCGACCGCGCGAAAGCGCGCGGCCTTGAATAGCCCGCGCAGCCCTTTCGCACGCGTCCGATAATCGACGGCAAGCGCCTGTACATCGAGCACGCGAGTGGCCGTGTCCGCGACCGGCGCGATATCGCGCGCCGGCTCGCTGTCGAGCAGACGCTGCGTATATGCGTGGCCCGGACGGGCGAAAAGCGCGGCGGTCTCGTTCGTCTCGACGAGCGTGCCCTTCTCCATCACGGCCACACGCTGCGCGAAGCGCTGCACGAGGTGCAGATCGTGCGTGATCATCAGCACGGCCATGCCGCGCTCGTGTGCCGCCTCCTCCTGCAACTCCAGCAGCAGCTCGACGATCTGCTGACGCACCGTGACGTCGAGCGCCGTCGTCGGCTCGTCCGCAAGCAGCAGGCGCGGGCCGCAAGCCAGCGCCATCGCGATCATCGCGCGCTGACGCTGGCCGCCAGACAGCTGATGAGCAAAATAATCGACGCGGCGCTGCGGCTCGGGAATGCCGGTGCGATGCAGCAGCTCGATCGCCCGCGCGCGCGCCGCATTGGGCGCCAGGCCCTCGTGCAGACGCAGGCTTTCGACGATCTGCCGGCCGATCGTGAAAAGCGGATTGAGGGCCGTCATCGGCTCCTGAAAGACCATCGCGATGTCGCCGCCGCGTATGCCGCGCATCTGCCGTTCGCTCTTGCCGAGCAGGTCTTCCCCGTCGAACACGATGCGCCCGCCGAGGGTCGCGTCATCGAGGAGCCTCAGGATCGACAATGCCGTCAGGCTTTTGCCGGAACCGGATTCGCCGACGAGTGCGACGCGCTCGCCGCGTTCTATCGTGAGATCGAGGCCGTGCACGCAGCGCTTGTCGCCGAAGCTGACCGTCAGCCCTTCGATCGACAGCAGCGGGTTCGGGATCGTCATTTGCCGCCTCCGAATGCCGAGCCGCCGCGGCGCGTATCGAGCGCGTTGCGCAGCGCATCGCCCATGAACGTCAGCAGCAACAGCGTGAGGACGAGCGCGGCGAACGCCGATGCCGAGATCCACCACGCGTCGAGATTGTTCTTGCCTTCCTGCAGCAACTCGCCGAGGCTCGGCGTCGGCGGCGCGACGCCGAGGCCCAGAAAGTCGAGGCTCGTCAGTGCGAGAATCGCGGCGCTCATCCGGAACGGCAGGAACGTGATGACCGGCGTGAGACTGTTCGGCAACACGTGGCGCCAGATGATCTGCCAGTTCGACAGGCCCATCGTGCGCGCGGCCCGCACGTAATCGAGCGAGCGGTTGCGCAGGAACTCCGCGCGCACGTAGTCGGAAAGCGACAGCCAGCCGAACATCGACAACAGCACGAACAGGAGCCACAGCGTAGGCTCGAAGATCGCCGCGAAGATGATCAGCAGATAGAGATCGGGCATCGAACTCCAGATTTCGATGAGGCGTTGCCCGACGAGATCGGTGCGCCCGCCGTAAAAGCCCTGCACGGCGCCCGTCAGTACGCCGAGCACGACGCCCGACGCCGTCAGCGCGAGCGCCATCAGCACCGACACGCGAAAACCGTAGAGCAGCCGGGCGAGCACGTCGCGGCCGAACTGATCGGTGCCGAGCCAGGACGACGCGGAAGGCGGCGCCGGAAACGGCCGCGACGCGAAGTAATCGATCGTGTCGTAGTAGTGGCTGTCGAGCGGATAGACGGCGAAATTGCCGCCCGTAGCGAGGCGCGAGCGGATGAACGGATCGAGATAGTTGGTTCGCGCCGGAAAGTCGCCGCCGAATACCGTCTCGGGATAAGTCTTGAAGATCGGGAAGTAGTAATGCCCGTCATAGTAGACGACGAGCGGCTTGTCGTTGACGATCAGCTCGCCCATCAGGCTCACGGCGAACAGCGCGACGAACAGCACCAGGCTCCAATAGCCGAGCCGCTGACGCTTGAAGCGCAGCCACGTACGTCGCCACGGCGACGGCGAAGCGGCGCGCGTCGAGCGCTCAGCGATCGGCGCTGTCGAATTGGATACGGGGGTCGACGAGGACATAGCAGACGTCAGCAATCAGTTTGGTGAGAAGGCCGATCAGCGTGAAAAGAAACAGCGAGCCGAGCACGACCGGATAGTCGCGCCGAATGGCGGCATCGTATGAAAGCTGGCCCATGCCGTTCAGCGAAAAAAGCGTCTCGATCAGCAGGTTGCCGTTCAGGAACGCGCCGACAAAGGCGGCGGGCAGGCCCGTGAGCAGCGGAATCGCGGCGTTGCGCAGCACGTGCCGGCCAAGGACCCGGCGCCGCGGCACGCCTTTCGCGCGCGCGGTCAGCACATACTGGCGCCCGATCTCTTCGAGAAACGTGTTCTTCGTCAGAATCGTCACCACGGCGAAATTGCCGACGACCGACGCCGTGACCGGCAGCGCCATGTGCCACAGGTAGTCGAGCAGCTTGCCGACGGGCGTGAGCGAATCGAAATCGTCCGACGTGAGCCCGCGCATCGGGAACACGTCCCAGAACGTGCCGCCGCCGAACAGCATCAGCAGCAGTACGCCGAGCACGAAGCCCGGAATCGCGTAGCCGACGAGCACGAGCACGCTCGTGGCCGTATCGAAGCGCGAACCGTTGCGCACCGCCTTCGCGATGCCGAGCGGCACGGCGCACAGGTACGTCAGCACGATCGTCCAGCACCCGAGCGACAGCGATACGGGCAGCCGCGCGCGGATCACGTGCCACACGCTGTCGTGCTGAAAATACGACTGGCCGAGATCGAACCGCGCGTAGCTCGCGAGCATCAGCGCGTAGCGCGTGAGCGGCGGCTTGTCGAAGCCGAACTGCTTCTTGATCTGTTCGATCTGCTGCGGATCGACGCCCTGGCTGCCGTGGTAACCGCCGCTCGCGGCGCTTTCGCCGTGCGCCGCGCCGCGCCGCAGCTGCATCACCATCTGCTCGACGGGCCCGCCGGGCACGAACTGCGTCACGACGAAGCTCAGCGTCACCACGCCGAGCAATGTCGGCACCATCAGCACGAGGCGTTTCAACAGGTAGGCAAGCATGGCGGCCTCATCGATCGCGGGTGAACGGCGCCGGCTGCGCAGCCGCCGGCGCAACCTTTGCGGCCGCAGACGGGCGGCGATACCAATAGTCGATCACCCAGTCCTCGTACTGATAGCTGTCGGGCACGACCGGCGGATGGCCGAGCGCCGACTTGTACGCGATGCGCGCGTTCGGCATGTAGTACTGAGGCACGAGGTAGTACTCGTTCACGAGCACGCGATCGAGCGCACGCGTGGCGGCCGCGAGATCGTCGAGCGTCGTGGCGGAAACGGCCGCGCGCACGAGCGCGTCGACGGCCGCGGAACGGATGCCCGGATAGTTTTCGGAGCCGGGCTGCGACGCCGCCGCACTCCCGAAGCGGCGCTCGAGCTCGATGCCGGGAATCGTCACGGGCGGATAGATATAGGTCGTCATGTCGAACTGGAAGTTGTCGAGCCGCTTCTGGTAGATCGCGCTGTCGAGCTCGCGCATGTGCGCGTCGATGCCGAGGGTCTGCAGTGCCTGCGTGTATGGGACGATGACGCGGTCCATGCCCGGCTGGTCGTCGATGATCTCGATCGTCATCGGCGTGCCGCTCGCATCGCGTAGCGCGCCGTCGCGAAAATGCCAGCCGGCGTCGGCGAGCAGCTCGCGCGCGCGGCGCAGGTTGGCACGCAACGACCCCGGCGGCAACGTGCCGGCCGGCTGCACCATCGGGCCGAAGACCGCAGGCGGCAACGACGCGCGATACGGCGCGAGCAGTGCAAGCTCCTTGGCATTCGGCATGCCCGTGGCGCCGAACGGGCTGTCCTGCCAAAAGCTGCCGAGCCGGCGATACTGGCCGTAGAACATCATCCGGTTCATCCAGTCGTAGTCGAACGCGAGCGCGAGCGCCTCGCGCACGCGCCGGTCCTTGAACTTCGGCTCGCGCGTATTGATGACGAAGCCCTGCATCTGCGGCGGGCCGTCCGGAAACATCGCTTTCTTCAGCATGCCGTTATCGAAATTCCGGCCCACGTATTTGCGCGCCCACTGCGTGGAGCTGTACTCGACGTTCACGTCGGAATCTCCGGCCTTCAGCGCTTCGAGCTGCGTGTAATGGTCGAGGTACAGCTTGAACGTGATGCGGCGAAAGCGGTACATGCCGCGCCGCGACGGCAGCGCCGATGCCCAATATGCGGGGTTTCGGTAATACGTGATGGTCTTGTCGTTCGGGCGCGACTCGACGAGGTACGGGCCGCTCGCAATGGGCGGTTCCGTCGCGATCCGGTCGAACGGCACGCGCGTGCCGTCCGGCCGCACGCCCCACTTCGGCGAAAACACGGGCAAGTCTCCGGCGATCAGCACCGATGCGCGCGACGCATCGACGAAATCGAATCGCACGGTAAGACGGTCCACGACCTCGGCACGGCGGATCGCGGCGAACTGCGACGCGTATAACGGAGACGCGCCGGGGCTTTTCAGCATGTCGAGCGAATACTTCACGTCGGCAGCCGTGATCGCGTCGCCGTTCGAAAAGCGTGCGGCAGGGTTGATGTGGAACGTCGCCGAGCGGCCGTCGGCGGCCACTTCGACATCGTCGGCGATCAGCGCGTACTCGCTGGCGAGTTCGTCCCAGCTGCGCTGCATCAGCGTATCGAACATGAGGTTGCGTACGTCCGGCGCGGGTTGACCGCGAACGACGAACGGGTTCATCGAATCGTAGCTTTGCTGCTCGTTGTAGTTCGTGAACACGAGTTCGCCGTTCGCAGGCGCATCGGGCTCTGCGTAGTCGAAATGCGTGAAGCCGGACGCGTACTTCGGGTTGCCGAACTGCGCGATCGCCGTGACCGCGCGGGCCGATGCCGGCCATACGGCAGTTGCCGGCACGGCGATCGCGAGCATCGCGACGACACGAGCGAAGGCGGTGCCCGCCGCCGCGGTGCGCGCAGCGCAGCGCCCCGCCGCACGCTGCAAGGGCTGCGCCGCGCGGGCGTCGACCGACGTTGCACGCGCAATCATTTCGACGCGACCAGCAGCCATAGCCGCGCCAGTTCGGCGGAGCCGTCCGTGCCTTTGACCGCCTTGAACGCCTGCTGCGCACGCGCTTTCTGTCCACCGAGGTAATAGGCGATACCCAGATGCAGCTGCGCGTCGTCGGCGTGATCGAGCCCGCCCTTCGCGATCGCCGCCTGCATGGCGGCGATCCCGTCTGCGGTCTGCCCCGCGAAGACCCGATTGAATGCCCGGTCGATGGCGGCGACCGGTTGCGCGCCGTCGTCCGGCGCCGCGGCGCGCTTGGCCGCGAGCGCCTGCAGCCGTTTTTCGCGCTCGGCCTGTGCGTCGTGGCCGAGCACGCCCGCCGCGAACCCCTGGCCGATCACCTGCTTCGCTTCGGCCGGCGTGCCGGCGACGATCGCGAGCTGCGTCATTTCCATATAGTCGGCGGCGTCGGCAAGCGAGCCGGTAACGCGGCGCAGGCGATACAGATCGAGATCGAGCCGCGACGAGTAGCCCGGTTTCGCGCGGATAGCCGCGAAAAGATCGTTCCAGTAAGCGGGCTTCGAATGATAGGCAACGAGCGCTTCGAGCGCATCGCGATAGGCCGCATCGTCCTTCGCGCGCTGCGCGCTCGTGCCGAGCAGCTGAAGCTGTCCTTCGTCGGGCGCCTGGCCCGCGCGCATCATCCCGTCGATGGCCGGCTTCAGCGTCCTCACGACGCCGCCGAAATCGTTGGACTGGTAGTAGGCCTGCGCGAGCAGCAGCCGCATCTGTGGATCGCTGCCTCCGGCCTTCAGATACCGCTGTCCGGTCGCGATCGCACGCGCGTAATCGTGCTGCTGAAACTGGATGCCGGCGAGCACCGCGTCGATGCGCGTCTCGTCCTGGCCCGACAGGTGCCCGCCGCTCAGCAGCGATTCGTACGCGCGGGCGGCGGTGGCGTTGTCCCCGGCGGCCATCGCCGCTGCGCCGCGCATCTGCTCGATCACCGAAACCTCGTACGGCGTCTTGTTCGCCACGGCCGCGGCCGCGTCGAGCTTCGCGAGCGCATCCTTGTACTTGCGCGCACGGTAGAGCGCCTGCGCCGCATTGAGCGGCTGGGCGAGCTCGGGCCGCACCGTATCGGCCGCGCGCGCATGTGCCGGCCACATCGCGGCGAGCGCAACGGCGACGAGCACCGCGGTTGCCGTCGCCGCCGCGACTGCCCGGTCGAAAGGTCGAGCGTTCGTTCGCATTCCCGTTCCCTATTGCATGTACTGCTCGTTGCCGACGAGGCCGATCTTCGTCGCGCCTTCGCGCTCGGCTGCCGCGAGCACTTCGGCCACGACCTTGTAGGGCGCGAGCTTGTTCGGCAACAGATGAATCTCCGGCTGCACCGGCTGTGCCGCCGCCTGCGCGAGCTTCGTCTCGAGTGCGCCGCGATCCGCGACCGGCGCACCGTTCCACGTGATCGTGCCGTCGAAGTCGATATCGATCTGCACGACCTGCGGCGGCGCGGCCGGCGGCGGGTTGCCTACCGGCAGATTCATCTTCACCGCATGCATCTGGATCGGAATCGTGATGATCAGCATGATCAGCAGCACGAGCATTACGTCGATGAGCGGCGTCGTATTGATGTCGGCCATCACTTCCGGCTCGCCGCCGCCCGAGCGCGAAGATACGTTCATTCCCATCGTCACCTCCTAGCCGCCGCGCGCGGGCGGCTGCGTGATAAATGAAACCTTGCCGATGCCGGCCCGCTCGCATGCGGTGACCACGCGTCCGATGAATTCGTAGCGCGCACCCTCGTCGCCGCGGACATGCACGTCGGGCTGCGGCGTCATCGCCGACACGGCCTTCAGGCGCTCGAGCAGCGACGCCGCATCGACACGGGTTTCGTTCCAGAAGAACTCGCCGTCGCGATTGATCGCGATCTCGACGCTCTTGGGCGTGGTCTGCAGCGGTTGCACCGTTTCCTTCGGCAACTGCAGCGGCACCGTATGGGTCACTACCGGGATCGTGATCAGAAAGATGATGAGCAGCACCAGCATGACGTCGACGAGCGGCGTCGTGTTGATGTCCGCCATCACTTCGTCTTCGCCTTCCGCTTCGCCAACGCGCATGGCCATCGCGTCACCCCGCTCAGTTGACCGCGTTGGCGGCTTTCAGCCCGGCGCGCGCCGTACGCTTGCCGCTCGCGAGCAGCACGGTGTGCAGCTGTGCGCCGAAGGCCCGCACGCGCTCCATCACCGACTTGTTGCGGCGAACGAGGAAGTTGTAGCCGAGCACCGCCGGCACCGCGACGGCCAGGCCGATCGCCGTCATGATCAGCGCCTCGCCGACCGGCCCGGCCACCTTGTCGATCGACGCTTGCCCCGCGATGCCGATAGCGGTCAGCGCGTGATAAATCCCCCACACGGTGCCGAAGAGCCCGACGAACGGCGACGTAGAGCCGACGGTAGCGAGGAATGCGAGCCCGTCCTGCAGGCGATTGGATACGCTCGTGGTCGCGCGCTCGATCGACACGTCGATCCACGTGTTGCGATCGACCGCTTCGAGCAGCGCCTCGTCGTGATGCTCGCCCGCCTCGATCGCCGTTTGCGCGATGAAGCGAAACGGCGACGCCTCGTCGAGCTGCTTGACGCCGTCGGCCAGCGACGGTGCGGCCCACAGATTGTCGTCGGCGTGCCGCGCGCGGCGGTTGGCGCGGTATTGCTCGACGAACTTCGTGACCATGATGTACCAGCTTCCCATCGACATCACCACGAGCAGCAGCAACACGAAGCGCGCAACGAAGTCGCCGTTCTTCCAGAGCGCACCGAGTCCATAGGGGTTCGTGACCGTCTCGGCGGCCCCGGGCGACGCCGCGTCGGGGGCAGGTTGCGCCGCCGCGGACTGCGGCGCGGGTACGGCTTGCGCCGGTGCGCCGGCCGTCGCTTCGCTGCCTTGCGCGTAGGCGATGCGGGGCACGACGGTCGTGCCGATAGCGGCCGCGCCGATGACGATGCTCGTGGCGAAAGCGGCAAGAATGCGTTTGCTCATGTTCTGCTCCAATCCAGTTCAGTTCAAATTCGGTTCGGCGGTTGCGGGTGGCCCGGCGCCTCAGTTCAGGTTGAACGAGAACGGCACCTGAACGCGCACGGCCTGCCCCTGTGCAATGCAGTTGAAGCGCTTGACGGCCTTGAACGCCGCACTGTCGAGACTCTCGTGATCGGACGATTGCGCGACGCGCTCGTTGGCGATGTGCCCTTGCGGATCGACGGTGAATTCGATAACCACGTCACCCGTCTCCCCGTTCTCCTGTGCCTCCTTCGGATACGCCATCGCGCCGCGGATCTGGTCGGAATTCGGGCATACGACCGAGATGGCCGTCTGCACCGGCGCGGGCTTGACCGGCTGCGCGGGCGCCGGCGGCGCGGGCGGCGCGACCTGCGGAGTCGGTGCGGGCGCGGCCTGATGAACGATCGTCTGCTGCGGCGGCGCCTGCACCGGCACCTCGGGCGGCGGCACGAACGGCGGAGGCGGCGGCGCGAATTTCGGCGGCGGCAATTGCACGACCGGCAGCGGCAGAGGCGGCGGCGGCTTGACCGGCTCGATGATCCTGGTCTCGATCGGCCGCTGAATCACGTGCACCACCTTGTTCGCGAGCCCATTGACGAGCGCCCATACGAGCACCACGTGCAGCGCGACGACGGCCGCAATGCCGCCGAAGCGCCGCGCGGGGCTCGCCTGCTTTCGCCCGAACCGGGCGATGCGCGGCGGCTGGGCCGGCGCCGAGGTAACAGCTGAGAGTTGTCCTTCCACTTTCATACTCATCCTTCGTCGTCCCGGCGCGGGCCGCGCGCCGGGACCGGTTGCCGCCTGGCGGCTTCCTCGCCGTCAGAACCGGTACGTCGCCCCGATCTGGAAGAAGCGGCCGAGGTCCGTGTACAGCGACTGGTCATAGCCGGTGATGTCGGGCACGGCTTGCCACTCGACGTCGAACGGCGGCTTCTTGTCGAACAGGTTCGTGATGCCGCCGTAGATCGTCCAGTGCTTGAAGCCGCGGTAGTTGAACATCAGGTTGAACTGGCTGTACGACGCGACCGAACCCGTGCCGCCGTCGCCGAATTCCGCGGCCACCGCGTTCGTATAGGGCCCCGTGTATTGCCAGGTCAGCGTGGTGGTCAGTTGCCGGTAGTCCCAGCTCAGGCTCGTATTGCCCTTCCAGCGCGGATTGCTCGCGCCGAACGGCTGCAGCAGCGCAAGGTTGTTGCCGGCGAAGTCCTGCGGTGCGGCTCCGGGGCTGTGCAGCTTGAAGTGCCACACATAAGCCCAGTCGCCCGCCAGCGTGAACGTGCCGTACTTGGTGCGCACCGCTTTGCGGAAGTTGAGATCGAAACCGTCGGTGTCGAGCGCGCCGAGGTTCACGAACTTCTGAACGAGGTAACGCACCGAGCCGTCGGCGTTGCGCACGACGCGGGACGGATCGTTGGCGACGAGCACCGCGTTCGGATCGTCGGTGCCGATGACGCCGTCGATGCGCACCTTGTAGAACGCCGCGCCGATATCGGTCGTCGCATCGGGCGAAAGCTGGAAGCCGATGTTGTAGTTCTTCGTGTGCTCGGGTTGAAGATTCGGATTGCCCTCGACTTGCTCGGTCGTGAAGTGCTTCGTCGGCACACCGCTCGGATCGTTCGGATCGACGAGGTTCTGGTGTGCCAGATAGACGGCCTGCGAGTTCTCGACGAGGGTCGGCGCGCGGAAGCCGCGGCTATACGACGCATACGTCGTCAGCATTTGCACCGGCTGAAAGCGCAGCGCAAAGCTCGGCGAAAACGCGCCGCCGAAGTCGCTGTAGTGATCGTAGCGGCCCGCCTGCGTGAACGTGAGGTTGCGCAGGATCGGAATGTCGACCTGGTAGAACGCGGCGGCGACGTTGCGCGAGCCCTCCACCGTCTGCACGTTCGCAGGCGCGGCTACGCCCTGCGACGCGAGCGTCTGCGGGTTGATCGTCGACGATTCGTGGCGGAACTCGGTACCCAGGCCGAGGCCGACCGCGCCGCCGGGCAGCGTGAAGAGATTCGACGTCGATGCCTTGGCCGTCACGCTGTCGACCTTCGAGATGGCCTGCTGATCGTCGTCGGTGAACACGCCCTTCAGACCGTTCGGCGTCGAAGCCGGGTTCGAGAAGTTGTAGGTGCCGTTGGCGAGCATGTTCTCGAGGCCCGCGACGTTGATCCGGTTGTGATACGTCGTGTCGACCGTGCTCTGCGAGTGGCCGTAATCGGCCGACCAGTCCCACGCGCCGAACCTGCCCGCGTCGAACGAGCCCTTGACGCCCGTGTTCGCCATCCAGAACGTCGATACCGTGTCCGCCTCGACGACGTTGCCCGGGAAGGTCAGGTTGATCGCCGTCGGCACGCCGAACGGGTTATAGGGGTTGCTCACCGGAACGGTGCGCGGCAGCGGCGAAACGGATCCGGTCGACGGGTTGTAGATGTTCGTCGTGCTCGAGATCGACGCCGGTCCCTGCAACTGGATGGTTTCATTGCGGCTCACCCAGAAGCCCGCATAGGCCTGCGTGTTGTCGTCGATCTTGAAGGTGGCGCGCACCTTCGCGTTCAGGCGTGTCGTGGACGGAATCAGCGATGTCGACGCGGCCGGGTTGTACGTGCAATTGGTCGCGCTCGTCGTGCTGCCCGGCGGGCACGGCGAAAGCGGCACCTTCGAGCCGTCCGCCAGCGACCAGTACGATTGCTGGTTCGGCCCGAGCGGCGCGGCCAGCCCGCCCGGATACTGGGTGAAGTCTTGCGCCGACGTCATGTCGCGATCGCCGAGCGTCGAGCCGGAATCGCGGTAGTAGCTGGCCGCCGCGGTGATGTTGAAGCGATCCGAATTCAGATCGCCGACGCCGGCCAGTACGCTGAAGTTGCCTTGCCCGTCGCCCGGATGCTGCGCCTTGCCGAGCTGGCCGTCGATCTGCAGGCCCTGGAAGTTCTTTTTCGTGATGATGTTGACGACGCCCGCGATCGCGTCCGAGCCGTAGACGGATACCGCGCCGGTCTTGACGATCTCGACGCGCTCCACCATGTTCAGCGGGATCGAGTTGACATCGAAGAACGTGTCGGTGAAGTTCACCGACTGCGCATAGTTCGCGACGCGCTGGCCATCGACGAGCACGAGCGTGTATTTCTCGCTGAGCCCGCGCAACGCGATGCCGGCGCCGCCCGGCGCCGAGCTGTTCATCGTCGTCTGGCCCCAGCTGCTTGCGGAATTGGCCGACGTCGAACGCAGGAAATCGGCGACCGTCGTGTATCCGCTTTGCTGAATCTCCTTCGCGGTGATGACCTGCACTTCGGTGTGGCCGACCTTGTCGGACGTGCGGATCAGCGAGCCCGTCACTTCGAACTTGTCGAGCTTTTTCACCGTCTGCCCGCCCGGTGCGGTGCCCGATGCCGGCGCGGGCGCGGCGGCGGCCGTGCTGCCGGTTTGCTCGGCGGCGACGCTCCCGTCGACAGGCGTTGTCTGCGCGTAAGCGGAGGTACCCAAAGCCGCCGTCAACGCGACTTCAGCCCACGCGATGCTGCGTATTGCCGATCCCAAAGCCGTTGGTTTCATAACACCCCTTTGTCGTCGCAAGGCCTGACTTTTTGTATGCGCGGAGATTCGCCGGCCTTTCGATAGCGTTGCCCCGCATTACCGCTTCATCATTCGACTCTCAAAACCATTCCATTCGCCTGCTTATTTCTTTCAATGCTCTTTCCGCCGTTATCAATAAGAAAGAATCGGAAATTCAATAAATGCATTCGTACGTAATTAACATCCGTAATTACATGGGATGAGCCTTTCCCTGCATCGAACGGCTGCAGACGACCTGCACCCTGGCGCATTTGCACCATGGCGCTTCATCAAATAGAGCGTACGCGCTACCAGGGAACGTCAGTCGCCCGTCGAAGAGCTGCTTTACGTATTCGCTTTGAAAGCCTTAATGCACGGCGCTTTCATTACCGTTCATTGCCAAAGTTTTACGTTGGACGCGAACATAGCAGGACAGAATCGGAGCGTCAAAAAATATTTGATGCTACAAAACTTTGTTTAGGTGCATTAAGCGCACTCGCTTGGTGCGGATAAAAATCAATATGGATCACCGGCCGCGACCGTTGTCCTGTCTTCCTTGTTCGGCGGCTTTTCTCGCTCGCTCGCGAATGCGCCGCAATGGAGCACACGGCGCCGCGCGTCAGCCGAACTTTTTTGTTTCGCAGAGGCGGGCGCCGTCGAGAACGGGGTTGCCGTTCGATCGTCGACCGGTCCGACGTGCCGCCGATCGAGGAAACTGAAGTACGCCAGCCGCACGGTTTGTCCGGCACATAGCGTTTCTTGTCGCGGAAGATCGGCGACGCGCAGGGCGAGCACGAATGCTTCGCATCGCAACAGTCCGGGCACGTGATCGGCATCGCCACACCGTCAGGATCGAGCCGATCTGCACGGTCCTGCGGGTTGCCCCGTCGGGCTACATCCGAATCGCCCAGATTTCCCGAAACTTTAGCGGCGGCTTCTGCCCGATAAGCTTGCCCTTGTTCCACGGGACGCGGGGGATTACCACAACATTCTCGGATTCCATGACAATCTCCTTTCAAGTGAATGGGGATTGAGTGTGCGCCGCGTCGGGCGGTCGCAGGTCGACCCTGAAGAGACCGATTCAAATCCCGAAATCGGACTCACGCACGCCGCGCCACCATGCGGTTCGATGCATGCAGTTGCTGGTACGAGATTCGGCTGTTTTAATTGGCCCTCTACATTCTGCGCCTGCTCGCCGACATGCCTTTATTTGAACCCGTCACGCTGACTACCCCTCGACTCGTTCTGCGACCGCTTCGTGATGAAGACGCGCAAGCGCTGTTCGCAATCTGGTCGGACGCGGACGCGGCGCGCTATTTGCCATTTCTGCCGATGACTTGTTTGGATCAGGCGAGAAATCGCGTCACGCGTAAACTGAGGACATCCGCTAACGGCGAGGATCTTATTTGTGCGCTCGAATTGCGGACCACAGGCGAAGTCCTCGGGGACTGCGCTCTCTTTTATGCCGACGAGCAATGCCGACGTGCAGAAATAGGCTTTAGTCTGCAACGTAATCATTGGGGCGGTGGCTATATGAGTGAGGCCGCCTCCGCGTTGATCGAGCACGCATTTGGCACGCTGAACTTGCGCCGAATTGAGGCGGATATCGACCCGCGCAATGTAGCCTTGGCGCGTCTTCTCGAACGGCTCGGATTTATCCGCGAAGGGTTGTTGCGTGAACGCTGGATTGTTGGCGATGATGTGTCGGATAGCGCTCTGTACGGGCTGCTCAAAAGCGATCGCCGGGCGTAGATAGCCACTGGCTGCCGCCAAGGATTGATGCGGCGCCGTTGTCACTAGGGGTTCGATCGCGTTGCCACCAATTTACGCGGTGGCAACCAGTGACCGGAACTGGCCGAACGCGGCCGGCCGCCGCCCTGTAACGCGCGACCGGCGCAGATCGACCCACTCCGGTCAGATAAGTTTCTCCGAACCGGTCAGCCAGCCAAATCCAGGTTTTGCGGAGTGGAGTGCCGATAAGCGGCCGTTGGCGACCTCACCCGATCGGCCATCAAGAGACACCCGCCGCGGTGAATAGCACGGCCGTTGTCACCCACATACCGGACACCGCGTTGCCGTGGACGTGCCATATCCAATTTGGTCGACATTCGCGCCGCCTGACTCTGGGAATGTCGGTTCGTTCGGGCGATTTTTCCATTGACGGAAAAGTCATTCCACCCATGCCCGTCTAATCAAAAGTCCCCGTCCGACCGACAGTCTTCCCCACGCACTTGACATCCATCGCGAAAGGAGAAGGACCATGAACATCACGACCACGCAGCAATTCAAGCGCGTCTGGTTCGTCACCGGCGCATCGCGCGGTCTGGGCGCACTGATCGCGCAAGCCGCGCTCGACGATGGCAACGCTGTCGTCGCGACCGGCCGCAACGCCGCGGCGATCACCGAGAGGCTAGGAGCGCCGCCCGCATTGCTCTCCGTTGTCCTCGACGTGACAAACGAGGCACAGGCGAAGGCGGCCGTCGAAGCCGCGGTCGATAAGTTCGGTCGCATCGACGTGCTGGTCAACAACGCGGGCTTCGGTTTGCTCGCGGCCGTCGAGGAATCGAGCGATGCCGAGGTTCGCCGCATCTACGAGACAAACGTGTTTGGCTTGCTCAACGTCACACGTGTCGTGCTGCCGGTAATGCGCAAACAGCGTTCGGGTCACGTGATCAACACGTCGTCCATCGTCGGCTATCAGGCGGCGGCAGGCGTCGGCGTGTACAGTTCGACGAAGTTCGCCGTGGAAGGTATCACCGAAGCACTGCATGCCGAACTCAAGCCGCTCGGCATTCACGCGACCATGATCGAACCTGGCTTTTTTCGCACGGACTTTCTGGATGCGTCGTCGCTGGTCGTCGGCAAGACGATCATTAGCGACTATGAAGAGACGTCGGGCAAACTGCGGCACCTCGCGGGTGAAATCAATCACAATCAGCCAGGCGATCCCGCAAAACTGGCAACCGCGATGGTCAGGCTCGTCGATGCAGAGACGCCACCGCTGCGTTTGCCGCTCGGCACGGACACGCTCAAGGCGCTCGCGGAAAAGAACGCGTACGTAACTGCCGAAACGGAAACCTGGAAGGCGCTTTCAGCATCCACCGACTTCCCGGCCTGAGCCGCAAAGAAAGAACGGGCAGACAGCGCGCGTTTGAGCGGCGTCTGCCCGATTCGGACAAGATGCGGTCATCGCCCTTTCAAGCTTGCTCGCGACAATGACATGAAGAAAATCGGTTTTCTATCGTTTGGCCATTGGTCTGCTTCGTCACACTCGCTCACGCGTTCGGCTTCCGACGTCCTACTCCAATCCATCGACCTCGCGGTTGCAGCTGAGCAACTCGGCGCGGATGGCGCGTTTTTCCGCGTGCACCATTTCGCGCGCCAGCTCGCGTCGCCATTTCCGTTGCTGGCGGCTGTGGGCGCGAGAACCAGCCGCATCGAAATTGGCACAGCCGTCATCGACATGAGGTACGAGAACCCGCTCTACATGGCCGAGGATGCGGGCGCGGCCGACCTCATCGCCGGCGGACGCCTGCAACTCGGCATCAGCCGCGGCTCCGGCGAACAGGTGATCGACGGCTGGCGCTATTTCGGCTATGCGCCGGGCGAGGGTGAGACGCACGTCGATCTGGCCCGTCGACACACGGAAGTGTTCTACGAAGTGCTGCGCGGCGAAGGTTTCGCCGAGCCAAATCCCCGACCGATGTTTGCCAACCCGCCGGGCCTGCTACGCGTCGAGCCCCATTCCGAAGGGTTGCGCGATCGCATCTGGTGGGGCTCGGGATCGGACGCCACCGCGGTCTGGGCAGCCGGTATGGGCATGAACCTGCAATGCTCAACACTGAAAAACGACGAGTCGGGCCGTCCGCTTCATGTCCAGCAGGCGGAGCAGATTCGCGCCTATCGGCAGGCGTGGAAGGAAGCCGGACACGCGCGCAAGCCGCGCGTGTCGGTGAGTCGCAGCATCTTTGCGCTGATGAACGATCGCGACCGCATGTACTTTGGACGCGATGCGAACAGCGACGACACGATCGGACTGCTGGACGGCAACATCCGGACAGTTTTCGGCCGCAGTTATGCGGCAGAGCCAGACGCGCTCGTCAGGCAACTCGCAGCCGACGAGGCCATTACGGAAGCCGACACGCTACTGTTGACCGTCCCGAATCAACTCGGCGTGGAGTACTGCGCACATGTGATCGAATCGATCCTCACGCACGTTGCCCCTGCGCTTGGCTGGCGATAGTACAAGATCGCTTTGGCTTCAACGCAGCGGAAGCCATAGCGGTCCCTCCCACGCTTTAAGTGCATCGAGGAACGCCTTCAACTTCGACGGCATGAAGCGCCGCGTCGGATAGACGGCATGCACGAATATCTCCGGTGACGACCATTCGGGCAGCACATGCACCAACTCTCCGCTGGCAATATGCGGATCGCAATAGCTCGACGGAAGCAGCGCGATCCCGTGTCCGCGAAGCGCGAATGCATGGACGATGTGAAAGTCGCGCGCGGCGACGGGGCCGCTGACGTGTACCTTGACCGCTTTGCGGCGGCTGACCAGTTGCCACTCCGTCTCGTTGTTGCGGGCGTTGATCAGCACGCAGGGATGCTGGCTCAATTCCTCGGGCCGCGACGGGAGGGTGTGGGTTCGCGCATAGTCGGCCGAGACGACGAGCTGCCGCACACTTCTTCCCACGCGTTGCGCGACGAGGCTCGAGTCCTGCAATTCACCGAAGCGGATCGCGATGTCGACGTTTTCGGCGATCAGGTCGATAAACGCGTTCGTGAAGTACAGATCCACCTGGATTTGCGGGTAATCCTTCAAGAATGCCGACAGGAACGCGTAAAACGGCTCCTGTTCGAGCATCACGGGACCGGAGATGCGTAGCACGCCCTCCGGCTTCTTCTGCGTCTGAGTGATCACGCGCTCCGCGTCGTACAGATGACTCAGCGGCTCGCTGCATTGATCGAAGTAGGCGCGGCCCTGCGCAGTCAGGCTGAGCTTGCGGGTCGTGCGTTGCAACAGCGTCGCGCCGAGTCTTTCTTCGAGCGCGCTCACCTTGCGGCTGACGGTCGACACGGGCATGCCGAGCGCACGCGCGGCCCGGCTGAAGCTCTCGAATTGCGCTACCCGTACAAAGACGGCGATGTCGTTCAGGTCGGCGAGTGCGGTCATGGATGGCGTGGTGGCGATTTTTGCAACTGTGGAAAAGACATTCCATATATTCCAGTCTAATCAAAAATGCTCGTCGGGACGAGACTTCTCTTCACGCAGTTCAACTTCCTGGAGAGAAATCATGGCAAACAAAGTCGTCGTCATTACTGGTGCTTCGAGCGGAATCGGTGAAGCCACCGCCAAACTTCTTGCCTCCAAAGGCGCCACTGTGGCTCTGGCCGCCCGCCGCCTGGACAAGCTTCAACGCGTTGCCGCGGAGATCGTGGCGAAAGGCGGGCAAGTGTCGGTTCATCAAGTCGATGTGACGGATCAGGAGCAGGTCAACCGCCTAATCAATGACGTCGTATCGCAACACGGCCGCCTCGACGTGATGGTGAACAACGCGGGTCTGATGGCGATCGCGCCACTGTCGCTGCGCAAGACTGACGAGTGGGACCGGATGATCGACATCAACATCAAGGGCCTCCTGTACGGTGTCGCCGCGGCGCTGCCGGTTTTCGAAAAACAGCAGTCGGGCCACTTCGTCAATATTGCGTCGGTCGTGGGTCTGAAGGTCTTCAGCCCCGGAGGCACGGTTTATTCGGGAACGAAGTTCGCGGTCCGCGCGATCTCCGAAGGTCTGCGGCACGAAGTGGGCGGCAACATCCGCACGACCGTCATTTCACCGGGCGCGATCGACACTGAACTGAAGTTCGGTTCGGGCCACGACGACAGCCGGAATTTTGTCGTCGACTTCTACAAGATGGCGATTCCCGCTGACGCCATCGCGCAAGCCATCGCTTACGCAATCGAGCAACCTGGTTCGGTCGACGTCAACGAAATCGTGATTCGTCCCACCGTTCAGGACTTCTGAAGCGTGGCGCTGCGGTGGCTGAGCGCCAACGGGCCAGAGGGCCTCTGACCCGTCCGCGCGCCAATCACTGCGAAGCCAGCCCGAATGACTTCATGGAGGAGTTCATCATGCCCGCAGCAGTGTTTTCTCTCGCGTTCGCCGCGTTCGCAATCGGAACGACGGAATTCGTCATCGTCGGCTTGTTGCCCGACATTGCAAGAGCTTTCGGTATCTCCGTGTCGACGGCCGGTCTGCTGGTGAGTTTCTACGCGCTTGCCATTACGGTCGGCACGCCTGTAGTGTCAGCGTTGACCGCGCGCCTGCCGCGCCGCGCATTGCTGCTAGCGCTGATGACCTTCTTCACGCTGTGCAATCTGGCGGCGGGACTTTCGTCATCCTTTCCGGCGCTGCTCGCGATCCGGATCGTCATGGCAGTCTCACACGGCGTGTTCTTCGGCCTCGGGACAACCGTTGCCATGGCGCTCGTGCCGACGCAAAAGTCAGGCAGGGCCGTGGCGATCATGGTAAGCGGCCTGACGGTCGCGATGGTGACTGGCGTCCCCGGCGGAACGTGGCTCGGCGATCTGATGAGCTGGCGGCTGCCGTTTCTCGTAGTGGCTGCCATGGGCGCGCTGGCGAGTATCGGCCTCTGGCGGCTTCTGCCCGTGGTTGCCGCTCAGCGCAGTGCCGGCACCATTCTCTCGCAGCTCGCTTTGCTGAAGGACCATACGTTGATGCCGCTGTATGCGATCACCGCTCTCGGCATGGGCGCAACGTTCGCCGTCTTTACCTACCTGTCGCCGCTATTGGTCCATACCACGGGGTTCGGAAGTAAGGGCGTCACTCTCGGGCTGATGGTGTTCGGACTCGGCTCGGTGGTGGGGACGAGCGGCGGCGGGCGCCTCTCCGACCGATATGGCCCGAAGCTCAGCATAAACATCGCGCTAGCCGGCATCGCCGCGTCGGTCGCCGCGCTCTGGCTTACCGCACAGCATCCTGTGCTGGTGTTGGTCAACCTGTTTGTGTGGGGCGCGTTCGCCTTCGCCGTTCCTCCCATCATGCAGGCTACCGTCGTGCTCGTGGCTCGACATGTGGCGCCGGAGGCGGTCGGTACGGCGGCGGGGCTCAACGTCGCTACGTTCAACCTCGGCATCTCTGGCGGGTCCTTCCTCGGCGGACTGACGCTGGCAGGCGTCAACGTCCTCACGACGGTGTACGCCGGCGTGGCTCTGGCGGTGGTGGGAATCGCAGTTGTCGCGACGTATCGATGGTCGGAGCGTCCGGCTGCCGCGCCTGCCCGAAACGCGCTGGGACGGTGCTAAACACCAGCGCCCCACTCGACGACACCGAATCATGCAACGAGAAACATCATGAACGTATCGAAGCCTCATGTACTGCAACCCGGACGACGGCGTTTCGTGCAGCTTCTCGCATCGCTGCCGTTCGTTTCCGCCGCCACACTCGCTCACACGCTGTCACCGTCAGGAGCCGCAATGACAACTGCACACGACACCATTCGACCCAAGGCACTTGTCTTCGATATGCAAGGCACCGTCTTCAACTTCTATGATCCGATGATGCATGAACTGGCCCACCTCCCTGCAGTCGCGCCGCGGCTTCAGGACTGGTCGACTTTTGCGGGACGGTGGAGCGCTGCGGCACATGACGCTATCGTCGAGATCGCCGCCGGGCGCAAGCCGTGGCAACCCAATCGCGCTGTTTATGCCGAGGTGTTGCCTTCGTTACTTACGCGTTACCCAGGCGGCAATACGCTTTCCGACGAGGACAAGACCCGCTTGCTCGACGTCTGGGAAACGATGACACCATGGTCCGATACGCTGACAGGACTAACATCGCTGCGTAAGGCATTCGTGGTTGCAACGCTGACGAATGCGTCGATGGCGGGAATGATAGGCCTCGTCAAACGCGAAGGACTGCCCTTTGATGCGATCCTCACCGGCGAACTGGTGCACGCGTTCAAGCCTGATCCGCGTGTCTACCGACTCGCTTCTGAGTATCTCGGCCTTGTACCGGGCGAGATCATGCTGGTGTCTGCTCACAAGTGGGACCTGATGGCGGCCAAGCGCAGCGGCCTGCTCACGGCATTTGTTCCGCGTCCTTTTGAAAACGGTCCCGCGACCAAGGTCGACACGTTGCCGGAGTCATACATCGATGTTATCGCCTCCGATTTACCGCAACTCGTGTCGCTCCTCGATCGCGGTTGAAACAGATCAGCCCGGTAAAGATCGCGAGCCTCGATGGGCCGATCACGCGGCCCACGGACGTCCGCTGTCGGTCACGTCGCAGACATCGGCCGAGGTTGGGCAGATGACGGGAATGGGTCGGGCTGCGTCAGCCCGCTCTTCAAATTCATCGCCGGAAAGCGGCCAGTGGAATTCCGCTTCCCGGAAGCGGCCAGTCGGCAGTGCGTACTCACGACCCGAAGTGGAGCGCAGATATGCTGAGACGGATGACCGCTAAGCTCTCAATACCGGTCCCTCCAAGCCGATCAAAAGAAACGATGGCTTGCACCGACGCCTCGATGTTGCGATATGCGTGCTGAAACAACAGCTTCGAGCGCATCACACGCCGCACGGATGTTGTCGGGCCGAAGATTCGTTACGCTCAAAAGTAGGCCGTTCCTCGCGAGCTCTGTCCGCAGGTACCACGCAGACAGCGCTGACGGTGCAAGATTTTGCTTGCGCGCGGAATGAACGATTTCCAGGTCATCGACGCCATTAGGCAACTTGACAATCAACCCCAATCCCGATTCCACGACCTCCGTGAATCGCTTTCTGAGCAGTTCAACAGCGAGATGGCGGCGCTCAGCGTAGACCTTCTTCATGTGTCGGAGGTGGCGCATGAAGTGCCCATCTGCGAGAAACTCCGTTAGTGCCAGCTGTGTCGTCCTATTCGGAGCGGGTGCCATTACTGAAACTGTTTCGACAATGCGTTCGGCCAGTGCGCGCGGCGCGACGACGAAGCCGAGGCCCAGCGCGGGGCTGATTGTCTTACTGAATGCGCCGATGTGGATCACGCGTTGCGCGCCATCACCCGCAGCCAGGGCAGGCGCCGCCCGTCCGACCAACTGTAGTTCGCCCAGGTAGTCATCTTCGATGATCCAGGCATCCTTTGCTTCAGCCCATTCGAGCAGGGCACGTCTTCTCATCGGCGAGAGGGCGACGCCCAGCGGCGCATGTTGGCCGGGCGTGACCAGCGCTAACGCGGCATGCGCAGCACGAGCGATGCCTTCCTCGACACGTAATCCCTCGACATCTACGGAGATGGGGGCAACCGTAAGGCCCGCCAGCTCCAGAGCTTTCCTTCCGATCGGATAGCCCGGTTCTTCGATCCACGCGGTGCGACCGTGAACTCTGAGCGCGATCAGTGTAAGCATCAGTCCGTGACGGTATCCACTGGTCACAATAACTTGATCGGGATGGCATTGAATCTGTCGGCTGATGGCCAGGTGACTGGCAATCTGTGCGCGCAAGTCGCGCTCGCCGCGAGGGTCGGCGTAGGTCGTGTATCCGGTTGCGTCCGCACGGACAGCCCGCGCTCGCATTCGAGCCCAGACCTTGGCGGGGAATGCATCGTGAGCCGGTACGCCCATCTGGAACGGTAGTGGCGCGCTCGAATACGGTCGTGTAAAGGCATCCAGTGGCCCATCGAGCGGAATCTCGGTCGCGGTTGGCGCCGGAGGAAGTTGCGCGCAGACGCGTGTGCCGGCGGAGCCTGCGCCGACCACTAGCTTCTCGGAAGCCAGCCGCTCGTAGGCCACCAGAATCGTTCCGCGCGCGACGCCGAGCTGCGCAGCGAGATCCCTTCCAGAGGGTAACCGTCTTCCGGGTTGAAGACGGCCGTCGACAATCGCTTGCCTGAGGCTCGCGTAGATCTGCTCGCCAACGGGCGCCGCCGCAGTACGGTCTATCTCGATCGCAAGCGTGGGCATAGTCTTTGGCTCAGTCATTTCGCCAATTCTTGGGCCTGTTGTCCGTAATCTCGGGCTAGTAACGTCGCGTTATGTCATGAGTCACGCGCGAAGGGGAAGTAACCAACCCGCGACCGTGACCCAAGAGACGTTATTTTATGGCCAAACGGCAAAGGACAAAGATGACACGCTTGAACTGGAGCGAGATCGCACCGGACGGCGCAAAAGCGCTTTTCGGTGTCCATCACTATGTGACCAAAAGCACCAACCTGCCCGAGGAACTCATTCATCTCGTGTTCCTCCGTGTTTCACAGATTAACGGATGTGCCCATTGCATCGATATGCACAGTCGCGATCTTAGAAAGACCATGTCCATCGACAAGGTGACGCTGGTGCCGGTGTGGGACGAAGTCCCGCACCTGTTCTCCGATCAGGAGCGCGCCGCCTTGGCTTGGGCCGAAGAGGTGACTCTCGTCAGTGAAACGCATGCTTCAGATGAAGCCTATGCGGCGGCCTCGGCGGCGTTCTCGCCGAAGGAACTTGTCGACCTCACGATAACGATTGCCGCGATGAACGCCTTCAACCGTCTCGGCGCCCCATTCCGACTCCCGGTCGCCGCGAGGACGTGAGTTCACAGAGGCATCGGACGCCGACGCTATCCAACTAAATCCGCGCTGTGTCGTCAGGCCGCTTCTGGGCCGCGTGGAGGCAATGCCACCTGCGATCTGCTCACCGAAGACCGGCCATTGAGCGAGGGCGGACGAGGCCTCGGTCAGCCAAACTGGACGACGACCTCGACCGGCCGCTCATGGCCGGTTGCCGCCCGACGCGGTCGGCTGCAGCCGACCCTGAGCCGCCTTTCACCGCATCGGACGTGCAACGTCAGTTTGTAGATCTTCAGCGGTCGCTCGATGAATACTTCCGGTCGTCGCGATGCTGCGCACGCAGTTTCCACGCGGAACCACACGTTTAATAATGCAAGCCGAGGTAACACTGAACGATGGCTAACTGCTACACGCTATAGATATCCAAGGCATCCGTAGGCACATGCAATTTGCTATCCGCCGTTAGCGCTTCCAGCAGATGTTTCACGGTAACTTGCACTCGTGGCGCGACAAGCGCCCGGTGTGGATACTGCATCACCATCTCATAGCTTCCGGGATGGTGAAACCTGTGGAGAATCACCTTCAGCGCACCGGAACGCAACCGATCCCACGCAAGATGCACCCCGACCTCCGCGATGCCAACGCTATCGCACGCCGCCTGCACCAGCGATTCCGGTGCGGATAGCGTCAGCATTGCCTTGCCGGAGGGGTCGATCGTCGTGATGCTTTTGTCGTCGCCCGTGAAGTTCCATGGCGCGACCTGGCCGCTCAGGAATCGCCGTGCAATGAGCCGGTGCGCGTGCAACGCATCCGGCGTCTCGGGCACGCCATGGTTCGCCAGATAGTCGGGAGACGCTACCAGTACCGTATTCAAGCGACAAATGGGGCGAGTCACGAGCGCGGAATCCGGGATGTTGCCGCCTCTTACCGCAATGTCGTAGCCGTCCCGGACAATATCGATGACCCGATCGTCGAAATCGACCTCGACCGACAGCGCCGGGTAGCGAGCGAGCAGCGCGGGCAGCGCCGGAAGCACGTGGTTATGCCCGAAGGCGGCACTCGTCGAAATCCGCACGCGCCCGGCCGGCACGGCCCGCTGGGCGGAAACCGTATCGATCGCGGCATCCAGTGTTTCAAGTGCGATGCGCGCGTGGCGCAAAAACGCCTCGCCTTCCTCAGTGAGTTTGAGTGTGCGGGTCGTCCGGTTCATCAGCCGCACACCCAATGCTTTTTCGAGGCCCGCCACGTTCTTGCTCACGGCAGCCGACGTGACACCCAATTGTCGGGCCGCTGCCGCAAAACTTCCCGCATCGACGGCCTGGACGAGAGAAATGATGGCTCGAACACGCTGCGAAGAATCCACATTTCCTCCATGACTGACATCGCGCCGACCTGTCGTCGCGCAGCCGGATTCTAAACTTGCAGTTGAGGGTGGTTCAACCCTGCCAGAACTTCTCGTAATGAGTGACGCTGGTGACAATGGCGGACATCGCCCCTCCGTCCGAAGCTTGCGAGTCTTCAATGCTCATCACGATCCTCTATGACAGTGGCTATGGTCACACCGCGAAACAGGCCCAAGCCGTTGCAGACGGCGTTCGTCGCGTGCCGGGTGCCGAAGCGCAGTTGATCGCCGTTGCAGATGGCGATACGCCCTGGGAAAAACTCGCCGCGAGCGACGCGATCATCTTCGGTTCGCCGACCTACAACGGCACCGTCAGCGCGAGGCTCAAAAAGGTGATGGAGGACTCGACGCGGCCCGCGTGGATTCCCCAGTCGTGGCGGAACAAGATTGCCGCAGGCTTCACGAATTCGGGTGCCATGCACGGCGACAAGCTGAATTCCCTCGTCACGATGGCGCTGTTTGCCGCCCAGCACGGGATGATCTGGGTCGGACTCGATATCTTCCCGGGCAAGTCGCCGCAGGAGAAGAATCGTGTCGGCGGATGGCTGGGCGCGATGGCGCAATCGGATGATGCATCACCGGACATCACCCCCATCGAGAGCGATATCGATACCGCTGCGTATCTGGGCGAGCGCGTCGCTCGCGTGACCAGCCAGTTCATGTCAGGAGCCGCACGATGAAATTGCTTTGTCTCGACGTCCCGCTGCCGGGGGCCAGCCCGGACGCCTATCAGCCCCATCTTCTCGAAGAAGTGCGCCATGCGTGGCATCTGTATAAAACGGGCTTCGTGCGCGAAATCTCGTTCCGTCAGGACCGCCCGGGCGTCGCCATCATCGCCGAAAGCGATTCGGTCGATGCCGCGAGACAGGCGCTCGCCGAGTTTCCGCTGGCCAGGGTCGGCCTGATCGACTGGGAGATCATTCCGCTCGGCCCGTTCGTCGGCTGGGAGTCGCTGTTCGCGTCGCGCGACGCTTGACCGCTTCGGCAGCGTCTATCGCGGTGTCGGTCCGTGGTTGTCGTGTCGCGCTGACGCCGGATAAATCGTCAACCACGGGCCTGCCGCAGTCTGCCTATCGGCGTTGTGTGGCCATAGACCTTTGAAGGTGAACATGGAATATGTCAATCTGGGCCGAACGGGCCTGAAAGTATCTCGTCTTTGCTTGGGATGCATGAGCTATGGGGAGCCTGCCCGCCTGCCCCAGCCCTGGTCCCTCGATGAAGCAGCCTCCCGCCCGTTTTTTCGGCAAGCGCTCGAGGCGGGCATCAACTTCTTCGACACTGCCAATATCTATTCGGGCGGAAGCTCCGAGGAGATCACGGGCCGAGCGCTCAACGACATGGCGCGGCGCGAAGAGGTCGTCGTCGCCACCAAGGCGTTCTTTCCGTGGCGCAATTCACCCAATACCGGGTTTCTCTCGCGGAAAGCGCTGCTTCAGTCGATCGACGACAGTCTGACCCGCCTCGGCATGGATTACGTCGACCTCTACCAGATCCACCGTTTCGACCACGGCACGCCCGTGGAGGAAACGATGGAGGCGCTGCACGACATAGTGAAGTCAGGCAAAGCCCGCTACATCGGTGCATCCTCGATGGAGGCATGGCGCTTCGCGAAAATGCAGCACGTCGCGGAACGCAACGGCTGGACACGCTTCATTTCCATGCAACCGCAGTACAACCTGCTCTATCGGGAGGAGGAACGCGAAATGTTGCCTCTTTGCGCCGACCAGGGCGTCGGGGTCATTCCATGGAGCCCGATGGCGCGCGGCAGGCTGACGCGCGACTGGAGCGAAACCACGCGCCGCACGCAGAACGATGCCTTTGCGCTGCAAATGTATCGGAACGCTGAAACCCAGGACCAGAAGGTGGTTGATGTCGTCGCGCGTATCGCCGAGGCGCACCATGTGCCGCGCGCGCACGTCGCACTGGCGTGGCTGTTGACGAAACCGGCGATCACCGCGCCGATCATCGGGGCAACGAAGCCCGAGCATCTGGCAACCGCCATCGGCGCGCTCGACTTCTCGCTGACGCAGGACGAAATCGCCGCGCTCGAAGCGCCGTATGTCCCCCATCCGGTGGATGGCATCGTGCCACCGCTTCCGGAACATCCGCCGACGATTTCAGCGCCGCGGAACTAATGTCGCGAGCGGCGGTACGTTCAATGGCGGTAGCTTGCGAACTCGCCGCCGCGGTTGAACGTACCGCCGCTGGACGAACATCGAATGCGAAAATAGATATGAAGGACCCGTTCATCGAGTGCCGACGTCTTATCCTCTTCGCGCTCGTTGTGATGTGTGCGGTACTGCCGTTGGGGCAGCACGGTAACGTCCATGCGCAGGAGCCAAAAATGTTAGTCCGTATCTCCGAAATCGAGATATTCAATCAGCATCTCGAAGCGTATCGGCGCATCTTGAACGAGGAGGCTGAGGCGTCGATGCGCGTCGAGCCGGGGGTAGTGTGCATTTTCCCGATGGCTCAAAAGGATAGCCCGACGCACATCAAGATTGTGGAAATTTATGCGAGCCACGATGCGTACGACGCCCATATCCAGTCGCCGCATTTCAAGAAGTACAAGCGTTCGACGCTGGACATGGTGAAGTCCCTTCGACTGGTTGACATGGATGGGCTGGACGCTGACGCAATGCCGCTCATCTTCAGGAAATTGAGAGGTCGGTCGTAACAAACACCGGCCAGATGGGAAGAATGGATCGCCATGAAAGCGTGCGTGTCCGTTGTCGGAACTCGACCTGCCTACCGGATGTCTTGTTGCTGTTGTTGGTCCACGACCGTTTTTGGCCGGTTGCCGCCCGACGCGGTCGGCTGCAGCCGACCCTGAGCTGACAATCGACGCGGCGCAGACTCGGCGGCAGGTTACAAGGTAGAACGGCCGCACGGCCCACTGTTGCTACGGCCAACTCGGCGGCCATTGCGAATGCTCAGGTATCGGTGCTCGCAGGGCGGCCATAAGTTGCCCGCACCTGTCATTCTCACCATAACAGCCTCAACCGTCCGAGCTGAGACAAGCAGATAGCATCGGTTAGTTTGTATCCTCGAGGCTGAAGCCTATCCCTGCAATTGTCGTCTTTGGAAAAAGACTGCGAAGCTCTTCCGTGATGTATGGAATGTATCCCTTTAATGGTCCTGTTATCAATTCTGCGTTCGCTAGGGTTCCAATGCAGAACTGAAGGAGCGAAACGCTCTTGGGGTATGCCGCTCCAACTTGATCCAAGGCCGCCTCGATGGTTTCCAAACGTTTCTCAACGAACCGTTCAGCTACCGCTCCCTTTACCGCATCCTTACTGGTCGAAATGATAAGGCGTTGGACATTCTCACAGAATCGCATCCAGCTTAATGGGCGTATTTCTAGGGGAAGAGTTCCTTCATCAAATCGAGAGCGAAATACCTGTTCTATTCTGGCTCGAATAGCCACGTCCGGCCATTTCTGCTTGTGAATAGCATTCGCTGCGCCATCGAAGCCCAAAACTAGCATATCCAACTGCTCGACCGACGCTTTTAGCTGTGCAGCCAGCCTCAAACGACTCCAATCGACCCGCTCACCTTTGTACGCTAATGAATGCGTCGCTACTGACCATGCATGTTCGAACGCTGTACGAACTTGAATTTCAAATGAAATCTTCGTCAATTCGCTATGTGCGGCGAAATCACTGCTCCGCAGTTTGGCAACAACGCGGGTCGCATCGAACCGAAAAACTGCGGGATCTTTAAGAGTTGTTCCTCGCAATTTTATTTCAACAACATCAAATTGGTCCTTGAGCCATTGAATCACCTGTTCCTCTTCATCGAGGAACGGAATTACTATGGAGCATCCGTACAGGTCGTCAAGTTTGCTCCAACTGTCAAAACGACCCGTTTCGATCTTCTCGAAGAGCGACTCAGTATCCTTGAGGCGCCCTACGAATGCGTAACCGTGCGCGTTGCAAAAATTAAAAATTCGTTCGCGAGCGCGCTGCTCAACCTTCTCAAGGTAAGGCTTATACAGGTTGTGCTTTTGGACAAGCTGCGCAGGGATGATCACGCTTGTTTCACCGCCAGTATAGATCGCATGTACCGCACACGTGTCTCGCGCGGCCCTTTGTCGTTCGATGCAGATCTTGCTGCATCGAAATAGTTAGCAAGCGCGAGATCGGCTTCGCGAGCCTCCAGAAGGTCAACTGTGTCCACAAATCTGCGCAATGCGGCCGCAGATTGCTCAGCTGACCCGAGTTGCCCATCCTGTTGCAGTGAATCTATAGCACCAAAAACGGCGTAGAAATCCGCCTGATTTCGAAGTCGTGTGACAGCAAGATCTTCATCAGCCGCTAACACGCCTGCAATGTACGAAATCGCCGCACGGTACCGCGCATCACATTCGACACGCGCCTCCCATTCAGAGTCACGATCCGCAAAAGCCTTATCCAAGTCATCTTGGCTGTAGCCCCGCGGCCCTTCTTCGAGCAACAACAAAAGCAGGGCAGTGAACTCAACATCCTTCATTTGCTTCCTGGACTGAGCGGCGAAGCGAGGAAAGTTGGCCGGTAGCACCGACTGTTGCCACTCCGACAACTGCTCCGATAGCTGAATAAATTCCCCGTCCAGCCTTGCGTGGCGAAGTTCTTGGGCTGTTAGTTTTGCGACATTTCTATTAATTCGATCGAAAATCGAATTAATTACGCCCTCATCATTCGTCGGAATATATTCAACGAGCAATTGATACGACCAAAATTCCCGACGCACATTCTCGTCAAGTCCCTCGAAATACTTCCCTCGAAGCGCGGTTAACTCAGATTTCTCGCCGACAGCAAATTTTCCTTGCACAAACTCGAGGATGGTAGTAATCCGCTGCTTACCATCAACAACGTGATACATGGATGTTCCCTCTGCACTTATTTCCTCGTAGAGAAATATCGCAGGAGCGGGATAATTAAGCAGGACGGTGTCAATGAAGTACGCTTTAAATGCATCATTCCAAACGCTCCGTCGCTGGTATGGCGGATCTAGGTCAAGGGCAGATCTCTTGTAGAGATCATAGAACCAGCTTAGGTTCTGAAAATTTTGTCGGCGGATCATATTTTAAGAAAGTGGTGTTGTAAGGTGGCGTCTGACCGCACAAATATACCAGCTACGGCAGTAATGCGTGATGGTCCAACTGAACTGCCGGAATATGTCGATGGCACATATTACCGGAACCGAAAGCCGGTGAAACTGCCGGCACTGCGGGCAGGCTGCGAGCATCCAGCGATTCCCGCGCTAGCGGGTCACCGACCGCCTCGACCGAAGATGTGATTTGCGCATTCCGCGACCGAACGGCAGCTTCCGGGAGCGCGCTGGTCGTTCCGGCGTCTTCATGCATGAACCAGTGAACGGCTCTTCATGGTCAATAGCTGCCACTCGCCATCGCCCACAACCGACGAGATGGCGAATTTCGACAGTCCCGTGCGGCCCGCTGGGAACGGCGCAGCGAAAGCAACTTTCCCCGTCACGTGAGCACGAAGTCCCCGCAGCACCTGCAACCGTCGCTCCAATGACGCAGCCGGTACCTGCGCCCGATCCGACCTTAACGCGACAAACGATACCGCCTGCTTCATTCGTCATCGCTGTCACGAGCCAGCGCGCGCAGTGCTTCTTCAAGGCGCTGAAATTTGGCATGCTCGCGCCGTGCGATGTCGGCGGCTGCCAAATCGCCGTCCGATGAAGCGCGCAGCGCCCGGTTCGAAGCTATCGCGGCGCACTCCTCCGCTCGGCGCACGGTCGTCCATAGTGCATCCTCCAAACCGGATTTTTGGACTGCGGCGAGCGCTTCGCTGGAGAACGCGTGACCGGTATGGCATCGATATCGCAGGGGCGCGTCGTTGTCGATGCGCCACACCACGCCGCCGCACTCGGGACACGTCACGGAACTACGCTGACCGATTGAATCGAGCTCGTCGGGAGACGTAACCCCAGTGAGCGCGATGCGCGCTTCCGTCTCGGTCGGATCTGTGCTGGTTCGCACGATGGTCTCCTTCAGCGGAGCGTTGAGCGCCTGCATGATTTCGTTGCCGATAAGCTCCAATCGCACTACACGCGCGGTTGGAACGGCTCGCACCGTGCTGAGCGGCATGCTCGGAGCAATGCTGTCGGTCGGATCCTGAATAATGACGGTGCCCCCGCGAGCACTAATGGCAGCGGCGCCGGAAGCGCCGTCGTCGAGCTCTCCGGTCAGCACAACCGCGACCGCCCTGGGTCCGAACTCTATCGCCGCCGACCGGAACAACGGATCGATCGCGGGGCGAGCAAAGTTCTCCTTCGCCCCCGCGCTTAACGCGATCTTCCCTTCGTGCACCATGAGATGCCTATCGGGCGGTGCGACGAAGATTGCGGAGCGCCGAAGAGCATCGCCTGCACGGGCATGCTCGACCGACAGCGAGGTGTGCGGAGCAAGCAGTTGAGGGAGAACGCTCTTGTGTGCTCCGATGTGCATGACCAGCAGTATCGCAGCGTCGAGTTCGCTCGGGAGCGTCGGAAGGATCGCGCGCAGCGCGGGCAGGCCTCCGGTGGAAACTCCCAATACGACTATGCGGTTCGGCTTGGAATCATCAAGTCTCATCGGTGTTCCTGATTGGAGGAATCGTCAACGGGCGTGCCCGGGCCTTTTGCCTGCGCATTAACCATACCCGCTCCGACTCCGAATGCTTCCAGCGGAACAGGTCGTCCCTGCACTTCCGGCGCTTTCAGCGCTCACGCCGGCCGATGACACGCGTTACACAAACCGGAAACAAACGACCGCTCTGCCCAGCTCATGAAGCGTTTTTCTGTCCCCGCCGAGGCGTTCGCGAACGTCTGAAGATGGCCGAGCGCGACCCGACGCAGTCGCCCACCGATGTCCCGCGACACGGTATTCCAGAATAGGTGACCGAACTTGAGATAGACAGCGTCCGGTCTGTCCTTGGCGCTTCGACCGGCCGTGCGGTGTGTCGAAAAACAGTCCGGAACTCAGGCCGTCACTGCCGGAACGCGTGGTCCACCACGCGAGGTGACCAACTTGATGCGGACGTACGCGAATTGACGACACCGTTTCGACGGTGATGGGACCGTCAATAGAGTCGTCAATTCGCGGCCGAACGCCTCGATCCAGGGGATGCTGGAACGACGAGTCGAATCAAGCGGCCGATTCGATCTGCTCGAGTACCGATGCGAGGATCATCGCGCCTGCGTTGAGCGGCACGGGGCGCGTCGGCCGAGGCCGGTAAATCGCGTCGCCGGGCTGGACCGCGCGCCCGCTTACCGCGCACACGCCGCCGAAGCGCGCGCGTGCCGTCTGCCACACCTGTTCCCCGTACGCGCACCGCGTCGCGTCGCGCCATGCGAGCGATACGGTCGTCGCGGTCTGACGCTCGAGGAAGCTGACCGCGACCGAGCGCCGTTCGACCATCGCAGCAGCCGCTGCGACGACGACGCGCGTGCGCCGGCCGCCGCGAGGCCGTGCAGCCGCGCACACGTCGCGAACCGTGCACGACTGCGTGAGCAAACCGAGCATCTGCATCCACGGATCGACGTCCGTCACGTTCGTTCGACTATCCATCATCGTCCTCTCTCGTTGCGTAAAAATCCCGGCGCTCGCCGGCGTATCTATCGCGCAATCGCGCGATCCCATTCCGGCGCGGTTTCGCGGCGAGCCGCTTCGCGTGCCGCATCGGCGCCGATGCCGGCCACGATCGATGCGACGTCGTGCATCGGCTGCGGTTCGCGCATGCGGGCGTCGTCATGCGCGCCGGCCGCACAGCACAGGAAGGCCTCGCTGATCGCGAGAAACGCGCGAATCCATTCACTGTTCTTCATGAGCACTCGTCCTCCAGCAGCACGGCGTCGCGCCGACGAAACGCTTGAATACGGTCGTGAAGTGCGCCTGCGAACGAAAGCCGCTGCTCAGCGCGACGTCGAGCACGTTGTGACGCGAGTCCAGCAGCAGCTGCTGCGCGCGCTCGATGCGGCGGCGCATCAGGTATTCGTGCGGACGCAGCCCGGTCGCATGGCGAAACTGCGCGGCGAAGTGCATGCGCGTGAGGCCCGCACTCTGCGCCATGTCGGCGAGGCCGATCGGATCGGCAAGATGCGCATCCACGTACTCGACGACGCGACGCATCCGCCACGACGGCAGCTCGGCCGCACGCCGCGTGTCGCGCCGCGACGCGGAAAAGTGACGCGCGATGATCCGCGACACGATCGCGACGCTCACGCCGTCGGCAAACACCTTGCCGAGCGCGCCGTCGCGCGTGTGCGACACCGCGAGCGCCTGGCCGAGCCGCTCGAGTGCCGGGTCGCGGATCAGGCGCGGATCGTCGATCGCGATGTCGCCCGCTGGCGGCCGGCCGAACAGGTCCTCGTAGCATTCGGCCAGCACGCGCTGCGACGCGAACAGATGAAGCACGTCGCTCGGGCCGCGAAACGCCGCATCGCAGTGCACGCCCGGCGCGGTCACCTGCGCGGCGCCCGCGGTCACGCGGCCGTCGACCAGCACGCGGCCGGCATGCGCGAACGTCAGCGACGTGCACTTGAGGCTGATCGCGATGCAGTGCCAGCGGTCGCTGCCGTCGTGCGCAACCTCGACGGCGGTCGAGTCCTGTCGCGTCCATCGCGACAGCGCGATGTCGGCGTGGGGTGCCGCATCGGGCTCGCGCCATGCACGCTCGGCGCCGATCGGGCCGCGTGCGGCCGGACGGAGATCCGTCATGCCGGCGCGGTCGCGGGTGTCCGGTCGATTCGGCAAGGAAAGAATCATGGTGGTTACCTGGGAGAGATCGCAAAACCATGGGCGGCAACGGTGCGCCGCGTCGACTAAAAGGTAGCGAATCAATACCCGGCGAACCAGCCTACATAGGGATGAGCGAAGTCGCCGATCGGTGGGTCGGGTTATATGGAGGTTTAGTCGTGTATCGCGGCCGCCGTTCGGCCGCGACGACGCGCATCGCGCAACGCCGGCGTCCCGTTCGCGCGCTGTCGCGCACGAGCATGCATCGACACGATGCATCGATCGTTCGCCGGACTCATACGTTCGTATAGTCCGTTGATCCGATCGTGTGGCGCCACACGACGAATGGCGATTCCGCGTGGTGCTCGCGCATGCCCATTCAATCACCGGCCGCAAACGCGCGTTTCCCGATATGCACGGACGCGATCGCGCATCCCGCACCGCGACCGACGTGCGCATGCGCGCTGGTCTCGTGCCAATGGACAAACCGGCGTGCGCTGCGGAAATCCGAATCGGGCCGAACGACCGATACTCCGTTCACCCCGACGCCGCGACATCGTCGATTGTGCGGCTCCGATGCGGCCGCCGCACGCTTCGCCGCGACGGCCGCCGGAATGCGCGGTCGTAGCGACGCATCGCGACGGGCGTATCCGGAACCGGACGAAGCGCGCAACGGCGCCCGTCCCCGACACCACGTTCAACGAGAGGAAAGCATGCGCAACATCAAGCTCGCCGTATTGGCCCTGGTCCCGCTGTTCGCGGTGGCGACCACGGCCGTTGCACAAGACGTCACCACTGCTCCGGCGTCGGCCGTATCGGCGCCGACCAAGAAGCAGCTGCGCCGCGCGAACTGGCACACCGAAACGCAGGTCCGCAAGGCGCTGACGTCGACGCGCGGCCTCACCGCATCGGACATCCGCGTCGTCGCGCGCGGCAACACGATTGCGCTCGACGGCACGGTGCCGGACGACTCGCAGATCCAGCTCGCGCAAACGGCGGCGCAGGCCGCCGCGCCGAAAAAGTCGGTCGTCAACCATCTGTCGGTGAAGGAACCGGGGCATTGACGCATGGCCGTGCGGCGCGGCATCGCGACGACGGGAACGCGTGGATCGTTGCGTTGCGGCGGAGTTGCCGGAGAACGGGCCGTTTCCGAATAGCTCGGCTCCAGCACCCGCCGATGAAAATGCGGCCGGGAATGTCCGGCCCGAACCGTGGCACGTGTATTGCTATGCGCAACACACTCCCATACCGTCCGCGGCGCACGCAACGACACCATGACGCGCACATCCGGCAACATTCACATCGGCATTTCAGGCTGGCGCTACAAAGGCTGGCGCGGCACGTTCTACCCTGAAGACCTGAAGCAGGCCGCCGAGCTGCGATACGCATCGGGGCTGATGCAGACGATCGAGATCAACGGCACGCATTACAGTCTGCAGTCGATCGACAGCTGGCAGCACTGGTACGCCGATACGCCGCCGGGTTTCGTGTTCAGCGTGAAAGGCGCGCGCTATCTGACGCACCTGCTGCGCTTTCGCGACGAAACGGCCACGGTCGCATGTGCGAATTTCTTCGCGCAGGGCGTGCTCGCGCTGAAGGACAAGCTCGGGCCGATCCTGTGGCAATTCCCGCCGTCGCTGCGTTTCGACGCGGCGCACATGGAGCGTTTCCTGAGCCTGCTGCCGCCCGATACGGAGGCGGCACTCGCGCTCGCTCGGCAGCACGATGCGCGCGTAAAGCGGCCGTATCTGCAGATCGACCGCAAGCGCAAATTGCGCCACGCGGTGGAAGTGCGTCACGACAGCTTCGTCGATCCCGCGTTCGTGAAGCTGCTGCGCCGTTACAAGGCCGCGCTGGTCGTATCGGATTCGACGGAACCGTGGCCGCAGTTCGAAGACCTGAGCGCGGACTTCGTCTACATGCGGCTGCACGGCACCGAAACGAAGTATTCGGGCGAATACTCGGATGCGGCGCTCGAACGCTGGGCGAACCGGATCGAAGCGTGGAGCCGCGGCGAGCAGCCGGCCGACGCGCGGCTCGCCGCCCCCGCGCTGCAACCGCCGCGCGCACGCACGCGCGACGTGTACTGCTATTTCGACAACGACGCGAAAACGAACGCGCCGTTCGACGCGCAACGCCTGATGGCGCGCCTCGGGCTGCATGCGCATGAAGCAGCCGCGTGACGGCGCGCGGGTACGCCGCTATGTGCGCCGCTGCGCGAGCTTCTTCGCGTCGCGCAGCGCGGCGACGATTGCCGCATACGCGCGATCGCGCGTGTCGGCGTCCGGCGCACGCAGCGCGAACGACGGATGATAGGTTGCGACGACGAAACGGTCGCCATGCCGAACGACCTTGCCGATCGCGTCCTGCAAGCGCGATTTCGGATCTTCGAGCACGGCCTTCAGCGCAGTCGCGCCCAATGCGACCACCACGTGCGCGCCCACGCCGTCGAGTTCCTTGTCGAGCCAGTAACGGCACGCGTCGACCTCGCGTTGCGCGGGCGTCTTGTGCAAACGCCGCTTGCCGCGCGGCGTCCATTTGAAATGCTTGACCGCGTTGGTCACGTACACGTCGCCGCGGCCGATGCCCGCTTCGGCGAGTGCGTCGTCGAGCAGCGCGCCGGCCGGTCCGACGAACGGCAGACCCTGCAAGTCCTCCTTGTCGCCCGGCTGCTCGCCGACCATCATGATCGGCGCGTGCCGCGGGCCCACGCCCGGCACGCCCTGCGTCGCGTTCGCCCATAGCGGGCAGCGGCGACACGCGTCGAGCGTCGCCGGCTGCTGATCGGGGTCGACGTCGGGCACGCGCGGGCTTTCGCGTTCGGCGGCCGACGTCGGTTTGACGGTGCGTCGGGTCGTGGTCATCGTTCGTCGCGCTTCGTCGCGCGGTGGTTCGCCGTCGTCCGTCGGGTATGACGGACGGATACCCGACGCAAGCAAACACCGTTCCCGTCGAGCGCACGACGCGCACTCGTCGCGACCGGGCGCGCAACGTGCTTATCGGACGCACGCACGCATGCACGCGGACCCGTCGATCGTGCCGCGACGGCAGCGCGACGCGTCTGCCGGGCCGAACGAGCGCCCGCATCGAGCGCGGTCCGGCGCCCGCGGTAAATTCTGCACGGCACGCGGCGGCCCGGCAGCCCGAAACCGCAAAGGAGAAAAAACGATGACCCTGCTCATCTATCTGGTCGGATGGATCATTTTCATCGGCGGCGTCGCCTGGGGCCTGACGATGCTGCACGTCGCGCAACACGTGATCGCGATCGTGGCCGTCATCCTGTTCGGCATCGCGGTGATCACCGGTGCGACGCGCGCACGCAATCGCGACCGGTCGTAGCGCGACGCGCGCATGCGCGTCTCACGCATGCACACCCGGCACGCGCTCGGCCCACGGCGCGGCCCGCTCGAGCTGCGCGGCCAGCGAAAACAGCAGCGACTCCGCCCCGAACGCGCCGGCGAACTGGCTGCCGATCGGCAATCCGTGCCCGTCCCAGAACAGCGGCACCGACATCGCCGGCTGTCCGGTCGCGTTGAACCACGCGGTGAATGGCGAAAAGCTGTGCGACCGGTCGATCAGCGCGTCGATCGACAGCGTATCGTCGTCGATCGCCAGTTCCGCCGGCGGCTTGGGCGGCGTCGCGAGCGTCGGCGTGAGCAGCACGTCGTAGCGCGTCATCAGCGCGCCGAACGTGCGGCCGAGCGCATGGATCCGGTCGACCGCCGCCGCATAGTCGGCGCCGGACACGCTGCCCACGTCGCGCACGATGATGCGCGTACGCGCTTCGATCTCGTCGTCGCGCACCGCGCGGCCGCGCCGGCGCGCGACGTCGTCGAGCATCGCACGCGTCTGCGCGCCGATGATCGTGAACACCGTGCGGAAAAACTCGGCCGAATCGACCGGGCTGTCGAGCGATTCGACGTCGTGGCCGAGCGACGTCAGCAACGCGACAGTGTGCGCAAGCGCGTCCCGGCACGCGGGTGCGACCGGCCACGGCCGCGCTTGGTCGATCACGCCGATGCGCAGCCGCCCCGGTTCGCGCTGCGTCGCCGACAGGAACGTGTGCGGCTCGTGCGGCGCCGCGTACGGCGCGCCGACGTCGGCGCCGGCCGTGACGTCGAGCAGCGCCGCACTGTCGCGCACCGAGCGCGTGATCGCATGATTGATGCCCATTCCCGCCCATCCTTCGCCGGCCGCCGGCCCCATGGGCGTGCGGCCGCGCGTCGGCTTCAGCCCGAACACGCCGCAGCACGACGCCGGCACGCGCAGCGAGCCGCCGCCGTCGTTGCCATGCGCGAACGGCAGCGCGCGAGCCGCGACGAGTGCGGCCGCGCCGCCGCTCGATCCGCCCGCCGTCGCGTCCGCGTGCCACGGATTGCGCGTCGTGCCGAAGCGCGTCGACGACGTGCAGTACGATGTGCCGAACTCCGGCGACAGCGTCGTGCCGGCGATCGGGATGCCCGCGCGCTTGAGCCGCACGACGAGTTCGCAGTCGAAGTCCGCACGGTAGTCGCCGAACAGATGCGAGCCGTTCGCCATCCGCGCGCCGCGCACCGGCGTGAACAGGTCCTTCGTCAGTATCGGCACGCCGGCGAGCACGCTTTCACGGCCGGTGATGGCCGCCGCGAATTCGCGCGCGGGCGCTTCGAGCCGCTCGGCGACGGCGTTCAGCGCGGGATTTACGGCATCGACGTTGGCAAGCGCGGCTTCGACGAGTTCCGTGGGCGTCACTTCGTTGCGGCGCACGAGGTCGGCAAGCGCGATGCCGTCATGGGTGGCGATGAGTGTCCGAAAGTCGTTCATGAGTATCGTGGTGTTTCAGCGAGGAGAAAGCGAACGCGCGTCATGCGTCGTCGCGACAAGTGAACGCGGCGAGCAGCCACATCAGCGCGACGGCCGCCGCGCCGACGGCGATCGCGCCGATCGCGGGCCGCAGCCCGCCGAATGCGCGGACGCCGGCCAGCACGACGAGCGGGCTCACGAACTGGCCGAAATACAGCGCCGCCGTATAGCCGCCGAGGCCGCGCCCGCGCAGCGCGAGCGGCAGCGCGCGCATCAGCGGCAGGATCGCGTTCGGCGCCGCGAGCCCGGCGCCGATGCCGTGGATCACGACGGCGATCAGCACCGCTTCGACCGACTGCGCACGCGAGAACAGATAAAGACCGGCCGCGAGCAGCGCGAGCAGCACGACGTTGACCATGCGCCGCCCGACGCGCTCGCGCAGCCACGGCCATGCGACCGAGCCGCCGAGCGTCGCGAGCAGGCCGGCGCCGGACGTCATCCCGATCATCGTCGACGAGCGCTCGCCGATGCCGATCATCAGCTGCGGCATCTGCACCGGCACCACGAACGTACAGATCATCGCGATGCAGATCAGCAGATAGCCGACCGCAAGGATCGCGCCGAGCCGTCCACACGGCGGCTCCGGCGCGCTTGTGTACGCCGCGCCGGGCGCGTGCGCGGTGCGCAGCGGCTCCCACAGCAGCAGCGCGATCGCCGGGACGAGCAGGATCGGCAGCAGATACAGATAGAACGGATAGCGCCACGAGTGTTCGCCGGCCGCGCCGCCGATCACGAAGAACAGCGTGCCGACGATGCCGATCGTCACCACCTGCCGATTCACGTAGCGCACGCGCATGTCGCCGTGCCAGTAATCGCCGATCAGCGTCGTGCAGCACGTCATCACGCACGCTTCCGCGATGCCGAGCACGATGCGGCACGCGAGGATCGCGCCCAGGCCGTCGAGCAGCGCGGGCGCCGCGCCGACGATGCCGTAGATCAGCGTCGCGACCAGCAGCAGCATCTTGCGGCCGACGCGGTCCGCGAGCCAGCCGGCGAACGGCGCGAACAGCGCGATCGCGAGCGCGGGGCCGGTCGCGACGAGCGGCACGAGCCCGGCCGCGGCCGGGTTGGCCGGCACGAATTCCGCCGCAAGCTTCGGCAGAACCGGCGCGATCATCACCGCGCCCATCACCGTCAGGCTGCTGCCGAGCAGCAGCACCGCGCCCTGCGCGACGCCCGGCTCGCGGCGCCCGATCGCGACCGCGGAATTGCACGACGAAAGCCGATTCATCGAAAGCTCCCCGATCAGAACGAAATGGCGGCGCGCAGCGCGATCTGGTAACCCTCGCTGCGGTTCTTCGCGCCGAACTCCTTGTAGACGTGCAGCCAGAACGCCGGCCTGCCGGGCTCGACATAGCTGATCGCGGGGCCGAGTGCGTTGACGCTCGAGCGGTTGCCGTCGACGTTCGGGCCGCGATCGTCGCTCAGCTGCCGATACACGTAGCCGCCGATCCCGACGGTGAACGGCCCGATGTGCCGACCCGCGGCGAACTCCTGCCGGAATTCGGTGCCGCTGCGGTAGTCGGTCGCGCGGTTGGTCGTGTGCTGGTCGATCTCGATGCTGGTCGACAGCTCGAACCCGCCCGGCGTGATATACGTCGCGCCGACGATCGGCGACAACGTCCAGTGGTTCGAGCCGGGATTGATCAGCCGCGTGCTGCGGTACGCGCCGGTCGGCGCCTGCACCTGAAGCGCGACGTTCACGAACAGGTTGCGCGACGACCACGCGAGAATCAGCGGCTGGACGTCGATGTCGCCGATGCCGACCGGATTCGCGGACAGCGGGATCGCGCCGCCCGGCGTCGGCACGGTTGTATGCGCGCTCATCCCGAGAAACGGCACGACGGCGCCGAAGCCGACGTTCGCGCCGAACAGCTTCGCGTTCGTCATCCGGATATACGCGACGCTCCACGACGCGACGTCGACCGCGAAGTCGTTCGGCACGCGGTTGCCGGCCGCGTCCTTCAGCGTGTGGGCCGAGTAGTACGCGAAGCGCGTCGCGAACGTGCCGTTCGGCGTCGGCGGCGGCAGGATGCCGGCGCCGAAATCGAAGACGCCGTACGGCGTGATCGGCGCGCCGTTCTCGGCGGCGTGCGCGGTGCCGGTGCCCGCGTAAAGAAGCGTCGTCGCGAGCGCGCCGGCCGTCGCGACGGCCTTGGTCGCCTTCGCCGCGGTCGCCTTCGCAGCCGCGCGTCGGCGCGCGCTCGCGCGCCGCTGTGTCGTGATCTCCATCGTCCCGTTCCATCCATCGTCGATTGTGTCGATGGAGTATGGGAACGCCGAAATCGCGAGCGTTATCCGCTTTTGGTAATTATTGCGGCGCGCGCTTCAACGTATCGGACGGCAGTTCGCCGAACAGCTGCCGGTAGTGCAGCGAGAAGCGGCTCAGGTGCCAGAATCCGCAGCGGAACGCGACGTCGCCGACCGATCCGGTCGCCGGCGACTGCCGGCGCAGCTCGCGCCGCGCCGCATTGAGCCGCAGCACGCGCAGGTAGTACGCGGGGTTGGTGCCGAGCGCTTCCTCGAAGCAATACTGCAGCTTGCGCCGGCTGGTGCCGACCGCGCGACACACGTCGAGCACCGTGAGCGGCGCGTCGGGCTGCGCGGCCACCAGTTCGCGTACGCGGCTGACGATGCGCCGCCGCGCGGTGCCGTCGAGCCGGACCGGCGGCCGCCCGGTTTCGGCGATCCGTTCGAGCTCGAGCAGTACCGCGTCGTGCAGCGTCTTGCACGCCTGCGGATACGCGAACGCGTCGGCGGCCGCGTCCGCCGCGTCGAAGCTGGCGACCAGGAACGCCTTCAGCGCGTCGTAGCGTTGCCCGTCCAGCGTCACGAGGTAGACCGAATCGGCCGAACGCTCGCGGTCGTCGTCCCCGTCGAGCGCGGCAAGCGACGCGAGCGCTTCGGCCGGCAACGTCAGCACCGCGATGTCGTGCCGGTCGGGCGTGCGCAGCTCCGGCAGCGACGTGCCGTTCGATACGAGCAGCACGCGCTCCTGCAACGCGCCGCCGCCGCAATAGCCGGGGCCGTCGGTCTGCAGCGGCACGCTGAACGACGTCACGTACGCGGCGGTCGCGCCGCGCTTGAGCAGCGAGCGGTTCACGCGCTCGCGCAGCAGCTGCATGTCGCCGACGCGGAGTTCATGAAGCGTTCCGCGGAACGGGCCTGGCGACATCTGGTCGAGCTGCAGCGCCCAGCCGTCGATGAATTGCGCGTGCGCGTCGACGTCGTCGCTTTCGAAATGCCGATTCACGATCGACGCGCCCGGCGGTGCTTCGGTGGCGCCGCAAGCGGGCGCGGATGCTGCATGCAGCGCTGTGGTCGATTCCATGATCGCTCCGGGCGGGATCGGTGTGCGTGGTTCGCATATCGCCCGGAGAAAATAATCGCGCAATCGGGGCTTGCCCCGGGGCCGACACGCGATGCGGTCGGCGCAACGCTCCGCGCATCGATCGCGTCCCGCGCCGTTGGGCTTGCCGGCCGAATCATGCACAATACGCGGCATCTGAAATGCGGAGACCCGTCCGTGGGCATCAACTTCGATCTGACCGACTTGCAGGCGTTTCGCGCGGTGGTGGAGCTCGGCAGCTTCCGGAAGGCCGCCGACGCGATCAGCATCTCGCAGCCCGCGTTGAGCCGCCGGATCGACAAGCTGGAAGAAGCGCTCGGCGTGCGTCTGTTCGAGCGCACGACGCGCAGCGTCACGCTGACCACCGTCGGCCGCGTGTTCGCGCCGAGCGCGGAGCAGCTGCTCGACGATCTGGACGCCGCACTGCTCGGCATCCGCGACGTGTCGTCGAGCCGACTCGGGCACGTGACGATCGCGTGCGTGCCTTCGGTCGCCTACTACTTTCTGCCGAACGTGATCGCGAACTATCACCGCCGCTTTCCGCGCATCCGCGTCAAGCTGCTGGATGCGAGCGCGAACGAGGTGCTCGGCGCCGTGATCAGCGGCGAGGCCGATTTCGGCGTGAGCTTCATGGGCAGCCAGGAAGCCGAGATCGAGTTCAAGATGCTGCTGCAGGAGCGGTTCGTCGCCGCGTGCCGGCGCGACCATCCGCTCGCGCGCAAGAAGCGCGTGACGTGGAGCGAGCTTTACGAGCACGAGTACGTGTCGGTCGACAAGACGTCCGGCAACCGGCTGCTGCTCGACCAGGCGCTGTCCGCCGTCGCGCCGCCGGCGCCGAGCGTGTGCGAGACGCGGCACGTGACGACGATGCTCGGGCTGATCGAAGCGGGGCTCGGCGTCGCGGCGGTGCCGTCGATGGCGATGCCCGGACACGACCACCCTATCCTCACCAGCGTGCCGCTCGTCGAACCGGTGGTGAAGCGGCGCGTCGGCATCGTGAAGCGCCGCGGGCGGGCGCTGACGCCGGCCGCCGATGCGTTTCACCGGATGATCGTCGAGGCGAAGCGCGGCGGCGCCGCCGGCGGTGCGGCGACGTGACGGCGCCAGCAGAGACCGCGAGGAAGTCCGCATCGTGACGTGGGCAAGACCGCTGAAGCTGCTGTACGTGCAGGTGCTGCTCGCGATGGCGCTCGGCATGACGCTCGGCCACTTCTGGCCGGCGGCCGGCGCGCTGCTCAAGCCGCTCAGCGATGCGTTCGTCGCGCTGGTGCGGATGATGATCGCGCCGATCGTGTTCTGCACGATCGTGTCGGGCATCACGTCGCTGGCGAGCGGGCCCGCGATCGGCCGCACGATCGTCCGCGCGCTCGCGCTCTTCTATCTGCTGACCGCCGCGGCGCTCGCGTTCGGGCTCGTCACCGCGTTCGTGCTGCAGCCCGGCGCCGGCATGCACGTCGACGTGCGTCATCTCGATGCGAGCATCGTCGCAAACTACGCGAAGCACGCGCACGCGGACGGGCTCGTCGCGTTCGCGCTCGGCGTGATCCCGGACACGATGCTCGGTGCGTTCGCCAAAGGCGAGGTGCTGCCGGTGCTGCTGCTGTCGCTGCTGTTCGGGTTCGCGCTGAACGCGTATCCGCAGGCCGGACGGCCGGTGCTTGTGCTGCTCGACGGCGTCGCCGACGTGCTGTTCCGGATTCTCGCGATGATCATGCGGCTCGCACCGCTCGGCGCATTCGGCGCGATGGCGTTCACCGTCGGCCGCTTCGGCATCCGCTCGGTCGGCTCGCTCGCGATGCTGATGGTGTCGTTCTACGTCGCGTGCGTGCTGTTCGTCGCGCTCGTGCTCGCGCCGCTCGCGCGGCTGCACGGCTTCTCGCTGTGGCGGCTGCTGCGCTACATCCGCGAGGAGCTGCTGATCGTTCTCGCGACGTCGTCCACGGAGCCGGTGCTGCCGCGCCTGATCGTCAAGCTCGAGTCGCTCGGCTGCGACAAGGGCGTCGTCGGGCTCGTGCTGCCGGCCGGCTATTCGTTCAACCTGGACGGCACCGCGATCTATCTGACGCTCGCGTCGCTGTTCATCGCGCAGGCATGCGACGTGCCGCTTTCCGCGCCGCAGATCGCGACGATGCTCGCGGTCATGCTGGTCACGTCGAAGGGCGCGGCCGGCGTGTCGGGCAGCGGGCTGGTCGCGCTCGTCGCGACGCTGACCGTGCTGCCCGACCTGCCGGTGGCCGGCGTCGCGCTGCTGGTCGGCATCGACCGGTTCATGTCGGAGGCGCGCGCGCTGACGAGCGTGATCAGCAACGCGTGCGCGGTGATCTTCGTTTCATCGTGGGAAGGCGCGTGCGACCGCACGCGTGTCGCGCAGAAGCTCGGTGCGCGCGGGCCGGGCCGCGCGGGCGACACTGGCGACACTGGCGACACTGGCGACACTGACGACACTGACGACACCGGCGACAGCGACGACGCCGCAACGGACGTCCGCCGATAATGCGACGACGGGCCGGCTCGGCCGGCCCGCGTGTTTGCGTTCAACGCGTCGACACGGAATCGAGCCCGGTCGCTTTCACGTCGGCCTGCACGCCGGGCGACGCGAGATAGTCGAGCAGCGCCTTCGCCTGCTCCGGATGCTGCGCGCCGACCGGAATGCCGGCCGCGAAGCGCGTGACCGACTGCAGCGATTCCGGAATCTTTCCGACGAACGTGACGCCCGGAACGGGCAGCAGTTCGCTCACCTGCTGGAAGCCGATTTCGTAGTCGCCGTTCGCGACCACCGATGCGACCGGAATCCGCGGGATCATCTTCGCCTTCGGCTTCACCTGCTCGTCGATGCCGAGCTTCTTGAACAGCTCGCGTTCGATATAGACGCCGCTCGCGCTGTCGGAGTACGCGATCGACTTCGCATGCAGCAGCGTCTGCCTGAGCCCTTCGGCCGTGCCGATGTCGGGCTTCGCCGCGCCTTCGCGCACGACCATGCCGATGCGCGAATCGGCCAGCTCGACGCGCGATCCGGGAATCACCTTGCCTTGCCTGATCAGTTCGTCGAGCGCGTAGCCGACCATGATCACCGCGTCCGCCGGCTCGCCGCGCGCGAGCCGGTTCGGAATCGCTTCGGGCGACTTGCCCATCGACGGACCGAGCGCGGTGTCGAGCGTATTGCCCGTCTGCACGGCGAAGCGCGGGCCGAGCACCTTGTAGGCCGCGGTGAAGCCGCCGGAGCTCATCACGTGCAGTTCGGCGGCCTGCACGTTTGCCGCTGCGGCGCACACGCCGACGAGCGCCGTCGCGCACAGTTTCAGAAGCAGGTTTTTCATCATCGTGGTCGTGCGAAGTCGTGGGTGGTCGAAAGCGTGCGGCGCCGCGCGTCCGTCAATGCGCAGGCGTCAGCGTCGCCGCGCGGCGGCGATACAGCGCGAACGTCGCGAGCAACGCGCACACCGCGGCGAAGCTCATCCAGTAGCCGGGCGCAGCCTTGTCGCCGGTCATGTGGATGACCGCCGTCGAGATCGCGGGCGTGAAGCCGCCGAATACGGCCGTCGCGAGGCTGTACGCGAGCGAGAAGCCCGCGACGCGCACCTGCACCGGCATCACTTCGGTCAGCGCGACGATCATCGCGCCGTTGTAGATGCCGTACATGAACGACAGCCACAGCAGCACGAGCAGCATGTTCGCGAAGCTCGGCGCATGCGCGAGCAGCGACAGCGCCGGATACGCGGTCGCGACGGTCAGCACGGTCATCGCGACGAGCAGCGGCCGGCGGCCGATCCGGTCGGACAGCGCGCCGCCGATCGGCAGCCATACGAAGTTCGACACGCCGACGCACAGCGTCACGAGCAGGCTGTCGGCCGTGCTCAGATGCAGGACCGTCTTGCCGAAGGTCGGCGCGTAGACGGTGATCAGGTAGAAGCTCGTGGTCGTCATCGCGACGAGCATCATGCCGGCGAGCACGACGCCCCAGTTCTGCGCCAGCGTGCCGAACACTTCCTTCATGCCCGGGCGATGACGGCGCGCATTGAACTCCTGCGTTTCCTCGAGATTGCGGCGCAGCATGAAGATGAACGGCACGATCATGCAGCCGACGAAGAACGGCACGCGCCATCCCCACGCGGCGATGTCCGATGCGCTCAGCCATTGATTGAGCGCGAAGCCGAGCGCCGCCGCGACCACGATCGCGACCTGCTGGCTCGCGGACTGCCAGCTCGTGAAGAAGCCCTTGCGGCCCGGCGTCGCCATTTCGGCGAGATACACCGACACGCCGCCGAGCTCCGCACCGGCGGAGAAGCCCTGCAGCAGCCGGCCGAGCAGCACGAGGACGGGCGCGAGCAGGCCGATCGTCGCATAGCCCGGCACGAACGCGATCAGCACGGTGCCGCTCGCCATGATCGACAGCGTGACGATCAGGCCCTTGCGGCGGCCGACTTCGTCGATGTACGCGCCGAGCACGATCGCGCCGAGCGGGCGCATCAGAAAGCCCGCACCGAAGACCGCGAACGTCATCATCAGCGACGCGAACTCGCTCTTCGCCGGGAAGAACACGTTCGCGATCTGCGTCGCATAGAAGCCGAACAGGAAGAAGTCGAACTGCTCGAGGAAATTGCCGGCCGTCACGCGGAAGACCGCAGCGGCCTTCGAGCGTCCGGTCGAAAGGCGGGACGAGGGGGGATGCATCGGGTGTCTCCTGAAATCCGGAAAAACGCGGCGGGGCGACGAGGCGGGCCGGTCGATTGTCGTGGCGCAATGTTCGCGCTGCGCTGGCGAAACGATAAGTGCAAGTTTTGGAAGAATTGATGTTCTGCGGTTATCAATTCACGTGCGCGGCCGGCGGCGTGCGGACGTCGGGTGGGCGCCGCCGCAATGCCGACGCGGATCGGACGCGCGTCGATTCGGTCGGCGCAGCCGGGAAAAGGGATCGGCAACGATCGGACATCCACATTCGAGCATCGGCCGGGCGAAGGCCGCGGGCCGAAACGATATCCACGATGGGCGCGACACGGCAACGCGACGATCCGCTTCCGGCGACGCGCGGCGCACGGAGATCGCGCACGAAGACCGCGAACGACGACGGCGTGACATCGGCGCCGCACACGCCGCGCGCCACCCCGACGCGGCCCGCGTCACTCGACGTTGTCCGTCACGTCCGTCATCCGGATCATGTGCGGGCGCACCGCGTCTTCGTCCGCCGCTTCGTCGGTCGACGGCGGATGAATCAGCGCTTCGAGCCGCGCCTTCGTCGCGACGAATTCCGGCGTCGTGACCTGCGAATAATCGCGCGGACGCGGCACCGGCACCTCGATCAACTCGCGGACTTCGCCCGGATTGGCCTTCAGCACGAGAATCCGGTCCGCGAGCAGGATCGCCTCGTCGAGATCGTGCGTGATGAACAGCACCGTCACGTCGACGTTGCGCCAGATGTCGAGCAGATGCGCCTGCATCTTCGCGCGCGTCTGCGCATCGAGCGCGCCGAACGGCTCGTCCATCAGCAGGATGCGCGGCCGGTTCGCGAGCGCACGCGCGATCGCGACGCGCTGCTTCATCCCGCCCGACAGCTGATGCGGATACACGTCCGCGAAGCGCGCGAGCCCGACGAGGTCGAGCCACTGCAGCGCGTCGCGCTCCGCTTCGCCGCTGCTGCTGCCGTTGCGCTTCAGCCCGAACATCACGTTCTTCTTCACCGTCAGCCACGGAAACAGCGTATAGCCCTGGAACACCATCCCGCGATCGGCGCCGGGACCCTGCACGGGCTTGCCGTCGAGCAGCACGTCGCCGCTCGTCTGCGATTCGAGGCCGGCGAGGATGCGGATCAGCGTCGACTTGCCGCAGCCGGACGGCCCGATCACGCAGACGAACTCGCGCCGGTGCGTGCGAAAGCTGATGTCGTCGAGCGCGACCACTTCGCCCTGCGGCGACCGGAAGCGTTTGCCGAGATGGCGCACGTCGAGGATCACGTCGCGCGCTTTCAGGCGCGCGAAGCGTTCGCGAACGGCGTCGGACTGCAGCAGATAGTCGGGAAGGCTGTGCGGATTGTGCATGTTCGTCTCTTCCGGAAGGAGGCGGGAGGTCATCGGCGTCGTCCGTCACGCCTTCAGCGTGCGGTCCCATGGAAACAGCCGGCGCCCGAGCAGCGCGAGCACGATGTCGGTCCCGAGGCCGATGATCCCGATCATCAGGATCGCGGCATACACGTTGTCGAAATGCTGGTAACGCGACTGCTGGCTGATGTACCACGTGATGCCCGAACTGGTGCCGACCAGCTCGGCGACGATCAGGTAGGTCCACGCCCAGCCGAGCAGGATCCGCTGGTCGCGATACAGGTCGGGCAGGATGCCGGGAATGACGACGTGCGCGATCAGCCCCGGCTTTTTCGTGCCGAGCGTCAGCGCAGCCTCGAACAGCCCGTATTCGAGCTTGCGCGTCGTGTTCGCGACGATCAGCACCTGCTGGAAGAACGTTCCGATCACGATGATCGCGATCTTCGGCGCGTCGTAGATGCCGAGGATCGCGACCATCAGCGCGCCGAACGCCGGCGCGGGCAGATAGCGGAAGAACTCGAAGAACGGCTCCTGCAGCCGCGCGAGCGCGCTGAAGGTGCCGCACACGATGCCGATCGGCACGCCGATCGCCGACGAGATCGTGAACCCCCAGAAGATGATCTGGATGCTGTGCCACAGGCTTTCGTGAAGCCATACGCCGTCGCGCGAGGCCGGCGGCGTCGTGAACGCCGTGTAGAACGCGCGCAGCACCTGATGCGGCGCCGGCAGATACACGGGGTTCGCGCGCTCGCCTTCGGGCACGGCCGCATGCGCGGCCCGCGCATGCGCACGCTCTTCGTCGAACACGTCGCGGTCGACCTGCATGCCCGGCTGGAAATAGTCGACGCTGCCGGGGTTCGTGATGCGCACCTGCGGATGCCAGACGAACGGCACGTAGCTGAGCACGCACCAGACGGCAAGCGGCAGCAGGAACGACGCGACGCCGAGCGTCCACTTGCCGCGGGTCGACAGCTCGCGGCGCACCGCGAGCCAGTCGGTCGTATTGCGTGTCACTGACATGGTGAATCTCCGTATCGGTATTGCTTGCCGGCCGCGGGCGGCCGGACGTTCACTGCGACGTGCCGTTCGTACCGTTCGTGCCGTCTGCGCGGTACGCGCGCCAGCCGCCGAAGTGCGTGATGTCCGTTGCGTCGTCGAGTGCGGCGGGCTCGCATAGAAAGCCCTGCACCTGCGTACCGTCGGCCAGCGTCAGCGTGCCGATGCCGAGCGGCGCGCCGATGCCGGCGACGAAGCTTCCGTATCCGGCGACCGGCATCTCCCAGATCTCGACCGCGATCGGCGCACCGCCGTCGTTCACGCGCACGAGGCCCGGCTTCGCGACGCCGCCCGACACGGCCGCGCTCAACGCGTACAGCCGATACGCAGGTGCCGTCGTCGTCGCGGCGACGAAGCGCGCGCCGCGCTGCGTCAGCTGCCCGTTCAGCGGCTCGCCGCGCAGATGCGCGCCGACGACGGCCACGCGTACGACGCCCGTCGACACCGCAAGCGGCCGGGCGCGCGCTCCATCGTCGTCGTGTGCACGCGCATCGACCCACGCGTCGGCCAGATCGAGCAGCATCGCATCGTCGTGCACGCGGCCGACGAACGTGATGCCGAACGGCAAGCCCGCATGCGGACCGGTGTCGCAGCGGCCGGCCGGCACCGCGACCGCGGACAGATCGAGCAGGTTGACGAAATTCGTGTAGTAGCCGAAGCGTGCATTGATGCCGATCGGATCGGCTTCGAGTGCGTCGACGGTCGCGGTCGTCGCGGACGTCGGCATCGCGATCGCATCGATGCCGTCCCACGCGCGCGCGGCATCGACGCGCAGCGCGGCGAGCCGGTCGAACGCGGCGAACGCGTCGGCCGCGCTGTAGCGCGCGGCGCCGCCGACGATCTCGCGAATCACCGGATGCAGCGCGTCGGGCCGCTGCGCGAAGAACGCGCCGAGCGCCGCGCGCCGCTCGGCGACCCACGGCCCTTCGTACAGCAGTCGCGCGGTCGCGAGAAATGCGCTGAAATCGATGTCGACGATGCGCGCGCCGGTCGCACGCATGCGCTCGACGGCCGCGTGCCACGCGGCCCGATACGACGTGTCGCCGAAGAACTCGAGCTGATCGGCGCGCGGGATGCCGAAGCGCATGTCGGCGAGCCGCGCGGCGTGCCGCGCATGACGGCCGTCCGCGCCGAGCAGCGGCTGCCATGCGCGCGCGTACGGATCGCCGTCGATCACGCCGTGCGCGACGGCGAACACCGTGCGTGCGTCGGCCGGCGTATGCGCAAACACCGACACGCAGTCGAGCGACCGGCACGCCGGCACGACGCCGAGCGTGCTCAGCACGCCCTTCGTCGGCTTGAGCCCGACGAGCCCGTGAAACGCGGCCGGCACGCGGCCCGACCCGGCCGTATCGGTGCCGAGCGAAAACGCGGCGACGCCGAGCGCGACGGCCACCGCCGAGCCCGAACTCGAACCGCCGGACGCATAGCGCGGATCGAGCGCGTTGCGGCACGCGCCGTACGGCGAGCGCTGTCCGGACAGCCCGGTCGCGAACTGGTCGAGATTGGTCTTGCCGATCGGGATCGCGCCGGCCGTGATCAGCCGCTCGACGACCGGTGCGCTGCGCGACGGCACATACGCATACGCGGGACACGCGGCCGTCGTCGGAATGCCGGCGAGGTCGATGTTGTCCTTGATCGCGAACGGCACGCCGTACAGCGGCAGCGCGGCGATGTCGCGTCCGGCCAGCGCATCCGCGTAACGCATCATCTCGTCGCGCGTCAGCGGCCGGATCCATGCATGATGCGGATCGCCCGCGTCGAAGTGCGCGGCAATCGCGTCGACGAGCGCGTGCGGCGTCAGGCTGCCCGCTTCGTACCGCGCGCGCAGCGCGGCGATCGAGCACAGCCCGGGCAGCCGTTGACGATCGACGGGCGTCATGCGACCTCCTCGGCCGCGCCGGCCTTCATCACCATCAGCCGCTGGCCCGCGACGACCGCCGCGCCGGGCACGCAATCGACCGTCTCGATCACGCCGTCTTCCATCGCGACCACGGACACCTCCATCTTCATCGATTCGAGAATCGCGACCACCTGTCCTTCGGTCACGCGCGCGCCGGGTTCGACCAGCACCTTCCATACGCTGCCCGACACGTCGGCGGCGATGCCGCGCTGCGCACCGGTGAGCGTGTCGCCGGCTGCCGCACCGGCGCCGGCCTCGCCCGCCGCGGCTTCGCCGACATAGTCGGCGTGGCCGGCGGCGCGCCAGCGCTCGCGCTCGGCATCGAACGCGGCCTGCTGCATCGCCTTGAACGCGGCGATCGATTCGGCCTCGTCGTGCAGGAAGCGGTTGTACGCGCCGAGATCGAACACGGATTCCTCGATCTTCAGCGCCGCACGGCCCGCGATGAAATCCGCGCGCAGTGCCGCGAGCTCGGCGTCGTCGACCTCGTAGAAGCGGATCTCGTCGAAAAACCGCAGCAGCCACGGCTTGCCGGGCTCGAATGCGCGCGTCGTCCGGTGGCGGTTCCACATCTGCACCGTGCGGCCGACGAACTGATAGCCGCCGGGCCCTTCCATCCCGTATACGCACAGATATGCACCGCCGATGCCGACCGCGTTCTCGGGCGTCCACGTGCGCGCCGGGTTGTACTTGGTCGTCACGAGCCGGTGCCGCGGATCGATCGGCGTCGCGACCGGCGCGCCGAGATAGACGTCGCCGAGCCCCAGCACCAGATAGCGCGCGTCGAACACGATGCGCTTCACGTCGTCGACGTGGTCGAGGCCGTTGATCCGGCGAATGAACTCGATATTGCTCGGGCACCACGGTGCGTCGGGCCGCACCGATTGCATATAGCGCTCGATCGCGATGCGCGTCGACGGGTCGTCCCACGACAGCGGCAGATGCACGATCCGGTTCGGCACGCGCATGTCGGCGACGTCCGGCAGTTCGCGCTCGGCCGCCTGCAGGTGCGCGAGCAGCGCATCGAGCGGCAGCACCTGCGCATCGAAATGCACCTGCAACGAACGAATGCCGGGCGTGAGGTCGAGCATGCCGGGCAGCCGGTGCGCATCGAGCCAGCACATCAGCGCGTGCACGCGAAAGCGCAGGTTCAGGTCGAGCACGAGCGGGCCGTATTCGATCAGCACGTTGCGATCGCCGGAGCGCCGGTACACGACGCCGATGCCGTTGCCGGCCGCCGGATCGCGATAGAGCACGCAGTCGCCCGGCGCAGCCGCGCTCGACGACGAAGCGCGCGCCGGCGACGCGTGCGCGGCCGTCGCGGCCACGCGCGCGAACTGCACGGTGTCGCCCGGCCGCAGCTGCCCGAGCTTCCACAGCTCGTCGCGCACCACCGTCACCGGGCATACGAAGCCGCCGAGGCTCGGCCCGTCGGGCCCGAGTATCACCGGCATGTCGCCGGTGAAATCGACCGCGCCGATCGCATACGCGTTGTCGTGGATGTTCGACGGATGCAGCCCCGCTTCGCCGCCGTCCGCGCGCGCCCATTGCGGCTTCGGGCCGATCAGCCGTACGCCGGTGCGGCTCGAGTTGTAATGGACGGTCCAGCGCGTGTCGTACAGCATCGCGATGTCGTCGTCGGTGAAGAAATCCGGCGCACCGTGCGGACCGTCGAGCACGCCGAGCGTCCATGCGTGCGTCAGCACCGGCCGCTCGGCTTCGGGCAGCGTGCTGCCGGCGTCGCCGCGCGCTGCGTCCGCCCGGACGTGCAGCACGTCGCCCTTGCGCAGCGCACGGCCCGCGTGGCCGCCGAACTGGCCGAGCGTGAAGGTCGCCTTGCTGCCCAGATAGTCGGGCACCTGCAGCCCGCCCTTCACCGCGAGGCATGCGCGCACGCCGGCGCCCGTCACGCCGCCGAGCTTCAGCACCGCACCGCGCGACGCGCGCAGCACCTGCCAGAACGGCGCGGGCTCGCCGTCGAGCGTCGCCGCGAACGGTGCGCCGCCGAGCACGAACAGCGTGTCGGTATTGAAGCGCAGCGTCGCGCCGACCATCGTGAATTCGAGGCCGGCCGCATCGCGCGGATTGCCGAGCAGCGCATTCGCGAGATCGAATGCGCGATCGTCCATCGGTCCGGACGGCGGCACGCCGACCGCCCAGTAGCCGACGCGGCCCGGCGTCTGCTGCACGGTCGTCTGCACGCCGCCGTCGAGCACGTCGATCGTATGCGGCGCAAACGCGAAACGCGACAGGAACGCGGTCGTTTGCGCGCCGCGCGCGAACGTGTCGGAACCGGCGATCGCGCGCAGGTAATCGAGATTCGTCTCGATCCCGTACAGCTCGGTGGCGGCCAGCGCGTCGCGCAATGCCGCGAGCGCATCGCGGCGCGTGTCGGCGTGCACGATCAGCTTCGCGAGCAGCGGATCGTAATACGCGCTGACTTCGGTGCCCGGCTCGATCCACGTATCGACGCGCGCCGTGTCCGGAAACGCGACATGCGTGAGCACGCCCGCGCTCGGCCGGAACTGCTTGTGCGGGTCTTCCGCATAGAGCCGCACCTGGATGCTCGCGCCGCGCGGCTCGACCGCGAGCGTATCGAGCGGCGGCAGATCGCCTTCGGCCTGCAGGATCATCCATTCGACGAGATCGATGCCGGTCACCGCTTCCGTCACGCAATGCTCGACCTGCAGCCGCGTGTTCACTTCGAGGAAATAGAAGCGGCGCGTGCACGCGTCGAACACGAACTCGACGGTGCCGGCCGACGCGTAGGCGACCGCGCGCGCGAGCCGCACCGCGCTCGCGTGCAGCGCGGCGCGCTCGGCGTCGGTCAGATCCGGTGCGGGCGTTTCCTCGATCACCTTCTGGTTGCGCCGCTGCACCGAGCAGTCGCGTTCGCCGAGCGCGATCACGCCGCCGCGGCCGTCGCCGAAGATCTGCACCTCGACGTGCCGTGCATGCTCGACGAACTTCTCCAGATAGACGCCCGCATGCGCGAAGTTCGCTGCGCCGAGCCGCACGACCGATTCGAACGCCGCCTCGAGCTGCACGGCGTCGCGGCACAGCGACATGCCGATGCCGCCGCCGCCCGCCGTGCTCTTGAGCATCACCGGATAGCCGATCGCGTCGGCCTGCGCGAGCGCCGTCGCGACGTCGCCGAGTAGCCCGGTGCCGGGCAGCAGCGCGACGTCGTGCGCGCGCGCCAGCTCGCGCGCGGTGTGCTTCAGGCCGAACGCGCGCATCTGCGCGCCGCTCGGGCCGATGAAGCGCACGCCGGCGGCCTCGCACGCGTCGGCGAAATCGGCGTTCTCCGACAGGAACCCGTAACCGGGGTGCACGGCCTGCGCGCCCGACGCGCGCGCGGCGGCGAGGATCGCGGCGACGTTCAGATAGCTGTCGACCGCCGGCGCGGCGCCGACGCAGATCGCTTCGTCGGCGAGCGTCACATGGCGCGCATCGCGATCGGCCTCCGAGTAGATCGCGACCGACGCGATGCCGAGCCGCTTCAGCGTACGGATGATGCGGCACGCGATTTCGCCGCGGTTCGCGACGAGGACTTTCGCGAATCTCATGTCGCCTCCCGCCGGACCGCCGCGACGGATGCGGCCGCGTGCTCGCCGCGCAGCGCACGCTCGTCGGCGCCGCGGTCGCTCGATGCGTCCCAGATCGTCAGCCGCACCGGCGTCGGGTTATAGCCGTTGCACGGGTTGTTCAGCTGCGGGCAGTTCGAGATCAGCACCGTGACGTCCATCTCCGCGCGCATCTCGACATACTTGCCGGGCGCCGAAATGCCGTCCTCGAACGTCAGCCCGCCGAGCGCCGTGACCGGCACGTTCATGAAGAAATTGACGTTGCCGACGAGGTCGCGCTTGGTCAGCCGCGCGCCGGTGCCGCACGTGCAATGCGCGATCGCGTTGAGGAAGCTGTCGCGGCAGTTGTGCATGTAACGCTTGTCGAGCGCGTAGCGCACCGTGTTGCTTTCGGCCGCGCATGCGCCGCCGAGCGTGTCGTGGCGGCCGCAGGTATCGGCGACGATCGTCACCATCGGATTGCCAAGGCTCGACAGCAGCACGCTGCCGGCGCTCAGGTACAGGTTGCGCTGCTCGCGGATCGTGTCCTGCGCGCTGTAGCGTTCGTCGGGCGCATCGGTGCGATAGAACAGCGTGTCGACGGCCTGGTTGCCTTCGAGATCGAGAATGCGCAGGATCTGGCCGCGTTTCAGGTCGTGCAGCCACGGTTCGCCGGCGTTCAGCGTGGTGTCGTAAATCGCGTGCCGCGGATCGAGGCGGCTTTCGACGATCGGCATGTCGGGTCTCCTTACGCGAACAGTCGGTCGGTGTTGATGAAGCCGCGCGCGTTCTCCGCGCACGCGGTGCGGCACGGATCGTCGTCCGGCGCGGCGCCGTCGGCCGGATACGCGCGGTACGCGATCAGCTTCACCGGCTTCGGCGCATAGGCAGGCTGCGGATCGAGCGGATGCGGCGCGGTCGAGAACGCGGCAAGCGTGTTCATTTCGAAGCGCAGGTCGAACGCGCTGCCGGCCGGCGAGTGGCCGGCGACGAACTCGAACGAGCCGTCGTCGTGCGGCGCGAGCTTGCTGAAGAAGTTGACGTTCGCGGCGAGGTCGCGCGCCGAAAGCCCGTACTTCGCGAGTTCGAGCACGAGACTGTCGCGGCCGTTGCGGATCATCGCGTTGCGATCGGCTTGATACGACGATCGGCCGTACTTGCGCGCGAACGATTGCGCGTCGCCGACGCCGCCGAGCGGGTCGTGCCAGCCGAGCGTGTCGCCGGTGATCGACGCGATCACGCGGCCCATGTCGGTATATAGCGCGTGGCCGCGCGTCAGGTGCGCGGTGTGCTGCGCCTTCAGCGTGTCGGCCATGTTGTAGCGTTCGAGCGGATCTTCGTGACGGTGAAACACGGCCGACAGATTCGCGCCGCCGTCGAGATCGACGACGCGCAGCGCGAGGCCGCGGCGCAGGATGCCGGACCAGTGGGTTCCGGCGGGGATGAGCGTTTCCCACACGACGTGCGGCAACGGAGCAAGCGGGGCTGGGGGGCGCGGCGACATGGCGACTCCTCGGATCGGTTGGACAAAAGGCGCGAGAGGGCGACCGAACGACATCGCGACCTCCCGGGCTTTTGTCCCTCCGTGGAGCCTCGCCGGGGCCTCGCAAAGGCAGGCGGCAAGACCGGATTGCTCTCGGACCAGACGTCGCTCGGCGTGTGACGCCGTGCGACCGGAACCCTAGCGATCCTGAAGATGATGCAAATTGCTTCGCACCTCTCGGCCGGTGAATAAGCGAGTTGCGTGCCAGAAGCATCGGCCGACGCGCCGCGCCCCGCCCGGCGTGGCCGGCGCAATCGCGCATCGCGCGACGCGCGGCCGCGCGCTGCCCTCCGGTTGGGCAGCATGCGCACCACGTGCACGCGGCGCGGCACCAGCGCAGGGCAGCGATGCGCGGCACGCCGCGTCGCATCGCAATGGCACGGCCATTGCTGAATACGGCCACCTCCACGCTGCCGGCTGCCCGCTCATGAACAAACTCGACCTGCTTCGGCGCGCACTGGCTGCGCTGTTTTCCGCGCGCTTCATCGAACTGCAGCGCGCGGCGCGGCGTCGCTGAAGCGCGCGTTCTCCCACACGCGTCGGCGGTCCGCTCGCACCGCTGGCACGCTTCTCGCTCGCTCCGATGCCGAGAGGTGCGGCGGCGTCGCATCTTAGGGATGCTAGGGTTCCGGTTCGTCGAACGTCTGGTCCGAGAGCAGCCCGGTGCCATGCACGTACGGTCGTCGGACCGTACGTGCATGGCGCTACACGGCGGGACAAAAGCCCGGGAGATTGGCGATGGCGGCGGCCGTCGCGCCTCTCCGTGGCCGGTCGTTCATCCCGCATCCGCAGGAACCGGTCACGCGGCCGGATCGCGCACATGCGCGACCGTGCCGACGATCCCGATCCCGGTCTCCTGGAGAAAACGATGACCCGCCTCGACTCGCCGTTCCGCCGCCTGATGTCCTCCCCTCGCCGTTCCCTCCGCCATGCGCTGGCCGCCGTCGCCGCCGCGGCGTCGCTGTTCGTCGCGCCCGCGCACGCGGCCCCGCCGCTGAAAATCGGTTACAGCGACTGGCCCGGCTGGGTCGCGTTCCAGGTCGCGATCGACAAGGGGTGGTTCAAGGAGGCCGGCGTCGACGTCGATTTCGAATGGTTCGATTACTCGGCGTCGCTCGACGCGTTCTCCGCGGGCAAGCTCGACGCGGTCGCGGCCACCAACGGCGATGCGCTCGTCACCGGCGCGTCCGGCGCGAAGAACGTGATGATCCTGCTCACCGACTATTCGGCCGGCAACGACATGATCGTCGCGAAGCCGCCGCTGCGAACCGTCGAAGGGCTGAAAGGCAGGAAGGTCGGCGTCGAGCTCGGGCTCGTCGATCACCTGCTGCTCGAAACCGCGCTGCAAAAGCACGGGCTGAAGAACGGCGACGTCACGCTCGTCAACGCGAAGACCAATGAACTGCCGCAGGTGCTCGGCGCATCGCCCGACATCGCGGCGATCGCCGCGTGGCAGCCGAACGCCGGCGAGGCGCTGAAACGCGCGCCGGGCGCGCGTGCGATCTTCACGTCGGCGGATGCGCCGGGGCTGATCTACGATGCGATCACGGTCACGCCGGCCAGCCTCGCCGCGCGCCGCGCCGACTGGGCGAAGGTCGTCAAGGTCTGGTATCGCTGCGTCGCGTACATCAACGATCCGAAGACGCAGGCCGATGCAGTGAAGATCATGTCCGCGCGCGTGGGGCTCACGCCGGCGCAATACCTGCCGCTGCTGAAGGGCACGCACCTGCTCGATGCCGCGGCCGCGAAGCAGGCGTTCCGCAAGGGCGACGGCCTCGATTCGATCTACGGGTCGACCCGCAACGCAAATGCGTTTAACGTGCGCAACGCGGTCTACAAGCAGTCGCAGGACATCGACGCGTATATCGATCCGCGTCTCGTCGAATCGCACTGACGGCGGCGCGCGCGACAGGCGGCTCGTCGGTCGGCGCGCGCTTCGCTGCGCAGTCCGCGGCGGCGCGCCGGCGATCGGGTACTGTCGGCACTGGGGCAGTGGCGAGACTCGCGCACATACACCGGGAGCGGCCACTGCGCTCCCACGAAACGGGCGTCCATATGAATCTGCTTAGAACGCTGATAGTGGGAAATTCCGGTTCGGGAAAAAGCTGGCTTGCCGAACGAATTGCAGGCCGCATGGGATCGACCTGTATCGATCTGGATTCGATTCATTGGCTTCCGGGCGGGTACAACGTTGCCCGCGAGCGCAACGAGGCCGTACGGCTGCTGCGGGATGCCGCGAAAGCCGAGCGCTGGGTGATCGAAGGAATCTACGGCTCGCTTGTCGATGAGATCCGTACCGACTCCACTGCCCTGATCTGGCTGTGTCTCGACGAAGGGGAATGCATCGAGAACATTCGCCGGCGCGGTATACGTCGCGGAGGAGACGCGGCTTCATTCGCCGCGTTGCTCGATTGGGCTGCGACATATCGAAGCCGTCAGGGATCGAGTTCATACATTGGCCACCAGAAACTGTTTGACGACTATGGGGCAGACAAGCAGGTTCTGCGATCGCGCGGCGCTATATCGGCCTTCCTGGATCGTTGGGCAACATAGCCGGCCGTCGCGGTTCCGCCCTGCACAGAACGCGCGTGTATCGAGCCGGTAGTGCCAACGCGGCCTGCGCCAGACGCCGACGTCGCTCGAGTAAAAATCAAACAAAAAAGCCCGGCGACTTCGCCGGGCTTCCAGAGCCGCCGGGGTTCGGCGGTGACGGCATCAGGCGTTGTTCGCGCCGTTACCGCTGCGTGCTTCGATCACGACGGCCTTCACTGCCTTGACACCGATACCGAGCTGCTTCTTCGCGACGGCCAGACCGTAGCTCGCCGCGATTTCGTCGCTGTCGTTGACGCCGTTCGGAACGATGACGACCAGCGTACCGTCGTTGAGCATCCGAACGCGGTATTCCGTCACCGCGCCGTCCGCACGAACGACCGTGCCGTTCTTCCAGTCGCTGCCGTTGCCCTTCAGGTCCGGCGTCTTGTTGATCAGGCTCGGCGTACCTTCCAGTTCAATGGCGTTGCCGCGATCGACCACGTGGTACGTGCCGCGGTTGTCCAGCGCTTCCGGACGATCGGAGCGGAACACGACGAGCGTATTGCGTTGCTCGCGTTCTTCGTGTGCGTCGTTCAGCGCGAGGCTCGCCTTGCCGTCCATACGCAGCACCGAAGTCGACAGCGCGCCGTCGGCGATATCGACTGCGTCGCCACGTTGAGCGGAGTTCGCCGGCAGACCGACGATGAGCGCCGGCGCGTCCGTCTTCGCGATTGCCTGGTCGCTGACGACCTTGCCCGCGTTCTTCGTCGCCTGCGCGGTACCGTTCACGCCCGTCGCGTCGGCGACGACCGCAGCCGGGTCGTAGCCCGGGCGAACGTCCGCCTGGGCGACGACGGCCGACGTGTCGAGGATGTAGTTGCCCGCATCCGCGCCGGCCAACGACAGGCCTTCGCCGTTCACCGGCTTCTTCGTGCCGACGTTGCCGTTGTCGAACCTGCCGGTATTGCCGACGACCGCAACCTGGTCGCCCGCAATCACGCCATGCAGCACCAGATCGCTCACTGCTGCGACCGGATTGCCATCGTACGACTTGTCCTTCGCGGAACCGCTCGCCGTGACGACCTTCTGACCGATGTCGGCCTTCGCGACTTCCTTCGACGTGTCGAGCGAATAGTTGTTCGCGTCGTTGCCCGTCAGGACCAGACCGGAGCCGTTCACCGACTTGTTCTTGCCTGCGTTGCGGTTGTCGAAGTCGCCGTTCGAGCCTTCCACACGGATGTCGTCGCCGTCGACCAGACCGGAGAGCTTCACGTCGGACAGGTGAGCGCTGGTGTTGCCGTCGTACACCTTGTTATCGGCCTTCGCGGACGCTTCGATCGTCTTCGGCGTGATCGCCGCCTTGCCGACTTCCGCGCGGTTGTCGAAGACGTAGTTCTGCGCGTCCTCGCCCGCGAGCGTCAAGCCGCTGCCGTTCACCGACTTGCCGTTGCCTGCGTTCTTGTCCGCGAACGTGCCGACTGTGCCGTCCACGCGCAGATCGTCGCCTGCCACCACGCCGTTCGCGTGCGCATTCTTCAGTTCCGCGACCGTATTGCCGTCGTAGACCTTGTCGGATGCGGTCGCCGTCACCGTGATCGACTTCGGCGTGATGTCCGCCGTAGCGACCGCGCGCTTCGTGTCCAGCACGTAGTTGCCCGAGTCGTCGCCGACGAGCGACAGACCTTCGCCGTTGACCGACTTCGACTTCCCGACGTTCTTCGTGTCGAACTTGCCGGTCGTGCCGTCTGCGGCGACGACGTCGTTGCCGAGGACGCCGACCAGCTTCACGTTGCTCAGGTCGGCCGTCACGTTGCCGTCATAGGTCTTGTCCTTTGCGTTCGCGGTGGCCGTGATGGTCTTTCGGTCGATATTGGCGTGCGCGACCTCGTCGTTCGCGAGAACGTAGTTGCCGGCATCGGCGCCCGTCAGACCGAGGCCCGTTGCGTGGACAACCTTGCCGATGCCCGCGTTCTTGTCTTCGAACGTCGCGCCCGTCGCAGTCGAACCGACGTTGTCGCCGTTGATGGTGCCGTTCAGCGTGATTGCACCGATCGTGGCCGCGGTCGTCGCATCGTAGACCTTGTTGTCGGCCGTCGCGCTTGCGGTGATGGTCTTCGGCGTGATCGAAGCGCCGGTGACCGTCGTCGTCAGATCGTAGTTCTGCGCGTCCGCGCCGGCCAGCGACAGCCCCGAACCGACGACGGACTTGCCCGTCCCGACGTTCTTGTCCGAGAACGACCCGGTATTGCCCGAGATCGACACGTTGTCGCCCGCGACGATGCCGGCCGTGTCGAGCGCGACGTTCGTCAGGTCCGCATGGGTCGTGCCGTCGTAAACCTTGTCTTGAGCAGCAGCCGTGCCGGTGATCGCGCGCTTCGTGATATCGGCGGTCAGGTGCAGCGTGTCGTTCTGCGACCCCGACGACAGCACATAGTTGCCCGCGTCGCTGCCCGTCAGCGACGTCGTGACCGTCACGTCCTTGCCGACACCCGCGTTCTTGTCGGCAAACTGGCCGCTTGCCGCCGCGCTCACGTTGTCGCCGGCGATCACGCCGGTAACGGTCGTGTGAGCCGTGGTTGCCGTGTTGCCGTCGTAGACCTTGCCGTCCACGGTCGTCGCGCTCGTCAGGGTCTTCGGCGTGATCGTGCCGATGTCGCCCGAAAGCGTGTCTTCCGCGAGACGATAGCCATAGACCTGCACGATCTTCGAGCCGTCCGGGTTCGTGCTGCCCTGGTTCTGCGCGACGCCGAGCTTCACGCCCGACAGCGTCACGGTCTTGCCCGTCCCCGCGTTCTTGTCGCTGAATTGAGCGTTCGCGAGGTTCGCGTCGTTCAGGATCGTGAGCGGAACCTTGTCGCCGTCGATGCCGACCAGGCCCGAGACCGCGACGTTGCCGAGCGTGACCGTGTTGCCCGTCTGCGTACCGTTTGCATCCGTGACGACGGTCGTGCCCGTTTGCGTGGCCGTCGTGCCGTCATACGTCTTCGTCACGCTGCCGACCAGCTTGCCGGTCAGGACCGCCGAACGCGAGTACAGGTAGCCGTTCTTGCCCGCCTGGTCGCCGTTCAGGATTTGCACGAGGTCCGCTCGGTTGCCGACCGGATCGGTGACGACCCCGTTCAGGTCCGGTTGACCGCGGTCGTCGAGCGATGCAACGTCGGTGCCGACCCACTTGCCGTTGACGTTCTTGTACGTGCCGTCCGATTCCTTGTACGTCGCTTCGTAAACCTTGAAGTCGACGTCCAGATCGCGGCCGACGTCCTTGTCCGGCGTCGTCGAGTAGACGAGCCAGCGGCCGCCCGATCCGACCGTCATCGCATCCGAGCCGCGGTCGTTCACGAAGTTGCCGCCCTGCGACTCCTGCACGTCGGTGGGCTTGTGGTCCGCCGTTGCTGCTGCGAGGATCGCGTTCGTGCCGGCCGTGATCGTGCCGTTCTTCGTGATCACGACGTTGCCCCGGCCCGTGCTCGTCGCCGTCTGGTCTGCGTTTGCATCGCTGCCGGCGTTGGCCGTGTTGTGGTCGACGGAATCCGCCGCCTGGATGAGCACCGAGCCGGTGTTGTTCGTGACCGCACCGTTCACGACCGCCGTGCCGCCGATCAGGCCGACCTGGCCGGTCGCGTTGAACGTGAACGGCGACGACGTACCGTCCTTGTGACCGACTTCGATCGTACCGAGATGATCGCTGCTGCCGATCGCGAGCGACGGCGTGCCCTGCTGTTGCAGATAAGCGAGGTCGCTTGCGCTCAGGAACGTGCTGGAAGTGGTGTTGCCCGTCACCGAACCGTCGCGGTTGACCGTGCCGTTACCGAGGACCACCCCTTCGTCGTTGCTGACGAAGATGTTCGCGCCCTTGTCGGCCGCCTGCAGCTGCAGGCCGGTCGTCGACAGGCCCGTCACGCCCGTGTGGCTGATTGCGATCGCGCCGCCTTCGAGACCGACGAGACCCGTGGTCGACGTTCTCGCGCCGGTCTTGTCCAGGACGGACGGATCGAGCGTCGTGCCCGAATCGAGCGTGACGGTGCTGTCCTTGTCCGTCTTGATCGTCGCGCCGCCGTGAATCTCCCAGCCCGACGTATTGACGTTGCCGCCTACGTTGAGATTGCCGCCGAGAATCGTCTTGTTCGCGGCTTTCGTTCCGCCGGGGCCGCCTGCATCCGGAACGGCGCGGAACGTGCCTGCCTGACGCGAGCAGCTGCCGTCGGTACAGACCAGATCGACCGCGCTGCCGAAGGTGAACGTCGCGGTCTGGCCCGCGTTCCAGCCCCACGCGTAGTTGAAATCGCCGCCGTTGGTCTTGATCTTGCTGCTGACCACCAGATTGCCGCCGCCCGCGTGATCCGAATCGGCATGGATATAGATGTAGCCGCAATACGTGGTCAGATCGCCGGAAATGGCGAGACCGTCTGCGCCCAGAAGCGTGATCGTACCGGCGCCCGGCGTCGCACCATTCACGCCCGCCCAGTTGGTGCTGCCATAAGCGCTCGTGGAGGTGGACTTGCCGTTGGCATCGAGCCCGCCCAACGCCACGAGGTTGAAAACGCCCTGATTGGTGTCGGGATTGTTGCCCGTATTGTTGCCGATATGACCGGTGGGATTGCCGCTTCCGAGGTACTGACCGGCTTCCATGTAAATGGAGCCGGCCCCGGACACTTCGAGCGTATTGTTCTTGTTGTCGAACGTGATGAAGCTGTTGTTCGCGCCCGTGACGGCCTTGAAGCTCACGCCGTCCTGAAGCTTGATCTTGCCGTCGCCGGTCGTGTAGCCCGCAGCCGTGCCCGTGGCTCCGTGCACGACTTGCGTCAGCGTATTGCCGTTCGCATCCTTCGTCAGATCGTTGAAGTGAATCAACGTATTCGCGTAGAGGCTGACGTTCGCTTCCTGCGCTTCCAGCGTGCTCTCGTAGATGTTCAGGACGCCGGTGGTGTTCGTCTTGCTCCAGTCGGAAGGATTGGTGCTCGCGCTTGCCGGCGCTTCGCCGCCCCAGATCTGGATCGTGTCCGGGTCGAGCAGCAGCGTACCGGCGGCGCCGAGCGTGGACAGACCGTGCGTCACGCCCGTATAGCTCAAACCCGTCTTGCCCGACACTTCGGCGAAACCGCCGTCGCCGCCGTTCTTGCCGCCGCGGATGAAGATCTCGCCCGCAAACGCATTGGTGCCGTCCGACCAGACCGCGACCGTACCGCCGTTGCCCTTTTGCGTCGCATCCGCCGACAGAACGACGTTCTTGCCCGTCGCGACCGCGGTCGCATTGTTCACGGTTGCGTCTTCGCCACGAAGACCGCCGCCGATCTTGATCGTCCCGCCGCCCAATGCGCCGTCTGCGTTGACGGCCGCATTGTCGATCGCGATGGTCTTGCCTTCGATCACGACGTTGCCGCCCACGCCGTCGGCAGACGACACGTTCAGCGTTCCGGCCACGGTCGTATTGCCGTTCGCTGCGTCGTTGTCCAAAACGATACGGCCGTTCTTCGATTGCAGCGAACGCGCTTCGATCACGCCCGTGTTGTTGACCACGCTGCTGATCGCCGCGTCGGCCGCCCGCGCGGTCAGCACCACGGCCGAGCCGTCAGCCGAAATCCGGCCTTCGTTGCTCACCAGTGCGTCGAGCGCGCCCTTCGTGATTTGAACGCTGACCAGACCGTCGCCGTTGAAGTCCAGATTGACGTCCTGCCCCGCCGCGAGCGCGACGCCCTGCGCGCCGATGGTGCCTTGGTTCGTGACGTGCTGACCGATCAGCGCGACCACGCCCTGGCTATTGATCCTGCCTTGGTTGACGATGTTCCCCGTTGCGCCGGTGAACTTCGTTTTGCCCGCGAGGAAGTCGCTGTCGCTGATGTTCGCGCTCGAAGCGACGAGGCCGGCGACGTTGATCGTCGCGCCCTTGCCGATCACCACGCCGCCGGGGTTGATCAGCCATACCTGACCGTTCGCATTCATGTTGCCGAGAATCTGGCTCGCACCGTTGCCGCCGACGACCCGGTTCAGCGAAACGGCCGCGCTGTTCGGTTGCGCGAACGTGACGGAATTGCCCTGGCCGATGTCAAAGCCGTTCCAGTTCGTGACCATCTTCCCGGAATTCTGGATGATGGTCATCGACGAACCGTTTTGCGTGATCGAGCCCTGGCCCGCCACGATTTGACCGCCGGTCGGAAGCGGCGGCGCCGCGTACGCTGCGTCTGCCACGGCAACGACACCGAGGGCGGCGAGCAGGGCCGCGCTACGCGCGCTGCGTTTGCCGCGCGCGTTCGTGTTCTCGGCTACGGCGACGAATGCACCGATCGTGGCGTTCCATACCAGCCGATAGACGTGATTCATTGATGCTTTCTTCATTTGTCGTCCTTTTAAAATCGATCAGAAGGCCGTTCGGTCAGAACGCCATGCCGAGTTGAAGCCACGCGCGCCAGCTGGTATTCAGGCCATCGGCGTTGTTACCTGCCAGCGAAGCACCGTCATTGCGGCCGATCGTCCGTGCAACGGCCGCGTGAGCGTTCCAGCGACCGCTCCACACGTTCACGCCGAGGCCTGCCGAGGTCAGCGTGACCTTGTTCGTATGGCCTTCGTTGATTTGCGAACCCGCATAAGCCGTGTGGTGCAGACGGATCTGGCCGACGTCCACGAAGCCGAGTGCCTGAACCTTGACGGACGGAACGCCGATATTCACGAAACGGCGCAGCTCGACCGTGCCCATCCAGCCTTCGTCGCCCGAACCCTCGCCGACCGGATAGCCGCGCACGCCGGTCGGACCGCCGAGCAGGAACTTCTCCGAACTGTCGAGGTTCGTGTTCGACAATTGGCCGGCCCAGCCGCCGTAGACGCTCCAGTTCTGGTCGAGGGTCTGCAGACGGCTGAGGTTCGCGGCGAGCTTCGTGAACGTGCCGTGCGTGCGCGCCGTCATCGAGTCCGCCAGTTGATCGACCGGGTTGCCCGACAGATCGACGTGCCCGAACGTCACTGCGGCGCGGGCTTCCGTGACGCCGCCTTGCAGCAGACCGTCGTAACGGTTGCCCGCGAGCGAGAACGTCAGGTTGTCGAGCTTGCGCTTGCTCAGGCTCACGTCGAGCGCGCTGTCCTTCAGATACTTGTGGTCGTACATCACGGTCGCATTGAGGTTCTGCGTGCGCGTACGAACGATCGGGTAATTCAGGCCGACCGAACCCGTCACGGCCGAACCGCGCAGATCGAGCGCCGAGTAGGCGTCCTGAACCACGCGATAGTGCAGATACGAGCCGCCGAGCAACAGCGTCAGGCCGGTGGGCGTCAGCGGCACGCTGTAGCCGAGGTTGGCGACTTCCGTGCCTTGGCTCTTGCTCAGCCCGAGCGTGACCTGATCGCCCATACCGAACGGATCGTTGACGAAGAACGTCGCCGTACCGCGCTCGATGCCCGTGCTCCGGTTGCCGTAGTTGTCGATCGACAGCTGGCCGTTGACGATCGGCGTCGGCGTCGTTTCGACGAGCAGCCTGCTGGTGCCCGGTTCAGCGCCTTTTTGCAGGACGGCCTTCGCGCTCACGCCCGGACGGTCGTTGATCAGCAGAAGTGCGCGTTCGAGATCTTCCTTCTTCAGCGGACGATCGGTCGGAAGCGCCGCGTTCGCGATCGCAGCGATACGTGCGTTGCTGCTGCGCGTGTTGCCGTGGATCGTCACGCGGTCGTTGCCCGATTCCAGACGGCCTTCGACGATCGTGATGACGAGATTGCCCGCCGTCAGGTCTTGCGGCGCGAGGTACGCGTAAGCGAGTGCGTAGCCTCGACCGCGCAGATATTGGGTGATCGTGTCCGCGATCTTCTGCAGGCCCGCGTGGGTCAGTTTCTTGCCGACTATCGACGCAGTAACCGACTGCAGATCTTCCGCATCGGCGACGCTCTTGTCGCCGTTGAACGTGATCGACTTCAGCGTCACGGTCGGGCCGGCTTCCGGTTCGGCTGCGCCCGGTGCGGCTTCGGACGGAATGACTTCTTCCGGGGTTGTCGCTTGCGGTGCGCGCGGTTGCGGGGCGATCTGCTGCTCGTTCAGGAGCGAACCCGCATTCGGCAAGGATTGCGCGTATGCAGGCGCCGCGAGGATCAGGATCGCCAGACCGATAGGCGTAGGAAGTTTTCTTCTGAGGATCATAGGTGCGTGATGGCCGTTAGTTGAGACTTGAGAATTGCGTTTGTTGAATCAGTTGTTCGAAGCTGCATGGGTGTGAGCGATCCGCGCTTCGCGACCGACGTCGATTTCGACTCCGCCGCCAAACGGCTCACGCTTCAGACCGACTTCACGGCCGGCGCTCGCTTCCGTATCCGGACGCGGTTTGCCCGCATTCCATGGATGACGCTGTGTCAAGCGCTAACGGCACCTGAACTTCTTCCGGCATGACCGCTATCTCGGCGCGCGCGCCCGCGTGACCTGCCCGATGGCCGCGTCGCGCTCGCCGGGCCCGGTTGAGCCGGCAAAGCCGAAGGCTTCACGCTGCTGTTTGACGTGACAGACTCGCGCTCGCGTCGCAGATGCGTTTTTCACCGGTGGTCCGCGCCGTCGGCGAGTCGAAGCACCGCGTACACGCGATCTGCAAGCGCTACGTCGAACGGGCGTTGGCCGGGATCGATCTGCTCGGCGCGGCGAGCGCTGCGTCGGCGAGACTTCCTACGAGCGCGGAAACGAGCCGCTCGTCCCCGACGAACCGCCGTCGTTCACCCGCGCGCGGTCTGCACCGTCAATGCGCTCTGCTCCGAATGCGAAATTGCGCGTCCCGCGTCGTTCGAGATCTGCGGCGTCACGGCTGCGGCTCACGGCGCGCATCCGTTCCACGCTTGGGAAATCGCGGAATTCGCGACGATGTCCCGCCAGCACGTATGGTCGTTACGGCGTGGCGGGCTGGATATGTGCCCGAGTGCTTATTTTTCATTGGAAAGCTATCCCCGCTCTGTGCCCCGTTCGGGTGCAATATTTGCTCTAATTTAATTACGGCTATGTGCTCTTTCTTGCCAACTACGACACCCCATACTGCGCGGCAATTATGAATTGGTTCGCGTTAAATTCTAAAATAATCTTCTTTAAAGATTGTCAAATGCCAAATGACAAAAATATGAAACCGGCTTCCCGCTCGCCTCGTCGCATTGGCTGATGAAAAGCAAACGTTTTACCGGGGAGAATACGATCTCGGCCATGACCCGACTGCGTCGACGCATAGCGCGGCCCCGGCCTTACGTGCCGTACCGCCAGGCGATGCAGCGCTGCCTGAGCGCGCGTGGAGAACGGAACCTGCTGACGCCCTACGGAGCCTTGCAATCGCTCGGCGCAAACGTTGGCAAATTGATTGCCAAGTCGATTAACCGGCCGCGCACGAACAATCGGACACCGCCGCCCGCGAGGTTTCGTGCATTTTATTAAATATATAGGGTGAACCCGAAGACAATTACTCCGATCAAGAAATGCCTCATTAAAATACCCCCATACTTATCATGTTCGCCGTATCGATTATTCTGGTCGCGCGGACAAATTGTTTTCTGAAGCGGACATTTCTTATTCGCTCGCGGTCGATCGCAGGCATGCGGGCGAGTGCGGTGCGCTGCCGGTGCGTTGCGGCAGTCACTGGCTGACGCCACGCACTCGCGCACCAGGTGCCGATGCGCGTCGACTGCCGGCTGCTCGGCGGGTGGGCCGGGAATAGGTAGCCGCGTACGATTGCGGCCGTTTGCGTTCGGCGCGCAATCTGGATGCGGAACTCGGCTATGCGGAGCGCGTGGTCCGGGTGCGCTCGGGCGGCCAGCTCGAGAAAGTCGCGCGAGCCGTTACGGGGCTGGCACGCGACGAAGCTTTTTTCCTCAGCGGCGGGTTCTCCGACGCGATGAGACGCAAGTGGTGAGCGGGATCGCGGGCGACGAGCCTTCGTGACGCCACGCGCTATTTGACCGCTCACGTCCGGTATTCGAGCCTGCCCGGCTCGGGGCCGACGCGCGAATGCCGGTGCAATCGCGGTAGCAAGCGCGCTACCGCTACCGGCAACGTGGGCGCAAGCCTGTCGCGACGTGTGGCTTCATTGAACGTTCGCGGCAATTGCGGGCTTGCTGTACGGCCGCCGGTAACGTCGATTGCGCGTCGCCGTCGCCGGACGCCGGACGCCGGACGCCGAACGCCGAACGCCGCACGCCGCACGCCGAACGCCGAACGCCGCACGCCGCACGCCGCACGCCGCACGCCGAACGCCGAACGCCGAACGCCGCACGCCGCACGCCGCACGCCGCACGCCGAACGCCGAACGCCGAACGCCGGCGGATCGGAACAGACGATGACCCGATGATTCCTTATGCGAAGTCGACGAGCTTATAGACCTCTGCAGGGTCACTGCACCACTGCAGACGATCCGATTCGCTCCGTCTGATTGCCGCGATGCGCTACGCCGACTACGCCGCACCGGACATCGTGGGCTCGCGGCTACAGCGCGCCTACCGTTCCACAGCCACGGCCGCCGGCGCGACCCGAAACTGCGCGACGGCCTCGCTCAGTCTCGTCCCCTGTTCCTCGAGCGACAGCGCGGCCGCCGCCGTCTCTTCGACCAGCGCGCTATTGCGCTGCATCGTTTCTTCCATCTGCGTGACGGTCACGTTCACCTGCTCGATGCCCGTCGACTGCTCGTCGACCGCGGTGCTGATGTCGGCCATGATCGCATTCACACGCTCGACGGCCGCGACCAGTTCGGTCATCGCCGCGCCGGCCACCGCGACGAGCCCGCTGCCGTCGTCGACGCGCCGCGCCGAATTGCCGATCAGCTCGCGAATCTCCTTCGCTGCCGACGCACAGCGCTGCGCGAGCCCGCGCACTTCGGTCGCGACGACCGCGAAACCGCGCCCCTGCTCGCCCGCGCGAGCCGCTTCGACAGCCGCGTTCAACGCGAGGATGTTGGTCTGGAACGCGATGCTCTCGATCACGCCGACGATGCCGGAGATCCGCGCGGAACTCTGCGAAATCTCCGACATCGTGTCGACCACGCGCTGCATCGCGTCGCCGCCTCGCGACGCGATGCCGGCCGCCTCCTGCACGTAGCTGCGCGCGTCGCGTGCGTTGTCCGCGTTCTGGCGCACCGCCGCGGTCAGCTGCTCGACGCTCGCAGCCGCCTGCTGCAACGCGACCGCATGATGCTCGGTGCGCGACGACAGATCGACGTTGCCGCTCGCGATCGTGCGCACGTCGCCGACGATCGTCTCGGTGCTCGCGCGCACTTCGCTCACCGTTCGGGTCAGCCCTTCCTGCATCCGCTTCAGCGCATTCAGCAGGTCCGCCATCTCGTTGTCGCGGCGAATCTCGACGGTGCCGGTCAGATCGCCTTTCGAAATCCTGTCGAAATGATCGACGGCAAGCCCGATCGGCTCGATGATCGCTTTTGCGAGCACGCGCTGCGCAAAGAAGCCGACGACGAGCGCCAGCCCGGCAACCGCAGCCATCGCGCCGACGATCCGGTGAAACCGCACGCCGGCCGCATCGTAGCGGGCTTTCTGGCGCGCGACCTGGAACGATTCGAGCGCGTCGATCGCATCCTGGTACGCGGTAAACAGCGCGGGCGGCGCCGTGCGCTGCGTATCGAGAAAGTTGAATCCGTCGTCGTGATCGAGCTGCGACAGCGCCTTCAGGAACACGCCGTCGAGCAGCGCGCGACGGCTGTTCTGCAGCCGGTCGAACAGCGCCTGCTCGTCGGCATCGCGCGCATGCAGGCGCGTGTAGGCGGCCAGTTCGTCGTTGCTCTGCTTGAGCAGCGTGTGCAGTTGCACGATCTCGTCCTTCGCGGGCCGCCCGGCGCTGATGATCTGCGCGACGTCGTTCATCCGCTCGCGCAGCACCAGCATGCGCTCCGAGCTCGTCTTCAGATGCAGCAGCGACGCCGTATCGTCGCGATACATCGCCTCGAGCGAATCGTTGCCCGCGTAAAGGCCGGCTATGCCGGCCGCGACGACCAGGACGAGCATGACGGTATAGCCGGCTATCGTCGCGAAGAGTCCCCCGCGGATCGTGAATCGTGTTCGCATGACGTTCCCTTGCCTGTGACCGGCACGGCCAATGGCGGATGTGGATTGCGGTTCACCAACGACGAGCGCGGCGTCGCCATGCGCGGCGCCGGGGCTGCGAACGCGTTAACGGCCGGCGAAACGGGAAGGTTTTATCCGCATGCGACGCGAATCAGATCGATTGCGACACGTGATGCGCGAGGGGCACGCACGCCGCACGCGCGCGGCGCTGCACGCAAGCGGTGCAGCAATCGCGATGCGTCGACGCACGCGGCGCACTCGCCGAAGCCGTGCGCCGCTAGCCGCGCCGCGGCGACGCCCGCCGCCGCGCCCCCGGCCGCGCCCCGCGAAGCTCCGAAGCCTCGAGAAAAAAATCGCGATTGCCCGCGATCCGCTCGACGATGAAATCGATGAACGTCTTCACCCGCAGCGACTGTTCGGTTCGATGCCCGTAGTACAGGTAGATCGTCCCGTACTCCGACACGTGCTCGGTCAGCAGCGGCACGAGCCGGCCGCTTCGAATGTGCGGCGCGGCGCTGAAGCTGCCCAGCTGCCCGATGCCGAGCCCCGACAGCACCGCGTGCGTCTCCATGTCGGTGTCGTTCACGGTGACGACGGCCGGCACGTCGCGATAAACGATCTCGTCGCCGATCCGGAACTGCCACTGCGCGAGCTTGCCGGTATTCGCGCGCCGATAGCCGGTGCAGCGATGCAGCACGAGTTCGTCGATGGTGCGCGGCGCGCCGTGCCGCTCGATATACGCGGGCGACGCGCACACGATCAGCTGAATCGGCACCAGCGGCCGCGCGATCGAGCCGCCCGACGGCGGCGGCCCGCCGCGAAACCCGACGTCCGCGCGATCGGTGACCAGATCGGTGAACTGGTCGTCCAGCTGCACGTCGAGATGCACGTTCGGATAGCGGCCCTGGAACGCCTCGAAGTAACGCCACAGCACCGGGAGCGCAAGCGCGCGCGGCGCGCTCACGCGCAGCAGCCCGTCCACTTCCTGCTTCGAGCGCCACGCGTCGCCGAGCGCGGACGACAGAATCGCGAGCGCCGGCTTCACGCTGTCGAACAGCCGCTCGCCGTCGCCGGTCAGGCTCAGCTTGCGCGTGGTCCGATGAAAGAGCCGCACGCCGAGCGATTTTTCGAGCTGCATCACGGCATGGCTCGCCGCCTGCGGCGAGATGTGCTGATCGACGGCCGCCGCCCGCAGGCTGCCGAGCGTCGCCGCGCGCACAAAGATGGTGATCGCACGAACTTCGTTCATCCGCGCCTCCCGATTCGCAAATAAAAGTTGATTATGCGTCCAGTCGGCGACGGCTAGTGTGCGCGAATCGCACCGCCTACGATGGCTACACCTCAACCACACACGTAGGAGAAACATCATGGCGAACGGACAACACCACGGTTTCAAGCGCGTCTGGTTCATCACCGGCGCATCGCGCGGCCTCGGCGCACTGATCGCCGAAGCGGCGCTCGCGGACGGCAACGCGGTCGTCGCGACCGGACGCAACGTGTCGGCGATCGTCGAACGGCTCGGCGAGTCGCCGGCGCTGCTGCCGGTCGCACTGGACGTGACCGACGAAGCGCAGGCGAAGGCCGCGGTGCAGGCCGCGCTGGACACGTTCGGCCGGATCGACGTGCTCGTCAACAATGCGGGCTTCGGGCTGCTCGGCGCGGTCGAAGAATCGGCCGACCGCGACGTGCGCCGCATGTACGACACGAACGTGTTCGGCTTGCTGAACGTCACGCGCGCCGTGCTGCCGACGATGCGCGCGAACCGCGCCGGGCACGTGATCAACATGTCGTCGATCGGCGGCTATCGCGCGGCGGCCGGATTCGGCCTGTATTCGTCGACGAAGTTCGCGGTCGAGGGCATCACCGAAGCGCTGCATGCGGAACTGCAGCCGCTCGGCATTCACGCGACGGTGGTCGAGCCCGGCTATTTCCGCACGGACTTCCTCGATGCGTCGTCGCTGGTGGTCGCGCCGACCGTGATCGACGATTACGACGCGACGTCGGGCGCGGTGCGCCGCAAGGCCGCGCAACTGAACCACAACCAGCCGGGCGACCCGACGAAGCTCGCGGCCGCGATGATCGCGCTGGTCGACGCGCGCACGCCGCCGCTGCGTCTGCCGCTCGGCACCGACACGCTGGCCGCGATCGCCGCGAAGCATGCGTACGTCGCGCAGGAAACGCAAACGTGGCACGCGCTGTCGGCATCGACGGACTTCGCTGCGTGAGCGCCGCGCGCGGCGGCGACGGTCGCCGCGACGATCGCCGCCGTCGCAGGCGCGTTCGCTCGCGGGTAGCAGTAGGGGGCCACCCGTTCGGGCGGTGGACTACGGCTTGTTCCAAGGCCGACCATGGGTCCGGGATGCGTTGACGCCGCTATGGTCAACCTGTCTCGCGGCGCCGCCCGGGGAGGGAGCCTCCATGAAGCCTGTCGTCGTGCCGATCGCGGGTTCCCGCGGCGGCACGCATCGTCATCGGTGCTACAACGGCCATCGACCGGCCGCGCGCACACGGCACGCCGCACGCACCGGCCTTGTCGCCGCTCACGGCGCAATGCTGACGAACGTCGGTAGCAGCACGCGATACACGTGAATCATCGCCGGCCCGAGCAGCACGACCATCAGCGCGGGGAAGATGCAGAAGATCAGCGGAAACAGCAGCTTCAGCGCGATCTTCGCCGCGCGCTCCTCCGCGCGCATGCGCCGCCGCGTGCGCAGCAGGTCCGACAGCACGCGCAGCGATTCGCTGATGCTCGTGCCGAAGCGATCGGCCTGGATCAGCATCGCGCAGAACGACTCGATATCTTCGACGCCGGTACGCAGCGCGAGATTGCGCAACGCGGTTTCCTTCGTGAAGCCGGAACGCATCTCGAGCAGCAGCAGATCGAGTTCGCCGGCGACGACGTCGCTGCGAAAGCGCAGCTCCTCGCTGACCTTCATCAGCGCCGCGTCGAGCCCGAGGCCCGCCTCGACGCACACGGTCAGCAGATCGAGCGCATCCGGAAAATCCTCGAAGATCTTCTGCTGGCGCGCGGCGACCCGCTGCGACAGCACGAGGTTCGGCACGTAATAGCCGATCCCGGCGAGCGCGACGAGCAGCACCGACAGCAGCGCGCGTTCGTCCGCGAAACGCGTGGTGATCACCGACAGCAGCACCGCGCCGGGTAGCGCGAGTGCGAGCACCGTCTTCGCGGTGAAATACAGCGCGGCCGCACTCTGCTCGCGCCATCCGGCGTTCATCAGCCGGATGCGCAGCGGCGAATTCTCCCAGCCGTCCTTCGGCACCGACAGCTTCGAGATCGGCGTGGACAGCTCGGCAAGCTTCGCGACCCACCGCGCCGCGGGCTCGCCGGCATCGCCGACGCCGGCAGCCGCTGCCGCGCTCGCGCCGCCGGCTTGCTGGAGCCGGCGCTGGATGTTGCGCGGCGCAAACAGCAGCATCGCGGCAAACGCGCCGCCGGCCACGAAAACGAACAAGCCGCCCAGCATCACGGCCTGTACCACGTTCAGGTTTTGCATGACAGCCTCGTATCGGTTCGTGAAAACGTATCGCGCGCGTCACACGCGGATCCGGACGATGCGGCGGATCCACAGCAGGCCGAACGCCATCGACACCAGCATCGTGCCGACCATCCTGATGCCGGCCGGATCCTGCCAGAGCACCGACAGGAACTCGCGGTTCACCAGCGCCATCACCGCGCCCGTGCCGAACGGCAGCAGCCCGAGGATCCACGCGGACAACCGCCCTTCCGCCGACAGCACGCGCACCTTGTCGAACAGCTTGAAGCGCTCGCGGATCAGCGCGGCGATGCTGTCGAGCAGCTCGGCGAGGTTGCCGCCGGTCTCGCGCTGGATCAGCACCGCGATCACGAAGTAGCGCAGATCCTGCGCCGGCACGCGCGTCGCCAGGTTCTTCAGCGCATCGTTCAGCGGCACGCCGTAGTTGACTTCGTCGAACGTGACGCGAAATTCGCCGCCCATCGGATCCGGAAACTCGTCGCCGACCATCCCGAGCGTGCTCGTGAACGAGTGGCCGGAGCGCAGCGCGCGCGCGATCATGTCGCAGACGTCGGGCAGCTGCCGCTGCAGCTTGCGCATCCGGCGCCCGCGGCAGCGCATCACGTACAGCATCGGCACGCACGCGGCGAACAGCACGGCGGGCAGCACCGCGACGAGCGGCAGCGCGGCAAACGCGAGCGCGAGCCACACGCACACCGGCCACACGGCGCTCAGCACGAGCAGCTTCGGCACCGTCCAGTCGAGGCCGGACTGCTGCAGCATCAGGTCGAGCGCGTGCACGCGCGGCATGCGCAGCAGCAGCCGGTCGAACGGCTTCGACTCGTCGAGCATGCGCTTCTTCAGGATCGACAGCCGCTCCTGCCGCACGTTGCCGCCGGCCGACATCGCGCGCAGGCGCGACTCGATCCGGCGCGCGGCGCTGCCGTGCCGCGCGTTCCACCATTGATAGGCGCCTTCGATCGCGAGCACCACCGCGACGAAGGTGAGAATCACGAAACCGTAAAAGATCGAGTTCATCGCGCGTCTCCGGATCGCACCGCGTCGGGCGCTCAGTTCGTCTCGTAGCGCTGAGACGGGTCGTACAGCGAATCGGGCAGCTCGATGCCGAACGCCTGCAGGCGTTCGACGAACTTCGGCCGCACGCCGGTCGCGCAGAAATGCCCGCGCACGGTGCCGTCGCGATCCACGCCGGTCCGCTTGAACGTGAAGATCTCCTGCATGTTGATGATGTCGCCTTCCATTCCGGTCAGCTCCTGGATGCTGACGATCTTGCGCGTGCCGTCCGTGAGGCGCGCCGCCTGCACGACGACCGAGATCGCCGATGCGATCTGCTGGCGCATCGTCTTCGGCGGCAGCGACAGCCCGGCGATGCTGATCATGTTCTCGAGCCGCGTGAGCGCGTCGCGCGGCGTGTTCGCGTGGATCGTCGCGAGCGATCCTTCGTGGCCGGTGTTCATCGCGTTCAGCATGTCGAGCGCTTCGGCGCCGCGCACTTCGCCGAGGATGATGCGGTCCGGACGCATCCGCAGCGCATTGCGCACCAGCGTGCGCTGCGTGATCTCGCCCTTGCCTTCGATGTTCGGCGGCCGCGTTTCGAGCCGCAGCACGTGCGGCTGCTGCAGCTGCAGCTCCGCGGCGTCCTCGATCGTGACGATTCGCTCGCTGCGCGGAATGAAGCCGGACAGGATGTTCAGCAGCGTCGTCTTGCCGCTGCCGGTGCCGCCGGAGACGAGCACGTTCACCTTCGCGCGCGACAGCGCGTCGAGCAGCGTCGCCATCGGCGGCGTGACGCTCTGGAAGCGCACGAGGTCTTCCATCTTCAGCGGATTGATCGCGAAGCGGCGGATCGACATCAGCGGCCCGTCGATCGCCGACGGCGGAATGATCGCGTTCACGCGCGAGCCGTCGGGCAGCCGCGCGTCGACCATCGGGCTCGATTCGTCGATGCGGCGCCCGACGCGCGACACGATCTTCTCGATCACCTTCATCAGGTGCGCGTCGTCGTAGAACGTCACATCGGTCAGCTCGAGCCGGCCGCAGCGCTCGACGTACACCTGCCGGTACGTGTTGACGAGAATGTCCGAGATCGTCGGGTCGCGCAGCAGCGCATCGAGCGGGCCGAAGCCGAACATCTCGTCGTACACGTCGATCGCGAGCTGGCGGCGCTCGATGTCGTTCGCCGGCAGCCGCTCGTCGTCGAGGATGCGCGTGATCAGCGCGGTGATTTCGTGCCGCACCTGCTCCTGCGGCAGCCGCGACAGGCGCTCGAGCTCGACGCGGTCGAGCACCGTCAGGTGAATCTGGCGGCGCAGCTTCTGGTACGCATCGCGTACCGACGAATGCGCCGGGCCGGCCGGCTCGCCGTTCGCGCCGGACGGCTGGGCCCGGTGCAGCGACATCTGTTCGCGCAGTGACATGATCGATTCCCCGAAAAGGTTCACATGGACTTCAGCTTCGGCGCGACCTTGCGGCCGAACAGCCGCGAGATCAGCGGTTCGTCGTGCGCGATGCCGCGCACCGCGCGCACGTCGCCGTCGACGAGCTGCTTCGCGCAGCCCTGCAGCGCGCGCGCCACCGCGCCGCCGCGCGCGAGCCGCGACACCGGATGACCCTGGTTGATCGCCTCGAGCACGGTGTCGGCGTCGTCCGGAATCGTGCACGCCGCGCGCAGGCCGAGCACTTCCTCGAGCGCGGTGCGCGTGCGCTCGCTCGCGCGCGTCGCGCGGTTCACGATCAGCCGCAGCTGATCGGTCGAATAGCCGAGCGACACGAGCATCTCGAGCAGCCGGCGGCCCGCGCGCACGTGCGGCATCGCGGGCTGCAGCACGATGTGGATCCGGTCGCTGCGGTCGAGCGCGACCATCGACAGCGGATTGATGCCGACGCCGACGTCGAAGATCACGAAGTCGTAGCGCGACGACGCGACGCCGAGAATCCATTCGAGCGCGTCCTCGCGCATCTCGGCGGCCCGCACCGGGTCGCCCGCGCCGGCCAGCACGTGAAAGTGCTCGGTCACGTGCGCGACGCTCGCGTCGAGGAACGCGCCGTCGAGCCGCTCGATCTGCGCGCATAGCTGCGGCAGCGTCGACGGCGGCGTTTCGTCGCTGACGAGGAACGCCGCGTCGGCGAACTGCTGGTTCAGGTCGATCAGCAGCACGCGGCGCTTGAAGCCTTCGGCGATCTCGTAGGCGACGTTGCCGGCCGCGAAGCTCGTGCCCGCGCCGCCCTTGCACGACATGAACGACACGATGCGCGTGTCGTCGCGGTCGCGCCGCGTGCTCTGTGCGGCGGCACGCTCGAGCGCGTGGCCGAGCGCCTGCGGATCGAGCGGCCACTGCAGCACGTCGCGCGCGCCCGCGCGCATCGCGTCGAGCAGCACGTGCGGCGACGTATCGGCCGTCACGAGAATGCACGTGAGGCCGGTGTGCAGCCGGCAGATCCGCTCGATCGCGGCCAGCTCGGCCGCGTCGGCCGACGTGCCGTCGACGAGCAGGATGTCGAACGCATCGAGCCCGTCGGTTCGATGCTCGATCTGCGACGGACGGCCCGATGCGCGGGTCGCGCGATAGCGCCCGCAGTCGGCCACGAGGCGCGCGATCTGCGTGAGCCGCGCGGTATCGTCGGAAGCTACGAGGATGTTGATCATGACGTGTGCCCCGTCGGTTCGATTAATTGCAGGCGGCGCCGCCGGTCGCGGAGTTCAGGCTCTCGCGCGGCAGCGTGGTCGTGAACGGCGGCATCTTGATCGCGACGTTCATGAACGGAATCATCGTCTTCACCGTCACGTTCGTGACGCTGACGGTCACGAACGTGCACGTGTTCACGTCGCAGCTCGCGGGCGTGTAGCTGACCGACACGTTCGAGCTCGACAGCAGCGGCAGCAGCGAGCGCACGCGCTTCACGATGCCGGCCGCGTTCACGTCGCACACGACGGCCGTGCGCGCGCCGAGCCGCACGGCCTCGCTCGCGGTGTTCCAGTAATACAGCACGCGGCCGAATTCGAAGATGCCGAGCAGCAGCGAGATGAACACCGCGGCGATCAGGCCGAACTCGACGATGGCCGAACCGCGCTGGGCGCGGCGACGCGATAGCGGAAAGGAGCGCGCGTTCATGACACTTGCCTCATCACGGTGACGATGTTGCCGAACGTGATCGTCTTCAGGCCCGGATACGCGGGGATCGGCTGGTACTGATAGCCCTTGATCTTCACCGCGACGAGATTGATGCTGCCGGCCGGCGTGCCGCTCGGCGCGTTGTTGCTCGCGTCGTAGGTCGGCAGGTTCGCGTACTGCGGCGGATCGGACGCGTCGCTGCAGTCGGTCGTGTGCGCCGCGTCGCAGATCACGACCATCGACGTCGTCAGGCCCGGCACGAGCTCGGTGCCGGACGCGCCGCACGTCGTGCTGCCGTACACGACCAGGCACTGCGCGGCCGCGGTCGGATACGCGGGATCGCTCGGCAGATAGACCGACAGATAGCGCGCGGCATCGCGCGTCGCCTTGGTCAGCGTCTCGTACTGATAGATCGCGCGGCCGAATTCGGCGACGCCGGTCACGAGCACGATCATCGGCATCAGCACGAGCGCGAATTCGACCGCGACCACGCCGCGGGTGCGCGAACGGCGAAACGGAAGTTTTTTCATGATCGCCTCATCGCTATTGAACGAGCATCGGCACCTTGACGCCGGTCGAGCTGCCGCTTCCCGGAATTCCGTGCGTCGCGCACGGCGTGCTGCCGGACGCGGACGAGCCGAGGTACTCGAGGTGCGCGACGACCGGCCCGCTGCCCGCGCTGAACGGCAGCGGATCGAGCATCAGCACGCAGTCCCACTGCGTGATGTGCACCTTGCCGCTGGTGCCCTTCAGCGTCGAGCAGTCGCCCTCCGGCGCGAGCGCGAGCCGACGGTCGCCGCCGTACGTCTGGTAGTTGCTCGCGGTCGCGGTGCCGTTGGTCGAGATCCCGCTGCCGGACGGCGGTGCGCCGTCGCCCTGGTACGGCTTGTACTTCGTGCGGTCGATCACGAACTGCGTGTACGCGTCGCCCTTCGTGCCGGCCGTTCCGGGCGGCCCGTAGTCCCGGCCGACGTACGCGTAGCCGGTGAAGTCCGGCTGTCCGCTCGAGCCGTTCGCGCCGTTCGTGTAGATGCCGAAGCGCGTATTCCATGCGCGCAGCGACGCCGATTTCAAGCCGGTCGACGCGAGGTCGGGCGGGCTCGTGATGTTGCACGTGTCGCCCGACAGCTCGCTCGCGATCGTCGTTTCGTTCGTCGAGCCGTCGAGCGCTGCCCAGCCGAAATTGCCGGGCCCGTACGTGGACGACGAACCGGACGGCGACGAGATCCAGTCGCCGACCTTGTAAGGCGGATCGGACGGGCCGCGGCACACGAACACCGGAATCGCGCAGGTCGTCTGCCCGCCGCCGACCGTCGCGATCGCGCTCGCCGACACTTCGGCCGCATTCGCGAGCTTCGTGCCGGGCAGCACGTTCAGCACCTCGATGAACCAGTGCGCGATGTTGCTCAGCGACGTCACGCACTTCACGTACTTCACGTTCGCCGGCGTGGCGACCGCGGTCTTGGACAGGAACGGGTTGGTCAGCGAATCGCTGAACGTGACGTTCGAGTCCGTCAGCATCTGCACCGGCTTCTGCTGAAAGAACGCGAAATTCATGTGGCCGGCCGCGATGCCGTTCGCTTCCGCGACCGACAGGCTGATCGCCGACGTGAGGTCACGCGCAGCGGACAGCGCGCACGCATCGGCGCTGTTCTGCAGTTCGCTGCGCGTGACGTACAGCTTGCCAAGGTCCAGCGCGAGGCCGACGAACCCGATCATCACCGCCAGTGCGAGACCGACGATGATCGCGACGGCGCCGCGCTGGCGATGCAGCCCGCGACGTACGGCTTTCGGACGACGAGCAGCGCTGGACATGGCGTTTCTCCCTGAGCGTGCCTTTATTGAGCGGTCTTGCCGATGCCGATCACGAATGCATTGGCTTTCGGTTCGATCTGCTTGAACGACTTGTCGTAGTTGTCGAGTGCGGACGCGGCCGCGCTGCCCGCGATGCCCGGCTGCGATGCCGCGTGCTCGGCGGCATGCGGATCGATGATCTGGGCCTGCATCACGGTGCGGACGGAATCGCCGAAGCGGCCGTCCCACACCGGCGTCGACGACATGCAGCCGGCCAGCGCGCACGCGAGCGGTGCGGCGAGCGCCGCGCGGCGCACGAAAACGAGGTAGGCGGATTTCATGAGCTTCCCCTTGGTGGTCTCAACGATCGGTGGACGCGGGTTCGGTGCCGGCGCGCGCGAGCTGCGCGCGCACGGCCGGCCGATGCTTCGTCTTCGCGGACGGCGCGGTCGACGCGGCCGGCGTG